>DCWQ01000036.1:48326-106198 GCA_002328185.1 Dehalococcoidia bacterium UBA2158
GATTAATCGGGACGGCCTCTTTTCCGTTTGCGGTCTGCCGGTTGAGATTCACGGTGATTACGCCGCTTGTATCCAGACTATCAACGGGGAGTTGGCCCGGCATCCCGCATGAGGTTAGGGGTGGGCCTAGAAAAAAGCAAGGAAACGGGTTGGTCAAAGCGGGAGAAGGCCGAACCGAGTGGCTAGGGCAACTGCTTCGGTGCGGCTTTGGGCGTTGAGCTTGCCCATGATGGAGTTCACATGGAACTTGACGGTGTACTCGCTCACTTCCAGGCGAGAGGCCACGCCCTCGTTGGGCAGTCCCTCGGCCAGGAGCCGCAGGGCATTGTTCTTACGGGGAGTCAGGGGGTTGGGGCTTCGTTCTCAGAAACAGACTCGTCATGAACTTTGGCCCAGGGAGGGGTCGGTCGCTTGCAGTCCATGGCTGAGGGCGGTCAGTCAGCGGCCAGGGCTTCGGAAGTTGCGCTGCGATTCAAGAAAGCTTGAGCCACTGCCGACCGGGCTTGGGCGGCTTGTTGCCGGGTCGCCGCCAATGTTAGCAGAGGTGGGGGCCGTCGGGCAGGTGTCCTAAGTTGCGGGAGGAGGATGCCGTTTCCCAGGAAACGTCCCACACGATGACATCTGGGCCATAGATGTCCAGAGGCAGGAACGAGTCTTCGCCTCCGGACACCTCCCATACCACGGTCCGACCCGGCTGACGGTCCAACTCCGCCGCCAAGCCAGCCCTGGAAAGGCGATCCAAGGAACAGATCAGAACACGGAGTTGCGTCATTACCGTGCGCTTTTGTCCATTAGATTCATCAGATTCATCACTTTGGCCCAGGTAGAAACATCTGTTCAACCATTATAGACTGCGTCATTTTCACAGCCTGCAACAGGCACGAAAAAGGGCCGTCCTGATCGATTGGGACGGCCCTATTGGTCTACTAACCGGTTGCGTCGGACTAGAGCTGGTCCACGCTGATGTCCGACTTGGGGATGCCGTCACTGGCCGGCTGGTTCTGTTTCAGGGCCTCGGCCAAGCGCGCCACCTCAATCTGGTAGGTATCGCGGTCGCTCTGCTGGCCAGTCAGATCGAAGACCACATGCTCGGCTGCCAAGTTCCGGGCGAACCGAGCCTTGGGGTCCTTGAGGGTGTCGTCGATCGCGCCCAGATACAGGCTCCAGGTTTCCGTGGAGAGCTGCACCTGTTTGGCGGCGGTGATGTCGTTCAAGAGGGTCTCAACTTCCAATGAGCCCGCCGAGCCAAGAATCACCATTTTGTCGTAATTCCGAAGCCAGCGTTCGATCTCTTCCTGGTCCGAGGCGCTATGCCGGTCCACCAGGGCGTTGCCGCGCACCTCTTGAGAGAACACCCAGCAGCGCACACCCAGCGCCCGCAGGTCGTCCCGCAATGTCTTGGCTATCTCCTGGTCCTGATCCGTGCAGGCGATGAAGACCTCTCTTAAGCTGGTGGAGTCGGCGTTGGCGGCGGCCAGGAAACCGGCGGCCGCCGACGGCAATCCTGCGCCCATCAAGAACGACTCCGGAATCTGCCCGTGGGAACGGAACAGAGTGTCCATGCCGATGGTGCTCGGGCAGTCGTGCCGGACTTGATCAAGGCCCTTGGCGCCGCTCATGTCGCAGTCTTGGAAGACCGAATAGCCAAACAGGCTGCCGGTCATGTCAGTCCCAGTCATGTCTACGCTCCAGAACTGGGTCTGGAAGAAGTCGCTGTCGGTGCATTTTGCGTTGGCCATGTTCGCCCGGACCAACGACGCTCCCGCGAGGCTGGCGCCGGTCAGGTCGGCGTCGGTCAGGTTGGCACCGGCCAAGCTGGCCCTGGAAAGGTTGGCGTTGACCAGTTTCGCGCCGGTCAGGTTCGCTTCGGACAGGACGGCACGGTCCAGGTCAGCTCCCGAGAGGTCTGCCCCGCGAAGGTCTGCGCCGCGCAGGTTGGCGCCGTTCAGCCGGGCCCGGGCCATGTTGGTCTCTCTCAGGTTGGCGTGGTAGAGGTGACAGGGATTCATGTAGCAGCCAGACAAGTTGGCCCGCTGCAACACCGCTCCCATCAGGTCAGAATCTCTGACATCGGCGCCGCTGATATCGACTTGAGGGGCCCTGACGTAGCTCATGTAGGCCGCGTTCAAGTCCAGGTTTTCATCGGGGTTAGCTTCCCGCCAGCGGGCTACGTGGTCGCGGCCCCGCTTAACGAGTTGAACATGCTCCATATTCGCCATGGTATCTGCTCCAGACCAGAATTAAATGGGGCCACAGCGGCCCGGTAACCGGCGCGTTGTGCTAACCGCCGGTCTTGATGATTGCCCGTTTGTGGGTGCCATCGCCGATCTTCTTGTCGCCGTCGTAAGCCTCAACCTGGAAGGTCAGGCGGTTGCGGTCGATCTCGATCAGTTCCGCATGGGCGATGATTGTCGCGCCGATGTCCGCGGCCGCCAGATGGCGAATGTTCACTTCGATTCCTACGGAGAGCTCGCCCTCTTGCAAGTTGCCGCCAACCACCTCAGAGGACGCCTGTTCCATGAGTTGAATCATGGAGGGAGTGCTAAATTTGGCCACGTGGGGCGCCACATTGTGCTCGCAGACAAACGTCTGTTTTTGGCCTTTCATGCCTGGGCTGATACCGGGGCTAGCCATGCTCTGCCCTCCGATTGAATTTTTAGGTAAGAACCTGTAGGTTGGGTCTCTAAGTGAACTATCTTCGCCCGCAGCTGGTCCCGCCTTGGGACGTGCGCCCACACATGATAGCAGATAGTCCGCCAGGCGCAATCCACGCCTTGGTTTGCAGCGATTACCGGCCCAGTTTTAACCCTTTCGCACAACCTCTATAATGTTAGAAGTCATTCGTATAACGCATCCAGAGCCCAAGGTACCCATAGATGCCAAGAAAACGAGATCTTCTATCCGTAACCGACCTCTCGCCCGATGAAACGCTGAGTCTAATCAAACAGGCGCGGGAGACCAAGCTAACGGACCAACCCGGCCGCAAGCCGTTGGCCGACAAATCCATAGCCATTTTATTCGATAAGCCATCGCTACGAACTCGCGTGAGCTTCCAGGTAGGCATCGAACAGCTAGGCGGATATTCGGTTTTTCTGAGTCAGCAAGAGGTGGGCCTGGGCGGTCGTGAGCCTGTCTTGGATGTTGCCAAGGTGCTCTCCGGCTACGTGGACTGCATCGTGGCCCGGCTATCCGACCACGACCTGCTGGAAGGATTGGCGAAGCACGCGACCGTGCCGGTGGTGAACGCACTCTCAAACCTGGAGCACCCCTGCCAGATCATGGCCGACCTGCTCACTATCTATGAGCACAAAGACACCCTAGACGGCCTTAGCCTGACGTATGTGGGCGACGGCAATAACGTGGCTCGGAGCCTGTGCTTGGCGTTACCTGCCGTGGGCATGAATTTCACCAGCGCTTCTCCCCGAGGGTATAATCTTGATGAAACCTCGGTGGAGCAAGCCAGGGCCAGGGCCAACGGTTCGTCGGTCCAAGTGCGGACTCTGACCGATCCGGCGGAAGCGGTTGCCGGGGCAGACGTAGTCTATACCGACGTCTGGGCTAGCATGGGGCAGGAAGCGGAAGTCGCGTCCCGCCAGTCGGCCTTCCACGGCTACACGGTAGACTCAAACCTGATGAAACGGGCCAACTCTGGGGCCCTGTTCATGCACGATATGCCGGCCCATTACGGCGAAGAGGTCCCGCCGGGCATGCTGGAGCATCCGCAATCGGTGGCGTTTCCCCAGGCACACAATCGCTTGCACGCCCAAAAAGCTATCTTAGAATTCTTACTCTCCTGGAACTGAGTCCTTCCTCTGAAGAGCAAGTACCCTAATTTGGTGTTGATTTGGCCATCCCAATAGTCGCAATCATAGGCCGGCCCAATGTCGGCAAGTCGTCACTTTTCAACCGGATCGTCGGACGCAGGCAAGCCATCGTCAGCGACGTTGCCGGCACCACCCGCGACCGGCTGATGGCCGACGCCTGGTGGGACGACTTCCACTTCCTTTTGCTGGACACCGGCGGACTGGAGCCCCATCCAGAAGGCGTCATCCGTCAATTGGTCCAGGAGCAAGCCGAGATGGCGATAGCTGACGCCGATGTCATCATCTTGATGACCGACGTAGTCGACGGCATGACTCCCTCTGACAGCACCGCCGCCGAACTGCTGCGTTGCACCAGGAAACCGGTGGTGCTGGCCGTCAACAAGGTGGACAACGACACTCGCGAGTTTGGGGCTCCTGAGTTCTACGGACTGGGCATGGGCGATCCTGAGCCCATCAGCGCCTTCCACAACTACGGCATCCACCGTCTCATGGAGCGGGTGACCGCCCACATGGAACCCGACCCGATCGGGCCGGAAGAAGAACTTACGCAACTTGGTGATGAAACCCCGACCTACCATCAGGGGGCGCTGAACCTGGCCATCGTGGGCCGCACCAATGTGGGCAAATCCAGCCTGCTGAACGCGATATTGGGCCAGGAACGATCCATCGTCAGTGAGGTTGCCGGCACCACCAGAGACGCTCTGGACACCGAGATCACCTACAACGGCCGCGAGGTCGTGGTCATAGACACCGCCGGCATCCGCCGCCCGGGTGCGGTGTCCAAGGGGATCGAGAAATACAGCGTGATTCGGGCCGTTGGCGCGGTCAACCGCAGCGATATCACTGTGCTCGTGACCGACGCATCCGAGCTGGCCACTGCCCAAGACGCCCACATCGCCGGTCTGGCCTGGGAGATGTGCCGCGGGCTGATCGTGGTGATCAACAAATGGGACCTGTTCGCCGACGAGGGCCAAGGCGCGCGCTACCGGGCCGCGGCAACCGTTCGGGACCGGCTGCATTTCATGCCCTACGTGCCCATCCTGTTCACATCGGCTTTGGAGGGGGAGGGCATCAAAACGCTGATGGACACCGCCCAGGACCTCTGGACCGAGCGCATGCGGCTGATACGCTCCCGGGACCTACAGTTCATGCTGGCCGACGCCCTGGCCGACCATATGCCGCCGGTGGTCAGGAAGCACCGGGGCCAGCGGGTGCAGATCAACCGTCTGCAACAGGTTGGGATAAATCCGCCCACCTTCCTTTTCACGGTCAACGACCCCGGACTGGTACACTACACGTACCAACGCTATCTGGAAAACAAGATACGCGACACGTTCGGCTTTGACCGCACCCATCTGAAATTGGTGTTCAAGACCAGATAGCTTTCTCTCATCTTGGCCTGGTACAGCAGCCTTAGCGCGATGAACAGACGCTCCAAATCCACCATCCTCCAGGCGATAGCCACGCCGTTCATCATCGCCGGCGTAATTCTTGCAATGCTGGCCATGGGCGGGCAGTCCGAAACCGCTCAATACGCCGTGGTCCTTCCTCTGGCCTATCTGTTGGGGTCCATCTCCTGGGGCTACATGTTGCTCCAGATGAAGATGGGCTTGGACGTTAGGGAATACGGAAGCGGACGCACCGGGATGTCTAACGTGCTGCGCACCGGCGGAGTTAAATCAGCCGCCGTGGTATTGACCCTGGACATCGCGAAAGGCGTGGTTGCGGTGATCATGGCACGGACCGTAATCAACACTGACGGCGCAGAAGTAGCTGCCGCGCTGATCGTCTTGGTGGGCCACAACTGGCCAGTATTCCTGCAGTTCAAGGGAGGCCGGGGTATCCTGACGGCGTTGGGAGGACTGGCACTGATGGTCCCGGTAGCCGCGATTATCGCGACCGCCACATTTTTGACCATCACTGCGCTCAGCCGGTACATCTCCCTGGGCTCGGTGGTCGGAGTGATGATCGGCGCGTTGGCCGTTTTGGCCCTAGCCCTAGCCGGGGTAAACTCCAACACCTACATGGTCTACGGGTTCATTGCCAGCGCCATGATCGTCTGGCAACACCGGGACAACATCCAGCGGATCCGCGACGGCAGTGAACGCCGGTTGGGCCACCCCGCCACCAAAGTGAAGTAATCCCCTCACTCCGCGCCTCGACTCGCCATATCTTTCCCAATAAACTAGACACATCCGGTCCTTAGACCGGCCAGCGATTTTTTGGTGGGTTCTTTTTGAGCGATCAAGCGACCATCATCGGCGCCACCACCTGGGGTACAACTTTGGGCATCCTGCTGGCCCAGAACGAGGTCCCCGTCAACCTGCTGGTCCGCACCGAGGCCGAAGCCCAGACCTTGTCCTCCCAAGGGCGCAATGCCCGGTTTCTGCCCGGCTCCTTTTTCCCTGAAGGCCTATCTGTGACCAGCGAACCCGAGTCGGCCCTGCAACAAAGCGACTTGGTGATAATCGCAGTCCCATCAGACCGGTTGAGAGAGAACGTACAGCGGATAAAAGCCCATCTCCAGCCGAGGATGATTGTTCTGAGCGCCACCAAGGGCCTGGAATTGCCCAGCGCCCGGCGAATGAGCCAGGTGCTGGAAGATGAACTACCTGACGACCTCCATCCCGGCATCTGCGTGCTGTCGGGGCCAAACCTGGCCAAAGAGATCGTGGAGGGGAAACTGGCGTCCACTGTAATCGCCGGACGAAACCCCGAGGCCACCCAGAAGGCGCAGAACATGCTCATGTCGACCAACTTCCGGGTCTACACCAGCGCCGACGTCCTGGGCGTTGAACTGGCCGGGGCGCTCAAGAATATCGTGGCCCTTGGCGCGGGCATCGGCGACGGCATGGACGCCGGAGAGAACGCCAAGGCAGCCTTCATCACCCGGGGGCTGGCCGAGATGACCCGCCTGGGCATCGCCGCCGGCGCGGACCCATTGACCTTCGCTGGACTGGCAGGGCTAGGGGACGTGGTTGCCACCTGCTCTAGCCGTCTCAGCCGCAACCGGTACGTGGGAGAACAGCTCGCGAAGGGGCACAGTTGGGCCGAGATAAGCGAGTCCATGGACAACGTGGCCGAAGGCGTAAACGCCACTCTGGCGGCCTTGGTCTTGGCCAAAGAACTGGGGGTGGAGATGCCCATCGCCGAAATGGCGTCTAGGGTGCTATTCGACGGCCTGTCGCCCCAAAAAGCCATGGCCGAACTGATATCCCGGCCCGCCCGCTCCGAATGGTAGGCCCTTATCTGATCTGGCCCGGACCCAACTCCGGTCTTATCTCCAGCAACCATGCCGCAGCCACCCTCCGGTGACAGGGCTCCCCTCCAGGCTCGAAACACAGCAGCGTGAAGTCTTCTTCCGGCCTCAGGGCTCTCACCCAGTCCTGAAAATCCGCTTCCCAGTTGTAGTTGGTCTGAAGCTCTTCCCGGTACCGCTCGGTTAGGCCGGCGAAGTCCAAGGCCCCATCCCGGTAGGCGGTCAGCAACGGGCGAGAGGGATACATGAACGGCTGCACCTCCCAGCGGGTCGTCTGGCCACGGGGATGGGCCCTGGAGATGCGGTACGGTTTACCCTCCCAATGCTCTTGGTGGTAGAAACTGGCGGTGTAGAGCATGCCTAGTCCTGCTGCTCAAACATCTTGGAATCGGCCGGCCGGGGACGCCAGATCGACTGACGCAACACGAACAGCGTCGCTCCCAAAACGATCACGCTGATATAGGTTATTGCCCGGTCGATCAGGACCAGGGCGGCGGCCGCGGTGGGGGTCAGACTGGAAAGACGCACCGCCAGCCCACCGACTCCCGACTCCACGGCCCCAACCCCGCCCGGTGTCGGAATAAGGGTTAGCAGCGAGTTGGCCAGGGTCAGGAACACGACCAGAGCGAAGCTGATATCGAAGCCCAGCGCCTCCACAACCAGATACATCCTGGCGATCTCCGCCGCCCAGCCCAGCAATCCCCACGTCGTAGCCTGCGGCACTCGCTGGAAACTGCCCATCGTTCCCTGATGGAAACGATCGTAGCGGAGAGCCAACCAGGGTGGCATCCGGCGAAGTAGCAGTCCTTTGGCCCGGATCATCGCCACCAATATGACGGAGAGTCCCACGACCAACGAAACGGCCAAGCCCAGCACGATCCAGGTGATGCTGTTGCCCCGGTCCAAAAGGAACGGCACAGCAGTCATCATCAGCAACGCCACCAACACCATGTCCAAGGCCCGCTCGGCCAAGATGGTTCCAACGGTCCTGGAGAATGAACCTTTTTGTTCGTCACGGTAGAGGTAGGCCCGGTAGGCGTCTCCCAGTCTCAACCAGCCCACGGAGTTGGCAAACCAGCCCAGAAGCACCAATTGGCTACAGTAGAATAAGCCCGGGACCATCGTGCCCGGAGCAGAGGTGTTTTGCAGCAACAACCGCCAGCGCACACCGCGGAAGATGAACGTGGTGTAGTGCACGATTATCGCCAGGGCCAGAAGCCAGGGGTTGGAGTCCGTAACCCGGCCCCAGGTGGCGCTCAGGTCAACATCGAACCGGGTGATGATGAACACCAGAAAGAGGGCCGCCAGGACCAATGAAACGACGGCCGGCAAGGACAGTATCCGCCTTAGGATGGACGGTGGAGTGGACGCGGCTTCGGCCTGTGGGAGTTGGTTCTCGGCCATCAGCCTACTTAGCTGAACGACCGGAGCGGGAAGACCGGGAATAATGCATGGCTAGCGGAGCTGCTTGGGGAGACCGAACATGATGTCCTCTTCGACTCCGGACACCATGGTCACCTTATCGGGGGACAGTTTTTTGATCACGCTCTCAACCAGCACCTCAGGGGTCGAGGCGCCCGAGGTGATGCCCACCTTTTTCTTGTCTTTCAACCATGCGGGGTCTATCTCTTCCGGCCCGTTGATCAGATAGGCCGGCACGCCTAGAGATTCGGCCACTTCCCGGAGCCGGTTGCAGTTGGAGCTATTCTGAGCGCCGATGACCAAGACCAGGTCAACGGTGTCGGCCATCTGGTTGACGGCGTCCTGCCGGTTGGTGGTGGCGTAACAGATGTCGTTACGGACAACGGCACCCGGAAACTTGTCTCTAATGGCGTCGATGGCCTGGGCCGTGTCGCCAACAGACAAGGTGGTCTGAGTAAGCACCGCCACTCCCTGTTCGACTTCCAAGTCGGCAAGCACCTGGTCGGAGGTGTCGTCGATCAGAGTCATCTCCACTTGGCCCATGGTGCCCCGGACTTCCTGATGGCCGCGGTGGCCAACCAACACTATTTTCTTGCCCTCACGGTGATATTTCTTGGCCTCATTGTGGACTTTGGTGACCAGCGGACAGACTGCGTCTATGACGCTGAGACTACGCGCCTTCGCCTTGACGAAATCTTGGGGCGGGGAGCCGTGGGCTGAGAACACCACCAGCGATCCTTCAGGTATCTCTTCGACATCTTCCACCGTTATTGCGCCCCGGCGTTCCAAGTCGTTGACCACATACGGGTTGTGCACGATCTGGTGCTTGACGTAGACCGGCGGCCCGTACTTCCTGAGGCAGATATCAACCACATCGATAGCTCGCACCACTCCGGCGCAAAATCCCCTGGGCGAACTGAGTAAGACCTCCAAGGCCTATCCTCCTATATCTGACCCGGCGAGGGTTAAGCCCACACCTGGCATAAAACACTAGAATACTCGGTAAGATGCGGATATCTATCCTAAGTACAATCCCGAGTCCAATCAATGATAGCGTATGCAACCGTCTTTTCATACGTTTTAACGCATCTCCGAAATCCATCGATTTCGGCTTTTCCAGTCTCAAACCCTATGCTATAATCCCCCTTGCCCCAAGTCCATCCTCGGTAGAACCATGCCCGATTACCAGCACATAATCCTAGAGAAAGACTCGGCTGAACACATTGCCAGGTTGACCATCAACAGACCCGAGCGCAGGAACGCTCTCAACGATGCCGCAACCGATGCGATGGGCCAAGCCATCGACGATGTGGCGGCGGACGACGATATCCGGGTACTGATCATCACCGGGGCCGGGCAGGCCTTCTGCGCCGGCGGCGACCTAAACGCCCTCCAAGGCGGCAGCGACCCAGGCCTGTGGGTCTCGGAAAACACTGACGACATCCGCCGCAGTTTCCAGGCGGCCCAGAGGGTGATGCTGGGCATTCAACGCATGGAAAAGCCGGTGATCGCCATGATCAACGGCACGGCCGTGGGGGCCGGGTTCGACATTGCCTGCGCCTGCGACATCCGCATCGCATCCCCCAAGGCCCGGTTCATGGTGGCCTATGTCCGCATCGGCCTATTCCCCGGTTTCGGCGGCACTTGGCTCCTCCCGCGGGTCCTGGGCAGCATGGGCAAGGCGGCAGAATTGCTGTTCACCGGCGACTTCATGGAGGCCGACGAAGGCTACCGCCTAGGCTTCTTGAACCGCGTGGTTGACGAGGATGAATTGGAGTCAACTACAATGGAAATGGCGCGAAAGATCGTCGCTGGGCCGCCCATCGCCATCAGACTTTCCAAACTCATGCTCTACAAAGGTCTTGAGTTTGACCTAGAAACGGCCTTGAAGATGGCCGCCGCTGCGGAGACAATCACCCTGACCTCCTACGACCACGGGGAGGGAACTCAGGCGATCCGGGAATCTCGAAAACCATTTTACGAGGGCCGCTGATGAACCCGGTACTTGACGAACTTAAGATCTTCACCGGCAACGGTCACCCGGCGTTGGCCAAGTCGGTCTGTGACTACCTGGAGATCCCCTTGGGCCAGGCCGAGGTTTTCAAGTTTGCCAACGACAACTCCTTCGCGCGGATAAAAGAGAACATCCGGCAGCGCGATGTCTTCATAGTCCAGCCCACTTGCTTCCCAGTCAACGACAACCTGATGGAACTGCTGATCATGATCGACGCCTGCAAACGGGCGTCGGCGGGCCGGATCACCGCCGTGGTCCCTTATTACGGCTACGGGCGCACCGACAAGAAAGACCAGCCCCGCGTCCCCATCACCGCCCGTCTAGTGGCCGACCTACTCACTGCCGCCGGGGCCGACCGCCTGTTGACCATCGACCTGCACGCCGGGCAGATCCAGGGGTTCTTCAACATCCCCGTGGATGAACTGACCACACTGCCGCTCCTGGGCGAATATTTCCAGGCCAAAGAGATTCAGGACCTGGTTGTGGTAGCTGTGGACATCGGCATCAGCAAGAAGGCCCGCGATATCGCCGAGCGCCTTGGCGCCCCCTTGGCCATCATCGAAAAACGGCGGATCAGCAACAACGACACCAGCGAGACCATGAACGTCATCGGTGAGGTTGCAGGCAAGACCGCCCTGGTCTTCGATGACGAGATAGTCACCGGCGGCTCCATCGTTAATGCCGCCAAAGCGTTGTCGGAAGAGGGCGTGAAAGATGTGTTCTGCTGCGTGACCCACCCGGTACTGTCCCAAGACGGGGCTAAAGTCATGGCCAAGAGTAAATTTTCCGAGGTGGTGGTGACCGACACCATCCCCATGTCTCCCGAAAAACGGAACGGCAAATTTACCGTCCTATCCGTGGCTCCGTTGCTGGGCGAGGCCATCTACCGCATCCACAAGGGCCAGTCCGTCGGCGACCTATTCAAATAACGGCCTCCCGCACTCCGTTCTTCGCCGAGGCCAGTCTCCTTCCCATTCGATTCGCGGTATAATTTGCCGTCTGGCTCAGCCAGCCAGGCTCGTTATGTAATCGCCAGTGTATTTAGGAGGCCTATTTCCTCATGTATGACTTGATCGTGAAGAGCGGCATTGTAGTGGACCCGTCCCAGAACCTCCACGGCATCAGCGACGTTGCCATCGAGGACGGCAAGATCGCCAAGATCGCCGCAGACATCCCTGCCGAAGAAGCCAAGCGGGTCGTTGAAGTCAAAGGTAAGGTCGTCACCCCCGGACTGATCGACCTACACACCCACGTTTACTCCGGCGTCAACGCCAACGGGGTGGACCCCGACATCGGCGGCGTTCGAGCTGGCATCACCACTATGGTGGACGCCGGAAGCGCCGGCTGCGATAACTTTGGCGGATTCCCGGCCCACATCCTGCCCAACGCCTCCACCGAGATCATTTGCTTCCTGCACATCTGCCGCACCGGGCTGAACACGACACCAGATATTTTCAGTCTGGAAAGCATCGACCTAGACAAGACCATCGAGGTTATCAAGGACAACGATGGGGTTATCTCAGGCGTGAAGGCCCGGATGGTCTCTCCCGCTCTGGAGATCATGGGTATGGAGATGCCCCGGTTGGCCAAGCGGGCTGCCATGGAGGCCGGGGTGCCCCTGATGGTGCACATCGGCGACACAATGAAGCGTTACAACGCCAATGTGATCCGTGAACTGCTGCCCATCCTGGACAAAGGCGATATCGTAACCCACTACTTCACCGCCAATCCCGGCGGCGTCTTGGACAGCAACAGCAAACTGGTGCCCGAGGCCAAAGAGGCCCATGACCGAGGCGTGTGGCTGGACACGGCCCACGGCCAGATGAATTTCAGCTTCGATGTGGGGCAAAAGATCCTGGACCAAGGCGTTGTTCCCCATTGCATCAGCACCGACCTGACAGTGCCAGGGCGACGAAACACGGTGCACAGCATGACCGAGATGATGACCCGGTTCCTGGCCATGGGCTTCACCTTCGACCAGGTCGTGACCATGTCCACTGAGAACCCGGCCAAGGCCGCAGGCGTGGCTGACCGTCTCGGCACTCTGGCCGTTGGCAAGCAGGCCGACTTATCGGTACTGGAGATCAAAGACGGCGACTGGGTGCTATACGACATCCTGCGCGAAGGCATGAAGAGCGACAAGGCCGTCATCCCCGTAATGGCCATCAAGAAAGGCAAGGTCTTCGAAGCTGGTTGGGGCCCCCGCCCCTGGGGCTGGGAGCCGGACTCGGCGTAGGTTTTTTCAGACTAAGCGAACATGGTTTGCGCAACGTAGGGGCACGGCAATGCCGTGCCCCTACGTCGTCGGTTCAGACCCCGTTAGACCTGACATAGCAGGTTAAAGACCCGCGCCTACGATTTTGTTTCCGGTCCGGTGTTGGCTTCTGCCTCAGGCCTGGCTACCGGCTTCTTTTTTCGCCTGCGGAGTAGCCGGGTCAACTTCCTGATCTGGCCAGACAGGCTGAACCGGCGCTTTACGTTGTCGGCGATCATGGGCGCGACTTTCTGGTTGCCGGCCACCAGTGGGGCCATCCAGCCACGCAGTTCTTTCATGGTTGGCGTTTCCTCTTCCCAACTAGGAATCAGACACTCCATGGGGTGCCAGCGCTTCTCGCCGCGAAAGCGGGTCATCACCGTGCCGCCCGCCTCTACTACCGCCAATGCCCCGCCGGCCATGTCCCAGAGTCTGGGAGCGCCGAACATGGCGTATTGCAGCACGCCCCGGGCCGTCATGGCTAGTTCGTAGGCGATGCTGCCGGTGGTACGCACTTCTCCGGCCTTGCCGGCCAGTTTTCCTGTGAAGCCCTGGCCCACGCCAAAATAGCCAGGAACACCGATCAGGCGACTGGGCACCGGCTCGTCTGACTCGTAAACTTTAACTGGCTCATCATCGGCGAAGCAGCCACCGCCCTTGCGGCAGTGGAGCACGAACCCGCCGTCATTGTTCGGCCAGGGCACGTACAGCGCGGCGGCCATGGGCCAACCCCGGTACAGCACGCCGATAGACGACCCAAACACGGGCAGTCCGTTCATGAAGTTGGTGGTGCCGTCCAGCGGGTCCAGCACCCAGAGGATATCCTTGGCCAGTTCCTCGGACTCCTTCTCTTCCTTGGTGCCCTCTTCCCCAAGGATGCCGTGGTCGGGGAAGCGTTTGAGAATCTCGGCGGACAAGTATTCCTGGGCTTCCTCGTCGGCGGCGGTCACCGGGTCGCGTTCGTTTTCGTCTTTGAACTCGACGGCTATCTGCTTGCCGAAATGCCCGGCCAAGATGTGGCCCGCGCCGCGGGCGATCTCCACGGCGTGCTGTTCGATCTCCTGGGCTAAGGCATCATCCCAAAGCTGCAAAACGCCACCATTCACGCTCGAATTCCTCTGCTACGAGGCGTCTGGAGTATAGCATGGGCCAGCATCGGCCCCGCGCCTGATATAATCCTCGTTGCTGCCCGGCATCGGGCGGACTCCGGACGAATGAACAGCCCCGATATATCCAGGGCTATGAGGACGAGATATGGACTTGGGACTGAAGGACAAGGTTGCCATCGTCGGCGGCGCCAGCAAGGGACTGGGCCGGGCATCCGCTCAGGTGCTGGCAGAAGAGGGCGCCAAGGTGACCATCTGCAGCCGGACCAGCGCCGACTTGGAGCAGGCGGCTGATGAGATCCGCAAGTCCACCGGCGCCGAGGTCATGACCTACGCCGCCGACCTGGACAAATTGGAGTCTATCATCGGCCTGATCGACGCCACTGTGAAACAGTTTGGCGGGCTGGACATCCTGGTCAACAACTCAGGCGGACCGCCCCTGGCCCGCTCCCTGGACGCCACCGAGGAGCAGTGGGAGACCGCTGTCCACCGATCGCTGATCTTCTTTGGCCGCATGTGCCGGGAGAGCATTCCCCACCTGCGGGAGCGGGGAGGCGGACGCATCATCAACATCCTGGCCAGCACGGTCTACAATCCCATCCCCAACCTGGCACTTTCGGGCGCCACCCGCATGGGGGTCGTCGCCTATTCCAAGAGCCTGGCCGACGAGGTGGGACGGGACGGCATTCTGGTCAACAACGTTTGTCCCGGGTCCATCCTCAGCGAACGCATGCTCTCCAACGTCACCTCCCGCGCCAAGGAACTGGGCATCAGCGTGGAGGACGCCATGGCCAACCGGGCTAAGGACACTGCCGTGGGCCGCGTGGGCGAACCGATGGAACTGGCCAACCTGGTGGCCTTCCTGGCTTCGGACAAGTCCACCTACATCACCGGCACCACCATCCTGGTCGACGGCGGGCTAGTCCGCTCTGTGATGTAAGCCGGTCCTTAACCGCCTGAGCACTCAGATTCCAGATCAGGAGACGACCTTGGCAAAAGGAACGCTGTCGCTTTGGAACTCGTCAGATGCCTATGACCGGTGCATGGGTCGTTGGAGCCGGAAGGTTGCGCCGTTATTTCTGGACTGGCTTGATGCCCCAACCGAAAAAACTTGGATCGACATCGAATGTGGGTCAGGCGGCCTGACCCATCAGATCGAGGTAAAGTTCTCACCGTCCCAACTCATGTGCATAGACCCTTCAGATGGCTTCGTAGAGTCAGCAAAGGAGTAGGTACCGAGCGGCGATTTCCGCATCGGAAGTGCTGTAGAGTTCGATCTCCCTGACCGGTCACTAGACCTTGCGGTCTCCGAACTGGGATTGAATTTCGTACTTGACAGCGGGAAAGTGATCTCCAAAATGGCTCGGATCGTGCTTCCTGGTGAAACCGTGGCGTCATACGTTTGGGACTACGCCGGGCAGATGCAGATCATGCGCTATTTCTTCGACTCTGCTCTAGAGATAGACGAAGGCGCATCGGCGTTCGATGACGGAGTCAACGCCTCCATCTACCGGCCACAGCCCCTGACCGATGCATACAACGCAGCGGGTCTGGTCGATGTGGAAACGACTGCGATTGATATACAGACCCCGTTAGTAGATTTCGACGATTATTGGTCGCCGTTTCTCGGCGGCACGGGATCAGCCCCGCGACATTGCTTGTTGCTGGACGAAAACACGAGAAACCGGATTAAGATTCGGTCCAAGCAAAGTTGCCGACCGGTCCGAGCGACGAGATTCTACTCGCGCCTAGGGCTTGGGCGGTGAAAGGCACAGTTCGAAACTGATTCGTTATCTAGAACTCGAGACTTATGGCATTTCAACGCAGACATATTGAGGAACCCACGGATGCTGCTGGCTTCATCGACCGGGGCAACCGGTACAGCCGTAACGGCGTTTATCACAAGGCCATCGAGGACTACACCAAGGCCATCGAGTTGGACCCGGAATCCGACGACGCCTATTACAACCGCGGTTGTTCCTGGTACGAAGCGGGGAAGAACACCGAGTCCATAGCCGACCTGACCCGGGCCATCGAGCTGAACCCGATGGCCGACCATTACTTCGGCCAACGAGCCATCGTGTACATCTTCGATGACCGGCCCGACCTGGCCCAAGCCGACGAGGACGTCTGCCAGGAGTTGCGGATCCGCGCCCAAGAGGGTTGATCCGAAGGCTGCGCAACACGAACCAACCTAGGGGCAGGTCTCTGACCTGCCTTTTTTGTCGTCAACCGAATTTCTTCTTGCCGCCGTGCCCCTCTCCAGACCCAACCGGGTGATGGTAGAGCAGGGCGGGTTTTCAACCCGCCCTGCTCTACCATACTTGTACATCCTTAATGCTCTCCCCGCCGCGTAGGCGCGGGTCAAAAATCCGCGCCTACGGAGAATGGTGCCCCTTTTAGAACCTTCCTTCTTCCGTCTGCGTCGAATTTTATGGGCGCATTGAAAACGGTCGTCCACCGAAAAATCGGCAGAGGCGAACTAACCTACCAAGATGACCACGGCAGAAAAGACCAAAGGCTCCGTCAATTCGGGCCGCAACTACAGATTCGGGCGATTCCGAAGGAAGAAGCGATAATCTGTCAGTGCTATAAGCATAAACGTAGGGGGGCGCCGCCCTTCCGCGGAAGGATCGCGCTCTTACGTTTTATATGCCCCATTTACGTTTTTATGATGCGGGTTTGAAGAAGGGAACCGATATCTGGTCGGTGGCCCGTTGGAAAGTTACTTCCACTGCCATGCCGATGGATACGTCTTTGGGGTCGCACTCCACGATGTTGGTGAACATGCGCACGCCTTCATCCAGTTCCACCAGGGCCAGCACGTAAGGGCCGGTGTCGAAGCCCGGCGTGCGGTTCTGGTTGGTCACGGTGAAGGTCCAGACGATGCCCCGTCCTGATGACGGTATCCACTTTATTTCGTTGGACCAGCAGTTGGCGCAGATGCCCCGTGGGTACCACTGGTACTCGTTGCAGCTATCGCACTTCTGGATCAGCAGGGTGCCCCGACGGCACATGTCCCAGAAGGTCTTGGTCTCGCCGATGATCGTTGGCAGGGGTTTGGTCCAAGAGGTGGTCATTATCTAATCCCTCCCCAGGATGACTGTGCCGCCGCTATGACGGGAGCCCAGGGCCCCGCCGGTGCCATGGCACAGAGCTATCTTGCAATCTGGCACCTGCCGCTCGGTCCCTTCAAACTGGCCCCGGAGCTGCCGGGTGGCTTCCAGCAACAGGAACAGACCCCGCATGCCGGGGTGGTTGGAGGACAGGCCGCCGCCGTCGGTGTTGATGGGCAACTCGCCGCCCAGGCCGATGCGTCCGTTGAGGACGAACTGGCCGCCCTCTCCTTTTTCACAGAACCCCAAGTCTTCCAGGGTCTCCAGCACCGTGATGGTGAACGAGTCGTAAATCATGGCGATGTCGATATCTTTCTGGGTGACCTGAGCCATCTCGAAGGCAGGCACGTGGCTCTGCTTGGCGGCTATGTACATTAGGTCGCGTTTGCCGGCTCCCTGGTGGGCCACCGCTTCTCCCGCGCCCAGTATCCAGACCGGCTTCTTCTTGCAGTCGCGGGCCAACTCGGGCGAGGCCACCACCACCGCGCCGCCGCCGTCGGTGATGACGCAGCAGTCGTTGCGGTGCAGAGGGGTTGAGACCACCGGAGAACGCATGACGTCCTCGACGGTGATGGGGTCGCGGAACAGCGCCTCCGGGTTCAGCGAGGCGTGACGGCGCATGGTGACTGCGATCTCGGCAAGTTGCTCGGACGTGGTGCCGTAGAGGTGCATGTGCCGCTGGGCGATCATGGCGTACAGACCAACGGTGGTCAGACCGTAGAGTTCTTCAAAGCTGTCGGGAGACGGGTCCAGCCGGGGATGACCCTGTCTGCTGATGCCGCCGGTACCCACCGACACCCCGCCCGATCGGGCCTGGGTGGCGTAGGTGATGACGGCGCAGTTGATGCGGCCAGCATAGATGGCGTTCAACGCGTGCGAGAGGTGGAACTCGAACGAACCGCCGCCCACGGTGGTATTGTCCACCATCTTGGGATACATATTCAGGTAGTCGGCCAGATTCAGCCCACTGTTGCGGACCGACATGGAGGCGCAGAACAGACCGTCCACGTCCTTCTTCTCCAGTCCGGCATCTTCCAGGGCCTTGATGATGCTCTCGCCCTGGATCTGTGCTTCGCTCTTGTCCGGCGCGTACCGGGTGATGTGCTCATGCACGCCGACGATAGCGGCCGCACGTCTCAGGTCAACCATTGGCTGGATTCCTCACTTAAAAAGTCTAATCTCTAATAAACAACCAAAACCGGGTAATTGACGCCAAGTAAACCCAACTGCGCCGGTTAGCCGCCGTAGTTTAGGTTGTGGTCTCGCATCAGGATCGTCTGGTCCTCGGCGCGTGTTCCGGCTTCCAGTACCTCGCCCAGGAACAGGGTGTGGTCGCCCTGGTCAAGCTGCCCGACCACTTTGCACTCCCACCAAGCAGGGGAATCCGTCAGCAAGGCGCATCCAGTCTCGGGGCCGGCCACGAAAGCCTGACCGCCGATCGAATCGCCGTCGCGCTCCAGGGACTTGAAGAAAGTGAAAGCCGTATCAAGCTGTTCTTTACCGATCACGTTAACGGCGAAGACGCCGGTCTCAGCGATGTGGGCATGGGCCCCCGAGTCGCCCTTAACGCCCACGGCCACCAACGGCGGCGCGAAAGAAGTCTGGGTCAGCCAGTTCACGGTGGCGGCGCTAACGTCATTGCCGTCCTTGCTCTTGCTTGTCAACACATACATCCCGTAGGGGATCATGCGTAAAGCTGTCTTCTTGGCATCTTCGTCCATGATGGACCTCCAAATCATCTAGTCAGGCGTAAAAAGCCTTGGCGAATATTGGCCTCATTATCGCCGAGCACGCCTGGGAACACAAGACTGCAAATCCCGGCGGGTATACCTGCACGGAAGCAGTACTAATCCAACGCCTTTTGTGCCTGCTCGTAGGTCCTGAACAGCCTCCAGAGGCCAGCCTCACCGTAGGGTACCCGGTGATCTTCGTAGAGATAGTCTCCGAGCAGGGCGAAGCGGCCGCCGGCACCCGATTCGATGTCGACGGTTATGGCTTCCGACGCCCCGATTTGAACCGAGCTCAGCATGTTGGAGCCGGTCAGTTCCGGTTCCAACGGCCATCGGTGTCCCTCGATGGAGAACACCCCGGCCTGCTCGCTGTAAGGAACCAATACGTACGCTCGCACACCGTTCCCATGTAGGCTTCAAGCAACGGGGGGTGGCCGGGTCGCCGTGAGTGTCGGGGTCGAACACCAGCGAGGCGTGTAGGTTGGCCAGCAGCCGCGGCGCCAAAAAACAAGTGCCACCAAAGCGGATACAAGGACTAATGGGCGTTTCATCCAATTTCTCCTAAGAGATACATTCCGCCGTTGAGTCCCTGGCGGTCTTCACCGTCGTTACGGGCATTCGTAGCTGAGAATCGAATGGCAGCGCAGGCGTGCGTTAAGAATAATATGAATATTTTCCCAAAACGCTCAGTTGTTTGTTTTTGAATTTTGCGGCATATCTGGCACACCTTCCCTCAGCAACGCGTTGCAGCTATAGTATTGCAGCATGAATATTCACACCTGGCCATCGGCTATTTTGCGCGGTGCCAGGGCTGTTTATCCAAATCGGTTGATTAAAAAACCGCCTGGGCGAAAAGGGGAGAGTCTATGCTAGCGATCTTGGGAGGAACCGGGCCGGAAGGCAAAGGGTTGGCCCTGCGGCTGGCTATGGCCGGAGAAACGCCGATCCTCGGGTCCCGCGACGCGGCCCGGGGCGCGTCCGTAGCCGAGGAATTGGCCCAGTCTGCATCAGGCATAACCATCGAGGGCTCGGACAACGCTGGGGCTGTAGCGGCTGCTGACGTGGTCTTCCTCGCTTTCCCCTACGAGGGTCAACGCCCGGTGTTGGAAGACCTGGGCCAAGCGCTTAAGGGCAAGATCGTGGTCAGTGTCATCGCCCCCATGAAGTTCGAGCGGGGCAAAGGCGCCAGCGCGGTGGAAGTCGAGGCAGGTTCCGCTGCCCAAGAAGCTCAGGACATGCTGTCGGATTCTCAGGTGGTGGCCGCCTTCCAGAACGCCAGCGCCGAGGAATTGCTGGATCCCGGCGTAACCATGGAGGGCGACGTTGTGGTCTGCTCGGACCATCCTGAAGCCAAAAAGCTGGTGATAGGGCTGGCCAATAAGATCAAGGACCTGCGCGGCGTGGACGGCGGCGGTCTGGCCAATGCCAAGTACGTGGAACAGATAACGCCTTTGCTGGTGAACATTAATCGCATCTACAAGATTCATGCCAGCATCAAGATAGCGGGAATCGAATAATCAAACCGATAAGAACCGAAGGTGAGCAACATGCCTAGAGTAGTGATTGACCTCAATACGTCCAGCGGGTTGGCCGTGGTGAATGGACAATGGAAGTTCGCCCAAGGGCTGGTGCCCGGCGAGCCCAACGAGGGCCTGGTATCCCAGCTTGAAGGGACTCCAGCCCGGCTGCCGGACTATGACGACTCCGACTGGGAGGTGTGCACCGACCTGGGCAAGTGGATCACCCACGGGTTTTCGTTCGTTTGGTACCGGATCAATGTGACATTCCCGGAGACCGTGGACGGCCATCCCACCAAGGGTGTCAGGGTCCAGTTTGAGACGTGCATCGACGATTACGGAGAACTGTGGATCGATGGAGAATGCGACCGGAACCGGGGCGCCGTCCAGGGGTTCAACGTGCCCCAGCGGGTGCTGATGACAGACGATGTGCAGCCGAGCGAGCAGCATACCATAGCGCTGTTGGCCGCCAACGGACCTATGGCTGCCCCGGGCGGAGCAGTCTTCGTGCGCTACGCCAATCTTGCCTTCGAGTGGCGGGAACCCGGGTACTAGGACAATAGGTCACTAGGTCAATCTGGGTCTTGGGCCAGAGGACGGGCGCGATTCTTCTTCATCGTCGTCGTCGTCGTAGCCAAGAACGTTGTCCGCAGGCTCGAATCCCATGGCCTCAAGGTCGATTCGCAGCTTGCGGCAGAATACCTCGGCGCTCTCGTTCACCGGCAGCGTGATCTCAACCATGCCGTCGGCGACCCTTTGGATGGAGCCGGGGTCCTCTTTGGTGAGTTCAACGCGGACCGACTCGCGGTGTATCCCGAGCGCGTCGGTTACCTCGAAGATCGCCTCCATGTCTTCCATGCCGATCAGTTCTTCAGCCATCACCGTCCTCTCCGAAAGTGTTTCCAGAGGTATGGGTTAATCTTGGAATTTAGTCTTGGGTTTAATCCGAGATTTAATCTTCTGGCGGCCATTTGGTGCCGCCTTGCAGCGGCAGGCCACCTTGGCCGGCGGCTAAAGCTTCGGTCACCAGCCCAACGAATTCTTTCAAGATGACCTCTCCCCAAGCTTGGGCGCGCTCCACCCGGTAGGATGTGCGCCGGCCCCGTTTGGCTCTTCGTTGTTCGGCTTCTTCCAGTCCGGCCGTTTCCTCGTCGATTGCGGCATCCATGGCATCGATGTCGGGCACCAGGGCGTTGGCGGTTTCGATGAACCGGACCATCTGGTGCATCTCCTGGTCCATAACCACGAAGATGGGCACGGTCCCCGCACGGTGTTCCGGCAGCAGGCTGTTGCTCAACTCCAGTTCGTCGTCCCGGTTGAACACCTGAAGGGAGATGTTTGGCGTGCTGTCGGCCAGCTTCAGGATCACCGGGGTCGTGCTCATGGCGTCGCCGCACCAATCGGCGGTGAACACGGCCAGCTTCACCGGCCCGCTCAGCCCATTGAACAGGCCCAGCGAATCGGCCGGAACTTGGACCGCGTCGTAGATGGCCACGAACGGGTCTTTGTTGACCTTGATCTGGTCGATATATTGTTGAGTCGTCATACCCTGTTCGAATTTCTCTTGGTCTAGCCTGGTTTCCTGTGTAGATGCCACAACGCCACCCTCAAGGCTGAATATTACGCGCCTAGTTTCTCAATATTGGCCGCAGTTGGCAATGGGCTAGCTAGAACTGCCCCGGCTCGACGTTTTCCGTAATCATGCGTCATGCTAGAATTGGTCGTCCAAATTTCGTTGAAACCGTCTACGAAACCATTGAAGTTCCATAGCTACCGGAGGCTGCAACTTGACGGATGAAGCCAACACCCCTTTCCTGAAATACGCCATATTCTGCAATGACACTTCAGAGACCGACGACGGCCAACTCACTTTGAACGGCATCGTCGATCTCTTTGAATTGCCCGAGCCCGTTGAATCGGACGATTTTGACGACCCGGTGCTGGCCACCGTTGATTACGACCTGGCCTTCTGCATCGGCGGGGTTGAGCCGGGCGACCACTACCTGTTCGTCACGCTGAAGACGCCCGGCATTCCCCTGGAGACTCCCCCGGCGCAGAAGGTGGAATGGGAAGACGGGATACTCTTCCAGCGCTGGATCAAGACTTTTCGGATTCCCGTGCAGAAGCCGGGCATCCACTCGGCAGCGATCCTCTTCGACGGCATACCTCTGGGCGAGGCGACTTTCTTGGTGCGGTTCAAGAGCAAACAGGCAGAGGCGGAATCCTAATTTTGAAAAGCCCTACGGAAGTTGAATCCGGTATATCGCTTGTCTATAATTGGAACGATCCTAAAGGCATCTGAAAAACAACCCCGTCAATGGAGCTTAACAGTTGGCTAATCAGACCGGCAAACGCTACGTATGCAGCAAGTGCGGTTCCGAGTTCATCGTGACCAAGGGCGGCGACGGCGCCATCGCCTGTTGCCAAACCCCCATGGAACTCAAGTAGAAATACCCCCAAATTAATCCCCCGGAGGGCCGCCAGATGGCCAACCAACTCGGCAAGCGATACACCTGTGAAGTCTGCGGCAGCAGCGTGCTCTGCACCAAGAGCGGCGAAGGCGAGATAGACTGCTGCGAAAAGACCATGGAGATTCAAGAACCCCGCAAGCTGCCGTCTTCAGACTAACGCCAGCGCCAACCCCGAATAAGAAAAGGCCCCTTCTCACACAGATGAGAGGGGGCCTTTTTTACACATCGACGGTCTGTAAATGCGCAGCCGGATTTGCCTAGAGGGGATGCCTTCATTTATTCGGCAGAATCTTTGGTCTCCGGGTATTCATATGATCTCCTCCGATATGTCCTTGTTTGTTGCCAATCGATTGCCATAATCAGTTCGGTCGCATAATAGTTATCGTCCACGTCACCGTATACGATTCTAATTCCTGTGTAGAGTGACCCTCCCTGAAGGGTCACTCTCAGAACACTAATTGGAATGGGGAGAGCTTGGGGCAGGCCCTCCTACGAAAATAAGCTTTTCTCCTGGCCCTTCCTCCGCGTCTAAATCGTTTACCCGTTCCGAAAGGGTCGGGGCGAAGACCCTTGCAGATCCCAATTTAAGCGCTGGCGACGATCCTCCGTCGCTAACTCTATATTCATATCCCAAAATGTCTTAATCCGAGGCGTTTTCTGGTACCGTCAGACGCTTTTTGTCATCTGCGTAAATGACGTCTTCATTGGCGTAAAGGAATCGGGATACGGAAAACCCCCGATCCCAATCCACGGACGAACATCAAATTTCAGTTCTTTGGCCGCGGCATCATTGGCACAGATGGCCTCATCGGTGGCCGCCCTGGCTGCTTCTGCGGCCTTCTGCGCCGCAATGGCAAAAATATTATTGGTCTTACTTGCTTTCCATCTGAGGAATATTAGCCAGACTAACCCAATGGCCGAGCCGATGCTGCCAAGCACCACAGCCTTGTCTCAAAACTCAACAATCCTGAATATGTTGATCACTTACTCGTCGACGTTACCCTCACGTTGTGATAATTCAGTGATAGCAAACAAATTCCTTTACCAGAATGCTCAAAACCTCTGGTTTGGTGTGATTTGTCTGAAGGGAGGACAAAGGACGCTACTTTCTAGACCCAGCGGGGCTGCGTATCCAGGGGGACGCCAAAGAGGTGTTTGCCGACCTCTTCGCGGACCAGGTCGGGGGTACTTACGGCGTGGAGCGTTCCCATGCGGACATCCCGGTAGTGCCGCTCAAAGTTGTCTCTTTCGTACAGCCCGTGGGCGCCACGGACTCCGAATAGCCGATCGACGGCTTTCTGGGCGTTCTCCCTGGCCACCAGCCCAGCCATCTCCATGCGGGAGGCGTCCATCGGGACGAAATCTTCGCCAGCTATGGCTTTGTTGGTGATGGAACGGGCCTCTTGGATCAGAAACGCCCGGCCCGACTCGACCCACATCGCGGCGTCTGCAACGGCGAACTGGTTGCCCGGCATGCTGCCTCTGGTTCCCCCCCCCAGGGTCATGCTGTGGGTCTTGCCGAACTTGATGGTCTCATCCAACGCAGTCTGGGCCACCCCCAACATCATGGCCGACATCCAGACCCTGGCCTTGGTCGGCACCTTCAGGGCAACCGGTCCGTTGGGCAGCCACGATTCGTGGGCCGCAGGGAGGACGGCCACGGGCGCCATGTCTTCGGCGACGAACACCTGGTCGAGCAGCACGTCGTTGGTCATGGAGCCCCGGGCCGACATGGACAGCCAGGTCTCTTCGATGGTTAGTCCAGGCTGGCAGGTAGGCACCAGCATCCAACGGTTGTCGCCGTCCACCATAGTGCTGAGGAACATCCAGGTGGAGATGTTGGAACCGCTGACAAAGGGCCAACGCCCTGTAGCGATAAACCCGCCGGGCGCCGGTTTGGTGTCGCCACCGGGGATGGCGGCGTGGGAGATCAATGACCCCCTCTCGACCACGTCTTTGAGCAGTGAATGAGCGCCATCGCCCATCATGCCCAGGGCCCTATTGCAGAAGACCGAGTGGTTGCCCATGACCCAGGCGGTTGAGGCGCAGGCCCCGCCAATGATCTCGTATAAGGCGATCTGGGTCACCAGGTCTGCTTCGTTCCCGCCGAGGTCAGCGGGGATGGCGACGGTCAGGAGCCCGGCATCGTGCAGGTCCCGAATATTCTCCACCGGAACCCGGCGCTGCCGGTCGGCCTCCGGGGCGCGCTCCGCGATACGCGCCGCAGCCTGCTTGGCTGCCCGCACTAGCTCTTCTCTGGGCTCGATCAGAACGGGCAGCTGTTCCTTCTTCGCCACCATCGCCATCCTCCATTAGTGGTCGGACATTCCCCCAGGAAATCGTTTCCCATCACGGCCGCGACTTATACGCATCCTTCGACGAAGCTCAGGACGAACGATGTGTTGAAACCGTTCGTGGTTCCTTTCTCGGAAGGACGTCGAACCATCTTTTATCCTATGCCAATGACTGGCGGGCCAGTCCAGTGAAATGCCCGGTCTACGGAACCAGCATGGCCCTGGTGATGGGGGTCTGGCTCTGGTCCCATTCGGCTTGGACGAAGGCATCGTTAACCTCAGCCAAGGGGAACGTATGGGAGACGATCTTGTCGAAAGGTAGAACGTCCTGTTTGCGGACCAGGAAGTTAAGCAGCCTGGGCAGAAGTTCGGGCTTGTACATAAGCGACCCGACGATGTTCTTGCCCGTGAGCAGCTTGGAGGGGTCGATGGACACCTCTTTACCCCGGACGATGTCACCGATCTCGACGAAGGTGCCGCCGTTGCTCAGCATGTCTATGCCTTCAGCCAAGAGCTCGGCCCGGCCCACCAGTTCCATCACCACGTCGGCGCCGCGGCCGTCGGTCAATTCCCTGACTCGCTGGAGTCTGGTCTCGGGGGTGTTGAACTCTTCGATGTTGATGGTATGGTCCGCACCAAATTCCTCGGCCAGTTCCAGGCGGTTCTCCAGGCGGTCCATGACGATCACTCGGTCGGCGCCCATCTCCTTGGCCATGGCGGTGGCATGGATGCCCAGACCGCCAGCGCCCTGGATGACCACGTAGTCACCCTCGCCAGCTTGGGCCCGGATCAGCCCGGTGGTAACCGTGCCCATGGCGCAGTTCACTGGGCCGAGGATGTTGTCGTCCAGCTCGTCGGGCACCTTGAAGAAGGGATGGCGGGCTGGCAGGTAGAGGTAATCGGAATAGGTGGCTGTGAAATAAGGCCAGATGCCGGCGGCGGGATAGTTACGGTTCATACACCAGTTGGTGTTGCTCTTCAGGCATTGGCGGCAGTGATAGCACGGGAAGACGGCGGCGTAGACCACCCGGTCTCCCTTCTTGATGGGCGCACCGGCGGAATCGGTCTCTATGCCGTCGCCCAGCACCTCCACCACTCCGGTGCCCTCGTGTCCCATGGCCCGGCCGGTTGGCGGAATGGGCAGGTTTGTCTGGTTCTGGTCACCCCGCCACGTGTGCAGGTCTGAACCGCAGACACCGGCTTGGGTCATGCGGAGTATGACTGCGCCAGGAGCGGGCTCCGGCACTTCATACTCTTCGATCACAAATGGTTTACCATATTCCTTGCAGACTACTACTCGGCCTTTCATACGTTCCTCCTTCTGCTGGACCTGGTACCCCTGATAACCCACTCGAGAGAGAACCCTGAAAATGGTCATTTAGAGGCTGAAAAGACGCCGGTAACATACCACAACCCTTTGGGAATGGGTACTCGCCCTTGCGCGATTGTTAATCCCACCGATATAGCGATTTCAACTTACCAATCATAGCTTTATACTTGCCGTAACAGCAGTGGTTTGAGATATAGTGATAGGCATTAATTCTTATAGTTTCGGTAATATGCAGGCTGAAACACTTTCCCTCGCGCGAAAGACGACTGTGCGCCAAAGCAAGTCGGGTCGCTGGTTCTCCGCCGCGAGCATAACCATGGCCTTGGTGTGATTGGCAATCGCGCCGGGTGTGTTTGGCACGCTGGGAATCTTGATGGGGATGGCTGCCGTGGTCAAAGGGGAGCGCTGCCTAGGAATGTTTGGGGGTAGTCGCCAGCGCCGTGTTGGCCGTAACCGGTATTACATCGCGGGTGTTTTGGTCAGTTAAGTTAAACCCTCATGTATGACTAGGAGATTGTCGATTTCCGTAGGCGCGGGTTTTGACCCGCTTGGCTTGTCTGACAGGACTACTTGGGATTGCCGACAACTTTGTTGGATCACTTGGTAGGCTTTCCCCTCAAAATTGTATCGACGTGCAACGAGGCGGGTTAAAACCCGCGCCTACGACCATACCGTAGATACCGTACCTCTACGTAGTTCAGATGCCTCACAATTTCCTAACCCATCAGGCCCTTAGGACCATAACTGGGCCTGCCGAGTGGCGAACAACCCGGTCGGCAACGCTGCCCATCAGCCAACGGCCCATCCCGGAGCGACCGTGAGTGGTCATGGCAACCAGGGCGTCGGGGAACTCGTGGCTCAGGTCGACGATGGCCGTGGCGGGATCTCCGTGAAGCAGGACTCCTTCCACCGAAGCCACACCCTCGGCACGGATCCCCGCGGCCAGACGGTCCAGTTGGGCGCGTTCGTCGTCATCTGCATTATCGTCAGATACCGCCCGGACCAGGCAGACCTTTGCGTCCAGCCCCTTGGCCAGCGCGACGGCGTGGGGCAAGATGGTCTCCGCCAAAGCCGAACCGTCCAGAGGGACGATGATGTGCCCCATGGTCCCATCCAGCGTGGCATCGTTGCCTTCAGCACGGATGATCATCAACGGGGTTTTCACGGCGTGCAGCACCTTGTCGGTGACACTGCCCATGACCCACCGGCCGGCGCCCGAGCGGCCGTGGGTGGATATGACAATCAGGGTGTCCTCGACCTTCTCAGACTCCAACACGATATGCTCGGCTGCGGTCCCAAAGATGTGGGCGACTTTCTTGCCATCGGTCTCGGCCTTTTCCGGCCCGTGTAGCACGGCAGTGGCAGCCACGCCGGCTGACTCCAGGTTAGTCTTGGCCGTGCCCATGGCGGTCATGATCTCCTCGCGGAAGTGTGCCGTTGCTTCGTGCCGGTCTTGGAACTCGAAGGGCTCGGGATAGAAGAACTCCGGCTCTGGGTCGAACACCCGGAACAGCTCCACCTTGGCGTCGAACTTCTTACCCAGGTTCATGACATATGGGAGAACTCGGTCGCCCATGGGTGAACCGTCCAATGGCACCAAGATTCGTTTGTACATATCGTTGCCTCCCCCTTCTCGGTACTGAATGCGCCCAGCCGATCTTCTTAGCTGATCGGCTCCTCCAGGCCTTTTGAACATTGCCTCATCTGAATCTTAATGACCGAATCTGTATCCAAAAATGGGCAACCGGCTCTGGCTGGACGGCCAGACGGGTCATCATTTCCGGGCCACATGGCCGTTTCGGTATCAACTTTCTGGCGATGGCCGCTTTTGACACCACTTAGGGCCACTGCTACACTCGCCCCAATCTGGAAAGGGCCTCTAAAAGGCCCCATTTGGAGGCTCATCCATGCCCGCTCGAACGGGGCAGCAATACATCGACGGCCTGTCTAAGAACCCTGCTGAAGTATGGATCAGTGGCGAGAAGGTTAAGGACGTTACCACTCACCCAGCTTTCCAGAACGGAGTGCGTTCTCTGGCGGCCCTTTACGACCAGCAGCACGACCCGGCCACCAAGGACGCCATGACTTTCAAGTCGCCGTCCTCGGGAGACCAGGTCGGGCTATCGTTCATCATCCCCAAGACCATCGACGACCTGGTCAAACGGCGCGAGATGATGACCAATTGGGCGTGGGAAAGCTGCGGCATGATGGCCCGTACCCCGGACTTCCTTAACAATGCGGTGTCCGGCTGGGCCGGGTCGTCGGACTACTTCCTCGACAACCGGCCCGAGTTCAAAGACAACGTGCTGCGTTACCACGAACATATCCGGGAGAACGACCTGACGCTGACCCACACACTGGTGAACCTGCAGCGCAGCCGCAATGCCGCAGTAGTGGACAACATCGAAGAACAAGTGGCCCTGACGGTGGTGAAAGAGACCGACGCGGGAATCGTGGTGCACGGAAGCCGGATCTTGGCCACTCTGGGGCCCATCTCCGACGAGATCGCCGTCTATCCGACCCGCACCCATATCCTGGGCAAAGACGCCTGGCGGCAGGCATTCTCCTTCGCTCTGCCCTGCGCCACACCTGGGATGAAATTCATGTGCCGCGAGAGCCTGGACCTGGGCCGCTCCAGCTTCGACCACCCCTTGGGGGCCAGGTTCGAGGAGATGGATGCACTGGTGTTTTTCGACAACGTCCTAGTGCCCTGGGAGCGGGTGTTCTTGCTGGGCGACGTGGACATGTGCAATGACTATGCAGCGGCCACTCAATCCACCTCCCACACCGGGCAGCAGGTGGTCAACCGCACCGTGGTTAAGACCGAGTTCATCCTCGGACTCGCGTCACTGATGGCGGAAACTCTGGGTTCAACCGAAGTGCCCCATGTTCAGGAGCGCATCGGCGAGATAGTGGTCTATCTGGAGACGCTGAAGGCCTGCGTGCGGGCCGCCGAGGCCGACGCCAAGCTGAACCAATGGGGCGTTATGTGCCCGGCCCAGGGCCCGCTGGTGGCCGGTCGAAACCTGTACGCCAAGGTCATTTACGCCAGGCTTGCCGAGATCGTTCAACTACTGGGCTCCAGCAGCCTGATGGCCCTGCCCACAGAAGCCGACTTCGATACCCCCATATCGCCGGATCTGGAACGCTACTTGGCCACCGACACGACGGGCGCCAAGGACCGGGTGCGTTTGTTCCACCTGGCCTGGGACGTGGCCTGCAGCGCCTTCGGGGGCCGGCAGGTGCTCTATGAGCGCTTCTTCGGCGGAGACCCGGTGCGCAACGCTATACTCCTCTACCAAAGCTACGACAAAACCCACGCCATGGACCGGGTGCAATGGTTCCTGGAACGCGAGGGGTGAGCGCGGCATGGCCCCTTGGAATATCGCCGCCGAAACGGTATAGTATTCCATACGCCTATTATCAATATCCGTCGTGATACCCCATTTGAAAAGCCCTGAGATCAGGGGAGGATTAGGAGGACTGATATGCCCAAACCCACGAGAATCGGCCACCTGGTTATCAACGCCAAAGACCTTGAAGCAGCCACCCAGTTCTACACCGACGTGATCGGCTTTGAGATTGCACTTGAGCGCCCTGGCTTCGGGACCTTCTTGACCGCCGGTGAGATGCACCATGACCTGGCCATCTTCCAGGCGCCCGAAGGGGCCGCGGATACTGCCGACGGTGATATTGGCCTGAACCACATGGCAATTGAGGTTGCTGACTTCGAAGAGCTCACGGAGTACTACCACAAGTTGCAGTCGTACTTCGAGGATTCAGAGCTGCGGACCACCGACCACGGTATGACCCGGAGCATCTACATCAAGGACCCGGAAGGCAACGGAATCGAGTTGTATTGCAATTCCCAAGAAAATGCCAAAGAGGGTCTGGCCATCATGCGCAACCCCGAGCGCAAGAACACGGAGTTGGTCTTCGACTAGACCTTCTTCTACTAACTTAGGAACAAAAAGAGCCCCGTCCTTCTGCGGAAGGACGGGGCTCTTTTTGTAATCAGCCATCAATTCGCCCTTTTACTAGTCCACATACGGGCCTGAGAAAGGCTCGAACCCTGGGGCATAGGTGACGCGCCCGTCCACTCTTGGCGAAAATAGCTCTGAGTCATTCCAATCGACTGGTAGGTATCTGCCGACAACTCGTGGAGGAACAGTATTTGTGGGCACTGCCCCAATGGTCCGGGAGATCTTTAAATATCTTCCGTGCCCGAGGCCGTCTGTTCCACCCGCACCGTTTCGCCTGGCACTTGGCCGCTGAGCACGTTTAATGTGCGAACCTCTTGGTAGAACCTGTAGGGCAAACCGCTGTCGCCCGACGGCTCCATCTTTATATCGCCAACCGGGATTCCGTGGATGATCAGAGAGGCTCCATCCGACGTTACGGCCTGGTCGTCTGCCCAAATCCTAGATATGAAAGCGAATATCTTCCTCCGAGGCTCTGCTAGTTCTCTGTCACTCGTCGTCGCTCTCGAATCACACTCATCAGGCTCGATGATGGTCCAATTCGACTTATCAACGGGCGTCGGGCTGGGTTTGGCGGTAAGATCAGTCAGCCCTTGGGGAGTGGACCAGCCCCTGGCTAGTTGCGCGTTGGAGGCGGCAATGCCCGTGAGGCCGACGGCGGCTTCCTTTGTGTCAGGAACCTCTATGGTTGCGGTGGGGTACTCGGCTGCGAACCTAGTGGTGGGTCGGGCAGGCACGCCATCGCTTTCGCCAGCCGAGTCGCCGAAGCCAGCAAGCGCCACACAACGCTCAAACCGACCAAGAAGGATCCTGGAAATCTTATAAATATCCAGGTATCAGCGTCCACAATCAAAAATTAGCAGGTCTAAATCAACTTGTATGGTACATCTATTGGCAATGCCGCCTGTTCTCAGGGAGTGGGACCGCGTCATGTAGAATCACTGCACCAAACACGCCGCCCAAAGGGCTCAATGGTTAATAATCCATCTATCTTGGCGGCGGCCCTAGACCTAGACGGCACGGTCATCGGCCGCGACGAAAACATCTCACCGGCAGTCCACGAGGCCATTGTGCGGCTAGCCGGGCTGATACCTGTGTTCATCGCCACCGGGAGGGAGCCCGCCGATGTCCTGCGGTACTCCAAGGAACTGGGCCTGACCACGCCGCAGCTCTGCGACGGCGGCGCCAATATCCTTGACCCGGTGCGAGAAGTATCGACGTGGACTGCTCCGTTGGGGCCGGCCAATGCCGAATTGGTTGTCACCAGACTCAGGGAGATTGGCGCAACATTCGTCGCCACCCACGCAGACGGCACCGCCAGCACTTTTGACGACGTTCCCGGCTGGGACCTAATCCGCGTGTCGGCTCTGGACATGGATGAGGCCGCCGCCGACGCCCTCGCCAAAGAGTTCAGCGGCAACAAGGACATGTATGTGATCAAGGCGGTGCTGCCCTACAACGGTCTCTGGGCCATCGACTTCACGTTGGCTGGCGTGGACAAAGCCTCGGGAATCTCGCGAGTGGGCGATACGCTCGGCGTGGGGCCGGCCAACATGGTGGCCGTGGGTGACAGCTACAATGACCTGCCCATGCTGGAGATCTGTGGGTTCAGTATCGCCATGGGCAACGCGCCAACCGAGGTCAGGGCGGCGGCCGATTTCGTGGCACCCTCGGTTGGAGAGGACGGGCTGGCCGTGGCGATAAATGACTACGTGCTGCCGAGGTTAAACGTATAAATCAGCGCAGCGCCGACACGACCTCTTTACAGAAGAGGTTGATGGACTCAGCCACCTTCTCACGGGGTATCAAGCCGCCGACATTGGTCTCGGCCACGATGCCTGAGAGCCCCATCTCACCGGTGATCTCTTTCAGCAGTCTGGCCACGTCATCGGGACTTCCGTAGGCCAACCGGTCACGGATCAACTCTTCGTAGGTCACGGTGGACAGACGCTCGCCGCGGGCCACCCGCTCTTCGGAGGCGACGGTCCCTGCCGATGCGGCTGACTGAGTGAAGTTCTGGGCCAACCGCCGGTACGACCGCATTGTGCTCTCTTCGGCTACCTCGTAGGCCTCTTGCTGAGACTTGCCCACAAACACCGGGATGCGAATGTAGACGTCGCCATTTCCGGCATGGCCGGCATCCTTCCAGGCCCTGCGGTACTCGTCTAGGAGTTTGACCAGGTCTGGCCGGTCCAGACCGCGTAAACCCACGAAGATGGGGTATCCCATGGCCCCCACCTGGGGGAAAGTCTCCTGGGTTGTGGCGGCAATCCTAAGGGGCGGATAGGGTTGCTGATAGGGCTTGGGAAGGACGCATACGTCGTCGAATTTGTAGTACTTGCCCTCGTAGGAGAAACGCTCGTTGGTCCAGGCCGCCAGGATAATTTCGAGGCATTCTTGGAACCGCTGCCGACTCTCGCCATAAGGGATGTCATAGCCTTCATAGGACCTGGCAAACCCGCTGCGGCCAACGCCGAAGTCCACACGGCCGTGGCTGATCTGGTCCACCGTGGCGACCTCTTCGGCCATGCGTATAGGATGGTTCAGCGGTAGCACGTTCACCGCCACCCCAACCCGGAGGCGTTCGGTCCGGGCAACGATGGCCGATGACAATATCAGAGGCACGGAGACGATCGACGGGATTCCGGCCCCCATGGCATCCAAAGGAGCGCGGGGAGCGGCGAAGTGGCGCTCGGCCAGCCAAACACCATCCAGATCGCCGTTCTCGGCGGCATTCGCCATGTCCATAGTCTCGTCGAAGGCCTCTTCCTGAGAATGGCCATAGCGATAATCGCCTTCCAAGATAAGGCCGTAATGCATCATTCCTCCTGAGGTTGATTGGTCCGGAGCGGCCTCTAGGCGGGGCCGGGCCAGCTAAGTCTGATTTGAAGCCTCGACTATTCCCAGAGGGCCGCCACCCGAAAGGCCAACTGGGTGTGCGATTCCCGCACGTCAACTATCTCTGCCGGAACGTCGCCCAGTATTCCCAGGGCGATGATCCAATTCAATATCTCATGGTCTCCCGAGTCCTGTAGTTCCTCGGGTGTGAGGGTGGCCAACTGGCTGCCCTGGCCCTGACGGACCAACTCCAAATAGCGCCTGTCCGTTTCCAAGTCGATGGCGGAGCATCCGAATTTATGGGCCAGGAAGCTGTGCGACCAGCTCGAAGACGCCACCACGGCGATCCGCTCAGTCCGGGTATCCAAGAACCGGCGTATTGACTGCCCGACTTCATAGCAGCGCTTTGCCGTAGGCCGGGGCGGGTAGTCAATGCCCGCCTCTTCTCCGTAGCAGTTTACGAAGAGCGGTAGCAGTGGAAACTCGCCCTCCGGGTCCAGATAGACCAGCGGATTGATGATGGCGTGGGCCAGGCCCCAGTCCCAGCCCTTCAAGGCGCTGGAAGTAGCCATGTCTATCCCATCCCGGATCAGGAAGTTACGCATACCCTTGGAGAAGTCCTGAGGACACTGGAAAGTGAATTTAGTCTCAGCGGCGGCGCCCCAACTGTTATTGCTCCCGCCCATATTCCGGAAGGGAAAACCGTCCACCTCGCTACCGGTGTAGAGGCAGAACGGCGGAAGGTTGTCCTGCTGGAAGTTCTCGGCCTGGTCGTCGCCGATGACCATCAAGACGTCGGGCTTCCACTCGTGAAGCCGATCCCGCATCACCTGGAAGGCCTCGACCACTTTCTGTTGGTCCAGCCGGTCTTGGGTCAGGCCATTGTCATACCCAAGTTCTTCTATCAATTGGGGCGGCGCTTGGAAATTCGGATTCCGACCGAATATGCGCTCCCGGCTCTTATGCCAGACCTCCGGGGGAGTGAGGATGATCGGTCCATGAGAACAACCCAAGCCTAACAATTCAGCCATTCCGGCCTCCCGATTCGACGCAAATTCTCTCAGAATAGTGAGCGCGCCGCGATCAGAATTTTAGATGCCCTCTCATAGGCTGTCAAACGGCCAAACGGCCCCTATTTAAGACGAGATTCGGACTGAACTCCGGAAGCCACGGCACTGATTTACCCCGACCGCCATTGACTGGGCGTTGATGCCAAACGTACACTTCCAGGCATCAAGTGATCGGAGTCAAGAGTAATTCTCGGCCAATGGGAAAGTATTTAAGATGAGCACAGGAAGACTTTCACGACAGGTTGTCTACGGCAGGAACGGAATGGTCTGCACCAACTCGCCCTTGTCCGCCGCCGCCGGCCTAAAGGTGCTGCAAGAAGGAGGTAACGCTTTCGACGCGGCGCTAGCCGTGGCCGCAACCGAGACCGTCACCATGGTGCCCATGTGCGGCGTCGGTGGGGACTCATTCATCCTGCTCTACGAGGCCGCCAACAGCCAAGTGACCAGCATCAGCAGCAGCGGGGTCCCTGGTTCCGGCGCCAGCGCAGATTACTACCGCAAACAAGGCCTGACCATGATGCCCCTGGAAGGGCCTCATTCAGTAGGCGTTCCAGGCGAGGTTGCCGCTTGGGAAGAGGTGCACCGGCGTTTTTGCAGCAAGCCCTTCGACCAGCTGCTGGACACCGCCATCGGTTATGCTGAGGACGGCTTCGCCATCCCTCCCAAGATCGCCGAGAATTTCGCCAGCACCGCCGACCGGCTGGCCGCCTTCCCTTCCACGGCAGAGGTCCTGCTTGCCGGCGGACGGACTCCAGGGGAAGGGGACTTGCTGGTCAACAAGGACTTGGCCGAGTCGCTGCGGCGCATCGCCGTGGGCGGCGCCGACGAGTTCTACAAGGGTGAACTCTCTCGGAAGATACTGAAGGCCCTGAACGACGCCGGAGGGCTGTTCACGGCCGAAGATTTCGCCGACCATGAAGTTGATGTGCATGACCCCATCGGCACGACCTACCGCGGCGAAACAATCTACCAGACCCGGCCACCGTCCCAGGGCTTCATCCATCTGGAGATGCTGAACCTGATCGAGGGTTTCGAGTTGTCCCGTCTGAGTTCGGACGATCCAGAGGCCATCCACTTGATGGTCGAGGCCAAGAAGATCGCCTACGGCGACCGCAACCGACTGGCCGGAGACCCCAGAGTCGTCGAGTGGCCCCTGGATGAGGTGATTAGCAAGAAATACGCCGACCGGCGGCGCAGCGAGATCAGCTTTGACCGAGTGGGCGGCGAGTCCCCAGGCCTGGAATCAGCCCGCACCGACGGCAACACCACCTATTTCTGCGTGGCTGACGGCGCCGGCAACGCTGTTTCCTGGGTCCACAGCCTTTCCCATGGTTTCGGCTCGCGGTTCATGGCTGGTGGCACTGGCATACTTTTCAACAATCGGGCCGGACGCGGATTCAGCCTGATACCAGGCCATCCCAACGAGTTCGCCCCCAACAAGCGCACGATGCACACTCTGAACTGCTACCTGACTCTGAGAGACGGCAAGGCCCACATCGTAGGCGGCACCCCGGGCGGCGATTTCCAACCACAATCAGGAGCCCAGATCATCACCAATCTCTTGGACTTTGGCATGGGACCCCAGGAAGCGGTGGACGCTCCCCGTTGGTGGAGCTGCCCCGGCTCAGACCCAGCGACCATCGCCACGGAGATGGAACTCCGCGTGGAACCGGAGATGCCGGACGCAACGGTGAAGGGCCTCGAGAAAATGGGCCACAAGGTCGTCCGCCGCAATGCAGGCGTATATGACGGCAAGGTCCAGTTGATCGTGATCGACCGCGACCGGCAGGTGCTGATGGGCGCAGCCGACCCCAGGGGAGACGGCCTAGCCGCCGCCTTCTGACGGTACTAGCGCAGCCGGGTTTACTGGGCCTGACCTTTGCGGACCACTCTGAATATTCAAACATGGTCATAGGAAACTAGGATTAAATATGTCTGGACTTCGGCTTTTGGCTTGCTTTGCTCACCCTGATGACGAGGCTTTCCCCGTGGGGGGATTGTTGGCGCTTAACGTGGCGGAGGGCCGGCGGGTGCGCTTGGTGACCACGACCTTGGGCGAAGAGGGCGAGATACGGCAGGAAGGCTCCGCCACCGAAGAGACGCTGGGAGAGATAAGGCGCATAGAACTTTCCTGCGCCGTGAGGGCCCTGGGTCTGGAGAGTAACGCCCTGCTGGAGTACCGGGACTCAGGCATGGCTGGCTGGGAAGCCAACAACCATCCGCGGGCCTACATCAACGCCCCTGATGATGTGATTGTGGAGCGGTTCGTTCGGGAAATCCGGGAGTTCCAGCCCCAGGTGGTGCTAACCTTTGAGCCAGGCGGGCTCTATGGTCACCCGGACCATATCGCCGTGTGCAAGCACGCCACCAAGGCCTTTGACCTGGCCTCGAACCCAGACGCTTTCCCGGAGCAGCTAGCCGATGGGTTGAAGCCCTACACGCCCCAGCGGTTGTTCTACAGCGCGCGTCCTCAGGGTTTCAGGCTGGAATGGGCCAACAAACTGCGGGCGGCCGGGGAGGATTTTCCCCTGCCCACATCAGAGCAACTGACCCATGGGAATCCGCCCGAAGACATTCACCTGGAGTTGGACGTGTCGGACCACCTTGAGACCAAGATGGCCTGTATCATCTGTCACCGGACGCAGGTGGCGCCGTCCTGGCCTTACCACCGGGTGCCCAGAGAAGTTGCTGCGTGGGTCATGGGCCGGGAATATTACATCCGGGCCCGTCCGGATGTGGGTTCCGGAGAGACGGTCCCAGATGACATCTTTGAGGGAATCTCGCCGGACTGATCAGCCAGGTTTCCAACCACGATCGGTCGCCTACCTACCAAGCGGGGCGCTGGATCAATTCCACCGACACTTCGTCGGGGGCCACCACGAACGCCACCATGGAGCCTGAGGGCATGGTCCAAGGCTCGCAGTTGAACTTCACGTTGTTCTTCTTCAACCGTTCCGACAGTTGCATCAGGTCGTCGGTCTCGAACCCAAAGTGGTCCAGCCCAAATCGGGGCTCGGTGGTCCCGGCGATGGGGTCTTCGCCCTCAGCCTGACCGGAAATGGTCATCATGTGCTCGCCGTTCAGCTCGAGCTGGATGGACTTGGTGGTGGAAAGAGGGCGCTCCGAGGTGATGGCAGCGCCGAAATTGTCGCAATACCACTTGGCGGCTGCGTCGGGATCCCCGCTGCGGAAATGAAGGTGATTCAAGGCGATCTTCACGGCGTTACTCCTAACGGTAGATGTTTAGCCAGGCCGGTCATAAATCTGCCTGACATTATCCCAGGCACGAATCAGGACGGTCAGAGGAGATAGTGTACCGCACAATACGCCGCCGGTGAAGCTGCTTACAAGGCTATCCAGGAATACCCAGACCTTTTCGTTCCGTTCATCCAGGCATCCCGCAACGAGATGACCACCCTTGAGAGGCCTATTCTAGACGCATGCTGGGCGTCCGCCCCAGTTTGTTTGCAGGATTCGGAGAAGTGGGAGACTCGCCGACCGAGTCCATCAACCCCAAGCCGGGCTCTGAGATCTACACCGGTGATTTCGAGGCGGTCAGGAATCACAGAGACCTATTTGTCTATTTCCACACGGGGACAGATCACCAGGAGAACATGGAGGTCGCCCTGCAACGGTTCCCTAAGGTGACTTTCATGATTCACGGCGAATTTGTTCGGTCAAACGTTCAGGGCATGATGGACCGCAATCCCAAGGTTTATTTCACCTTCAATGACAATTTTGGCATCTCAGGTGACATGCCGGAGACATTCAGGTTCGGTGAGAAGGCGGCTTTCCTGTCCGATATGAGGTCCGAATGGGACCGGCTGTTGGATGAGGCAGACGACCTGTTCAGACCCATGATCGAGGCGCACCCAGACCGGTTACAGACCGGGGGGATATGGTCTGGGGTTATGACGAAGAGGTCGGCCATATATTGGCCGAATTCGGGAGGGCCTTCATCGACTGGTTCGATCCATCGCTCCAAGCCGACCTGGCTTACAAGAACGCCGAGCGGCTGATCGCCCTGACCGAATAAGCCCTAGAAAAAGACCGGCCCGGATTGAAACCGGGCCGGTCTTTCTATTTTGAGCTAGTGGCCGTTAGCGCCGTTAGCTAAGAAAGTCCGTCGTCCACTTGGCGTAGTCGGCCTTGCGGGTGAACTGATCGATCTGCGCCGTGGTGGCCAGTTGGGGTGTCAGGTCGGCGGGCGCCACGCCGTCGCGAAGGGCCTTCAGCGTGTCATGGGTCGCCTTGATGGCGGCCGCGAAGGGCAGGTGTCCCTGTAGCGCGACCCTCACTCCAACCGAGCCCAGATAATCTTTGTCGGCCAGCTCGCCGGTTGTGCCGCCCAAGAGCAGCGGTATATTCATCTCCGAGCTCACGGCTTCCACCTCAGCCTTGGTGGACGCACCGGCCAGGAATACGGCGTCCACACCGGCCTTCTCGTAGGCCTTGACCCGTTTGATAGTGTCGGCCAGGTCGGTTATCCGAAGCGAACTAGTGCGTCCGGCAACAACCATGTTGGGGTCTCGCCTGGCCGCCAAAGCCGCCTTCATCTTGCCCACGCCCTCTTCGATGGGCAAAACCGCATCCGCACCGCCGCCAAAGGTCCGGGGCAGAACGGTGTCCTCGATGGTCAGAGCCGAAACCCCACTGGTCTCCAGCTCCTCTACCGTCCGCATGACGTTCAGGGCGTTGCCGTAGCCATGGTCGGCGTCCACCATCAGGCTCAGGTCGCCGGCGCGGCAGATCCGGTGGATCTGCTGGGCGAACTCAGTGAGTGTCAATACGATCAGGTCCGGCGCTCCCAGCACGGTCCCCGACGCGATGGATCCGGCGAACATGCCGACCTCGAATCCAAGGTCCTCGGCGATGCGCGCTGAGATGGGGTCGAACACCGATCCGGGGTAGACGCACTTGTCGCCGGCCAGTATGCCCCGGTATCTTTCTCTTCTCGTGGTAAAGTCCATGATGCACCCTTTCTAGTAACAGAGTTACCGCCCAGTCCTGCTCACGATCAGGCGTGGACTGGTGGCGGAAATTCGGGCCCATTCTAACATAAACCCCGGAGCGCAAATGGCCGGCGAGACCGTAATTCTAGGAGTGGACTACAGCGGCGCGCAAGCCGATAAGAACACCTGGGTGACCCGGGGAGTCCTGAGCGGCAGCACGATCGAACTGATGTCCTGCGAATCCACGCCCCGCGCCCAGTTAGCCGCGCTGCTGGCGTCGACGCCCGGCACGACTGTGGCCGCCCTCGACTTTCCATTCTCCGTCCCGGCAGATTTCGCTGGACAATGGCTGCCCGGCTCTGAGGCCATGCCCGAGCTTTGGGAAGCGGCCGCGGCCATGGAGTTTGCTGATTTCATGGCGCTGCGGGACAGTTTCGTGGCCGAAAACGGCGAGCCATTACGCCGAGGAGACCTCTATTTCCCGGAGTGCTACTCATGCCTCCACAAGACCAACCCCAACATGGTGCCCATGACATTCCGGGGCATGCAGATGCTGGACGGCCTGTGGCGAGCCGGTTGCCAGCTGCCGCATCTGCCAGACCAAGGACGCACCGGGCCACTGCTACTAGAGTCCATGCCCGGCGCGGCGCTCCGGGCTTTCGGCCTGCCCTTCAAGGGGTACAAGAAAGGGCAGCACGCCGTCGACCTGCGAAGGCAGATACTGGACGGCCTGGAAAGCCGTTCCGGAGTAACGATTCCCAACCTGGCCCAGTTCCGTGACCACTGCGTGGGCAACGACGATTGCCTGGACTCAGTGGTTGCCGCTGTTGCCGCCTGTCTCTGGTCCAAAGATCCGGCCGTGTTCCGGCAGCCTCAAAATGGGCCCGGCGATGCCACCAAACGCGGAGGGACCCCCAGCTCAGATGAGAACGAACTAGCCACAGCCTGCCTGGAAGGCTGGCTGTATGCGCCTGTATTCCTGAATTCACCGGTCTCACTGCCAGCTTAGATATTGCCCAAACCGCCGCCAGGTATTAAAGTGTTGGCCGAAGCCAGGCACGGCGCGGTACGCCACGTCTGCATCAAATAAACCCGGCTCTGCCGGCTAGGGAGAACAACCATGGGCATCTACCGAATGTACACCGGCGACGACGGACAGACCCACATCGAGGAGACCAGCTTGGCCTCCCACCCCGAGTTGGCCCAAGCGGTCAAGACCACGCACATCACCTTCACCGAACATGAGGCCGGCAGGTTTATCGACTGGCACCCGGCCCCCCGCCGCCAGTACGTGATCTGCATATCCGGCGGGATAGAAATCGGGCTGGGCGACGGCTCAACCCATACCTTTGGCCCTGGCGATGCCCGGCTGGTCGAGGACACCACCGGCAAAGGCCACACCACCAAGACCGTCGGTGGAGGCCCGGGCATCACTTGCACGGTGCCCTTGGCCGACTAACCGGTACAACCGGATTAGTGCCTTCGGCGTTTGGTTGTAATCGACCACAATTTCAGGCATAACATCAATAAAGTTCTAGAGTAGGTTTTCAGATGAAGATAGTCCGAGTATTTTCCGGGGATGACGGCGAGTCCCATTTCGAGGATGTCGCCCCTGAAGAGATGGCCAGAATCGCCGGCCGTGTGGGCGAGGGAGACATCCAACTGAACGAACGCCAGTCACCGTCTTTCTCCGATTACCACACGGCGCCCCGACGGCAGTACGTGCTGCACCTGCTGGGCACCGGTGAGTACGAGACCGCCGACGGATCCAAGTGCCAACTGGGGCCCGGAGATATCCTGGTGGCCGAGGACCTGACGGGCCACGGCCATATAGCCCGGGGCCTAGGCGAAGGCCAGCGCTTTATCCTGGCAATACCCCTGTCGGAAGCCTAACCGGCCGTTGGTACAATCGGTCTAGGCCTTCGGATTTTGATAGCGGTCAATAACGATCCCAAGCACGACATTCAATAAATTTTTAGAGCAGGTACAAAATGAAAATTGTTCGAGTTTATTCCGGAGACGACGGCGAGTCCCATTTCGAGGATGTCACCGCCGAAGAGATGGTTAACATAGTGAACAAGGTAGGTTCCGGCGACGTCACCCTGGGCCTCCGCCCGTCCCCGTCATTCTCCGACTACCACAACGCCCCCCGGCTACAGTACGTGGTCAATCTTTCAGGCACGGCCGAATTCGAGTGCGCCGACGGGACCAAGTGCCAGATGGAACCGGGAGACATCCTGGTGGCCGAGGACTTGGAAGGGCATGGGCACATCGCCCGCAGCCTGGGCGACACCCCTCGCGCCTCCCTGGCAGTCCCCCTGGAATCAAAAACCCGCTAGCCGTCGGTACAACCGTTTAGGGCCTTCGGCGTTGGATCGGGGTCGAGCGAGCTTGGTGGGTTCAACCGTTCGCAGTGAGCACCGTCGAAACACCTGCCCGGCATGAGCCGTCTCCAGCGGTGAGACCCCTTCAGAACCCCTGAAAGGTGGAGCAAACCCTGATGCCACCTGGTGTTACTCACCGCCCCATGCCAACCAACCGGAAGCAGTTGGTCCGTCATCTCCCGGGTGACCTCGTTATCGCCCAGCAGCGAGTATCTGGCATAGAGGGCTTCTGGGACTCCTGGGTCCCCGTTGTGAAGTACGGCCTCTTCCCAAGAGTGCATGAAGGGCAACACCGCATTCACGGCCAGGTCGATGGCCTTTCAACGCCCAACATACGCCGGGCCGGTCCAGCAACATGGCGGCGCCCAAGATCCGGCGCAGCGGATGGTTCGACGGCCGGACCCGAAAAAGATGCCACTCTCGCCGGTCCATGGCCGGGGCTACCCCTTTGGGCCTAGGCCCGCTTGGCCTGTCCAAACCAGAGCAAGCGGGCAGCCACCTCCGATGGTCGAAACCCGGTCTCCTGCCGGAAGCTCCCGTGCCGCCTCGGTCACTGCATGGAAGGGCGCCAAAGACGCCAACTGAATGAAGGGGCGCCGGTTGCCGCTGTAACCCAACCCCTCCATCAGGGCCTGGTACAAAGCCTAGTCCGGCCCATCCGACTGCATGTACGTCAAAAGCCAACGAGCCTTGGACCCAAACCTGATGCTGCCAGTCCTATCGAGGGCCTTCTCCGCTTCGTCCCAAATCTGCGGTCATGAAAAACCTTTACGGGACAACACCTGCCGGAGGTCGAGCTTGGGCCCCTGTTCCGAAACCTCCGTCAGCAGGAACTGAAGGTCCATCACGGTAGCAAGAGTCCCACTGTGTAGCCGGGTCTCGGATGAAGTAACCTCCAATGCCCCGTGGACCACCACGCCGTTGTGATTGGGGTCTGCCCCGTGGCCGTGAGAATTCCAGTCTGACTGTTTTATGTGGAGTTCCACGTCGCGCCGGACCAACCCTATGCCCTCCACTTCTAACAGCGCGTCCCGGAAATCCGGCCCGGCGGTGACCCCGGAACGGCCGGAATACACCACCCTAACCCGCTGTCCGGCTTCCGTGCACAGTTCCGTCTGCCGCACCGCCCGTTTTTTAGAGAGGTTGGCCAACAGCAACTCCGGAATTCTTTTTGTTTGTACCCTCCGTTTTCGGGTAAGTGATCATCGCGCCTAGGCCGTATGAATAATCTCCAATAACTTAAGATGCAATTACAAATATCTAACCATATTTAACAATCGCCATTCCAGAAAGATCCCGAAAAATCAATGGTGGAATATCAATCCCTCCGTTGGAGTGATGACTGCCTAGGTAGAAAGGCGATCGTTCAGGTAAAATGACAATGGTTCTGGACCTCAAGCCACAGGAGCGATTGCATGCCCACCGATGCCGGCGGCCCGTTGACCCTTTCCTACTTCGGCCACTGCGCTTTCCAGTGGCAGACGGAAGCAGGACTGCGGGTCTTGGCCGACCCGTACCGCAACATCGCCGAGCGCTATTGGTTCAAGAGGCTGTTTCCTGATGTCGGGTGCGACCTGGGCCTAATCACCCATGCCCATTTCGACCATGACGCCGCCGAACGCCTCCCGGAGGGCGCCTCATTGATCCGTATGCCGGGGGATTTCGCCTATGCCGATATGAAGATCCGGGGCGTGTTGGACCTGCATGCTGGGGCATCGCGGCTCCGTAATTTCCCCAATGTAATGTTCCGTCTGGAGACCGGCGGGGTCAACTTCCTGCACCTGGGCGACAACCGGGCCGACTGGCCGGACGACGTGGCCCGGGCCATTGGCGAGGTCGACGTGCTGCTGGTGACCGTTGACGACTCCAACCATCTTCTGAACTACGAAGAGGTGGACTCGCTGGTGCAACGACTGGAACCAAAGGTCGTGGTTCCCATGCACTACCAGATACCGGGGCTTATGGCCGACGACACCGGCTTGGAACCGCCGGAGGGCTGGCTGGCCACCCGGTCCAGGGTCAAGCGGCTGGACGGCCACAGCGCCCAGTTCTCGCCCCAAACCCTCCCTTCGCAGGCCGAGGTCTGGCTCTTTCAACCGTCCCCCGTCTCGTTCGCCAGCCCGCTGGTGGAGCCGAGCTAGGCGCCGGGTATGAGATTGTTTTTCCGAAATACCTACTTCGGCTGGTTGGTGGTGGCTGGCTGCGTGTTGGTGTCTTTCGGGGTTGCCGGCGGCCAGTTCTCGTTCGGCATATTCCTGAAGCCGATGACCGAGGAGTTCGGTTGGAGCCGGGGTTCGCTGTCCCTGGCCTTCGCCCTGACCTTCATGATTGCAGGACTGTTGCGGCCGGTGGCCGGCTATCTGGCCGACCGGTACAGTGCCAAGACCGCCGTGCTCTCCGGCGTGACCGTCATGGGCGTCATCTTGCTGCTTATACCTTTCATCAACAGCCTGGCCCAACTCTACGCCTTGTTCGCCATCATGAGCATCGGGATCACGTTGGGCACAGGCCCCATCTTGACCAAGATCGTCAGCGGCTGGTTCCATACCAGAAGGGGCCTGACTTTAGGGTTGGTCAGCGGCGCCGGTTCGCTCGGTGCGTTGATCCTGGTGCCTGCAGCTTCCCTCTTTCTGGTTCTTTTCGACTGGAAAGAAGCCTATTGGTTCCTGGCCCTGCTGCTACTGCTGGTGGTGTTGCCCGCCGGGTATCTGCTAATCAGAAACCGGCCGCAGGATATGGGACTGGAACCATACGGTGCGTCAGAGGGCGGTCAGGCCTCAAGTTCCGCCCGTTCCGAAGCAGAGAAACTGTTGGGCCGGGACGCTACCTTCCGGGAAGCTTTACGAACGTCATTGTTCGTCAGGTTAACCATGGGGTACTTCGTTTGAGGTTACTCCATGAGCTTCGTGAACGCTCACTTCGTCACCTACGTCCAGGACTTGGGCTACCACAAGATGGTGGCGGCGGGGGCTTTCAGCCTCATCGGAGCTTCGGCAATCATCGGGGCGTTGCTGCTGGGGCACCTTTCAGACGATCACGGACGCCGAAGGCTGCTGAGTTTGTCTTATCACCTACGGGCGTCGGGGTTCGTCCTGGTGTTGCTGTCTATGGGAATCCCCCTATTCAACATTCCATCCCTCGGCATTTCCGCATTGCTGGCGGGGATACTTATGGTGGGGTTCTCTTGGAACGCGGTGGTTTCTATCACCGCCGCCTACGCCTCCGACCGCTTTGGCCTATCCCAGTTGGGGACAATCTACGGGACCATGTTCGCCGTGATGCCCCTGGGCTCCGGCTTTGGCGCCTACCTCGGAGGGCTGCTCTATGATTCCCAGGGCACCTACGCCCTCGCCATCTGGAGCAACATAGCGCTACTGCTACTGGCCACAATGGCCGTCTTCTCCATCAAAGACCGGCGGCTGCCAGGAGTGGCCCCGGCGGCTGCGGACTAGCCGCCTACTCCGTCATTCCTGCGAAAGCCGGAATCCATGTAAACGGAGTCAGACAAGCTGCATGTGTGGGAACGCCGTGGATTCCTGCTTTCGCAGGGATGACAATGGGCCGCGTCGGGCGGCTGATGGTTGGCTTGTTAATAGCGGACGCCCTCATCCTAGCCCTCTCCCGTTGCGACGGAGGAGGGGATCTTTTCTCCGTCGCTCCGGCGAAAGCCGGAACCCACTCAGCCAATATCCCTGTCATTCAGCAAAATCCTTAGTCCGAGGCGTATTTCTCGCCGAGGGCGGTCTCCCAGCGGAGGTAGTTCATCATGTCGGCGAAGTTGCGTTCCGGGCCGGAGACGACCACATCGACCGGGGAGCGCATCACGCCGGAGAGGCCCTGTTCCACACCCAACCCAGCCTTGCGCCAAGCGGTCATGCCGCCATCCAGGACGGACACGTTTCCATACCCCATCGCTTTGAGCGTGGCCCCGGCCAGGGCGGCGTTCTCGCCGTTGTTGCAAGTGACCGAGATGGATGCCGTCTTGTCCGGCGCGATGCCCGCCACCTCAAGCTCTAGGGAGCCTCGAGGGACCCACCGGGCGCCGGTCACATGGCCGCTAGAGAAGTCGGCGCTGGTCTCAACGAAGATTATGTACGCCGGTTTGTCCGCCTCCAGCTCCTGAGGCGAAACAAGCTTGACTTGGGCGCGGGCTTCTTCCAGACCGCTGACCGACGAATTTCCGGAGCCGGTCTCCAGCTGGCGGCCGCTGGCGGCCCAGGCGGTGGCGCCGCCATCGACAGCGTAGACCTCTTCAAAACCAAACTGGCGGTACCACGAAGCGATGAACGTAGCGCGGGCGTGGCCGTCACAAGCGAAGACGACCGGGCAGTTTTTGACCACCAACACATCGTCGGACCGCTGGACCACCTGTCCGCCAGGGAACCAGCGGAAGCCGGGGATATGACCCGCTGTATATTCTTCGTTTGTGCGCACGTCCACAAAATAACTAGTCGTTTGGTCGCGCTTGTCCAACATCTTCTGCACGGTGTCCACGTCCAGGTAACGCACGCCGTCCTCTTCGGCCAACCGGGCAGCATAGGCTTCCGCGGCAGCCAGGCCCTCGGGTGAAAGTTTAGGCAGCTCCAAGCGGTCGCCGCCAGTCTCCAGCTCGTAACCAGCCAACAACCAGCCCGACGTCCCGTTCTTCAAGCCGAAGATGTTGGTCAGGCCCATGCGCTGCAGCACCCTCGTCCCTATGACGCTCCTCGTCCGGCCGGCGCAGTTGACGATGATGGTGGTGTCCTTGTCCAGGTCCTTGGTTATATCGGTGACCCGCAGGGCCAGTTCCCCGCCCGGCACGCTGCGTCCGCCAGGGATGCAGAACCGCTGGTATTCTTCCGGAGTTCTGGTGTCTAAGATGACCAGCTTGTCGCCCCGTTCGATGCGTTCGTGGAGTTCGGTGGCCTCGATCTCGGGGACGCGGTGCTCGACCTCCATCCTCTCCCCGAAGTCCTTGCTAATCACGTTACTGCCCCACTCGGTGGGATAGCCCTCCGTGGACCACTGGTTGATGCCCCGGTCCAGGACCAGCACGTTGTTGAACCCCATCTGTTCTAGGGTGCTGGCGGCCAAGGTCGCCCGGCGGCCGTCGTCATCACAGACGATTATCTTCTCACCCTTCACCGGCGCTGAGGCCCCCATGCGGAATTCCAGTTCCTTGCGGGGTATCAGGCTGGAATCGGCGATGTGGGAGCTGTTGTATTCGCCGGCCTCCCGAACATCGATCAGAGCAAATTTGGACTCGCCCTGCATAAGCTCGTTTAAGTCTTGGGCGGAAATGATGTTGACCATGGCCACCTCTCAGTTGTTTCTTGTTTAGACCGCTCGGTCAAAGTATTGCCGATAGCATAATCACATCCCACGGTCCAGACAAGTTCGGGGTCGGTTGGTTAAGGGTCTAACGGCATGTCCATTCGGCACTACCCTCCGGTGCCGGGCGGGTGATATGAAATTAAACAAGCTATATTTCGGCCAGTTGGCAGCAGTCCACTGGGCCACGGATAAGGAGATTGAAATGCCGGACCCAGCATCGAACTCGTACGCCGACTTGAATGTGCTTTCACCCGACCCCATCTGCGCAGGCGTCTTCCTGCCCGACATGGACCTGCAAGTCTCGGCCACGGAGGGCCACTTCATCCGCAGCCATTTCGCCGCGCCTAATGTGCCCTTGTCAGGTTGGTCACTGCCCGTGACCGGCGAGGTGGATAACGCCCTGTACATCTCCTACGAAGACCTCCTGAAGATGCCCATCCATGAGGTGACCAGCCTCATGGAATGTGCCGGAAACAGCCGCTCCACCATGCAGCCACCAGCCGAAGGCGTGCAGTGGGACAACGGCGGCCTCAGCGTGTCCACGTGGAAGGGCGTTTCGGTCAAGACAGTGTTGGAACAGGCGGGACTGAAGAGCGCGGCCACCGATGTCCTGTTCGTGGGCGCTGACTCCGGCAAAGAGGCCCATGCCGAGGGCACGCTGGTCTATGAGATCAGTGTGCCGGTGGAAAAACTCCTAAACCCAGACTCGGTCTTGGCCTACGAGATGAACGGGGAGACCTTGCCCAAGGACCATGGCTTCCCCGTCAGGCTGTTGGTGCCCGGCTGGTACGGCATGACCTCGGTCAAATGGTTAACCAAGATGGTCGTCATGGACCGCCCCAACGGCGGGTTCCACGAGATGGACTACTGGATCTACCCGGCCACCAACGGCAACGGCGACGCCAAGGCCCGGCGAGTCACCAAGCTGAAGGTAAAGTCTTTGATCAGTACTCCTAATAAAGGGGACATCGTGGCCCCAGGCAAACACAAGGTGGCCGGCGTGGCATGGTCCGGCGCCGGCCACATCGCCAAAGTGGAGGTCAGCACCGACGACGACCGCACCTGGCATACCGCCAATCTGGAAGAACCCAACGGCGGCTACTCCTGGCAGCACTTCGAGTATGAATGGGAGGCAACCAGCCTCGGCCACGCCCTGATCCGCTCAAGGGCCACTGACAGCGCGGGCAACGTGCAGCCCATGTTGGCCACGTGGAACTTCAGGGGCTACGAGGTCAACTCGATTCACTCGGTCCCGGTCACGGTCGCTAAACCCTGATGCAATCGGGGAATTCCTGGGATAATAAGGACATGACCCAAGGGTGCCGAATAAGGGAGGTCACGCCATGGCGGCCAATGCTTATATCCTGGTGAACGCCGACCCCACGCATACGGAAGATGTCATCAAGAAATTGGAGGCCATTACCGGCGCAGTGATACACGAGGTGCTGGGCCCCTACGATTTCGTGGTGGACCTAGAGGCGGACACCCAGGAAGACATCACGGCCATTCTGCGGCACAAGATCCGTCCCATCAAAGGCATAACGAACACGGTTACCTGTATCTGTTTTTAGCGGTCAGCTTTTGGGTTAAGTTGCCTCTGCTTTTCGCAGTTCGTCGGCGTCTACTGTGTACTCGTCTTCGGTTCGGCCTTGGATGGCGGCCAGGACTCTTTCCGCCGACAGAGGCAAGGTCTTGATGCGCACTCCCACGGCGTCGTAGATGGCGTTCGCGATGGCTGCCGGAGGTCCGAACCCTGGCGATTCGGCAACAGCCCTGGCTCCGAAGGGCCCGTCGGCACTGGGGACTTCGACCAAGATATTCTCGATCTCGGGCACGTCGACCGACAGCGGCATCAGGTAGGTGGCCAAAGACGGGTTCCTGACCTTACCGGTCTCTTTGTCGATGAGTATCTCTTCGCTGAGCGCCCGGCCGATGCCCTGCACAGCGCCGCCTTCAAGTTGGCCTTCCACTCCCATGGGGTTGATGGCCTTGCCAATGTCCTGGGCCTGGACGAACCGTGTCACTCGCACCTGGCCGGTCTCCTGGTCAACTATGACCTCCGCGCCCTGAGCATTGAACACCGGAGCGTAGGGCAGGCTGGATAGGGAAGCGGTGCCGATGATTGGCCCGCCCCGGGAACTCAGGCTCATGCGCGCCAGCTGTCCCAGGTTCATGGACTGGGGCGGGTTGTCCTGCACGTAGACCGCTCCGCCGGCACATTCCAGCGCGTCGGCCGGAACCCCCAGCCGGTCGGCGGCCAGCTCAAGCAGCTTGGCCTTGGCGTCTTCGGCGGCGTTCTGCACTGCCCGGCCCTGGCTGTAAACGATACGGCTGCCGCCGCTGGGTCCTGTGAAGGGGGCCATGTCAGTGTTTCGGGCGGCCACCACCACCTGGTCCAGCCGCAGTCCCAAAGCCTCAGCGGCGATCTGGGCCAGCGATGTGTCGCTGCCGGAGATGTCCACCGAACCCGTGAGCAGGCTGATCGTGCCATCTTCGTTGACGCTGATCGCCGCGGTGGACGGCCCGCTGCCGCTACGCCATTCGCCCACCGAAATACCAACGCCCCGGCCTTCTTCGAGCTTCTTGGGCAGGCCCATCTTTTCTTTGAGGGCCAGCATCGTCTCCATGAGACCGTTCTTTGGGATAGCCGAGCCGTTGACAGCCATGTCTCCCTCGCTGAGGGCATTCTTGATCCGGAACTCCATGGGGTCCATGCCCAGCTTGTGGGCTATGACGTCGGTATGGGACTCGGTGGCGAAGGTCATGTCGGCCACGCCCGAGGCCCGGTAGGAGCCGACGTAGATTTTGTTGGTGTAGACGCCATAGGACCGCAGCTTGAAGTTGGGGATGCTGTAGGCGCCCAAACCGTGTCCCACGCCGGCGTTGGGGCCGGCGCCCAGGTATGCGCCCACATCGAAGATGCTCCGGGCCTCTCGGGCCAATATCTTTCCATCCTTGGTGACGCCTGTCTTGAGGTAAATATTGGTTTCCAGGCGCGGTCCATTCAGGGTGAAAGCTTCTTCGCGAGTGTTGATCAGTTTAACCGGTCTGCCGGTCTTGATGGACAGCAATGCCGGGAAAGCCTCCAGGGCGAGGCGCAGTTTGGCGCCAAAGCCACCGCCCATCTCCATGGCCGTGACCTTGATGTTGCTGATGGGCCTGTCCAACACCGAGGCGAGCTGGGCCCGAACCTGGTATGGGCCTTGGGTGGAGGCGTAGATGTCCAGGCGTCCGTTTGCTTGCAGATCGGCCACGCAGGCCATGGGCTCCAAGAACCCCTGGCTGATGGGCTGAGTATGGTAGGTCTCTTCAACGATGACGTCGGAGTCCTTGAAACCCTGGTCCACGTCGCCACGGTCGGCGTCCAACATAGTGCAGTTGTTGCCGCCCAATGCGAACCCGAAGCCCTCGAAGTCCTCCAGGTTCGGGTGAACGTCCACGGACCGTCCGGAGATCGCCTCTAGTGGGTCAACCACATTCTTGATGCCTTCGTACTCGACTTTGATCAGCTCGACCGCTTCAAGGGCCGTAATCTCGTCGTCGGCCGCAACCGCGGCCACCGGCTCGCCGATGTAGAAGACCTCATCGCGAGCCATTACCCGGCGGTCTTTCATTGCGCCTGAGCCGAACCAGGCGTCGGGGTAGTCCTTGCCAATGATGACGCAGCGCACTCCGGGCAGAGCCTCGGCCGCTGAGGTGTCGATGCTCTTGATGCGGGCGTGGCTATGCGTGCTGGTCAGCAGCTTGCACATGAGCATGCCGGGCAGGTAGACGTCTCCGACGTAGGTGGCCTTACCGGTCACCTTTTCCAGGGCGTCAACGCGGATGTGGCTCTTGCCTATCGTTTGAAAGTCGGCCATATCGTTACTCCGTCCCTTGGCCAGTGGCTTTGACGGCCACCATCACGGATTCAATTATTTTTGAGTAGCCGGTGCAACGGCAGAGGTTGCCGCCCAGGGCGTGTTTGATGTTCTCTTCAGTGGGCTCTTCGCCGCTTTCCAGGAACCCCACCGTCGACAGGATAATTCCGGGAGTGCAGTAGCCGCACTGGAGGCCGCCGTGCTCGACGAAGGCCTGCTGCACAGGGTGAAGCTCCTGGCCGTTGGCCACGCCTTCGATGGTTGTTACCTCGCAGTCGTGGGCGGCATGGGCAAGCACCAGGCATGAGCAGACGGGCTTACCGTTGAGCAGGACCGTGCAGGCCCCGCAGTCGCCTTCGTCGCACCCCTTCTTGGTGCCGGTCAAGTGCAACTCGTCCCGCAGCGTGTCCAGCAAGGAGTAGTAGGGCTCGACCAGCACCTGTCTGAGTTCGCCGTTGATTGTTATTTGAAGTTGTTGTTTCATGGTTTTTGTCGGTGAGTGGCTGCTTAGAAAGCGGCTTGTACCGTTAGTCTCCGTTGTTCTTCAAAGGTCATGGGTCCGGAGGCGGCCGCATTGAGGGCCTGCTCCAGGGTGCGGCGGGTGATCACGCCGACTATCTCCTTGCGGTGTTTCGCCGAGCCGCGGATGTCGTCGATGGGTTTCACTCCATCACGTGCTGAGTCTGCGGCCGACTGAATCAGCTCTTGGCCGATGCTCTGTCCCCGGAGGGATTCCTCGGCGGAATAGGCCCGGACCGGGGTCGGTGCCACGGCGCCCAAGGAGATACGTACCTCGGCGCAGAGGCCGCGGCGTCCGTCCAATGAAATCAGGGAAGCGACACCGACCGTGGCAATGTCCATGGCGCCCCGGGGGCTGTGCTTGATGTAGTGGCTGCCGGTATTGGGCGGCGGCGGCGGGACCCTGACTTCAACCAGCAACTCGTCGCTTCGCAGCACTGTTCGGCCAGGGCCAGTAAAGAACTGGTCGAGGGCAACCCAGCGGTCGCCGTCAGGACCAGCGATGCGGCACTCGGCTCCGAAGACCAACAGCGCCGGGATCGTGTCTCCTGACGGCGACGCGTTGCAGATGTTGCCGCCCACCGTGGCTAGGTTCCGCACCTGGACTCCGGCGAACGACGCCGCGGCTGCTGCCAGGGCCGGGTAGCGACGGCGGACCATTGGGTGCTGTTCTAGGGCGCGGACGGTGACCAATGCTCCGATACGCAGACCGTTTCGGGAGCTGTAGGTGATACGGCCCAGTCCGGCAACGCGCTGGATGTTAATCACATGTTCCGGGTTCCACACACCCGCCCGCCAACGCACCAAAAAGTCAGTGCTGCCGGCCACGATGCGGGCGTTTTCGCCGTAACGCTGCAACATCGAAATAGCCTGCCGCACCGTCCTGGCTTCCAAATATTCAAATCGCTTCATGCTAAGTTCCCTTTTCCGGGGGTTATGTCATTCCAAGGGGAGTTTAGCACGAGGCTCGCGGCGGGCGGTACAACCGCGTTTTGTACGGATCAGTTTGGTGGGTTTGCTAGAATAATCCACGGCATATCTCATTTCGGTATCAAATCAAGGCTAATCAACTATGGACGACTATTCAATTGCAGTTGACGTGGGTGGAACTTTCACCGACATCGTGCTCTGCAACTTGGCTACCAACAAGCAGCGGGTCCACAAGACCCCTTCCACACCCGACGACCCTAGCACCGGGTTCCTGACCGGACTCAAGGAGGTGCTGGCCGCCAACTCGGTGGAGGCTTCCCAGGTCAAGCACGTCTTCCACGGCACGACCATCGCCACCAACGCCATCCTGGAGAACAAGGGGTCTCCGGTGGGACTTTTGGTACCTGAGGGATTCAAGTTCGTGCTGGAGATAGGCCGCCACGGGACGCCGCGCCTGGTCAACCCCCAGTCATGGGTGAAGCCGGAACGGCCGGTGCGTCCCCGGGACATCGTCGAGGTGTCAGAACGGGCCGGGTTCTCCGGCGAGGTATTGGTACCCTTGGATGAAGACGCTGTCCGAGCCGCCGCTAGAAAATTCAAGGCCGGCGAGATAACCTCCATCGCGGTTTCATTCTTGCACTCCTACTCCAACCCCACCCACGAGAATCGGGCCAAGGAACTGATCCTAGAGGAATTCCCCAACGCCCAGGTTTCCATATCGTCGGAAGTGCTGGCTGTTTTCAGGGAGTACGAGCGGACCATGACCACGGTGTTGAACGCCTACGTCATGCCCAGGGTAAGCAATTACATCGGCAATCTGGAGTCTTCGCTGCAGGCCAACGCCGTCGACTCGTCGTTCTCCATCATGAAGTCCAACGGCGGCATGATCGGCGCCGACATAGCCGTCCGACAGCCGGTGCACACTGCCCTTTCCGGCCCGGCCGCCGGGGTGATGGCCACGCTGCAGATCGCCGAGAATACGGGCGTTTCCAATTCCATCTCATTCGACATGGGCGGCACCAGCACCGACGTTTCGCTGCTGCTAGAAGGGCGTCCGACCACCAACCTGGCCGGGCGGCTGGGCAACTGGCCCATCCAACTCCCCATGCTGGACATCGCGACCATCGGCTGCGGCGGAGGAAGCATCGCCAATGTCTCGCCCTACGGCAGTCTGACCGTCGGCCCCTCCAGCGCCGGTTCGGTGCCGGGCCCGGTCTGTTACGGCAAGGGCGGCACCTCCCCCACGGTCACTGACGCCAATATTGTCTTGGGCCGAATCAACACCCAAATCGCCGGAGGCACGCTGCCCCTGGACGCCGCCGCAGCCGCCAAATCAGTCCAGGAAAAGATCGCCGCGCCGCTGAATATGGAGCTGCACACCGCCGCCAACGGCATCTTGAGCATCGCCAACAACGCCATGGTCGGCGCCATCCGAAATGTCAGCGTTGAGCGCGGCCACGACCCCCGCGAGTTTGCCCTGGTAGCGTACGGCGGGGCCGGGCCGATGCATGCCATCGACGTTGCCAAGCTGCTGGGCATCAACAAGGTGGTCGCGCCCCTGCACCCGGGCATCTCCTCGGCGTATGGGTTGTTAGTGGCCGAACTGAAGAACGACTACGCCCGCACGTCGCTACAAACCCCGCCCGACTACGACACCGACGGAATGGAACGTGTCTACGGCGAAATGGAGTCGGAGGGCCGGGCCTGGCTCACTGAAGAGGGCGTTCCGCAAGACCTACACGTCTTCTCCCGCTGGGCCGACCTTCGCTACGCCCACCAAGGCTCGGAGGTGACCGTTGCCTTCGGCGAGAACCAGGTTTCCAGACAGGCTCTCGATGCGGTGATCCAAGAGTTCCACACCCGCCACGAGCAGCTCTACGGCTTTGCCCTGGACCAGCCCGTGGAGATCGTTACGCTGCGAGTTGCCGCCTCGGGCAACGTGGGCTCGGTGGACATGCCCGTCCTTCCCACCGGCTTGGACTCTCCCGAGAAAGCCATCGCCAGCGAGCGGCAAGTCTTTTTCGATGAGGCGGGCGGCTTTGTCAAAACCAACATCTACCATTTCGACCGGCTAGCCCCTGGTTCCAGCATCAGCGGCCCCGCCGTTCTGGAAGGCATGGACTCCACCGTCCTGATCAACCCAGGCTGGACCGGGCAGATAGATCGGTACGGCAATTGCATCATGGAGCCAAGCAAATGAAAAACACCCTTGACCCGGTGACCCGGCAATTGGTCCGTGGCTCGCTGCGGGCGGCCCGTCTGGAGTGCGAATTGCTCATCGAGCGAACCGCGATGTCGGCTTTCATCCGCGAAAAGAAGGATTATCAGGTCAATTTCCTGGACCAGAACGGCCACGAACTCTACGGCGACACAATGGGCGCCGACATGGTCCAATGCGTGTGGGAAACCTATCCGTTGGGGACCATGGCCCCAGGCGACCTCTATTGGTACAACGACCCGTATCTGTCGAAGGGCAGCGTCACCCATACCCCCGACATGACCTTCCTGGCCCCCGTGTTCTTCGAAGGCGAGATCGTGGCCTATTGCCATTCCTTCGCCCATTTTTGGGACCTGGGCGGCTCCCGGCCCGGCAGCATTGGCCCGGCCAACACCGAGATCTTCCACGACGGCACGCTGGTTCCGCCGATCAAGATAGTTGACCAGGGCAAGCTGAACAACGAAGCCTATCGAATAATCCTCCGGAACTCCCGGTACCCAGACCTTCTGGAAGGCGATACCCGCGCCTTGATGGCCGCCGCCAACCGGGCCCAAGAACGCCTGCTGGAGATGTTCGGCCGCTTCGGCAAGGAGACGACGCTGGCCGCCCTGGACGCCGACCAGGCCGACACGGCAACCATGGTGCGCGAGAAGTCTTTAGAACTGATCCCACAAGGCAGCTTCAGCGTCAGAGATTACATGGACCACGCCGGGATCAGTGACCGCTGGTACTCCTACCACGTGAAGCTCAGCCGGAACGGGGATGAGATCACCCTAGACGCCACCGAGAGCGACGACCAGGCCGACGGCTCGATAAATTTCCTGGCCAGCGACGGCGCACTGGCGGCCTACTTCGGCCAGTATTTCCACCAATACGACACCTCGCTGCTGCCGAACCACGGCCTGCTGGCGGCCATCGATGATGTTCAGTTACGCCAGGGCAGCATCCTGCAGCCGGACTGGCCAGCCGCGTTGGGGTGTCGGGCCCACACCTTCACCAAGCTAAAAAGCTCGGTCCGGGCACTGTTAGCTGAGGCCACCGATGGGCAGGTGATGGCCGGATCAGCGGTCTACGTGATTGCCTACTGGCGGATGAAAGAGTCGGGCGGCGACTGGCTGCTCTGTACTGATGGGATAGCGGTGGGCCATGGGGCACGGCCCATCGCCGACGGTCTGGACGCCATCTACAGCCGCCACAACGAGAACTACCCCGGCGAGTTCATGGAGATGGAGTACCCGCTGCGCATGGAGCGCTACGCCATCGCCCCGGATTCGGGCGGGCCCGGCAAGTACCGAGGCGGCTGCGGCATCATCCGCGACGTCCGTATCCTGGCCGACGAAGGCACCTTTGGCTTGCGGGTGGAGAACAACATTTTCCCTACATGGGGAGTGGCCGGCGGCATGGGCGGCGGCACATCACGAGTAATAATCAATCCCGGCACACCTCAGGAGAAAGAAATCCGCGCCTTCTCCGACGACAACGTCTGGAAGAAGGGTGACTTGGTCCGCGTCTACACAGCTGGTGGCGGCGGCTGGGGCGACCCCCTTGAGCGGGAAACAGACCAGGTGCTGAACGACGTCCTAGACGGTTTCGTGAGCGTCGAGGCAGCCGAGATTTCGTACGGGGTGGTCATAGACCCACAGACCTTGGTCATCGACCAACGCGCCACGACAGCCAAGAGGCAAGAGGTCCAAACCTCAAGGGGCCCAACCAAGCTGTTTCACCGCTTCAACTACTTCGACACTGCCGAGGAAGAACTGGAGTGGGTGGAGAAGAATATTCCGAGGTAAGTGGAGTAGGCCGAAAACTACGACCCGGCCGCCCGCGGGCTTGGCTTTCCCAGTCGGGTTCTCGCAGTTCCCTTTTGAGGGTTTTGCCGGAGGCGTTGCGGGGCAGGGTGTCTATGAAGTCCATCGACTTAAGAAGCTCGAAGCCGCCTATCTCACCGCGGCAATGTCCTATGAGCTCGGCTTCAGTGGCCGACGCGTCCACGTGGAGTTGGACCACTGCTTTGATTGCCGCGCCCCGTTGTTGGTCTGGGACACCGATCACCGCGGCATCGGCGATGGACGGGTGCTTGAATAGGGCCTCTTCCACCACCCTGGGGTAAATGTTTTCTCCACTGGACACAATCATATCTTTGACGCGGTCTTGGGCAAACAGTAGCCCTCATCGTCCAGGGTTCCAGCGTCGCCTGCGTGCATCCACCCGTTTCGCATGGCTTCGGCCTTCGCCTCCAGCTGGTTCCAGTATTCCTTCATAACCTGGGGCCCCGAACGCAGATTTCGCCAATGGCCCCGTTGGATACCGTGTTGTCATCTTCGTCGACGACCAGTGGCTCCGAGCCCAAAACGGCCCTGCCGCTGAGAGTGGTAACTCAGGTTTATCGCCCAGTGCCAGTCGGTGATCGGCGGCGGACATGAATGTGGCTACCGGTGACAATTCGGTCTGGCCGTAAGCCTGGACGAAGTCGCAATTGAAAACCTCCAAACCCCTGGCAAGCGTCTCCTCGGCGATAGGAGACCGTCCATAAGCCATCAGTTCAGGGTCAGCATATTTACGCCGTGCCACGTCTGGGACGGCCACCAGACAGCCTTGGACCATCGCTGGAACCAAGATCGTCCAATTAATCTTGTCTTCGTCCATTGCCTTCACAACTTCAGCTGGGTTGGATCACGCCTATGAACGAAGTATAGGACGCCGCTATATGATAAAGAGACGCGACAACCAGCACCCGGTGGCCGGGGGCATGATGATTTCAGGGATGGACGGGCAATGTTGGCGATCAGGGAATCATGGGTGAGCACGACGCCTTTGGGATGGCCGGTGGTGCTACTGGTGTACATCTGGATTACGTCGTCGCCACCTTCGATGTACTCCCCAGAGTCTGAACCGGGATGGGCGTTGACCCAGGAGTCAAAGTCGGTCCAAGCAGGCGAGTTACCTGCTCCAACAGACACATATTGAGAGACTATTCCAAGTTCCGGCCGGAGTCCATCGGCAGCTTCAAGATATTCAGGTGAAGCCATCGCCATTTTTGCCTGGGAGTCGTTGATGATGAAGGCCCACTAGTGGGGGCCCAGACGATAGTTCATCGGCACCGGCACCACGCCGGACTTGGCGCCGGCATAGAACATGAACGCGTATTCGATGCTGTTCTTGGAAAGGAAAGCGACCTGGTCTCCCTTCTTGATCCCGGAACTAGTGAAGGCGTTGGCCAAGCGGTTAACCTATTTGCTGGCCTCGCTGTAGGTGAAGGTCCGACCGTCCATGACGGCGAATTCTGAGTCTGGACGCTTGCGGACGAAGTAATCGTGAAATCGCGTGGCTCAGCATCACTATGTCATCACTATGTTTGGGATGCAGAATTCTAACATAGTAGGCAAAGAGTAGCGGGTCATCCGGAGGGGATTGCGGGAGAAGAAGATGGTGGGCCTGGATGGACTTGAACCAACGACCTCGGTCTTATCA
>DCWQ01000024.1 GCA_002328185.1 Dehalococcoidia bacterium UBA2158
CTGGGGAAGAAAGACCATTTCATCCAGTCCGACCTGTTCAAGTTCTTGAATGACTTTCCGGATATCTTCAGGGGAGGTCAGAACACGGCGGGCGGCTTGGTCTGCTGCCTCGGCTCCCAAGAACTGGTTATAGTGCCGGTATTGGTCCGCTCCTCGATCAGCAGCGCCGGTGCCAAGGGCAAAAGCATTGGTAGCGACGAAGCGGGGTCTGCCGTTTCGGCCGCAGTTTTTCCACTCTTCCACGATCGATTGCATGTTTATAATGTCAGTAGGTCCATTCCATGTTCTCATCAAGAGGGGCGTGTCTTGAATAATTATGCTGTGTTGATCCTGTTGGCTCTAGCAATGATGTTCATGGCTTGTCTACTTGGGGCTAACATCGTTGCAGTAAAACTGATTGACGTTGCTGGGTGGGCGCTCCCCGCAGGGATAATTCTTTACCCGATCACTTTCTTGTTGACAGATACGATTTCCGAGATCTTTGGGCGGCGGCAGGCTACGTTCGTAGTTTGGATCGGATTTTTCGGAAATATCATTTTGGTGATCTCGATTTACGTCGCGGAAGCGATTCCAGCACCTGTTTTCTGGGAGAACCAAGAGGCTTACAGCACTATATTGGGTGCCGTCCCGAGGATTGTAGTGGGCTCTATGGTCGCCTACTTGATCAGCCAGAATCTTGATGTAATTGGTTTCCATTTCTGGAAGCGGGCTACGTCCGGACGTATGTTGTGGCTGAGAAACAATGCGTCGACCATGGTTTCTCAGTCCATAGATACTGTTATTTTCGTCCTGATTGCATTTGCAGGAGTTGTGCCTAACTCGGTCCTTTGGGAGATGATATGGATGCAGTATCTATTCAAGTTGGGTATAGCTGCTATAGACACTCCGATCCTGTACGCTCTGGTCCCTACTCTTAAGCGGTGGATTCCTGCGGAATACCAAGCGGAGGTTGAATCTTAGATGGGCGCCAACCATCAGGCCAGAGTATGGCTCATCCGAGATTGCACAGGAGTTTCGCAATCACTCGAAAATCGTGACCTAGGTCACAACAGCGGCCGACTAGAAATAGCTAAGGGCGCCAGCGATAGTTAAACCGGTTCCAGTTAACCTACGATCTCTGCCAATCTGTCTACCTGGTCGAGGTCCGTTACCTGGGGAAGAAAGACCATTTCATCCAGTCCGACCTGTTCAAATTCTTGGATGACTTTCCGGATATCTTCAGGGGAGGTTAGGATACGGCGGGCGGCTTGGTCTGCTGCCTCGGGTCCCAAGAATTGGTTATAATGCCGGACTTGGTCCGCTCCTCGATCAACAGCGCCGGGGCCAAGGGCAAAAGCATTGGAGGCGACGAAGCGGGGCCTGCCGTTTCGGCCGCAGCTTTTCCATTCCTCGACAACGGTGGCGTACATCGCGAGGGCAGCCTGTGGATCTCCGCCTCCTCCCAGATACCCATCAGCCCAGCGGCCAGCGCGCTTAATGGCCGCCGGAGCAAACGCTCCTATTAGAAGCTCGGGGCCTCCGGATTGAATCGGCTCTGGACCTACAGGACCAGTTCCGTCTACAGGGTCCTCACCGGACCAGACTCGTTTCATCAACGCGAGTTGCTCTTCGAAACGCCTGCCCCTACGGTCAAACCGGCCGGAAACCGCTGTGTAATCGTCCTCTCTTCGACCCACTCCCAGACCCAAAGTAAGCCTACCGCCAGCGAGAACATCGATGCTTGCTGCCTGCTTGGCCAGTAAGGTGGCATCCCGGACAGGAGCGATGAGTATGGTGGTCATCAAGCGGACTCTTTGGGTTACCGCCGCTGCTGCTGCCAGGGTAATGAGCGGGTCCCAGTTGGGATAGACCACTCGGTCGATTATGCCCACGCTGGAAAAAGGGCCTGAGTCGGCCTTGCGCGCCCACTCAAGGACAGAGTCGCGTGAGACTCCGGGGATGTTAGCTGGAAGGCCAATGCCGATTTTCATAAATTATCCTGATGCCAGTTTAATCCGATGACCTTGGACAAGACTTACCCGATCATCTTATGGGATTGACGCCAACACGACGATGTAACGTGGAAAGACCTACCTGACTCCTGACAATCGTTATGGTAACTCCATATCACTCCGACTCGGCGGTGATCAAATTGTGAATCTCTCTATCCAGCCAAGACTCCAGCATCATGAGGTAAACTGCCAGAGAAATCACTGGTGCTTTTGGCCAGATCATACCATCCTGTGCGCGGATTCGATGCAGTGGCAGGGGGACGGTGGATATATTCATCTCGGGAAGATCGCTGCTCAACCAGGTTGCCGTATTTATTGCATTTTCGCGCGTCCCCTCTATAACGTTGATCCTTTTTGTATCGGTTCTTTATTCGACCCGCACTTTGAACGGCATTGATCACCCCTCTGTCATGACTTCATGGCCAATCGTGGAATAGCCACGAAATTGGTGACCTAAAGGCGAACGTGGACCCAGCAGTAGAACCCACCATAAGCTCCACGACATCCACTGGCAGATTCCAATATAAATGGGTTTTGCTGTTAGTAGTAAGTGGCGGCGGCTTCTTATCGATCATGAATGCAGGCATGGTCAATATCGGAGCACCAGGTATGATGGAGGACTTTCAGACTAGCGCGAGCCTCATCGTCTGGGTAAACCTCTCTTTTGCCATGGGTACCACGGTTCCATTGTTACCTATATCTAGAATCTCCGACGTGTTTGGCAGGAAGCGTTTGTACCTTTCTGGCGCACTAATAGTGCCTGCTGGACTTGCGCTTTCAGCAATTTCCCAAGATTTAACCCAATTAGTCATAGCCAGAATCGCAACCGCAGTCGGGTCTTCGATGATCCTCGCTAACGATAATGCGCTTCTGACCCAGGCGTTTCCAACATCAGAGCGTGGGAAAGCACAGGGTATGATCAACATGGCGTTTGGTCTCGGGATAGGCCTCAGTTTCTTTCTCGGCGGCGTCCTAATCGACTTATTCGATTGGAGAGCGCTTTTCTGGGCCCGGATACCAGCTCACCTATTGCTGGCCTTCTCCGTGTGGAGGTTCGTGAGAGATGACACGAGAGACACATCCGAAGGCCGCAGTGGATACAGTATCGATTACATTGGCGTCACGTTACTTGCGGTAGTGATGGTAGGCAGTCTATTGGCGATCAACCAAGGTGGACGACTTGGCCTTTCATCTCCGTTTGTAGTGGCTGCAATCGCAACCACCGCTCTGGCGTTGCCGGCGCTCATCATAATGGAACGGCGAGCTAATTTCCCTGTACTCCAACTGGATCTCTTCAAAAGTCGTGTATTTTCATCTGGTATAACGGCACAATTTTTCGCCCAGATGGCACATGGAGGATGGAATTTCCTAGCACCCTTTTTGTTGATTACCGGCATGGGTTATTCTGCGTCGATCGCCGGACTGATCCTCCTACCCTTC
>DCWQ01000010.1:0-2157 GCA_002328185.1 Dehalococcoidia bacterium UBA2158
GGGATATACCTCCAGATAAATGAGATTGAGATCAGGCCGGAAAAAGAGGCCCTGGAGCAGGGTCTCATTCAAGCTTTCCGCGACGAACTCGACCTATAATACCCAGGCGATCAAGGCCAGGCCGGGATAATAACCGGTTGAGCCTGAAAAAAATCGGATCGAGCGTGAATAGGAGGTTGTTTTGCCGCTGGTAGGTGTTATTATGGGAAGCGCCTCGGATGAGCCGGTGGTGCAGGCTACCATCGAGACCCTAGAGCAGATGGGCATCGACTACGAGGCCCGTGTTATGTCGGCCCACCGCACCCCGGAGCGGGTGCACGAATACTCTCAAACCGCCCGGGACCGGGGCATCGAAGTGATTATCGCGGCGGCCGGGGGCTCCGCGGCATTGGCGGGCGCTCTCGCCTCAATGACGACTCTTCCGGTCATCGGCATTCCATTGGCATCAAGCGAGCTCAAAGGCATCGACGCGTTGATGTCCACGGCCCAGATGCCTCCGGGCATCCCCGTAGCCTGTATGGCCCTGGGGAGTTGGGGCGCCCGGAACGCTGCATACTACGCTGCCCAGATACTGGGCTTAAAGTACGACAATATAAGGCAGGCCTATGAAGACTACCGACGCGAACTCCGCGAGCGGTAGACCGCGTCCCGCTGTCCTCACCGACTTCGACGACACCGCCGCTGCTCAGAACGTGGCGGAGTTGCTGCTAAACCGGTTCGGCGACCGGGACTGGAAAGACGTGCGTCAAAGCTTCCGCGACGGATATATGGACCTGAAGGAATATCAGGAGATCACGTTCCGGAATATCCAGGCTGACCGCGCCACCATGCAGTCATATGTGAAGGAGCATGCCAACCTGCGGCCCTACTTCAAGGAGTTGTGGCAGTTCTGCCGGTCCAACGATATCCCCATGGCCGTGGTCAGTCAGGGGCTGGATTTCTATATAGAAGCCCTGTTGGAGAAAGAGGGCGTCGGCCGGGTGCCGGTCTACGCCGTTGGCACCGAATTCCATGACGGATCGATCTCCTATCACTACAACCACACTTATCCAGGCAAGGAGAGCCAAGGAAACTCCAAGGGCTTCGTGGTTGAGTCCTTCCAGGAGCGCGGTTGCCACGTGTTCTTTGCCGGGGACGGCCGGTCAGACTTGGAAGCGGCCCGGGTGGCGGACGTCATCTTCGCCCACAGCACCCTGGCCACCTTCTGCGACGATGAGGGCATCTCCTACCAGCCATTCGAGGATTTCTCGAAGATGTTGTTGTCCGTACGCGAGTTCTCCCGGAATGGCCACGGGGAGGCGGAGCTGTGATCGAAAGATATTCCAGGCCCGCCATGAAGCAGGTCTGGTCCGATGAGAATAAATACCTCAAGTGGCTGGAAGTTGAGTTGGCCGCCTGCGAGGCCTGGACCGCCGAGGGCGTCATCCCCGAAGCCGACATGGCCAAACTCCGCGGCGCCAAGTACAACCACGCCCGCATGACGGAGCTGTTCGAGACCACCCGCCATGACGTCACGGCCTTCATCTCATCCATCACCGAGTCGATGGGGCCGGAGGGCCGGTGGCTGCACCTGGGCATGACCTCCAACGACATGCTGGACACCGGACTGAACATGCAGTTGGTCGAAGCCGGCGCGCTACTGCAGTCCGAACTTGACCAGGCCATTGCCGCCTTGGCCGCCAAGGCAATCGAAAACAAAGACACCCTGGCCATGGGTCGCACCCACGGGGTCCACGCTGAACCCATGACCATGGGCCTCCGGTTCGCCCTCTGGTGGGACGAGATGAACCGCCAAAAAGAACGCCTGACTGACGCCATCGAGGGTCTGCGGGTAGGCATGGTCTCCGGCGCGGTGGGCACCCATGCCACGGTGCCGCCATCGGTCGAAGAAAAAGTCTGTCAGGTGCTTGGCCTCAAGGTCGCCAAGATATCGAACCAGATCGTCCAACGTGACCGCCACGCCCATTTCATGACCACGCTGGCGCTGGTAGCGGCCTCCCTGGAGAAATTCGCCACTGAGATCAGGGCATTACAGCGAACCGAGTTGCACGAACTGGAGGAACCCTTTGGCGCAGGCCAGACCGGCTCTTCGTCCATGCCCCATAAGCGCAACCCAGAACTGGCCGAGCGCATCTGCGGTCTGGCAAGGTTGATCCG
>DCWQ01000010.1:2560-9082 GCA_002328185.1 Dehalococcoidia bacterium UBA2158
GAGCGCATCATCCTGCCCGACTCATGCCTGGCCTTGGATTACATTCTCAGCATCTTCAGCCGCATCATCGAGGGCCTGCGGGTGTTCCCCCAGCGGATGATGGAGAACATCGAAAGCAGCCTGGGCTTGGTCTTCAGCCAGCGGGTCCTGCTGGCCCTGGTGGACAAGGGCATGGGCCGCGAAGAGGCCTATAAGGTCGTGCAGTCTAACGCCAGCCGCAGTTGGGAAGAAAAAAAGGACTTCCGGGACCTGCTCCGGGCCGACAAGAAGACCCAAAAGCACTTCTCGCCTACAGACTTCGACGAGCTATTCGATTACGGGTACTACACCCGCTACGTGGACGAGACATTTGCCCGGTTGGGCCTCATGAAAAAACCGGCCGCCAAGAAGAAGAAACAAACAGCCAAAAGCTGAAAGCCGACGGCTGATAGCTAACACGGAGACCGACATGATTATCGATACCAAGATGCCCGATATTCTCCACCGCGGCAAGGTGCGCGACACCTATGGCCTCGGCGGCGGGCACCTCCTGATGGTCGCCACCGACCGTATCTCAGCCTTCGACGTGGTGCTTCCGACTGGCATAACCGACAAGGGCCTGGTCTTGAACCGTATCTCGGCTTTCTGGTTCGAGCGCACCAAGGACATAGTGCCTAACCACTTCATCTGCCTGGCCGACGCCCCGGAAGCCGCCCAGTACCTGGAGGGCAGCAGCGTCGCGGGCGCCGTCTCGGAAGAGGTTGCCCGGCAGTCGATGGTCGTGAAACGGGCCGAGCGCCTGGACCTTGAATGCATCGTCAGGGGTTATATCACGGGGTCGGCCTGGGGTGAATACCGGCGGCAGGGCACCGTGTCGGGCATGAGGATGGACGAGGGTCTGGTGGAAGGCCAGCCGTTCCCCGAGTTGCTCTTCACCCCTACCACCAAGGCCGAGGAAGGCCACGACGAGAACATGTCCAAACAGGAAGTCCTGGACATGGTCGGCGCCGACATGGCCCGCCAGCTAGAGGAGACCAGCATTGCGGTCTTCAAGTGGGCCCACGACTACGCCAGAGAGCGGAACATCATCCTGGCCGACACCAAGATGGAGTTTGGGATCATCGACGGCCAACTCACCCTGATCGACGAGCTGCTGACCCCGGATTCCAGCCGGTTCTGGGACGTGAACGGCTACGCGCCCGGCAAGTCCCAACCCAACTATGACAAGCAATTCGTGAGAGACTGGTTGGACGCCCAAGGTTGGGACCACGAGCCTCCGGCGCCGGAATTGCCCAACGACGTGGTGGCAAAGACGTCCGAGCGGTACCGCGAAGCGTATTACAAACTGACCGGGGCCCGGTTATAGAACCTGGTCCCAGAAGATATCGGAGGACCCTACGTTGCCTGTTTCAAGACGCCGCCGCGGCCGCACCGCCCGGGCAGCCCGTACCGGCGACCTGACCGTTACAAATCGGCGGAAGAAGACTAATAAGCTGTATCTGATCGCATCTCTGGTGATCGCCGTTCTGGTGATTGCCAGCTTCGCCTTCGCCAGCTTCACCGGGGGCGGCCGCGGTGGCGACGCCAGCGGCGGCCACGCCCAGCAGTTCGTCGATGGTATCGGCATCCAACACGCCATCGAAGGACGGGATCACATCGCGGAAGGCGCCTCCGTCTCATACAACACCGTACCGCCCACTTCCGGAAACCACTGGCCCACCCCGGCCCGCTGCGGCTTCTACGAAGAGCAATTACCCGATGAGCGCGTGGTCCACAACATGGAACACGGCAACATCGTTATCAGCTACAACCTGCCCCTAGAGTCTGAAATTTCGGCCCTGCGCCGGGCATTGAATGACATCGGCCTGAACAAGGTCTGGGGAGTCGCCCGTGCCTACGGCGGGATCCCCACCGGACAGGTCAGCCTCAGCACTTGGGGCGTTAATGACACCTTCTTAGGGGTCGACGAAGCCCGGATAAGCCGGTTCTTCGAGGCCTACGCCGGCAGCCTGGGCCCGGAACGGGTACCTTGCTAAGGGAGTCTCATTAACCGATGTACCAGGCACGTATCTACGTCACTCTCAAATCTACGGTGAACGACCCTCAGGGCATCACCGTGCTCTCCAGCCTGCATCGTCTGGGATTCGCCAGCGCCGGTGACGTGAGGGTCGGCAAGTACCTGTTGGTCAATGTGGACGAGACCGACCGAGCCATGGCCGAGAGCTCCGTCACCGAGATGTGCCAGAAGCTTTTGGCCAACCCGGTCATCGAGGAATTCAGGTTTGACCTAGAAGAGATCCCCGCGCCCGCAGCTTCTTCTTAAATAAAGCTTTTTCTAGACAGTCTTATCTAAGGCATACGAGGACTTTGGGAGGGTATATGACCACAGAAAATAACAATACTTACGTCTACGCCGGCGCCGAAACCAGCGGCATCTACCGGCTGTCCCCCGGCGCCGGCCAATGGGAGGAGTTGACCAACGGTCTGCCCGCAGACCCCTTGGTGGCCGGTATCGTCATCCACCCCAACGACCCTGAGGTCATCTACACCGGCACCCAGGACGGCCCCTACCGCAGCACCAACCGCGGCAATAGCTGGGAGAGGCTGGACTACCCAAAGACGGGCGCTCCGCCGTGGACCTTCATGTTCCGGCCCGGAGACCCTACAGTGATGTACCTAGGAACCGCCCCAGGCGAGATCTACCGCAGCACCAACGGCGGCGACTCCTGGCAGCAGATCACTAAGAACATGGGCTCGGCTGAGATTACCATGGCCTTTCCCACCAGGGTCATCGCCCTGTGCGCCGACCCCAATTTCCCCGACGAGATGTACGCCGCCCTGGAGGTTGCCGGAGTGATCCGCAGTTCCGACGGCGGAGACACCTGGGAGGAAATATCCGGCACCCTGGGTCCCAGCGAAGACACCCTGGACCTGCACGGCGCCCAGTGCTCCGCAGCCATGCCCCATACGGTGTTCATCACCACCCGCCAGGGCCCGTTCATCGGCCCGGACCGGGGCAGCGAGTGGATACCGGTGGAGTTCGGCAACTTCTCCGAGATCACTTACACCCGCGACCTGAAAACCGCGCCCCACGACCCAAACATGCTCTATGTGTCCATCGGAGCGGCCGCCCGCAGCACCCAAGGCGCTCTCTACCGCAGCCGGGACCTGTTCAAGACCTTTGAGCAGGTGGACCGGAGTATCGCCCCCAACTCGACGATGATGACGGTGGCCGTGGACCCCAGGGCCCCAAGCCACGTCTTCTGCAACTCCCGGGACGGACAGGTGTTCGGTTCGCTGGACGACGGAGCAACCTGGACCACCACCAACCTGCCCGGAAAAGCCAAAGAAGTAAGAGCCCTAGCCGCCGGCTAGGCGGGCGGTGCAACCGCTTTTGGAATTTAAAAATCCCTGGCGAATCGTCCAACTCGCCAGGGATTTTTGGTCTCCACCGCAAAGTAGGGGCACGGTATTACCGTGCCCCTACTTTGCGGTGGTTAGGCTGTCTCAATCCCGGCGGCTTTTTGTAACCCCAGTTCTTCTATCGCGACTTCCCGCATCTTGAACTTCTGTATCTTGCCGGTGACCGTCATTGGGAATTCGGTGGCCATCTTGACGTAGCGGGGGATCTTGTAGTGAGCGATCTTGCCCTTGCAGTACTCCCTGATCTCTTCCTCATCGGCGGTCTCGCCGGGCTTCAACATCACCCAGGCCATCACCTCTTCGACGAACCGCTCGTCGGGCACGCCGATCACTTGGACGTCGGCAACCTTGGGGTGGGTGTAAAGGAACTCCTCTACCTCCCGTGGATAGACGTTCTCGCCGCCCCGGATTATCATGTCCTTCAACCGCCCAGTGATCCGGTAATAGCCGTCCTTGTCCACGGTGGCCAGGTCGCCCGTGTGCAGCCACCCGTCCTTGTCGATGGCTGAAGCGGTGGCGTCAGGCAGGTTGTAATAACCCTTCATCACCATGAAACTGCGGGACAAAAGCTCCCCCTGCTCGCCCGCCGGTGTGTCCGCGCCCGTCTCTGGGTCCACCAGTTTGACCTCCACATTGGGCAGGACAGTGCCGACGGTGCTGACCCGGCGTTCCAGCGTGTCTTCGGTGCGGGTTAGGGTGATGACCGGTGACGCCTCGGTCTGGCCGTAGGCGATGGTTATCTCGCTGACGCCCATCTGGTCCACCACCTGGCGCATGACCTCGATGGGGCAGGGCGACCCGGCCATCATCCCGGTCCGAAGGGAACTCAGGTCGAACTCGGAGAAACGTTCCTGGCCCAGTTGCGCGATGAACATGGTGGGCACGCCGTGTAGGGCGGTGCACTTCTCCTGCTGGATGGCCTCCAAGGCCTTCAACGGCTCGAAATACTCCGAGGGTATGACCATGGTGGAGCCGTGGCTGACGCAGGCCAGGTTGCTCAGAACGCAGCCGAAGCAGTGGTAGAAGGGCACGGGGATGCACAGCCGGTCTTCTTCGGTGAATTTCATCCCCTCACCAGAGTAGTAACCATTGGCCACCAGGTTGTAGTGGGTGAGCATGGCGCCCTTGGGATTGCCGGTGGTGCCCGAAGTATACTGGATGTTTATGGTGTCGTCGGGGTCACATGATGCCTGCCGCTGGGCCAAGTCAGTCTCGCTGACCTCGGCTGACTTCCTGCGCACGTCTTCCCATGACCACATGCCGTCGGGTGTACTGGCTCCTGGCTCAGAAGGGGACGGAATGTAAACCACGTTGCGTAGAAACGGTAGGTTGGAGCATTTTAGTTCGCCTGGGGTGGAGTCTTTGAGTTCGGGTATGACCTCGCTGGCCATGGCAACATAATCAGAGGTGCGGAACTTGCCGATCAGTATCAGGGCGTTGGCCTCGGATTGCTTCAAGACATATTCAAGTTCGTGGGTGCGGTACGAGGGGTTGACGGTGACCAGCACGGCCCCGATCTTGGCGGTGGCGAATTGGGCCACCACCCATTCGGTGTAGTTGGTGACCCAGATGCCCACGTGCTGGCCCTTCTCTATGCCCAGAGCCATCAGCCCGCGGGCCACCCGGTCGCATTCGTCCTTGAACTCCAGGTAGGTGTAGCGTGTCCCGGTCTCCACGTGGACCAGCGCCTCTCGGTCGGCGTACTGTTCCGTTTGGGAATCCAGCAGGTCGCCGATGGTAGTACGAATGTCTAGTTCGTCAGGCATGGCTCCACCTCGTGTGAAATCTTACGAGTCGGGTGGCCCACTAAAATCGTAGGATCGGCCCCATTTCACAAGCCCATGCTATAACAACTGCAAAATTCTTGCCATATCGGGCGATGGCGGTCCACAAATAGATGGCTGTCGTCGATCTGGCGGGCCAGGAATTGCAACATCAGCAGCAAGGGTTCATCGGCCCGGAGAAGAGACGAGGAAGTTGGTGGAGGTGAGGGGAATCGAACCCCTGGCCCCCTGCATGCAAAGCAGGTGCTCTCCCGCTGAGCTACACCCCCACGGTTTTGTGCCTAATCAGGGAAGATAACTGAAAAACCGTTGACGTACACCGCAATGAGAGCATATAACTGAACAAGAAATAATTGGTGTTGCAGCAGTGTGATTCATGGTTAAATCCCCAAGTTCCTCAGACATTGTATCAGTCTCAGACATCGGTGTTAATATCGATTCCTTCGGTCGCCACCTCCGGGCCGAGAACCTCAGCCCCCGGACCATTGAGACCTACCGAGAATCGGCTCGCCAACTAAGCGATTATTTAGCTGACCAAGGAATGCCCCTCGAAGTGGCCAACGTCCATCGGGAGCATATCGAGGCTTTTCTTTCGCACCTTCTTACGAAATGGAAACCGGCTACCGCTAATAACCGGTTCCGTGGGCTTCAGGCATTCTTCAAATGGCTCACTGACGAGGGAGAGGTCAAAGAATCTCCCATGAGTCGCATGAAGCCACCTAAAGTCCCCCAAGACCCACCAGACGTGCTCCGTGAGGACGAATTGAAGGCATTGGTTGCCACCTGCGATAAAGGACCAAACTCCGAGGATAGGCGGGACGCGGCAATAATCCGCGTTTTTATTGATACCGGTGCTCGGCTAAGCGAAGTCACAAATCTTCGATGGGACCCCACTAATGATGAGAACAACGACGTTGATTTGGAGCGTGGTGTTCTTAGGGTTGTAGGTAAGGGCCGGCGGGAACGGACTCTGGCGGTCGGGAAAAAAACTGTGAGAGCGTTAGACCGTTATCTTCGGAAACGTTCACAGCACAAGGATTCAGACCTTCCCCTCTTATGGCTTGGAATCAAAGGGAAGATGACGCCATCTGGTATACGGCGGGTTATCCAACGCCGTGGCCGGGAGGCCGGGCTAGGCGCTATCCATCCACATCAACTTAGACATTCATTTGCTCATGCTTGGTTGAGTGAGGGCGGGACTGAAACAGACCTCATGCGGCTGGCCGGTTGGAACAGCCGGACTATGGTAGCGCGGTACGCCGCCTCCACGGCCACTGAGAGGGCGTTGTCGGCCCACCGGCGACTCAGCCCAGGTGACCGCATATGAGAAAGAGTC
>DCWQ01000048.1 GCA_002328185.1 Dehalococcoidia bacterium UBA2158
CGGTGTAGATTTTTCACTGATGTTCGTGATGTGGACTGTGATGATGGTGGGTATGATGATCCCTAGTGCCGCGCCCATGCTCTTGCTATTCGCCAGCGTTAACCGCAAGCGACGCCAAGAATCGCGGCCATTTGTGCCCACCAGTGTGTTCTTATCCGGCTATCTGGCGGTTTGGACCGGGTTCGCCTTGCTCGCAACGCTAGGGAATTGGGGATTACACCAAGCTTCTCTGCTGACTTCCATGATGGGAGGAAGTTCTAGTGGTTACCTGGGCGGCGGACTGCTATTGCTTGCCGGTGCGTTTCAGTGGAGCCAGTTGAAATATGCCTGCCTTACCCACTGCCGCAGCCCCCTAAGTTTCCTGATGTCCGATTGGAGGAATGGGACGCGTGGGGCATTCCTGATGGGCCTGGTGCATGGCAAATATTGCCTGGGGTGTTGCTGGATACTGATGGCGTTGTTGTTCGTGCTGGGTGTGATGAACCTGGTGTGGATTGCTGCTCTGGCAGCCTTTGTGCTGGCGGAAAAAGTCGCTCCCGCCGGGATAAAAATGTCGAGGGTCACTGGAGGATTGCTGGTCATCTGGGGCGCATGGGCCATGTTGGCCGCCGCGATTTAGAGCATACCGCAAAGTCTGTTGGCCCGAGTCACATCCCATGGTACATCACCTCGTCCTAAAGCGGCACACGGCGAGCTCCGACGGAAGGTCAAAAGTCTCGGTTAATCGGACCGATCGAACCACCTCTGCGGGTAAACCATGATTCCATCGCCCAGAATTCCGGCTGATGTCAATGTTCTTCGGCAGGCTCAGGATGAGCGGCATGTGAGAGGGATTTGGTGGCCCAGCCGAACAATGTGCAGCCCGTGGCGACCCACCTCGCCCTAAAACCGCTCATGGTGAGCCTGTCAAACCACCGGTTGCAGGTAAACCATGTTCCTCTCGGCTAGAATTCTGGCTGATGCTAATGCCCTTCGACAAGCTCAGGATGAGCGGCGGTAAAGGAAAGTTGATTCAGTTGCCAATCTGTTGATTAATCTCCTTCAACCTGTAGTTTCACCTTCCCGACCAAATCCGCCAATGCCTCCCCGGTAGAATCCAGCCGCTCGAATCCGTCTATACCGTCCAGGGAAATCTCAGATTTCTTCCCAACTGCCTGTTTGATGGCCTCCAATGCTACCCGCCATGCAACATCGTCCCCGTCTACCTCCGCTTGCCCTTCTGCCAACGGGCCGGACGGCAGGCCGGTGGAATGGAACACTGAAGTGTCCCCACTGATCAGCACCAGAGACGGCGTTTGCAGGCCGGAGAGACCCAGACCGGGTATCAGCGCGGCGCAGGTGCTGGACATGCCGTGTTGACCGAAGATGACTAGATCGTGGAAACCCGCGTCCAATCCCGCAAAGGCAGTCCGGTAAACGCGGAAGATGTCGTGGGCCCGGTTGTCTTCTCCGGAAGCTAGGAACAGCGCACAAACGGGGAACGTGCCTCCCGTTGCCGAAGCCAGTCCCTCATACCATCTGGTTAGCTTATCTAAGTCATGACTGTTCGGTGTTTCTTCCATCAACTCTGCTCCCCTCCTGATATCCTTTCAACATCGCGTATATCACGTCGTTCACAGGAGTGGCAACACCTGCCTCTCTTCCGGCCCGCACCACTGCACCGTTCAGCGCGTCCAGCTCCAACGGGCGTCCAGCCATCAGGTCGGTGTGCATGGAAGCTTGGAGGTCGGCCAGATGCTCTTCGATGGAGCTAACGATATCGCCGACGATGTTCGCGGGCAGGTTGACCCCGCTGGCCCTGGCGACCGCATCGATCTCCGCCAGACAAGCCAGAACGACCTTGCGCCAATGGGTCTGGGGCATCAGTTCAGCCAGAGTTGCCCTGGCCATGGAGGTGACCCCGGCCATGGTGGAGATGAACAAGAACTTCTCCCACTGCCCTGCTCTGATGTCCAGCAACACTTCGGCAGGCACACCTGAGCCAAGAAACGCGTCCCGAATGGCCAGGCAGCGTGGCGTCTCAACTCCGTTAGTCTCACCCAAGATGATCCGCACCAGGCTGCCCGTTTGCCGAACGGACCCCGGCCCCAGCACGCCCGCCTCAATGAAGGCGGCGCCAGGAAGCACGTTTGACTCGCCCAAAACATCGGCCGCCCTGAGGTAGCTGTCCACGCCATTCTGCAGGCAGAGCACAGTGGTGTCCGGCCCCACCAGCGGCTGCATCAATGGGATGGCGACCTCGTTCTGATAGGTCTTCACGCAGAGTAACGCCAGGTCCACATGGCCAACTTCCGCCGGATCGTCGGTAGCCTGGCACCGGACGGCGAACTCTTCGTCGTCGCGCACCACTTTTAGGCCATTGGCCCTGATGGTCTCCAGGTGAGCGCCTCGGGCGATGAGCGATACATCGTTCCCGCCACGGGCCAGCATCCCGCCGAAAAATCCGCCGGTGCTCCCGGCTCCCATGACCGCGATGCGCATGAGTTGAATCCTCTTCCAATGCCTGATGCTCAAGAAATACAGGGGCAACGTTACCCGAAGGCCTTGTCAGGCGCAACAATCCGGTGATCGTCCAGGCGTATCCCGTTCTTGACGCCTGTGGTTTTTGTCCCTATTCTTTTGGTGATAACGCTCCATAGCCCGTCCGTACCAGTATCACAGGAGTGGGAAATGACCCAGCAGCAACAATCTTCACCGCCGATTCCGGCCCCTCAGCCCCAACCGGAATCTGATTTTTACTGGGAGAAATGCAAAGAGGAAGAACTGTGGTTGCGCCACTGTAAGACCTGCGACTCCCCTTACTTCTACCCCAGAGACATCTGCCCCGAGTGCTTCTCCCGGGACACCGGCTGGATACAGAGCAGCGGCAAGGGCATCATCCATACCTTCTCCATAGTCCACCGCGGACCCACTCCTCCCTTCCGGGACAAAGCGCCCTACGTGCCGGTGATAATTGAGCTGGAGGAAGGCCCCCGTATGCCCAGCAACCTGGTCATCGCCGACCCGGACCCGGCCAACATCAAGATTGGCATGTCCGTGGAAGTTGTTTTCGAGGTACTGGACGACAATATCACTCTCCCCAAGTTCCACCTGACTTCATAAGTGACCCCCCTAACCGGCCAAGGCTTTCAAATAACACTACGAGGATCACCACGGAGTAATTATGGCTGCCACAGGAGAACTTAGAGGCAAGGTAGCCATCGTGACCGGCGGCAGTCGAGGCATCGGCCGTTCGATGTGCCTGGCTTTTGCGGTGGCCGGCGCACAGGTGATTGTCGCCTCCCGAACCGAGAACGCCCCCTCCCCCGACTCGCCCTTCGCCAAATACGGTTCAGGTACCATCAACGACACCGCCCGGCAGATCGCCGAAGCAGGCGGCGAGGCCCTGGCCATCCGTTGCGATGTGACTAAGCCGGAGGACCTGCGCAACCTGGCCGACCGGACCGTGAAACACTTTGGACGCATAGACATCGTGGTTTCAAACGCCGGTGTGGACTGCGAATCTCCCGTGATTGACCTTGAAGAAGAGCTGCTGGACCGCGCCCTTACGGTGAACATCCGAGGCCCTATCTTGCTCTGCAAATACGTACTGCCAGCCATGATCGAGCAGAGAGGCGGCGGGTCTATCTTTTGTATCACTTCAGGTGCGTCGCTGGGCTACCGGGAAGGCCGAGTGGGCTATTCTATGAGCAAAGCAGCCTTGGACCGGGCCTTTTTGAGCCTCGCTGAAGAAGTACGAGAGCACGACATTGCAGTCAACTCGCTCAGCCCTGGCCGCGTCGACACTTGGATGAACCGCCACGGAGACTGGCCGGGCACCGGTCACATACCCATGGAGCAACCCGATTCCATTGACAACGCCGCCGTCTGGCTGGCGGCCCAGAAAGCGTCGACATTTACGGGCTACCGGGTGGAAAGGGCTGAATTCGGAACCAACTGGGGCCCCGGCATAGTCGTGCCAGCCCCTCAATTGGAATAACAGCAGGGGAGCTGATAATGACATCACGACAGATCTTGGGTGAAGTATCACCCAAACTGGGGGAGATGACCGTCGACATGTTATGCGGCGACATCTGGGAGCAGCCCGAATTGTCGAAGCGTGACCGTAGTCTGATTACAGTGGCTAATCTAGTGGCTCTATACCGGACCGACCAACTCAACGGACACATCGGGCGTGCCCTGGATAACGGTGTCACCAGGTTTGAGATCAGCGAAGTGATTCTCCACACCACTTTCTAAGCTGGCTGGCCGTCCAGTGTTAACGCTGCCCATGTGGCCAAGGAAGTTTTTGACGAGCGCGGCATTTAAACCCCTGGGAACTAGTAACCGAAAATATCAGGTATTTATGAGGAAAAATCATGCCTAGAATGACCGGGGCCAAGTATCTGGCGGAGACCCTGAAAGCCTATGGCGTCACCCACGTATTCTTCGTGCCGGCGGTGCTCCGCAAGTCCCTGGCCGAGATGGACATGGTGGGTATCAAGCGCGTGGTGACCCACGGCGAGAAGGCGGCCGCCTACATGGCTGACGGCTACGCCAGAGCCTCCGATAAAGTGGGGGTCTGCATGGCCCAGTCAGTGGGCGCGGTCAACCTGGCCGCCGGTCTGCAAGACGCTTATCTGGGTTTGTCTCCCGTGCTGGCTCTAACCGGCCACAAGTCCAATCTGCAGCAGAACCGCAACGCCTACCAGGAGATCGAGCACTCCAAGCCCTTCGCATCGACCACCAAATTCAGCGCCGTGGTTGACTCAGTGAACGAGTTACCCGGTCTGTTGCGCCAGGCCTTCCGCGAGGCCACCACGGGCGCACCGGCCCCAGTCCATCTGGACTTCGAGGGCATCAGCGGCAACATCGTAGAGGACGGAGAAGCGGATCTCGAGATTCTGCTGGAATCCGCGTTCACCCAGCGGCCTGCCTTCCGGCCCGAGCCCGAGCCCGAACGCGTACGGGAAGCGGCCCAGGTGCTGGCCAACGCTCAACGTCCGGTCATCGTCGCCGGCGGTGGCGTCACTTCCTCGGGAGCCCAAGAAGAACTGGTCGAACTCGCCGAGTTGCTGAACATCCCGGTGGCCACTTCGCTCAACGCCAAGGGCGCCATCCCCGACAACCATCCCCTGGCTGTGGGAGTCGTCGGTTCTTACTCCCGTTGGTGCGCCAACCGGGTGGTCCACGAAGCCGACCTGGTGCTGTACATCGGCAGCCACACCGGCAGCCAGGTCACCAACGAATGGCGTGTGCCGGCCGTTGGCACGCCTGTGATCCAGATTGACATCGACCCGGCAGAACTTGGCCGGACCTACTCCGCACAGGTCGCATTGCAGGGAGACGCCAAAGCAAGCGTCCGTCGTCTGATCGAGGCTTCCGAGCCCGTCGGCGACCGTTCGCCGTGGGTGTCACGCGCCCAGGAACTGGTGAAAGAATGGCGCGATGAGGTGGCCCCACTAGCCAACTCGGACGCGATTCCCATCATCCCTCAGAGGCTCTGCACCGAGATCTCCAACTGGCTTCCGTCGGACGCCATGTTGGTCGCCGACACCGGTCATGCCGGCATCTGGACCGGCTCCATGATCGATATGAACGAGCCCGGCCAAGGTTACATTCGCTGCGCCGGTTCATTGGGCTGGGGTCTTTCCGCGGCCATGGGCGCTAAAGCGGCACTCCCCGATAGGCCGGTGGTCTGCTTCAGCGGCGACGGCGGGTTCTGGTACCACATCGCCGAGCTGGAAACGGCCGTCCGGAACAACATTCCGGTGGTGACGGTGGTCAACAACAACCACGCCCTCGCCCAGGACAAACGTGGTGACGAACGGGCTTATGAGGGCATAGAAGGCGGCTCGCCTGGAGACCTCTGGCAATTCACCGATGTTGACCTCTCCAAGGTCGCCGAGTCCATGGGCGCGTTCGGCATCCGGGTCGAGAAGCCCGGTGACATCCAAAGCGCCATCGAGCAGGCCATAGCATCGGGCCGGCCGGCAGTGGTGGACGTGGCCACAGACCAGTTCAACAGCGAGGCGCCAGTTCCGTGGGCGCCGTAATAGCTGTCAGTTAACAGCGTTCAACCCATTATCTCGAGAACAATACAACTGCCTGTTCGGTTTCACTCGATTCCGGCCTTCGCCAGAATGACAAAGGGGGCGGTCTTCTCTTATCGTTTGTTAATCTTGCCCAGGAATGCTTTGGCAGCTTCGTAGTTGCGGGCGCCGCCGGGTTTGATGGGGGGCACGAGGTAGATATTGTTGAGGCGGGCTTCTTGGAATTTTTGGTAGAGCTCCAAGGCGATATCGGCCCCGGAGCGGCCTTCTTCTAATTCGCCGCGCACCGATTCGGGTACGGAACTGAAAAGCACGCAATCTTTTTCCAGTATCTGTAGCCCAAAGTAGATGGGCGGGATGCCTGCCTTGCCTGAGTGGTAGGCGTAGGACTCCCAGTACTGGGCGACGTGGTCGACATTAAACACCGGCTGGGTGATCAGATATTCAGCCCCGGCCTGAACCTTTCGCACCGCCAATTGGGCTTCTTCTTCGATTCCCCGACTTAGGTCAATCGTCGCGCCGATACAGAAGTCGATTGGCGAGCGCAATTGGCCTTCCTTGAAATCGACTCCCTGGTTCATCTGGGCGATGGCGGCGATCAGCCCAGTGGGATGGTAATCGTTGACCGAAGCCACTCTGGCCTGGTCTTGCTGGCCAAAGGGGTCTCCTTGGACCACCACCACGTTCCGAAGACCCAACATCTGGGCGCCCAACAGCTCGGACTGCAGCGCCAGTTTGTTCATATCCCTTGTGGCCAAGGTAAAAACTGCGTCCTTGCCCGACCGCTGGATCGCGGCGGCCAGCATGGCCGAGTTAGTCCTGACAGCACGTCCGGGATTGTAGGCCACCGAAATGAAATCGGCGTCGATCTGGGCTTGCTCGACAGCCACCGGGTCTCCGGAGCGAGGAGGAGAGAAGTCGCAGATGATGGACGTGTGGCCCGTCGCCTCAAAGCAGCCCTCGGTGATCTTCATGGCAGGGCCGTCTCCGGTGTCGAAAAGTGGATAACTACGGCCCTAATTTAAGACGGCAGTTTGGCCAGGTATTCTTTGAAGAGATCGATAGACTTGCGCTCGGACAGGCCGACGAAGTACCGGTAGCCGATGATGTAGTCGACGATGTCGCGGGCCATCATCAACAGATGGTCCTTGGGGTCGGCCAGGTGGAACAGGCTGTCAACGCCGTCTTCCAAGCCCACGTAGAGGGTGTCTTCCACCAATAGAGTGTCTTCTTCACTGAGTTCTTTCCGGGCCATCCAGCGAGCGAACACGAAGGGCAGGCTGGTCATTTCATGCCACATCTCGCCCAGGTCGTAGCGGTGACCGTAGCCCCGAGCTCCCCGGCGGCGGCGCAGGGCGTCGTCACCGGAGATCACAAAGGCGTCATGTTCGTCAGGCATGGCCACAAAAGAATCGGTGCTGCCCTTGTGTATCTGGGCCATCAGCACCTGGAACAGTTTCTGGGTCGTTGAATCTGCGGTCGCAACGGCGATGGCGGAACCGGAGAGTTCTTCGATGGGCTTCTTGGAGTAAAGCAGGTTGCTCCCGGCTTTGTTCGATGCCGAGAGGCAGAAACCGGCCACAGGAACGCAAACATCTTCTAAGGCAAAGCTGTCCACCAGACTCACCGGCCCGGCGGTGATCTCACCGTCTCGCAGGGCCTGGGGCACGTCTTTCAGACTCACGTCATGGAGGACGATTCCTCGGCGCACCATATCTATGTAAAAGGGCTCAAAATTCAGGTCTATGACCCGACCGACAGTGATTGCCATCTATCTACACCACGTCGCGGTTGGAGATTTCAAGAAACGCCCACTGGCATATGCAGACAGTGTGTCTCTGGTGTTTGCGAGATTGATTTTAGGCGTAATGAAAAACACCGTCAAGATAAGAATGGCCGGCCTACTTTCACGCGCAACGGAAGTCCGGTTTATCGACATTGGCGTAGCACTAACGTACACTGCAATTAGAGGGAATTTTGCGCGCACTCGTATTCGTCACATCTCTTGTTTTATTCGCCGGATTGACATTCTCTACCTCCGCCGTAACCCACGCCGATGAAGGGAATATCAATGTGGTGGAAGCCAAAGCGGAGAGCAATTTCCCTGACGGAATAAAGTTTTCAGTCACCGCCAACAGCGTCGACGAGATCGACGACATCCGGGTCTTCTTCAGCAAGGTTGACCAACAGGGCCGCAGTTCATACCGCTCTGTGGATTTTGAGTCCGGCGACAGCGTCACCGGCGAGTCTGTCCTCCCCTCCGGTAGCGGCGGAGATTATTACCCGCCGGGAACCAAGATCGAGTACTCATTTGAAGTCCGCGATAAAGCGGGGGCGGTAGTCCGCACCGAGTCCAAGCAATTCGTGTACCAGGACAATCGATTTGAGTGGTTCACAGTTGCTGAAGACCTAATCACGGTTTATTACTACGGTGAATACGTCGCCGACCGCGCTAATGTCGTTCTAGAGGCAGCCAAAGAAAACCTGGAGCGAATGCTGCCGGTGCTTGGCATCGCGCCCACCGAACCCCTGCGAATCGTCTCTTACAACAACTACCGGCACATGTCGTCGGCCCTCCCCTTCCGCTCCCAGGCTGTCAGCGAGGGACTGCAAACCCAAGGTATGGCCTTCAGCAACGAACGCGTTTTGTTGGTTCACGGGTTCGACCCAACAGTCACCGGCACCGTCTCCCATGAATTCACACACCTGTTGGTGGGAGAAGCCGCCGGGCCTGCCATCAGCCAGGTGCCTTCTTGGCTTAATGAAGGACTGGCCGAGTACGGTAACATCGACCCAACAGACGACTACGACGCCGCCCTGCGCTACGGCATATTCACCCGGCGGATCAAGCCCCTGTGGTACTTGAACTCCTTCGGCGGCACCCCCGAGGACATCATCATCGCCTACGGCCAGGGCCGGTCCGTGGTGCAGTATATGATTGACACGTATGGCGAAGCGCGCATGGCTGCCCTGTTCTCGGTGTTGCAACGCACCTTGGACATCGACGAGGCATTGTTGGAAGTCTACGGCATGGACCAATTCGGCCTGGATACCGCTTGGCGGGAAGCTCTCGGTTTGGAGCCTTTGCCTTCACCCGGACAGCTTGAATCCAAGCTCAATGAGGCCACCGAAAACCCGATCCCTGAACTCGCCGAACCCGAAGATTCAATGGGCGACTCAGAGGGCGACACCGGCGCGGTAGCCGAGGCAACGATCATGCCCGAGGCTACTGAACATCCAGCCAGCGCCACCGGAGATAACAACACAGATTCCGAGGGTGGTTCCAACTCGCCCGGCTGCAGCGTCCCGGCAGGCGGATCAAGCGGCGTTCCCACCGGCCTCGGTATGCTGTTACTGCTAGGCGCTCCGCTGGGCTTGGTGGCCATCCCCCGCCTATGCCGCCGCTGGCCCTTCAACTAAGCTCAGCCTTCAAAAGTCAGGTGTCTTCCCACTGCGGAAGAGCTGCGCTTGTCCAACAGTTCCCTCTCCCGTCCTTCCGCGGAAGGAGGAGAGGGTTAAGGTGAGGGCGCTATTTCTCCGCAAGTCGTCTGACAACCGACAAAGGCTGAGTGTGGTCCATCCAGCGAAGGCTGGAGTCCAGGATGGTGTCAGGAAATGGCCTTTGGCTGGGGTGTGGTTGATCTCGCCTGAGCCTGGATATTACATCGCAAAACCCCATGAAGCCGCAAAGATCCCACCAACCTTAAGAACTCAGCGAGCGCGGGGGTTGAAGGCGTCGTTCACCGCGTCACCAAGTAGGTTGAAGGTGAACAGCAGCAACGACAGCGTGAGCACCGGAAAGAGCAGTAAATGCGGATCAGAACGCAGCACGGAGATGCTTCCATTCTCGAAGATCATGAGGCCTAGACTGGGAGTCGGCGGCTGGATGCCGATGCCCAGGAAACTCAGGAATATCTCCGACCCGGCCACGCCGGCCAACCCCGCTGAGACCATCACTATCACCGGTCCCATAACGTTGGGCAGCACATGCTTGGACAGGATTCGTGGTGTGGAAGCCCCGATAGACCGCGCTGCCTCCACATATTGGTTCTCGCGGGCCTGGAGCACCTGGCCGCGCACCAACCTGGCCATGCCAAACCAAGAGAAGATTGCCAACGCCAGCGACAACACCAGATAGTCGACCACGCCCAATGCCACGATGTCGAAACCGACAACATCTTCAACCTCGCGGACCCATCTGGTGATCGGCGCCTTGAAGGTGGAAACGATTATCAACACAAGGAAAATTTCCGGAAAGGCTGAAGTCACCTCCCCCACCCTCATGATGATGGTGTCTATCAATTTCCCGAAATAACCCGCCAGCAATCCCATGGTGATGCCGATGGCGAGGCTGCCGGTGACCAGAGTCACCACGGTGATGATCACGGTGGTCCGCAGTCCATAGATGATGCGGGTCAGTATGTCCCGGCCCAGCCGGTCGGTCCCAAACGGGTGACCTATGCTGGGGCCCTGCTTGGCGATCGACAAGTCCTGGTCGTTGAATGCATAGGGCGTGACCAACGGGGCCAGGATTCCGGACCCGTACATCAGCAGGATTATGGACAGGCAGGCGACACCTATCTTCTTCCGGAGCAGCCGCCTGAGAGAGATGGCCCAATAGCTGGGGCTGGACTGGCGTCGCAGGCCGAGGGCTGGCTGCGCCTCGTCATGTAGCATACGCACCCCCCAACCTGATCCTTGGGTCCAGCCAGGGGTAGAGCAGGTCGACAACCAGGTTGGCGCCCACAAACATTGTCGTGCCGATGATTATCACCGCGTTAATGATGGGGAAGTCCCGGGCGAATATCGACTCAATGAACAAGTTGCCGATACCGGGTATCCCGAAGAAACGTTCCACGATGAACGAGGTAAAGGCGATCCCCGCCAATGAAAACCCGAGCATGGTAATCACTGGAATCATCGCGTTCCTTAGCACGTGACGGCGCTGGACCGTGAACTCAGACAACCCCTTGGCCCGGGCGGTCCGGACGTAGTCCTGACTGATGACCTCAAGCGTGCTGGCGCGGGTCAACCTGGTTATGATGGCGATCCCGGGCACGCCCATAACGATGGCCGGCAGGATCACACGAGTGTCAAAGACCCCACCCCAACCGTGGGTGGGCAGCACGTCCAATTTTAGAGCGAACACGAGCAACACTACCGGCGCTGTGAGGAAAACGGGTATGGATTGCCCCAATAAAGTGAACGCAACAGTACCCGTGTCCCAGTACGTGCCTTGTTTCAGGGCGGCAAAGAGACCCAGTGGAATGCCGATGGACACCGAGAGGAACAGGGCCGCCAAGTTGAGTTGGGCCGACACCCACATCTTCTTCTTGAGGAGTTCGCTCACCGTCCGACCGCGGTACTTAAAGCTCTCACCAAAATCGCCCTGGACGACGTTCTTGATGTAGCGGCCATACTGCACGAGGATCGGGTCATTGAACCCGCGCTGTTCGCGGATACGCTCGACCACTTGCTCATCGGCGTATTGGCCCATGAGCACTTCCACCGGGTCGCCCGGCCCGAACCGGCCCATAGCGAACGTTATGAACGTAACGATCAACAGGATGATCGGCAACCAGATCACACGGTGGAGTATGTATGTGCCCAAGCTAGCGCCCGCCCTCACTCGTCTGTCAGGTAAACATGCCTGAGTTTGGGGATGATCAGCGGGGTCTGATAGTAGTCATGGACGTCGGGTTTAATCAAGAGGTACCGCTCGCCGCTGTACCAAAGGGGGATCCAGGGCGCGTCGTCCAAGATGATCTGTTCCACTTCGTTGTAGATGATGAAGCGTTTGGTCTCGTCCGTCTCAATCCTGGCCTGCTCCAGCAGGGAGTCGACCAACGGGTTGTTGTAGTTCGTGTGGTTGTTGCTGCTGTCGCTGTAGAACAGGACGTCCAGGAAGTTCTCGGGGTCCGGATAGTCGGCGATCCAGCCGATGTCGAACATCTGGAAGCGCCGTTTGTTTAGGTCCTTCAAGAACGTGGCGAACTCAGTCTGTTGGAACTCGGTTTTTATGCCCAGGTTCTTCTCCCACATAGCTAGGACCACTTCCATGTCCAGGCTCACATTGGCGCCGAAGCTCCCTGGGGTCGTGATGGTTATGGGAGGCAGGTTATCAAGGTCGTCGCCGTATTTAGATTCCAGCAACAACTGCTTCGCCCGCTCCGGATCAAATATGTAGCCGGACACGGACTCACTGAATCCTGGGAACCCCGGTGGAAGTATACCGGTGGCCGGCACTACCTGATCGCCCAGCACGACGGTAGCGATCTCTCGCTTGTCGACGGCCAGGTTCAGCGCCTGGCGTACCTTGCGGTCGTCTAGTGGCGGCTCATTTACGTTCAATCCGATGTACTGGACGCTGAATTGGGGAGAGGCCTGATGGAGTTCAGCGTTGAGGTCGTTGGTGGGCTCTTGCAGCCGGTCGATATCGGCCAAGCCGACGCCGGCGATGTCGATCTCATCATTCTCGTACATCAACATCGAGGTGCCACCGCTCAGGATCATCTCCACTTCCGCCAGTTTGGCCGGACCCAAGTGGTAGGCGTCATGACGGCTGAGGACCAGAGTCTCACCAACTTTGTACTGGGTCATCTGGAATGGGCCGGTGCCGTTGGGCTTGCGGAACCAGTTCTTGGGGTTGGCTTCGATATTATCCTGATCCAGAATAAATGCCGTAGGGTAGGTGAGTTTGGCCAAGAAGAACGATTTGGACCCGTCGATGGTGATCTCGATGGTCTGATCGTTGATCACCCGCACACCGGAAATCTCCAGGGCGTTTCCATTGATCTTTGCGTCTACGCCGACTATGTCCCCCAGGTACTGGTCAACGTTGGGGGCCTCGGTCAGAGGGTCGGTGGCCCTTTCCAGCGACCAGCGGACATCTTCTGCGGTAACGGGTTTTCCATCGTGAAAGACCGCATCAGGGCGAATCCTGAAGGTGTAAACGCGGCCGTCATTGGAGATATCCCAGCTCTCAGCTAGGTCCGGGGTCACATTGAGGTCTTTATCTATGGTCACCAGTCCGCCGAACACCTCTACTATGATTTGGGCGGAGGTGGCGTCGGTGGTCAGATGCGGGTCTAGGGTGGGAGGGTCAACGTACAGGCGTACGAAGCGCCCGCCCTCCAATGGTTCGCCGGTTTCCGTGGAGTCGCTGGATGCCGTTTCGCCGGACGTCGCAATTGATTCAGGAGAGGTGCTGGCGGTTTCGAAGCTGTCGCCCCCAGACGATCCGGAGCAGGCTGCCACCAAGAAAACCATTCCAAAGGCTAACAGGAGTGTCTTCCAACCCATTTCATTGGTCCTTAATAACTGGGATAGGGGCTTTTGAATTCCGGTGGCACGGGACTTTGGTTTTGGGCTTAAGCCTATTCTAGATAGCTCGGCTCTTCTATTTCAATGGAATTACCCTGATCGCTCGTAGTGTTCCACGTTTATGCCGTTCCCGGCCCAAGTTGCGGTTCCTTGTAAGAACCACGCTCATTTGCTAACATATTCAAGCCTAATTTAAACTGTGTACGGCTGGGTTCCACCCTCTTCGGCACAGCAATTTCCATCGTGGCGAGCGTAGCCAAGAGGCCTAAGGCGCCTGTCTGTGGCACAGGAGATCACGGGTTCGAATCCCGTCGCTCGCCCCAACGCAATTCTACTTGATTCACCCATTAGATGCGCCCGTAGCTCAATGGATAGAGTACTGGGCTTCGAACCCAGGGGTTGTGAGTTCGAGTCTCGCCGGGCGCACCACTTTCTAAATACGAAACAGCCCTCTCGTACCACACGAGAGGGCTGTTGCATTCCATTTTTGCAGCCTGTTT
>DCWQ01000050.1:0-10784 GCA_002328185.1 Dehalococcoidia bacterium UBA2158
CAGTGATGCCGATGGGCAAGATCACCAGTATTCCAGCGCCTACCGTGCGTTGGAAATGGACGACTGGCCGACGGAAAGGGCCAAGGAAATTTCGGCGGACATATTTGTCCGGATCATGGGAATCAGGGGCCAAGGTTTCCTCCGGGGAAACGGCCGGTAATTGCCGGTACAGAGCCATGGCGAGGATAATTCCAAGGCTAAAAGAGAGGCCAGATCCAGCCAGAGCCGACCCAAACAACGGGCGGTTAATACTTATTATCGTCTGATGCGTGCTGCCCAGTCAACATGTCGTACTCTTCAAGCATCATCGCAGCCACATTGTCCCAGCCCATGCCCTCGGCGCGCTTCCGGGCTGCTGCGCCCAGGCTCTGTTGCAGCCCGTCGTTGGCGATGATCATCTCGACAGAGTTGGCAAAGGCGTCGGGGCACCGCCATGGCTTTAGATAGCCGGTGCGGCCGTGCTGGATGATGGTCGACAGCCCGCCGACCCTTGTGGCCACGACTGGGGTCCCGCAGGCCATGGATTCCAAGGCAACCAGACCAAAACTTTCGTAATACGATGGCACCACACAGACATCAGCGGCGTTGTAATACAGAGGAAGTTCGTTGTGATCGACCTGGCCTACGAATTCAATCTGGTCTTCAAGGTCCCGTTCTTTGGCCAATTGTTTGACTCGGTCAATCTCACGGTCGCCATTGACGTCGGCGCCTACCACCATCAACCGCACCCCACCCTCGGAGTCCATCTGATCCGCGGTTTCCACAAGCAGGTCCAGACCCTTCAGCGGCTCAACCCGGCCAACGTAGAGCAGTATTTTTTCGCCGTTAAGCCCCAGCCGGTCCCGCACTGCTTTCTGGTCGAGGGGACGGAACACGGAGAGGTCAACCCCACATGGCACCAGCGAGACCTTGCCGGCGTCGGCGTTATATAGCCGCGACATGGCGTCCTTCTCGTGGGGGCTGAAGGCGATAATACGGTCGGCGCTGGCCATCACTTCGGCCTCGACGACCGGTCTTTCAGACTGTTCAACTTCCCCGGCGCGGGACTGCATCTTTATCAGGCTCAGGGTATGGAAGGTAACAACGTGGGGAACGGCCATCGCCTCGGCCAATCTGCTGCCGACCCATCCCGATAACCAGTAGTGGGAGTGGACAACGTCGTATTCCAGGCCCTCTTCTTCCCTGAAAACATTAAGTTGGGCTAGGAACTCCGGAAGCAGAGCGTACAGGTCTTCCAGGTGGGCATCGGGTTCGCCTGCTTTGAGGTGGATCACGCGAACGTTGGGGCCGATGGTCTCGATGCGGTTGGCGACATCCGCATGCTCACGGGTGAAGATGTCTATCTTCATCTCCATATCGCCCAGGGCCGCGGCCAACTGTCTAACGTAGACGTTCATGCCACCCGATTTCCCCTGTCCGGGGGCAGCCAGCGGGCAGGCGTGGAGAGTGATGAATGCTGCTCGCCCCACGCTCAACTCTTCGTTACCACCATCTGATAAAGGCTCCTCTGTTGCCCGCCCAGATGCGCCTTGTAAGGCTCTGGGCCACGCAGGAAGTCAAAATAAATAAGGCCCCGGTCAATAGCGTCTTTCAAGCACATCGCATTCAGCAACAATCCCACACTGAAATAGCCATACTCGGGGTCATAGCCACTATTGTATAACAGGCGGGAGCTCCCATAGTCAAAGCACAAGCTGGTAGCTACGGTGGAATCGTCCATGTCCAGGAAGTACAGATGAAGTTGGCCAAGCTCGGCCATGCGCTGTGTGATGTTGTAGAAGAATTGCTCTCGTTCCAGAGTCATGAACTCGTCTTTGTCGGTCCGGCTCAAGCGCATCAGGGTTATGAACTCGCCCAGGCGATCTTTCACTTCGACCGCGTCCGTTAGGCTGTACCATTTCCAGTCGGTCTGTGAGTCCATCCTCCGCAGTTTGCGACGCAGTTCATGGCGGTCTTTCTTGTTCAGCAGTCCAAGGTACTCATCCCAGGTGGCAGGGAGGTTTATTCCCGAGGTCACGCCCTCTTGCTCGATATCGACTGTAAAGCCCCGGCCACGGGCCATCTCCGGAAAGAGCTCAAGAGTAGGCGAACTCTCCCTCAGCGAATCCAGGCGTAACTCCCGGAAGTCTTGTTCTTCCATGGTCTCAAGAAGCGTCTGGTAGAAGCCTTCTTCGTGCCCTGGCCGGATGGGGAAATCGTTGTAATCAAAAGTGTCTTGACTGCCCATGAACGAAACGGTATCGCCGGACTTTGCCAACGACGCGATAGCGGCTACCCCGTCACCCGACGCTCCGTCTGGAAGGGGGTAGGAGAACCCGCACATGGTCCGGCCGTCGCCAAAGGTGTCCCACCAAACTTTCTGCCATTGGGGTGTCAGGAATAGTGTGTCCGCTGGGCTGTCTTGGAGTACCGATTCCCATTCGGACTCGATATCTTGAAACGATGTGATTGGTGTATTTGCCACTATCTTCCTATTATCTATCTTTCTGGCTATCTGCTGTGCATCAAGGCTAGAAGTCCATCCCGCCCCGACGGATGGTTCTTGAATTCGCCGCGGATGGCTGAGGTAAGCACTCGTGTGCCCGGTTTCTTGACGCCCCGCATGGCCATGCAGAGGTGTTCCGCCTCCAGTTCGACGACCACGCCGTCGGGCTGAAGAACGTCAAAAATAGCGTCGGCCACGCCTGCGGTGAGCCGTTCTTGCACCTGGGGCCGGTGGGCGGCCACCTCCAGCGCTCTGGCAAGTTTGCTGATCCCGGCGATCTTGCCGTTGGGCACGTAGCCCAGACGAGCTTCGCCGAAGAAGGGCAGCAGATGATGTTCGCACACGGAATAGAAAACCAAGCCGTTCACGATGACTGGGTCATGGTTCTCGGCTTCGAAGACGGTATCTATCGCCTCTGCTGTGTCCGTTCCAACACCGGAGAATAGGCTTTCATACATCTGTGCCACCCGGTCTGGGGTGTCAACCAGCCCTTCGCGGGCCGGGTCATCGCCAATGGCGGCCAATATCTCAGCCACCGCTTGCTTTATGCGCTGTTGCTGGACCGTCTTGGTTCCCCCTACTCACCGATTCCAAAAGTTGCGGCCTCTATAGCTTCCATCTATTCCCCGATTCCTAGGGTCGCGGCTTCGATGGCTTTCATCTATTCCCGATTCCTAGAGTTGCGGCTTCGATGGCTTCTATGGTCGCAGGCACTTCGATCGCCTGCACGCCGGCGCTGCTGACCGCCAGGTCAGGGTCTTTCAGGCCATTGCCGGTGCAGATACAGACCACGCGTTTGTCGTGCAGGTCCAACCCTTGACGGTGCATTTTAACGAGCCCAGCGAATGCCGCAGCGGACGCCGGTTCGCAGAATATTCCCTCTTTGTTTGCCAGAGCCCGGTAGGCGTCTAGAATTTCATCGTCCGAGACCGCATCGATGACGCCACCAGACCCGTCCCGGGCCTCGATGGCCCCCTGCCAGGTGGCGGGGTTGCCGATGCGTATGGCCGACGCGATGGTCTGGGGTTTGGCTACGACTTCTCCTCTGGCTATGGGCGCGGCGCCCTCGGCTTGAAAGCCCATCATTCGGGGCAGAGTCTGGCTCCGGCCAAGGTCTTGGTACTCGCAGAACCCCTTCCAATATGCGGTGATATTGCCGGCGTTGCCCACGGGTATGAAAAGCAGGTCCGGGGCGTCTCCCAGGCTATCCACCAGTTCAAAGGCGGCAGTTTTCTGGCCTTCGATTCGGTGGGGATTCACCGAGTTGACCAAAGTCACATCATTATGTTCGGTGAATTTGCGAACAAGCCCCAGAGCCGCATCGAAATTTCCGTTGATCATGATGACCTTGGCGCCGTAGATCATGGCCTGGGCCAGCTTGCCCATGGCGACTTCACCCTTGGGAATCAAGACGAAGGTGGGGATGTCGCAGTAGGCCCCGAATGCCGCCGCCGACGCGCTGGTGTTACCAGTGGATGCGCACATTATGGCCCGGGTGCCTTCTTCCAGCGCCTTGGCGATGGCTACCACCATGCCCCGGTCTTTGAAGGAGCCGGTGGGGTTACAACCCTCAAGCTTGAAATACAGATCCGGACAGCCCAACTCCCTACCCAGGCGGTTGGACTTGACCAGCGGTGTATCGCCCTCCCCCATGGTGATCATGGGCGTGGCGCTATTCACTGGAAGCAATTCCCTGTAGGTGTTTAAAACCCCAACACCCATATGGTTGTTAGTCCATCCTCTTAATGTCCCCGGAGTATAGATGCGCGGGCATCATCCTTCGATTCTAATGGTGTTGCTAACCCGTTTCACATGGGGCAGTCCAGCCATGGCCTGTAAGGCTTTCTGGATCGACGCCTCCTTGGCGGGATGGGTTGTTATTACGATTTCAGCGCTCTCGGTCTCTGGGTTGGTGTCCCTTTGAAGGACCGCGGCGATGCTGATCTGTCCGTCCCCCAAGACCTGTGCTATCTGCGCCAGCACACCAGGGCTGTCTGCCACGTCTAAGCGGATGTAGTACCGCGCCTGGAGGTCCCCTATGGGCCGGACGGTCAGCGGCGTTCCATTTTGTGGTTCCGCACCGTGTTGAGCGTTGACCGCCTGGGTTTGGCTACCCATCTTGCGGACCACTTCTATCAGGTCGCCGACCACGGCGCTGGTGGTAGGTTCTCTCCCTGCTCCCATACCATGGAACAGGACCTGCCCGCATAGGCTACCGTCGACCTCCACGGCATTGTACACTCCATCAACCTTGGCAAGCATATGTTCCAAGGGCACTAAGGCCGGATATACGCGCAATTGCACCCCACCGTCATCCAAGTTGGCGATGGCCAAAAACTTGATGGCGTAGCCCAACTCCTCGGCGTAGCGGAAGTCCTGGGGCTCGAGTTTGGAGATGCCCTCACAATAGACGTCAACCGGCTCGAACGAACGCCGGTAGGCCAAGGATGCCAGGATGGTCAGCTTGTAGGCGGCATCGATGCCTTCAACGTCGTTGGTGGGGTCTGCCTCGGCATAGCCCAGCTCTTGGGCTTCACCCAGGGCTTGTTCGAAGCTGGTCCGGTCGTGGGCCATTCTAGTCAGGATGTAATTTGTGGTGCCGTTGATGATGCTGCGGATGGAACGAATGTCATTAGCGGCCAATTCGTTCATCATGCAGCCGACGATGGGGATGCCACCGCCGACGCTGGCCTCAAAGAGGAGGTTGGCGCCGTTATTCCGGGCCAAGGCCATCAGTTCAGGTCCAGATTTCGCCATCACCTCTTTGTTGGCGGTGACCACGTGTTTGCCGGCGGCCAGACCTTGCCTGAGATAGTTCTCCGCCGGGTCGGTGCCGCCCATCACTTCCACCACGATGTGGATATCGGGGTCGGCCAGGATGTCTTCTGCGTTGGTGGTCAGCAGGCCCGCGGGAAGGTTGATGTCTCTGGGGCGGGAGATGTCGCGGATCAATACTTTCTTCAGTTTCACGGGGCGGCCAGCTATATCTGAAAGGGACGGCCCGTCACCCAGCAGGTGGGCGGCAACGCCTGTGCCCACAACGCCCAGACCCATCAAGCCAACATTGACGACGGTTGGAATCACAGCAGGGGATTCTGAAGGCATGCCACTAGAAGCCGCCATAGCGCTACGGTCCTTTGCCAGGGCCCTGTTGAATCCCCGGAACTCCCGGAAGCAGGTCCGGCACCGGAGTTGGCCGGTCGATACGTGGGGCGGTTACAAACACCTGGTCCGTGACCCAGTCATAAAGGCGGCTGTTGAAGTTCATCCGCACGGTTCCCGCTTGAGTCCCGATCAGGAGGTTTTCGCGCTGCCAGGCTGTCACCGTTTCTTGCAGCAGCTTATGACCCATGATGTTGTTCAAGTCCCGTTCTTCGGCAGGGGAGATCGCCTTGATCAGATAGTAAGCTTCATTGGTGAAGATAGGCTCACTCACAGCGCCCACCGACAGGGCTGGGATGCCGTTGGATTCGTCGCCATAGATAGTCTCGTCAAGGTCGGGGAATGCGCCTTTTGGCACCCAACCGACGTAGCCATTGGGGTCGGCGAATTGGCTGGGGACGCTCAGCTCTTGAGCGATCCTCACGAAATCTTCATTGGCAAGACGATTGGCAACATCACCGATGAGGATATCCCCGTCTACCGAAAGTTGGATCCACCGGATCTCAACATGGTCCTGCCGCAGATCGATGTCCTCTGACAAACGTCCCGCCAGGGCACTCTCAGCCAGTTTTTCCTCAACGATGACCCGAAAATCGGCGTCTGAAAGCCCGGTGGCGGTCAGATAACCTGAATAATTGTCTCTGAATTCACGTTCCAACTGACCAGGGTCGGTCTCTTGTCCGGTGGCGGCCGTCGGGACGAATTGGCGTCGCAGCTCCGCTTCGATATGTTCATCTTGGATGTTGATACCCAAGGCATTGGACTGCTGTCGCAAGATCTCGGCATTCACCAGGTTCTGAAGGTACTCGAATGGCACCGTGCTCAGGTTCACTCGTCCACCCTGGTACCGGTTGACTCCCTGAAGTACCCGGATACGTGAGACCAGGTCTCCCATGGTGAACTCGACGTTATTGACTGAACCGGCCCAGACCCTGGGCGGTTTATAGAATTCTTGGTAGTAGCCGAAGGCGACAACGCCCGCCACGACGAACAGAAAGACGGCGCCAATCCCGAAACCGATCCGGCGCTGGCGTCTTTCAGCAACTTCTTGGGGAGCTTCCTGCGGAACGAGGTCTTCTCCCTGGCCTTGCTGCTGGGCTCGCCTGTTGCGGCGTCGACCGGCTCTGCCTGAACTTACAGAGCCAAACCTTCCGAGCCAAGGAAATGGCATTGTCTAACCTCGACGTGCCTGGGGTGGGAATGGAGAGGAAGTCGGCGGCGTGACGTGACGCCGCCGGGCTTAATTAATACGTAGTTGGGCCTTGAACCGGATGCGCTTAGCGGCGGATTCCGCCCGAGTAGGCGTGGTAAGCCACGAAAGGCACCAATGCGATTTGCCGGGCCCGCTGGATGGCGGTCCGAAGTGCGCGCTGGTGTTTGGCGCAAACACCGGTGCGCCGGCGAGGCTCGATCTTGGCCCGTTCTGAGACGAACCGTCGAATCTTGTCGATCTCTTTGTAGTCGATGTGAGTGACTTTCTCAGCGCAGAAGGCACAGACTTTACGCCGACGGACGAACCGCCCACGGGGGCGACCGCCGGGACCGCCGGGACCGCCGGGTCTTCCGCCTCCGCCTGGTCGGCCTCCGCCGCCTCCACCACCACCAAATCTGGGTGGCGGTCCGCCTGGTCCTCTAGGGGTTTCAGTGGTCATTCTAGTTCAAGTCCTTTTGTTTTCTCTATCGGGATCGATTAAAACGGTAGGTCGTCTACTGGGTCGTTCTCTGTGCGACCTTCGTCGGCCATCGCGCCGACACCTGACTCATACGGCGTAGACTCGGACGCCCCGCCGCCATCTCCGCCTCTGCCCAGGAACTGAACATCGTTCAAAAACACGTCGATCGAGACCCGGGTCGTGCCGTCGCGCCCCTCATAGGTGCGGCTGCTCATCCGGCCTTCGATGTAGACTTGCTGGCCTTTAGTTAGGTATTGGTTGCATGTCTCACCCAGCTTTCCCCAGGCGCTGACATTGAACCATTCTGTTTCATCTCTCTGTTCTCCTGCGCTGGTGGTGTACCGGCGGCTGGACGCCACGCTAAACGAGGTTACCGCTTGACCATTGGGGGTGTAACGCATCTCCGGATCCCTACCCAAGTGACCGATGACAATGATCTTATTCACGTCTTCCTCCCTTCTATTCCTCGCTATCGTCTGGCTCGCTGGCAGGCTCCTCTGACTCCTCGGCAGGACTGTCGCCGCCCTCGGGGGCAGTCGGTTCTTCTTCTGCTTCAGACGCTGTTTCCGGTTCTTCAGCAGCAGCCGATTCTTCGGCTTCTACAGATGCCTCGGGCGCCGGATCGGCCTCAGCGGCAGGCGCTTCTGCTGCAGTTTCGGCAGTAGGTGCTTCTGTTACGGTTTCGGCGACAGGCGCATCAGAGGCCGGGGTTGGGGCAGCCACTGGGGCTGCTCCTTCAGCGGGCAACTGCGTGACGTCGGGATCTACTGCAGGCCTGGGCGGAGGAGGAGTCCGAATTGCCCGGGCCGCCGCGGCCGCCTGGGCTGCCAGTTCCTCTTCCGGCAATGTCACAGTTACCAAAGAGCGGAGCACTTCGTCGTCTACCTTGAGGAAGTTCTCCAACTCGATGTTGAACGCTTTTTCTGTGGCGAAACGGGTCAGGTGGTAGCTACCCTCCAGGAAACGGTGCTGGCCCTTGCGTATCGGATAGGCCAAGCGGCGGGTGCCCCACTGCTCTTCGTGGCTGATCTCAGCTTCACGGGTGGAGATGAATCCCTTTATCTTGTCCCAGGTCTGGGAGACCTCCTCTTGGTTCAGCATCGGACTAAGGACAACTACAAGTTCGTAATGGCGCAAACGGTACCCCTTGGATTATTACACGTAAAGTTATTGCGTATTTCTAAGTTAGACACAAAATACGCAGCAGTTGTGATTATAGCATCGGGCCTCACCTGGCTCAACCGGGTGTTCATCCGTGATCAGTTAGCTATCGATACCCGGCACCGCAAAACGTGCCGTCAGTTCCTTGACCTGGGCCGAAATTTTGGCGTGGGCCTTTTTGTCTTCGATGTCCGCCAGCACCTTGATCAACATGGCCGCCAACTGGTTGACCTCGGGTTCCGCCATGCCCCGGCTGGTGATCGCCGGCGTGCCCAGGCGCAGGCCGCTGGTCACCCTGGGGGGCTGAGGGTCAAAGGGGATGGCATTCTTGTTGGCGATTATTCCCACCGATTCCAGGGCCCACTCGGCTTGTTGGCCGGTGATGCCCATGGGAGTCACGTCCACCAACACCATATGGTTGTCGGTGCCGCCGGAAACCAGCCTCATGCCAGCTTCGGAGAGGTCGGCCGCCAGAACCTTGCAGTTGGCCACGACCTGATGGGCGTAGCGGGAGAATTCGGGTTTTAACGCCTGGCCGAAGCAGACCGCCTTACCGGCGATGGCTTGCATCAATGGCCCTCCCTGGGTGAATGGGAATACGGCAAAGTCGACTTTGCGGGCTAGGTCTTCGTCGCAGAGGATGAAACCTCCTCTGGGGCCACGCAAGCTCTTCTGGGTTGTCGATGTGACGATATTTGCATAAGGGAACGGAGAAGGGTGGGCGCCGCCGGCAACCAAGCCGGCGATGTGGGCCATGTCCACCATCAGCAGGGCATCCACGCTGTCGGCGATGGCGCGGAAGCGGGCAAAGTCCAGCACGCGGGGATAAGCGCTGCAGCCGGCTACGATCAGCTTGGGCTTGTGCTCTTTGGCCAGCCGTGCAACCTCGTCGTAGTCGATGGTCTCGGTGCCTTTATCCAGGCCGTAGGGCACAAAGTCATAGATTTTGCCCGAGAAGTTCACGTTGGCCCCGTGGGTCAGGTGGCCTCCGTGATCAAGTTGCATACCCAGGACGGTGTCTCCCGTCTCAAGAACGGCAAAGTAGGCCGCCATGTTGGCCTGGGCGCCGCTGTGGGGTTGGACGTTGGCGTGCTCGGCGCCGAACAGCTCTTTGACCCGGTCGATGGCCAAGCTCTCCACGACGTCCGAGTTCTCACATCCCCCGTAGTAACGGCGGCCCGGATACCCCTCCGCGTATTTGTTGCTAATGACGCTGGCGCCAGGCTCAAGAACTGCCTTGCTGGCGTAGTTCTCCGAGGCGATGAGAACGATGCAATCCCGCTGGCGTTGGTCTTCCAGTTCTAGGGCTCGGGCTACATCGGGATCTTCGTCGAATAAGACGGACATGCGTATCTCCTGAGAGGGGTATTAATGACGAGGAAATCGTTGGAGTTCTAACAGGTTATGTCTGTTAGAGTACGTGGCGAATCACGCTCTCTTGAGGCGTGGATCCAAGAGTGATTCTGCTGGTAGTGTACGATGGGGTTTCAGGGGTGTCAACGGAGTTCGTGCGGACTATTTGCGACGAACATTCCAGTCATGTAAAGTAATCGGCTGGTGCACATGGCACACCTATGGAGAAGCAGGTTTTTATGTCCACAGATTCAGGTCACCCGGAAATGCCCAGTTCTGTAGAACGGATGTTGCGGCCAGAACGGGCGGAGACCTTGGACCCGTTCAGAGTAATGAGCCATTGCCCGGTGACGCCCAGAGACATCGTCGCTGACATCGGATGCGGACCTGGTTATTTCACTATTCCGCTGGCCAAATTCTTGGTGCATGGTAAGGTGTTTGCCCTGGACACTTCGGACGAGATGATCGAGTCTTGTCAGACTCGGCTGAACGAGGCCAGGCTGGGCAATGTCGAGGTCCTGAAATGCCAGGAGTATGAATTCCCTGTTGACCCGGACAGCGTTGATGGTATTTTCATTTCGGTCGTGCTCCATCATCCCAGCGACCGGGTGCGATTTCTATCCGCGGCCCAAGAGATGCTAAAGCCCGGCGGCTGGTGCTTCATCATCGAGTGGCAACCGCGCGAGACCGAGTCCGGCCCACCCCAAGAAGTACGCATCACCACTGAAGGTCTACGCGAGATCGCGGCCGGCAGCGAGTTGAAATTTCAGACCTCAACTAACTTGAACTCGGATTACTACGTGGCGACTTTGATCAAGAACCGCACTATCTGAAACCAGCCCGGCTCTTCACCCTGTGAGATCTAAACCCCGAGCTGGAGATTCCTTCATCCTAACCTTCTCCCTTGCCAGGGGGAAGAGGTTTCTTGGCCTTCTCCTTATTACCTTGTG
>DCWQ01000050.1:11101-51401 GCA_002328185.1 Dehalococcoidia bacterium UBA2158
ATTACCTTGTGGTCAACATTGCGGAAGGATGGATCGAATCAGGTCGCTGGAATCACCGGCAGCAGGACGTTGGAAGGCCGGCTCTCGTCGTGGTAAACGCTGTTTAGGGCGGTGATTCTGACCGGCGATGCCCCGGGGTTCTCTCCGGTGTTCCCATTCACGTCGAATCTGGGGAAGTTGCTGGACGAGATATCCAGTCTGATTCGGTGGCCTTTGACGAACAGATTAGAGATCGGAAGCAGCCCCACCTCCACATGGTAGACCTCTCCAGGTGTCATTAGTTCTGTCTTTTCCCAGGAATTCCTGAACTTTACCCGCAATATGCCGTCGGTCAGGTTCAGGGCGTAGCCTTCCGGGTAGTCGGCCGAAGGCGGGTAGACGTCGATAAGCTTGGCGGTGAAGTCGGTGTCCACTGCGCTGGAAGATATCCAGAGTTGGACCGTAACCGGGCCCGTGACCTCCACGCCTTCTGCAAGCAGATCGGTCTGGAACACCAGTACATCAGACCGGGACGCCAGGGGCAGATAGGGCTGCTCGGAGCCGAAAAACTCCGCGGATTCCCTCTGGTCAAAACCGCCTGCGACCATCACCGGTTGCCCCGACGAGATGTTTCCGCCGACGGTCGGCACGGGGTGTTCCGGGTCGAATAGATACTTGTCGGGCGGGTTGGGTTCTTGGGGACGTTCCGTGGCGAGTCCGCCTCCGGGCTGGAGGTAAAAGAGCGTGTTCAGGGCTCGGGCCAGCGGCCATTCTTGTTCGCTCCGCCACTGTCCCCCATGGTCGAGTTGCTGCTGTGAGTTCTTGCGTCCAGAACCGCCGCCCATCACGAACAGTTTTACTGGCGGTTCATCTTCCAAACCATTATTCGCGCCCTTGAGCCAGCGTTCGAAGAATTGTAGCCGCAGATGGTTGAAATCCTCGGCCAGGTTGTTGTCTATGATGGCTGATTCGCCGAGGTCGACGTTCCCGGAATGGGTCACTGCCCGCTGTCCGTGAGTCCACGCCCCCATCAGCAAGGAAACAGGGCCTTTCTTCGTGCCTGACAGAGCAATGTAATTGTCGGTGGCCGTCCTGGAATACGGGTCGTACCAGGCGCTCATATGCACCTGAGGCACATCGGAGAACACATCGTAGTATTCCTCGACACAAAGACCGATCTGCTTCCAGTAGTCGTCGAAGTTCTCGCGGGTCCAGATGTCCAGAAGATAGTCCTCATAGTCAGGAGTCCATTGCAGCGGGGAGTGCCCTTTCTTCCAGGGCAACCGCTTGAACCAATCGAAGATGTTTTGGGTTCTGATGGCCTCCATGACGACGGGGTCCGCGTAGGCTTCTCGGCTCTCGACGGCCTCTTTATAAGCCCAGGTCAGTTGGCGTAGTTCGAAGGCGCCCCCGTTGCGGCAGGCGTTGAGGAAGGCGTTGGAGAACCCTCCGGAATCCAACCACATGCAGCCCAGGTTGGGCGGGTTCAGACAGGCCGTTGCCGCCTGGGCGTGGGCCGAGTAGGACAGGCCGTAGGTGCCGACTTTACCTCCGCCCCAGGGTTGCTGAGCCAACCAAGCCATGGTGTCGAAACCGTCTTCACCCTCATCCGTGTACTTGGTGAACCCGCCCTCAGACTCATAACGCGCCCGGCAGTCTTGCACCACCGTCACGTACCCGTGGGAAGTGAAGAACAGCGCCTCCAGCACCAGGTCTTCCCTGGTTTTGCTGTAGGGGGTGCGCTGGAGTAGCACCGGGAAAGCGCTATCTAATGGGGCTTCGTTCTTAGCCGGGCGGTAGATATCGCAGGCCAACCGAACGCCGTCACGCATGGCGACCATGACCCTGGACTCGGTGTGGACTTCATGTAGGGCTTTCTGGTTATCGAAGGGCATCTTCACTTTCTCGTTGTATCTGTGTCAGGGCTGGCTGCCGGTCAATTCTATGGGCGCGCCGCTTAACCGGCAACCAGACCGATATACACGCCCAGATTATGTTGACACGAAATAGGCGTCAACATATAGTTAGCCAGCGGGCGGGGCCTTTTTGCGGCAAACCTGTTCCATGACTGAGAATAGACCCCTTGGAGGTGCTCTTTTTGGCAGATTATGACGTATTGATCGTCGGCGGAGGCCTGGCGGGGATGACAGCCGGCATGTACGCCGCCAACTACGGACTGAGAGCGGGCATCGTTGAGTGCATGATGGGCGGCGCGTCCATCATCAACATCGAGAAGATCGACAACTTTCCTGGCTTCCCTGAGGGCATCTCCGGAGCCGAATTGGGTCCGGCGGTTCAGGAACAGGCCATGAACGCCGGGGCTGATTTCATCATGGGCGAAACGACCAAAATCACCAAAGACGGCGACTACCGTGTGGTGACCAGCGACGCCGGTGAATTACGGGCCAAGGCGGTAATCATTGCGGCCGGTTCCACCCTACGCCAGTTGGGCATACCGGGCGAAGAGGAGTACTTCGGCCGAGGTGTCTCCCAGTGCGCCACCTGCGACGGCCCTCTATATATGAACCAGGTTGTTGCCGTGGCCGGCGGCGGCGATTCGGCGGCTGACGAAGCCATCACCCTCACCGAGTACTGCGAACGGGTTCTTCTAATCCACCGCCGGGACCAGCTAAGCGCGCAACAGTCGCTCATCGACCGGGTCGGCGAGAACCGCAAGATAGAGGTCGTCTGGAACACGGTTGTCGAAGAGGTTCTGGGCGCCGATACGGTCTCGGGACTCCGGCTGCGTAACACCGTGACCAACATGGAGAACGCCATGGAGCTGTCGGGGTTGTTCGTTTACATCGGACTTGAGCCCAACTCGGGCCTGGTTGACGGGCTCTTGAAGACCGACAACGCCGGCCACATCCCGACAAATGTTTCCATGGAAACCGAAGTCCCGGGGGTCTATGCCATCGGTGACCTGCGGCAGAACTCCTCTTCACAATTGGTCTCCGCCGCCGGAGACGGCGCAACGGCAGCCGTCGCGACCTTCAAGTACATCTCCAGTAAATCCTGGTAACTAACGGAGGACCCATGGACCTAGTAGACGAGCAGCTACAGAACAGCAAGACCATCGCGGTGGTTGGCCTGTCCGGCGACCCGGACCGTATCAGCTACCGTGTCACCCGGTACATGCAGGGACAGGGCTACCGGATAATCCCGGTTAACCCGATGATCGAAGAGGTTCTGGGCGAAAAGAGCTACCCGGACCTCAAATCGGTCCCCGGGCCCATCGACATGGTGAACATCTTCCGGCGTTCGGAGTTGGTGGCGCCGGTGGTCGAGCAGGCCATCGAGATCGGCGTGAAATATATTTGGATGCAGGACGGGGTAATCAATCTCGAATGGGCCGCCAAAGCGGAGGCCGCCGGCATTCCGGTGATCATGGACGATTGAACTCTCAGGCAACATCGCCGCCGGTCTGGCGGCCAACGAGCTGGGGGCGCCGGGAACTAGGCGCCCACTCGTCATTCCAGCGAAGGCTGGAATCCAGGATGCTCTCAGGGCATGAAGACTGAATTTCGCAATCAATCTGGATTTTGGCCTTCGCCAGAATGACCGGAGGGATGGGACGTTCACTCAACACCTTACCTATAGACAATCTTATATTGGAATCATTATAATCTGCCCAACGACAACCCGCTAAAAAACGCCAACTGGCCGGTCCAAATCCGGTTGGTTCCCCCGGACCCCAGACTTTACGCGGAAGGAGCGATACCGATGGCCAGTCCCGATATCGAGCTTATGGCTCACCTAATACGACGCGCCGGATTCGGCGCAACCTACGAAGAACTGGAACGGTTCGCCGCCAAAGGCTACGCGGCCACGGTGGACGAACTGCTCAGCCCCATGGAGCAGCCCGACCTGGAAATGGACCTGCTGGAGCGGTATTTCATTGACTGGAAAGAGATGAACGCCCTTGAGGTCAACCAGGCGTATCTCACCTACCGTATGATCAACACCAAGCGCCCCCTACAAGAGAAGATGACCCTCTTCTGGCACGGCATTTTCTGCGTCGGCAACTCCAAGTGTGAGCACGGCGGCCAGATACAGACCCAATTGAACATGTTCCGGGAAAAGGGTATGGGCAGCTTCCCCGAGTTGCTGCTGGCCCTCTCGGTAGACCCGGCAATGGTCTTCTACCTGGACAACTGCATGAGCCACAAGGACGCCATCAACGAGAACTTCGGGCGGGAACTCCTGGAGTTGTTCGCCATGGGCGTCGGCATGGACGGCCACGCCAACTACACCGAGGAAGACGTCAAGGAGTGTGCCCGGGCCTTCACCGGCTGGACCATCGCCAACGCCATCCCTCGCTATCCATACGGCCGCTTCCCTTCGACTTTCGCCTTCAACGCCGCCGACCATGACTACGGCGAGAAGACGTTCCAAGGTGAGACCGGCAACTTCAACGGCGACGACATCATCGAGATCATCGTGAAACAACCCTCCGCAGGCCGTTTCATCGCCCGCCACCTGTACAACTTTTTCGTGGCTGATGAGCCTCAGATTCCCGCATGGCAGGAGACTCCTCCCCGCGATATGGACGCCATCAAAGAGATGGAAGACGCCTATTTCGAGTCGGGCTACAACCTCACCGCCATGCTGCGGGTGCTGTTCAACTCCGACTGGTTCAAGGCCGCCCGCTTCGAGAAGGTCAAGAGCCCAGCAGAGACCGTGGCCGGTACCATGCGTTTGGTCCAAGACTTCACCAGCCCCAAGCCGGGCCTCCACCCCATCGCCATGGAGATCCGCTACATGGGCCAAGACCTGATGAACCCGCCGACAGTCGAGGGCTGGCACACCGGCCAAGAGTGGATCGACAGTGGAACGTTGGTCGAACGCATCAATTTCACCGCCGACCAGATGGGGAACGTGGACCACCCTGGCGTGAAGGCGATCATCGACCGCCTAGGTTCCGAGGGCATCACCGAGCCTTCCGCCTTGGTCGACCGCTGCCTGGACATGGTTGGGGCCTACTCCCTGCCCGAAGAAACCCGTGCTTATCTGATGGACCATATCGACAAGTCCGGCGAATTGAAGCCTGGGAGCGAGTCCTTCGGCGGTATCGTCGCCCAGACTCTGCAGCTCATAGTGGCGACCCAGGAGTACCAGTTCGCCTAGGCTCGAATACAATTCGTTTATAGAATGGCAAAGATTCAACTCCGATCAGAACCCAGGAGATGGCGACATATGACCTCAACTAAAAAAGACCCGGTCTTGGCCGTATTGCAGCTTTCGGGCGGCAACGACGCCTTGAATACTATAGTCCCCTACAGCGACCCTCTATATTTTGACCACCGGCCTTCGGTCCGGGTATCGGAAGAAAGTGTCCTGAAGATAGACGACAAGATTGCCTTCAATCCGGCCATGGCCCCCATCAAAGAGCTCTATGACCAAGGCAAGGTAGCCATCATCTTGGGTGTGGGCTATCCCAACCCGAACCGCTCCCACTTCCGCTCTATGGACATCTGGCACACTTGCGAGCCGGAGAAGGTGGGCAACGAAGGCTGGCTGGGCCGCGCCATCCGCGACCTTGACCCCAAGGGAGAGAACGTCCTCACAGGCGTGAACTTCGGCCGGGGCCTCCCCCGTTCTTTGGCAGCTCCCGGAGTGCCGGTGGCGTCGGTGGGCAACCTGGAGACCTACGGCGTGCTCACAGGCATCGAGGACGAGCAGAGAGAAGAAGCGCTGGATATCTTCTCGCGCATGTACTCCCCGGCAACGGGCCGCGGCCAGGTGATGGACTATCTATCCCACACCGGCATGGACGCGCTCAAGGGCGCCGACATCCTCAGCACTGCGCCTGAGAAGTATTCTTCCACCGTTGAATACGGGAATAACTCCGTCTCCCAGTACATGAGGAACATCGCGCAGACTCACATCGCCGATTTCGGCACCCGGTTCCTGTATACCACCGCCCCCTACAACAGCTTCGACACCCACGCCGGTCAGATGGTGGGACACTCCGCGCTCTGGACCGATGTTTCGGCCGCCGTGCGTGATTTCCAGTCCGACTTGGTCGCGAGCGACGCTGCCGACAACATGACGCTGCTGGTCTTCACCGAGTTCGGACGCCGGGTGCGCGACAACGGCTCCGGCACCGACCACGGCTCTGGTGGAATCGCTTTCGTCGTCGGCGAGAACGTCAAGGGCGGAATCTACGGCGAGTATCCGTCGCTGGAAGAGAGCAAGCTGCTGGAAGGCGACCTGCACTTCAACAACGATTTCCGGGGCCTCTACTCCACCCTCTTGGAAAAATGGATCGGTCTAGACGCTAAGTCCGTGGTGGGCGGAGCTTTCGAACAGATGGATTTCATCTAAGCAATTGCTAGCAACCAGGCAGATGAAACAGAACCGAACAACTATAAGAGGTAATGATGACTACTGAAGCTTTGGGCGTATCCCTTCAATATAGTCATAGCATCGGGCGCGGCGAGTTCGCCGGCCCCGGTTTCCGCAATCCCGTGGCCCTCGCCAGGGGAGCGGACGACATCATGTACGTAGTCAACCGGGCCTATGAGTACCGGCCCGACGGCAAACGGGTGACCATGTGCACTGTCGATGAGGAATACATCGGCGAGTTCGCCCGTGGCGTCCATACTGCCGGAGTGACCGACATGGTCACCGAAGACGGCTCCCTCATCTGGCCCACCAGCGTTGCCCTCGACCAGGCCGGCAACGTCTACGTGGCCGACGAGTGGCTGAACCGCATCTCCATCTTCACCAAGGATGGTGAATGGATCGGCAAGTGGGGCACGGAAGGAAGCGCCGCCGGCGAACTGAACCGTCCCTCTGGCATGATATTCGACACTGACGACAATCTCTTGATCGTCGATAGCCAGAACAACCGCATCCAGAAGTTGACCAAGGACGGCAAGTTCATCTCCTCGTTCGGGTCTCAAGGCTCCGGAGACGGGGAATTCAATCTGCCTTGGGGCATCGACCTGGACAAGGACGGCAACATCTACATCGCAGACTGGCGTAACGACCGCATCCAAAAGTTTACCAAGGGCGGCAAGTTCGTGATGGCCTTCGGTACTTCCGGAACCGAGCCCGGCGAGTTCAACCGCCCCACTGGCGTCGCCGTGGACCGCACCGGCATGATCTACGTGGCTGACTGGGGCAACGAGCGCATGCAGATGTTCGACCCGGCCGGCAAGTTCGTGACTCTGACCACCGGCGACGGCTCGATGTCCAAATGGGGCAAGGACAAACTGGACGGCAACGCCGAGATGTGGGAACTGCGGGGAATCGCCCAGGGCATCGAGCGGGAGAAGGACTTCTGGGGACCGGTGGCAGTGGCAGTAGACAACGAAGACCGCGTGTTCGTGGTCGAGTCCTGCCGCAACCGCATCCAGGTTTATCGCCGGCAAGAGCCCATCTTCAGAGGCGGTGGAAGGCTTTAGGAGCTGTCAGCTAACAGCTTTCAGCATTCTGCTAAATAAAAAAGGGGACTTTGTCTCCCTTTACTCAACCACTTAATAGGCAGCAGTATTATGACTACCCAGAACGAGCTAGGGGCACAGCTAAAAACTCTGGGAATCAGACTTACGCCGCAGCGGTTGGCCATCGCCGAAGTTGTGGTGAACTCTGGCGACCACCCATCGGTGAAGCAGATCTTCGGACGAGTGAAGGAGTTCTTCCCCTACGTGACGCTGGCAACGGTCTATTCCACACTGACCGTGCTGGAGCAGGCTGGAATAGTCCGGGAGTTGCCCTTCCAGAAGCAGTCTCGCTATGACGCCAACCTCTCGCCCCACGCCAACCTGGTCTGTGTCGGCTGTGGCAGCGTCCATGACGCCGACGTCGGCCAAGAGATGGTGGCCGACCTGCGCCAACGGTTAGAGACTACTTCAGAATTCCGGTTCACCGGCCAGCGTGTCGACTTCTACGGCTGGTGCCCCAATTGCGCCAACCGCCGCAACCACCAGACGGATTCCCCGAACTAACAGCGCCGATTAGCCCCTAGTCCCCTTTATACCCTCGGTTGCCTTGCCGCTTCTCTAGGTAGTTGCGGATCATGAGGGTGGCGGTAGCGCCTTCGCCCACTGCGCTGGCAACCTGTTTGGTGCTGCCGCCCCGGGCGTCGCCGGCGGCGAAGGTTCCTTCAAGGCTGGTCTCCATTGGACCTCTGTGGCGCCACTGTGAAATCTGTGTATTGCGCCGTTCTATGGATATGATGCCGAGGGCGATGTAGGTTCCAGCCGAGTGTTTGAACCGAAGGCCATTAATCAGGCAGGTTCTCGATGTTCACCGGCTCAACCGAGTCAGCCAACTCAAAGCCAAAGACCCTAGAGTAGAAATACAACTCAGCCTCCAAGACCCTTTTGATATTTTCGGCCCGCCGGAACCCGTGCTGTTCTCCCTCAAAAGGGATGTACGCCGTCGGCAACCCCTGGGCGAGAACCGCGTCGAACATCATCTCGGCCTGGCTCGGCGGCACGATCTGGTCTTCGAGGCCTTGGAATAGAATCAAGGGACAGGACAGCCGATCAGTGTGATTGATGGGCGAGCGTTGTTTATACAGGTCTTGGTTTTCCGGATAAGGGCCAACTAGGCCGTCCAGGTAGCGGGACTCGAACTTGTGGGTCTTTTTGGCCAGGGCCTCCAGGTCGCTGACGCCGTACAAGCTAGCGCCGGCCTTGAAGACTTCTTTGAAGGTCAGGGCCGCCAGGGTGGTATATCCGCCGGCGCTGCCTCCGTCGATGGCCAAACGGTCTCCGTCGGCCTCGCCTTGGGAGACCAGATGTAGGGCGGCGTTACAGCAGTCGTCAACGTCCACGATTCCCCATTTGCCGTTCAGCCGCTCGCGGTACTCCCGGCCGTAGCCGGTGCTGCCACCGTAATTCACGTCCAGCACCCCGATTCCCCGGCTGGTCCAGAACTGGGTCGCTAGTCCTAGGGCTGAAGATGCCGCGCCAGTCGGGCCGCCGTGACTCTTGACCAGCAGGGGCGGCTTCTCACCAGCGGGCCCCTGAAAATCGGGGTTCTTGGGCGGGTAGTAGAACGCATGGGCGGTTTTGCCGTCCTCGGTCGGAAACTCAACCGGCTGGGCCGCGGAGATGTAGCCAGGGTCGATATCCAGGTCACTTGATTTCCTGAGTTCCTGCCACTTGCTACTGGCCAGGTCGAACAGCACCAGAGACACTGGCAAAGTCGGCGCTCCGCCTATGAAAACGATCTTGCCGTCGCCGGCTCGGATATCTCCGCGGCCCATCTCCGTGAACGGGGTGTAGACGGCCAGCAACATACCCGACTCGATTTGGAGCATGGCGATTTTCCAAACCCCGCCCTCATTATAACTGCAAGCGATCAATTCTTCGGAAACGAACGAATATGTCCCGGAGCCCAGTTCCCATTGCGGCTTGCCGAACTCGGCGTTACGGGAGGTCAACTGCCGCGCTTGACCGTCCTCCCAACGCCACAGGTTCCACCAGCCGCTGCTGTCCGAGACGAAATGGAGCACGCCGTCGGGCGACCATTCGGGCTGGAAGATGGACTCAGCCCGGCCCCCGGCCACTACTTGGGGCTCGCCCAGTTGCCCCCGATCATTGAATGAAGCAACCAGCATGAAAGTCCCGTCCCAGGGCATGTTGGGGTGGTCCCAGGTCAGCCAGGCCAAGGTGGAGCCGTCGGGACTGATGCGGGGGTTGGAACAGAAATCAGACCCTTGTGACAGCACTTGCTGTTCTCCCTGGCCGAGGGCGTCCACGGCGACGATGGCGTTGACCGGCTCGCCCTCCGAGGTGTGGTTCTCACGGACGCAGATGATGCGGTCGCGGGCGGAGTCGAAACAGCCGTCGGCGTAGCGCATGTCAGTTTCGGGGGTGATTGGTTGCGGGTCTCCGCCTTGGTCTTGCCGGTACATGCGTTGGTCGGCGTAGTTGGAGAAATAGACCACGCCCTCGTGGACCAGGTAAGCCCCGCCGCCATACTCGTGCACCCGGGTGCGGGCGCTGAAGGGCGCTGGTGTGATGTCGGTTGTCTCGCCATCGGGGGTGTGTTTGACCACCACCATGCGACCACCCTCGGAAGGCCGCAACTCCGCCCAGTAGATATCCTCATCATCAAGGGCGATCTGACCCAGGCCGATGGCCCCTGAAACGATGAGGTCGGTGGTGATGGGCGACTGCCATGAGCCGTAAGGGGCGGTGGTGGACATGGGAGATTTCTCCTGCCAGCATATCTAGTCTGTATTCAGGCAATTATAGCCTTGGCTCGGAACCGGTAAAAGGTTTTCATAACCGGTTGACCCCCACAAAGCCTGCCACTATATTTGTTCCACTTTCACGCTTATCCGACTAAATAAGGCCCAGAAGGACAAGAACATGACCACCGCCCACGGCCATTACGCGGCACAACTGCCTCCGCCAACCATGGAGGAGGTCAGTCCTGGCATCTACGCCTATGTCCAACTCGACGGAAGTTGGGGGTTGAATAACTCCGGGTTCATCAAAGGCAAGGACTCGCTGACGTTGATCGACACCTGTTTCACGGAGCCGCGGACCAAGGCGTATTTGGAAGCGATTCGCAGTGTGTCCTCGCTCCCGATGAAGACCCTCATAAACACTCACCACCACGGCGATCACACCCACGGCAATTACCTGGTCCCCGAGGCCGCGATCATCGGCCATAGGCTATGCCGGCAGACGGTCATCGACACCGGGTTGCAGGCATTGCATCCACTGTTCCCGGGCGTGGAATGGGGCGACTTGGAGCTGGCCCCACCAAATATCACCTTCAACGACCACATGGACATCTACATCGACGACCTCAAGGTCGAGCTGATCTTCATGGGGCCGGCGCACACCACCAACGACATCGTCGCCTGGCTGCCGGAGCGCAAGCTGCTGTTCGCCGGCGACCTGATTTTTAACCAAGGCACGCCCTTCGTGGCCATGGGCTCGGTATCCGGCTCGCTCCTGGCGCTGAAGCGGCTGCGGGAGCTGGGCGCTGAAACCATCATTCCAGGGCACGGCTCAGTGTGCGGGCCGGAGGTGATGGACGACATTGAAGTCTACCTAACTTTCATTCAAACAACCGCCCGGGACGCCTTTGAAGCCGGGTTGGACCCTCTGCAGGCGTCCCGGCAGGCTGACCTGGGCCGCTTCGCCGGTTGGCACGACTCAGAGCGCATCGCCGGCAACCTACACCGGGCTTACTCCGAACTTCGATGGGAGCCCGCAGGCACGGTCTTGGACCTGGGCCCCGTCGTCGCCGACATGGTCTCCCTAAACGGGGGACAGCCGGTGCGGTGTTTGGCGTAGCAATCGAGCCTGCACAGCCCATCGCCGATCTTGACATCACCGAATTAGATGCTAGCATTTTGAGCGTCTGAGCCCATCCAATAGAGAATCAAACAGAATCAGCGAGACAACAACGCAGGGATCGTATTCGCGACAGAATCAAAGGGCAAAGGCGTACCGGTTGATGGAAAGGAGAACGCCTTCCACGTGGAATGCTCTGGAACGGGCGCAAAGGGCGAGGCCGTGACTTTCGAATCCGAAGTCGTCTTGGACAGTGATGGATTTGACGAGGTTGGAACCTTCACCTACGCAGGCCGCGACAGTGTGAAATTCGAGACCATCGGGAAAAGATACATGGCCGCGAGAGCAGTAGAGGGGATAAACCACGGCTTTGTCATTTGAACCATCACTGGCGGCGACGGGGAGTTCAGTGCGCCACCGCACTGAACACCTCTAACTTCATGTTCTCTGCCGAGGGCGACGTAGTAGACAATGAGTACGTCCGTATCTACACACCGTAGGCCGCCCGTAAACCGCGACCGGATGCCTCACCGAGGAGGGCCATTGGTCACGGTCCTAAATTTGAAAACCAATGAGGGTCTAAATGCCCGACAGCGCTCTGTCCCACGTCCGCGTGCTTGATTTCACCACCCAGGTTGCGGGGCCTTATTGCACTAAGCTCCTGGCCGATTATGGCGGCGATGTCATCAAGGTCGAACGCCCAGGAACTGGCGACGCCGCCCGGAACCTGGGCCCTTTCCCCGGAGACATTCCTCATAAGGAGAAGAGCGGGCTTTTCCTTCACTTGAATACCAACAAGCGGTCCATCACCCTGGACTTGAAGAGCAAAGCAGGGCAGAAGATCGCCAAAGAGCTGGCCGCGAAAGTTGACCTGGTCATCGAGAGTTTCAGACCCGGAGTGATGGACCGCCTGGGACTGGGTCTTGAGGCTCTGCAAAAGTCGAATCCCCGGCTGGTGATGACGTCCATCAGCAACTTCGGCCAAACTGGCCCCTACCGCGACTTTAAGTCCTCAGACATCTTGGTCTACAGCATGGGCGGGGAGATGCACTCCACCGGTCTGGCAGACCGGGAACCGGTCAAGTTGGGGGCCAACGTCGTCTTGTATCAAGCGGGGTCGGTGGCGGCGGTTGGCAGCGCCGGAGCCTTGTTCCTTTCTCAAGACAACGGGCCGGGCCAACAGGTGGATGTTTCCATCATGGAGACCCAGATCGGCTCTGTAGACCGCCGCATGAGCGCGCTCGTGGGATACCAATACACTGGCGAACTGAGCGTGAGAATACCCTTTGGCGCAGCAGGGTACCCAATAGGGGTGTACCCATGCGAGGACGGCTACCTGGAGGTGACTGGCGGGCTGATCTACTTCCCTAGGGTCGTCCGGGCTCTCGGTAATCCGCCGGAGCTTCTGGAGCCGCGGTGGTACACGCCGGAGTCCCAGACCGACCCCGAATTGAAGGACGAGTTCGAGGCCCATTTCTTGTCCTGGACCCTACAACATTCCAAATTGGATGCGTGGCGGGCAGCCCAAGAATCCGGAGTGCTAAGCGGGCCGCTAAATACCATGGAAGACGTGGCCAACGACCAGCATTTCATCGGCCGGGACGCCTTTGCCCAGATTGACCATCCGGTGGCCGGCAGCTTGAAGTATCCGGGACGACCTTTCGTCATGACCGAGTCCCCGTGGGGGATTCGCCGCCCAGCCCCGTTGCTGGGCCAACACAACGGGGAGATACTCCAGGAACTGGGTTATGGACCCGGTGACCAAGCCCGGCTCCGGGCACAGGGCGTGATATGAGCAAGTTGCCTCTGGAAGGGATACGCATTCTGGAGATGACGGTGGTCTGGGCCGGGCCTTATTGTACCTCGTTCCTGGCCGACTTGGGCGCTGAGGTGATACGAGTGGAATCGCTGGCGACCTTCGCGCCGCTCACCCGGGGCGTCAGAGCCCATCCCACGGCGGCCAGCCTCGAGGTTCAGCCGGTGTTCATGGGCGGATACCCAGACCGGCAGCCCGGAGACCGGCCGTGGAACCGGTGCCCCATATTCAATCCCCACGCCCGAAACAAACTCAGCATGACCCTGGACCTCTCGCAGCCAAAAGGCATGGAGATATTCAAAGACCTGGTCAAAGTAAGCGATGTTTTCGTGGAGAATAACGTGGTCGACCGCATGGACCAGCTTGGCATCGACTACGCCATGCTCAAGAAGCTACGGGAGGACATCATCATGCTCCGCATGCCCGCCTACGGGAGCACCGGGCCCTACCGCGACTACCGGGCCTTGGGCGTGCACATCGAGGGGGTGATCGGGCACACGCTGCTACGGGGCTACACAGACATGGACGCCTCCGCCAACAATGCGGTATACGTGGCCGATGCGGCAGGCGGCAGCCAAGGCGCGTTCGCGGTCCTGGCCGGCCTCCACTACCGGCGGCGCACCGGCAAGGGCCAGTACATCGAGCTGGGGCAAGCGGAGGATGCCATGCCCATGATGGGCCAATTCTTCATGGACTACGCCATGAACGGCCGAAACGCAGCCACCTCCGGCAACCGCCACCCCACCGCGGTCCAGGGCTGTTATCCATGCAAGGGGAGCGAACAACAGGGGCATGACCGGTGGGTCAGCATAACTATCAACAGCGACGAAGAATGGCGGTCGTTCTCCGGGGCATTGGGCCGACCCGATTGGGCTGTCGACCCCCGGTTTGCTCACGCCCCTGGCCGCTTAGAGCACCACGACGAGATCGACGCCCACATCGGCCGCTGGACCGAGCAAATGGACAACTTCGAGGTGATGCGGGCGCTACAGGTTGTTGGAGTGGCGGCCGGGCCGGTGATGGACCAGCGGGACGCCTATAATGACCCACATCTGCGGGAACGGGGCATGTTCCAAGAAGCTTCACAAGAGGATACCGGCACCCATATGTACCCCAGTGCGCCCTACACGATGTCAGAGACCCCGCCAGACATCCGCCGCGGCCCTGTGCGGTTAGGTGAGGACAACGAATACGTCTACAGGACGGTCTTGGGGTACTCAGAATCTGAATACGCCCGCTTAGTAGCTGAAGGGCACATCTCCATGGACTACCCCGAGCCTTTTGAGTAAGGAGGCCCGTCATTTAGGGCGGCCACACGTTGTTAGTGGAGCAACCATCTCCCGCATATGTCACCCTGAGTGAAACGAAGGGTCTGCCAAACTCAGGATATGAAGATCCTTCACCGCTACGGCTGGCTCAGAATGACAATCCCGAGGCGTGGCACTCCCAAGTTAAGCACCCATCCAGCAGGCGTCTGGATACGTATCTAAAGGCGGAGCAAGCACGGTTACAGCGAGATGCCGATAATCACCACAAGAAAATTCCTGCCCTTTGCCGCCCTCCTATTTGCGATGGTTTTTACTGCTTACGCGGGCACACTCTCGTCTGCAGAAGAATCTCTGCGTCCCCTGACCGGAGAGACTCTAACCGCCGAGGCTGGGCAACCCTTCACCCTGCCCAGTGGGATAGAGAGCGAAGTGTCTCTGGACTCATATGCCGAGGAGCAAAACGTGGTGTTGGTTTTCTACCGAGGGCTCTGGTGAATCCATTGCTGGGAGCAACTCGTTGAACTACGAAAGGACTATGACACCATCATCTGGCTGGACGTGAGGTACTGGCGGTGAGCAACGACCAGCTATCGGGCGCGGAGCGGGCCATCGACTACCTGGAACTGGGATTTCCCATCCTCTTCCACCCAGAAGCCGGGGTAATCGAGAGATACGGGGTATACGCCACGCTGAGCGACGGCTACGCCACCCCGTCAGTCTTCGTCATAGACAAGAGCGGCGAAGCCCGCTGGAAGTACATCGACCGGCGCCACAACGACCGCCCCACCAACGAACAGATCATCAGGCAGTTGGAAGGGCTGCGGTAGCGTTGAAATATTTGGGGCTCTCCTCCACTGTCATTCCTGCGAAAGCAGGAATCCAGGGATACCACGTCTTGCAGTCGCCGATTGACTTACGGAGAACTGACGCCCTCACCCTCTCCCATGCGTGGGAAAAGGGATTCCACCCGTCATTCCGGCTTTGTATAAGGCAGGCTACATGGATTTCGGCCTTCGCCCGAATGACGAAGGGAGAGCTGAGCGTCGGGCATACGATACCGCTCATCCTGAGCTCCGACGAATGTCGAGAGTCACGATGAAATCGGACCTGTTGAAGGACGTTCTTCGCCGGATACATGGTTTATCAGTAAGAAAGGTGGTTCGACGTGGCTAGCCGCGAACGATTTGGGGCTCCGGACATTGCCGGTGACCACGGCCTAGCCCCCAAACAGCTCATCAATCTTGCGTTTTTTCTCTTCTTCGGAGTCGCCGCCGCCTTGAACCGTTTCGTAGAACGCTGGGCCGTATCCGCGGATGCGGACGACCACCGGCAAGGGCAGGGCGTGGCCGAAGACAAGGGCTTGCTGTTTAGCTTCCAGGCGTGATAGCACGGAACGGAGCGCGCGGCTGCCCGACGTTCCCGAGAGCACGGCGTCGATGTCACGTTCGTTGTCTAGCAAGCAACTAAAACGAGTGCCTACCTGGCTCAGTACCTCGGAGTCGATGCCGCTGGGCCGTTGGTCGATGACCATCAACGTCACATTGTACTTCCTAAGTTCCCTGGCGATGATGCCGAAGATGGTTTGAGAAGCCACACTGCTGTTGAGGAACTTGTGTGCTTCCTCGATGACGATGACCAACGGACGCGGCTCTTTCCCCGCGCCGCCCATGGCCGATTCTTTGGCCTCGACGTACTTGCGGTGGATGCGGCGGGTGAGAAGGTTGCTGACCAGGATGTAGGCGGCCTCGTCGTCGCCGTAGCGGCCGAACTCCAAGACAACATGCTGTCCCCGCTCCAGGTGTTCGATCATCTGGGCGGCGGTGTCTACCCGGCTGTGCTCAACCATGAACCCGTGGCGAGTAAACCGTTGCATGCGGTTGAAGAGCGCGCGCAAGGCTCCAGCATTGACTTGGAGTTCTTCGGCCAACTCCAGCAGAGAGCCGTTCTTTCCGGCGTCCAAGAATTCTTTGAGCCAGCTTTCCTCGCCGTACTTCTCCCGCAGGTTGTAAGCAGCGGAGGCGGCGACGTCGGACAAGTTCAACGACTCCCGCAGCAGTTCAACGTCTTCAGGCTCGATGTGGTTGAACCCCAGGTGCACGGTCTCGTCGGTGGACAGGCCCCGGCGGCGGGAGTGCTCTTCGTCCAGAGTGAAGGTCGAGACTTTGGCCCCGAATAGCTGCTTCAGGCCTTTGACGGTCACTCCCTTGTCGGTGTCCTGGCCCTGCCAGCCGTATTCGCTGTGCATGTCAAAGATCAGCGACGACGCTTGGCCGCTCTGCAGGATGCCCGTAAGCAGCAGCCGAGTGAGGAAGGTCTTGCCCGTGCCGCTCTTGCCGAACACGCCCATGGAGCGCTTGACCAACTCGCCCAGGTCCAGGCATAGCTTGGTCTCCATATCCAAGGGACTGCCGATCCAGAAATTGCCGTCCTCTTCACTGCCAAAGACCGTTTCCACGTCCTCCTGAGAGGCGGTGAACGCCCTGGAGAAGTGCGACGGGATACTCTTGGCCGCGGCCGGTCCCTGTTCGTCGCCCAGCACGTCGGGCATGGTCAATTGCGGCAGCACCGAGACTGTGCCGAAGGCCACGGTGCCTTGTAATGCCTGAATCACGAATGGATCGTCGGCAGGAAGGGGAGTGAATTTCATGCGGGGATCCGTGCTACCCAGGCCCACGTCGGTGACCACGCCGAAGAACCGGTTGTTGGCGCCCTGCAGGGTCACGAATGTGCCGACTTTCACCTGTTCCACGGAAACCCCGGGGTCCAGGCGCACTTCCACGCCATTGGCAACCGAGCCCTCGATGACCATGCCCAGCGCCTGCCCTTGCTCGGAAGCGAGTTGGCCGCGTTCTACGACATTGGTTTCGTGGGAATTCGTCACGGCGCTACTCTCCGCAGGATAGAGTTCAGCCGGGCAACGTCGGCCGAGAGCCCAACGGCCAGAGTCCGGCAGGCAAGGGCCAGGAACTCGCCCGGTTGGTCGTGGGACGGAGCTGCCTGTCTGATGCAAGCGCCTACTATCTCATCAGAATGGTTCGCACCCGAGTTCAGCAGCAGCCGCAACAGGTCGAGCTGGCCAGTGAACAGGGCGATCTCTTGCGGGTTACAGGCGTACACGAAAGAATGTACTCGCGGAGGCCGCGGCGGGAGGTGTTGGTGTATGACGCCGTCTTCCACATGACCGGCAATATAGACTTCGAATCTAGAGGTCAGCAGTCGGGCCAACTGTGGGTTATCGCGAATTACCTCTTCTTCGGACCCGGCATCTTCGCCGCGGGCCAGCACCGGTCGGGCCGAGTCCAGAGGCTCGGTGGTTACGCTTCCAACCACGCCGTAGATATCCGGGGAGTCAGTCCGCACCAACCCACCCAGGGCCGGAGCGCCTTCCAGTTGGTAGCACTGGGCCACGAAGGAGGTTGAGGTGGACTCAACGACCTCGCCGACTCTGCGTTCCATCATTGGGCCGGTCATCATCGTATATCCATAAAAAAAGCCCGCACACGGCTTAAGCGCGGCAGACTTGAGGATTCAATAAAATCCCTGGCCCTTTGGTCTGTCCGAATCGCCCCGAACATGCGGCCCATCCTCAACCCTTCTTCCACCAGATTCTAGACCGGTCTTGGTGTAACCCAAGGCTGTGTTGACCCCATTATTACAGACGCTATCACAATATGTAAACCGGCTCCCGGTGTCAATGCTTCACCCCGCAACGAGATTCCTCGTCCGCCTACGGCACTCCTCGGAATGACAGTAACGGAGTGACGTTGTTCAAAGGTGGGGTATGCCCACAAAAACTGGCTCCCAGTGATTTTCTCACCGGAAGCCAGTGATCGGGCTCATTGACAGGTTTTGCCTGCGCGTTAGTTTAAGGAAACGGGCAGACTCTTTACGGAGCGGAATGTGATGCTGGGCTGGTAGTCCATCTCAGTATTCTTGGGCTGAAGGTTGGGGTAGCGCTCCGCTAATTCCCGGAACACTTCCTGTCCCTCGACCCTGGCGATGGTGGCGCCCAAGCAGTGATGGATACCGGAACCAAAGGCCACATGGGGATTGGGCCAACGGGTGATGTCCATCTTGTTAGGGTTCTCGAACTTTTCAGGGTCACGGTTGGCAGCGGAGATAAACCAGCGGAGGCGGTCATCCTTCTTGATATGTTTCCCGCGCAATTCCACGTCCTCGGCAGCGATCCGGGTGATTGATTTGACCGGCGAATCATACCGTAGGGCTTCTTCAGTTGCCCGGACCATCATGCCTTCGGGATCCGCTTTCAACAGGTCCCATTGGTCGCGGTTGTTCATGAATGACAGTGTGCCGTTGCAGATCAGGTTGATGGTGGTCTCGTGACCGGCCAGCAAAAGCAGCGCGCAGTTGATCAGCACCTGTTCCCTGGTGAATATGCCGGACTTCTCCCCGCTGGCAACGACCGAGATAAAGTCGTCTTTGGGATTCACGAGACGCTCTTCCACCATGGGATTGACGTACTCGTCCATCTCTCGCATCCCTTCTGACAACTCCCTCATGCGGTCGGGCTCGCCCCGGCCGATGTTCAGAAGTTTCTCGGCCAACGCCCGAATCACAGGGCGCTCCGACTCGGGCACACCCATCATCTCGGCAATCACGAGCACGGGAAGAGGCACAGCCAAGTCCCGCATCAGGTCCACATCACCTCTGGCCTCAGCGGCGTCCAGAAGGTCGTTGGTGGCTGCTTTCACGAGTGGCCGCCACTCTTCCATAGACTTGGGGGTGAAAAATCCGTGCAAGACCTTCCGCATCGCCAGGTGGTCCGGCCGGTCGTGCTGAATGAACATATCGGCCTGGTACGATTTTACGTAGTCGTAGAGTTCGTTGTCCGACTCATAGATTGCCGGATAGGCGGGCCGTGGGTCATTGGCCATCACCTGACTGGAGAACTGTTCATGGTTCCGGGTTAGCCACACCAAGTCGTCGTGCCTTGTGATCACCCATAGTTCGTAGAGTTCGTTCCAGTGGACGGGGTCCTCGTCCCTGATATGACCGTAATACTGGTACGGGTCTTGGATAACTTCCGTAGTGAACATGTCATCGTTGATAGTCGTAACCATTTCACCACCATATTTAGCCGGTTTAGGGCTGATTTCCAGGGTACTTGAACGTTAAACGAATAATATTTATCTGTCAATGACGGTGAGTTACAGGAGAGGCGGGGATTTTGTGCGGGTTTTCTGAAGTTGGTTTCTTGAGAACAAGCGCCCCCATCTCCGAGTCGGTCGAGAGTCTCGACTTCGTCGGACCTAACCTTCCTCCTTGCGAGGGGAAAGGACATTGTGTAGATAAAAGAAGGCTCCCGGTGAATAAACACCGGGAGCCTTCTTTGGAGCTCTTGATTGGCTGTTATCCCTGTTGAAGCCACCTGTTGCTAGTTCAGCGAAACGGGTAGGCTCTTAATGGAGCGGAAAGTGATGCTCTCTTGATACTCCATGTCGTGGGTCTTCAGCTGGAGGTTGGGGTACCGCTCGGCCAGTGCGCTGAACACCTCTTGTCCCTCGACCCTGGCGATAGTGGCGCCCAGGCAATGATGAACGCCGGAGCCAAAGGCCACGTGGGGGTTCGGCCACCGGGTGATGTCCATGGTGTCTGGGTTCTCGAACTTGTTAGGGTCGCGGTTCGCCGAGGACATGAACCACCGGATGCGGTCGTCCTTCTTGATCTTCTTCCCGCGCATCTCCACGTCCTCAGAGGCGAGGCGTTGAATGGACTTCACGGGCGAGTCGTACCGCAGAGCTTCTTCAGTGGCCCGGACCATCAGTCCCTGGGTGTCGGTCTTCAACAGGTCCCATTGGTCGCGGTTGTTCATGAAGGCCAGGGTGCCGTTGCAGATCAGGTTAATAGTGGTCTCGTGACCAGCCAACAGCAGCAACGACGTGTTGACAAGCACCTGGTGGCGGCTGAACACGCCGGACTTCTCACCACTAGCCAATACTGAGATAAAGTCGTCTTGTGGATTGACGATCCGCTCGTCGACCATGGGGTCCACGTAGTCCAGCATGCCCTGCATGCCTTCGGTCAAGACTCGCATGCGGTCTGGTTCGCCACGGCCTATGGCCAGCAGTTTCTCGGCCAACATCCTAATGTGGGGCCGCTCCGACTCCGGCACGCCCATCATCTCGGCGATGACAAGAACGGGCAGCGGAACCGCCAGGTCACGCATCAGATCCACTCCGCCCCCCCGGGCCTCTGCGGCATCAAGGAGGTCCGCGATGGCCGACTTAACTAGCGGCCGCCACTCTTCCATGGACTTGGGGGTGAAATAACCGTGAACGACCTTGCGCATCTCCAAGTGGTCCGGCCGGTCGTATTGGATGAACTGGTCGCCCTGGTAGTCCCGCACGTAATCGTAGAGTTCCGTGTCGGACTCCAAGATAGCCGGGTAGGCCGGGCGAGGGTCGTTCCTGAACACGGAGTTGGAGAACTGCTCGTGGTTCCTGGCAAGCCAGACCAGGTCATCGTGCCTGGTAATCACCCAGAGCTCGTATAGTTCGTTCCAATGTACCGGATCTTCGTCCCTGATCTGGCCCAGATAACGGTACGGATCCTGAATCACATCCGGCGTGAACATGTCATCGTTAATCGTCGTAACCATATCACCACCAATAATATAGTATTTTCGTGCCTAAACGCCTTTGTTGAAACCCTAATGGAATCATGTTTGTTTGTCAATAAACGTCAGAGCGTCCATCGCACAATTCAGATGGCAAGAGAGGTGAGGGGAGGGGCGCCCATAGGACACTTCAGCCGGCAAAGCAGATGGGGGCTGGTCGCAGCCATACCAACAGGCGGCAATAGGCCGTTTGGCCCTTTGTAATTCGTTGTGTCCTGGGCGATAATTGCCCGGTCATGTTGGGCCCAGGTTAGGCCAACAACTTTAGGAGGATTGAATGCGCGTCTTATTGATCGCCACCAACCGCCACGACAGGCTCCAGAGCCGATTGAACGCCCAGCCGATGCCGATAGGTTTGGCCTACATCGCCGGGCACCTGGACCACGAGCGCCATGAAGTTAAGGTGCTTGACCTGATGTTCTCGGAAGACCATCTGGCCGAAGTCGAAGCCACCGTCAAGGAATTCAAGCCGCAGGTGGTCGGCATGTCCGTCCGTAACCTGAGCAACCACAGTTACATGAACACCATCTGGGCACTGCCTATCAGCAAAGAGGTCATCGACCGCATCCGGTCCGTCAGCGACGCCATCATAGTCTGCGGCGGCCCGGCCTTCAGTATCATGCCTCCGGAGTGCCTGGAGATGCTTGGCGCCGACCTGGGGTTGGCGGGCGATGCCGGTGAGACCTTTGCTGCCTTGGCCGACCGCTTGGACGACGGCGAACCGGGTTACTTCGACCTTCCCGGCCTGGTCTACAAGAAGGACGGCCAGATCGTCTCGAACGAGGGTTACTGCACCTCTGAGTTCGCCAAGCCACCGCGCTTGGAAGACCTGGACATGGCCCGCTACAACAAGGCCGGCTTCGGCATCGGCATCCTGACCAAGCTCGGCGGCTTCTACTACCCTGCCAACGCCTCCGAAGCCCAGATCGACGAGTCTGGCTGGCGGGTTATTCGGCCAATCGACGAGGTGGTTGCCGAAGTCAAGACCATGAAGGAAAAATACGGCATGAAGAAGGTTTTCTTCGTCGACAACGGGTTCAACTTGCCCTTGGACCACGCAAAATCGCTGTGCAGCCAGTTGATCGAGTCAGACGTCAACATCCGCTGGAACACCTGCCTGGCGCCCTTCAACTGCGACACTGAACTCATTGGCCTGATGAAAGATGCCGGCTGCGGGCTGGTAATGATGGTCAACCGCAGTGGCAACCCCGGCGACATGGGCAGCATGGTAGAGGAGAATGACGCGCTGGCCGAGGTCTGCCGCATGTGCGACGACGGAGGCCTTCACTACAATATTGGGAAGCAATTCGGCGAGCCCGGCGAGACCCGGGAGAGCGTGGAGAACAAGTTGGAGTTCCTGCGCAGCGTCAACCCGGCGGTTGCCAGCTTGCGGGTTGGAGTCAGCGTGATGCCGGGGACCGAGGTCGCCGTCGTAGCCAAGCAAGAGGGGTTGATCAAAGACGAAAGCGAACTGGTGAAACCCACTTTCTATATTGCCGAGGAAGTCAAAGATTGGATCGTTGACTACCTTCAGGAGCAGGTCGCCCAGGACCCCCGTTGGAACCTAAGTTAGCCATCTCTCGCAAGAACGGGCTTTCGTGGGCGTGGGTTTTCAACCCGCCTTGGTGGGCTGCCGGCCATTTTATAGCGACGGATTTTGTTTCTATACAGCGGACGTTGGCGTTTCTCACCGCGAGTGGCATTTACGTCGCAGAGCGGGTTGAAAACCCGCACCTACGAGCGTGGCCCCATCCACCGGCAGACGATTCCTTCCCTCAGTCGTTCTCTGCGTCCTACGCCTGTCCTGGCTAGGAGGCCGGAATCTGCTTGGCGATAGTCTCACCGGCGTCGGCGGCGACGGCCGTCTCCATGGCGTGGATGGCTACCTCTATCTGCGCATCGTCGGGTTCTCTGGTGGTCAGCTTCTGCAACCACAGGCCTGGTTGGGCGATGGCTTTTCCGAACCATGCGTTCTGATGTGTGCCGCTGAACCTGAGGAATTCGTAGCTGACCGCTGCAATCACGGGCAAAAGCAGGATGCGGGAGGCGATCCGCCATTCCAGGGGCGGGCCCAAGAGCAGTGCGAACACCACCACTGAGACCACCACCACCGTCAGCAAGAAGGCGGTGCCGCACCTCGCGTGGGGCGTGCCGAACTTCCGCACGTTCTCCACGGTTAGGGGCAGATTGGCCTCCAGGGCGTGCACGGTCATATGCTCCGCGCCGTGGTACGCAAATACCCTTTTAACGTCCTTCAGCATGCCGATCAATGTGATGTACCCCAGCAGGAAGGCCAGCCGGATCACTCCCTCGACGATCTCACTGAGGAGGTCGGAATTCAGCACCGGATTCAAAAGCCAGGCGATCATCAGCGGAGTTATGAAGAACAACCCAATGCCAAAGAGCAACGAGATGCCCAAGGTTGTGGCCATCACCCACGCGGGTATGCCCTCTTCCGCATCCGGGTCGCGGTCCATGGAGGCCATGTTGGCGGAGAGCTGCAAGGCTTTTATCCCCAGGAGCATGGTTTCCAGCAGGGTCAGAAAACCTCTGACCAGCGGCCATTTCCGGGGACGCCCGTTGTAGAACGAGCTGAGGGGCTCGTGGTGCAGTTCGATGGACCCGTCTTCCCGCCGGACTGCGAGACCAAAGTGGTCCCGGCCACGGATCATCACACCTTCGATAACGGCCTGTCCGCCGTACATATGGGGGGCCTGGTCTGCCAACTTTAGGTCCTCAACTTACTGGTTCGCTGGCCGGTTCGCCGGGCTGGAGCCGATCCTTATGGGTCAGAGTGCCATCTCTCTAAATGAAAGATCGAGGGCTACGCGCCCCCGATCTCTCGTTCTTACGATGTTGTTGCTTTAACCAGCGGTCCCGCCGGATGCGGCTGGGACTAACCTAGATTATAGCGGCGCTTCATGCGCTCGATTCGCCCCTGTGTGTCTACAACGCGCTGCTCGCCGGTGTAGAACGGGTGGCATTTACTGCACACCTCAACGCGGAGCGTGGGTTTCGTGGCCCCAGTCTGGAACACATTGCCACAGGAGCACGTCACCGTGGAGTTGTAAAAATAAGGGTGAGTTTCTGTTTTCATTTCGTTCTGGTCTTTTCCTAAATGTTTCTCTGGTATCTACTGGCCGATTAGGTCGACGGTTAAGCTGCTCCCACCGGGTAAACGCTGACCCGGCGGCGGCCTTTGGCGGCCCATTCAAACTTCACTTCGCCGTCGATGACTGCGAAGATCGTGTAGTCGCGGCCCAAGCCAACATTGGTCCCCGGTTTGATGCGGGTGCCCCGTTGCCTGACGATGATGGAGCCGCTGGTGACGCGCTCTCCACCGTACCGCTTCACGCCAAGGCGCTTAGAATTGCTATCTCGGCCGTTACTGGTGCTGCCGCCAGCCTTTTTATGGGCCATTAGTTGCTCTTTTCTCCGATCTCAGTTTCAGTTGTGGCTGCTGCCGCAGCCCTTCGCCGGGGTGCGCGGGGCCTTCTTAGTTCGATATCTTGAATGCGCAATCGGGTGTAGGTCTGCCGGTGACCGCGCTTTCTGCGGTAGCGGTTCTTGGCCTTAAACTTGTAGACCATTAACTTTTTATCCTTGTAATGGGACAAGACTTGGGCCGTTACTTTGGCGCCTTCCACTAGGGGAACGCCAATCGTCACCTCGCCGCCGTCGGAGAGGGCTAATACTTCACCAAACTCAGCTACTGAGTCTACCGGGTTGGGCAGAAGCTCGACATCAAGCATGTCACCAGGCTTGACCCGATATTGTTTTCCGCCTGTTTTAAATACTGCGTAATCCATATAATCCTCAGCCTTCAATACTACGGTAGCCCCCTGCGCCTGTCAAGGAATTTCGTGCCCAATCCCGCCTGGACAGTTTCGTATACGGCGGGCAATTCCTACACTAAATCCGGCGGGTTCTCTTCGAGTTACAAGAAGTGACCTTGATATATAATTGCGCCGACCCTTCTGGAGCCCTCCATTCACCACCTTGATATAAGGCATGAAAATCGCATTGACGATGGTGTCGGTTTAAACATGGAACAGCTACGGGGACAGGACCTGAAACAGGCCTTTTCGGCGGCCACCGGTTGCCTGGAAGAATACCGGGACGCCGTGAACGCCCTGAACGTGTTTCCGGTGCCTGACGGCGATACCGGCACCAACATGCTCCTGACCATGCGCGCGGCCGTGCAGTCGGTGGCCGAAGAGTGCCCCGACGACCAAGACCATTCGGTGGCCTCAGTTTCCTCAGCCCTCGCTCAGGGAGCCTTCTACGGGGCCAGGGGCAACAGCGGCGTGATTCTCTCCCAATTTTTTAGGGGCTTCTCCGACGCCTTGGCCGACAAGGAATGCCTCACCGCCCAAGACCTGGCCGTTGCCCTCAAGCTGGCATCGGCCGGAGCCTACAAGTCGGTGGGCAACCCTGTCGAAGGCACCATGATTACCGTAATCAGGATGGCGTCTGAAGCCGTCCAGGGGTCGGATCAGGACTTACCCAGCCTTTGGGAAACTGCCTACCATGCAGCCCGGGAAGCTTTGGAGCACACGCCCGAACAGCTACCAGTGCTCGCTGAGGCCGGAGTTGTGGACGCCGGAGGGCTTGGTATCGTGGTTCTGATCGGCGGTGTCCTTCAATGGATATCCAGCGCAAACTCCCCAGTTATTGATCTTTCCGAATTATCCCGGTTCCGGGCTGCGGTCAACGGCGGCGGCCCTATAGATACCGGCTTTCTGAACGCTACCCTCGAACAAGAATGGGGGTATTGCACCGAGTTCATCATTAGCAGCGTTGGTGGGCAGGACTTAGATCTGGACCGGGTGCGCAGTCATTATCTGGAGATCGCACTCTCTACCGTGGTCGTGGGGGACGAACGAAACGTGCGGGTGCACATCCACGTCGAAGACACCGTTCCCGCCCTCAGCTACGCAGAGTCGTTGGGCGTTGTTTCCGGGATCAAGATCGATAACATTGACAGCCAGAACCAGCGGTTCGCATCTGGCGGTCATGGCAGCGAAACGAAGGGCCCGGCTCTGGCGCTGCTTCCGGTGGCGCAGGGTGAGGGGCTGGCACATCTGTTCCGGGACTCGGGTTGCGCAGATGTGATTGAAGGCGGGCAGACCATGAACCCCAGCGTGCAGCAGATATTGGACGCCGCACGCGACACCGGGGCCGGCGACGTTATCGTCTTGCCCAACAACAGCAACATAATTTTGGCAGCAGAACAGGCCGCCGCCGCCGAGCCATCGATACACGTCGTGCCGACCAAGAACGTGCCCCAAGGCGTGGCCGCGCTGCTGGCCTTCAACCCAGAGGGCCAATGGCAGGAGAACGTGGAAGCGATGACCGCCGTGCTCTCCAACGTTGCCTCTGTAGAGGTAACAGCCGCTGTGAGGGACGTCGAATTAAACGGGGTCGAGGTTACTGAAGGCCAATACATCGCACTGCTGGACGGCCAGCTTGTTACGGCGGTAGAAAGTCCCGAGCTGGCTCTAAGGTTCACACTCGAGCTTGCCGAACTCAGCGGCGACGCCATCGTCTCCATCTACTACGGCGCGGGGAAAACGGCTTCAGACGCGCAGCCGGTAGCTGCTGAGTTGGAAGTATCGTTTCCCGGCATCCAAGTAGATCTGATCGAGGGCGGGCAACCCCATCATCACTATCTGGCCTCTGTTGAATAAAATAAACTAGCCGCAAACGAGGAACATGACTGTACGCATAGTTACCGATAGCTCGGCAGACCTTCCTGCAGATCTGGTGCAGCAGCATGGAATCACCGTATTGCCGTGTTACGTCTTGGTGGACGACCAGACCTTCAAGGACGGCGTGGAGATAAAGCCCGATGACTTCTATCGCCGCCTCCAAGCAGAAGGCAGATTCCCCACCACAGCCCAGCCGACGGTGGCCGACTTCCAGGAGGTCTACCGGGACCTGGCCGGTCAGGGTGACCAGGTGCTCTCTATCCATGTCTCCGGGAAACTGAGCGGCACATTGAACTCCGCCGAGCAGGCCAAAGTGTCATTAAATGGAGAAGAGATAGAGATCGTCGATTCCCAGCTCGCCTCCATTCCCCTAGGGTTGGCGGTATTGGCCGCCGCGACCACAGCGTACGAGGGTGGCAGCCTTCAGGAGGTAGCAGAGAAAGTGAGGCAGGAACTTAGCCTGCATCACGGGTTGTTCGCGTTGGACACCCTGGAGTATTTGCATAAGGGTGGCCGCATCGGCAAGGCCCGCGCTTTTATGGGCTCGGTTCTCCACGTGAAACCCATACTCAGGCTTCAGGACGGCGAGGCCCACCCGGTGGAGCGGCCCCGAAACCGGGAACGGGCCATGCGCCGGTTGGTGGAACTGGCCTCGGAGCTGGCCCCGGTGCGCCGGCTGGCCGTGATTCACAGCACCGACCCGGACCGGATGGCGACGCTGAAGCAGGGCCTGACCGGGCTCCTGCCGGCCGACCAGATCATCGAAGCACGGTTCGGGTCCACCCTGGGCACATACATCGGCCCCGACGCCCTGGGTGTGGCCGTCACTCAGGAACCCCGCTAGTCCGCCGTCTTATGTCATCCAAGTATTGACGTTTGGACGGCGGACTAGAATGATGAAAGTGAAGCATTTACCGCCTCGAATCCGGTTGATCCAGCGTGTTAGGGTAAACGCCTGATGGCCACGCAAGAATCGGGCTCGCCCGCTTGGGCCGACGCCTTCCAAAACATCCTCAAACTTGAAGAGTCCCACGGCTTTGACAACAAAGCCGTGCTGGGCGGACTAGACAAGTTCGTCGCCCGGTTCGCTGATGAAATGGCCGGGCAGGCCCTCAACGACGAGAATTTCCTCCTGAAAGAGCCGTATGACTCCATGTCACCCGCAGTGCGGGAACAATGGGTCGTCCAATGGCAGGAAGCCCTCGGAGACCAGCCAGACCCAAAGAGACCGCGCAAACTAGCCCCGGCAACCCGCCAGGGGAAAGCCGCTGCCAAGAAGGCCGCTCCTGAGAAAACCCCCACTCATAAGGCGCCGTCGGCCGAGGTCACAGTAGACGCCCCTGTTGACCGCCTGCGTGGTGTGGACACCAAATTAACCGCCCGCCTAAAGAAGCTGGAAGTGGAAACCATCCGCGACCTGCTCTACCTCTTCCCTCGCCGCCATGAAGATTTTTCCGCCGGTGTGAAGATATCTGAACTATCGCCCGGTGTGGAATGTACAGTGGTGGCCACCGTCTGGGAAGCCAGGGAGGTGGCCAAGGGATCCAGGGGAGGGCGCCGCGACACCGAAGCGGTACTCAGCGACGAGACCGGCAATCTGCGGGTCGTGTGGTTCGGACAACGGTACCTGGCCCGTTCGCTCAAACCGGGCGGCCGCATCGCCATAAGTGGGAAGGCCTCGGTTTTCCGGGGCCAACTGGTATTCGAGAACCCAGAGCACGAGATGCTGGACACGACGAGTTCGGGTGTCCACACCGGCCGGTTGGTGCCGATCTACCCACTGACCGAAGGACTGACCCGTCGCAACATGCGCCGTCTCACCTGGCAGGCCGTCCAGAATTGGGTCGGCGGACTGGAGGATGCACTCCCCGATGATATCCTAGGCCGGACCAAGCTGATGCCCCTGCTGGACGCCGTGTACCAGGCCCACTACCCCAAGGAGATGGAGACCTGGGAGCTGGCCCGTCGTCGCCTGGCGTTCGATGAACTTTTTACCCTCCAACTGGCCGTGCTAGCTCGCCGACGAATGCAGCATGACAACGTGAGGGGAGTCGAGATTATCGCTCCGTCTAACGTGATTGACGGGTTCTACAAAACCCTGCCATTCCCGCTGACCCGGGCTCAGCGGCGTTGCATCCAGGAGATCGAGTCTGATCTTAAAAAAGGCACGCCGCCCATGAGCCGCCTGCTGCAGGGTGAGGTGGGCAGCGGCAAGACTGTGGTGGCTCTATCCGCTCTGCTTTCCGTTGCCGCCAGCGGCCACCAGGGCGCCATGATGGTGCCGACTGAGATACTGGCGGAACAGCATTTCCAGAGCATCCGCAACCTGCTAAGCGGGCTAGCCCGGCCGGTGCAAGAGCCCCATCTATTGTCCGTGTACCTGGAACACATGGATCGACCCGTTTCCATCGGCCTGCTGACCGGCAGTTCCCGCGCCCCGGTGAAACGCGAACTGATCAAGATGGCTGCAGACGGGACCCTCGATATTCTGGTGGGCACTCAGGCATTAATCCAAGAAGGGGTGTCCCTGCCCAAGTTGGCCCTGGCGGTGGCTGACGAGCAGCACCGGTTCGGGGTAATGCAGCGGTCGGCGCTTCAAGAAAGGGGCCAAGACATCCCACATACTCTGATCATGTCGGCCACGCCCATACCCCGGACTTTGTCGCTGACCCTCTTCGGCGACTTGGACATCTCCACCATCGACGAGATGCCCGCGGGGCGCCAAGAAGTTGCGACCCAGTGGCTGGAGCCGGAACAACGGGGCACCGCTTACGGCTTCATCCGCAAGCAGGTGAAGGAAGGGAGACAGGCTTTCGTAGTCTGCCCGTTGGTGGACGAATCAGAAACCATCGAGTCCAAGGCTGCCACCGAGGAATATCAACGGCTGTCCCAGGACGTATTCCCCGACCTGTCGCTGGGCCTGCTTCACGGCCGCATGGCTGGCAAGGACAAAGACAAAGTGATGCGCCAGTTCCGGGACGGCGAATTGGACATTTTGGTGTCCACTCCTGTGGTGGAAGTGGGGATCGACGTAGCCAACGCCACGGTGATGATGATCGACGGCGCGGACCGGTTCGGACTGGCTCAGCTACATCAGTTTCGGGGCCGGGTCGGCCGAGGCGAGCACAAGAGCTACTGCATGCTGCTATCCGACAGCGCCTCGGAGATAGCCAAGGAACGGCTTTCGGCATTGGCGCGGATACACGATGGGTTTCAGTTGGCCGAGGTCGACCTGGAACTGCGCGGGCCAGGCGACTTCTTCGGCACCCGCCAGAGCGGTCTACCTAGCCTGAGAATGGCCCACATCTCGGATCGCCAGCTTCTGGAGCTGGCCCGAAACGAGGCAACCATGCTGATGGAACAAGACCCAGAGTTAAAGTTGCCGGACCACGTCGCCATCGCCGCCCAGGTGGCCCGGTTCGTCGACCAAGCCAGCGCAAGCGTAGCTTAGCCTAAGCCTGGTAAGCCTTGGCCCCGTATCTGAACTCATTCTGCAAGACAACCACACAGCGCTTGCAATAGCGCCGCCCGGATTGCAGAGCGGCTCCGTCGTGCCGGACCCATCTCTCTTCCTCATACCTTGGGCATTCCGCCCACACGAACTTCCGATGGGCGGAACTGTCATCGCGACCGATATCCCGGCCACGAACTATGGTGCCGACTTCAGGCATTATACTGAGCTCATATCCTAGACTGACTACCTTGATCTGACCGCCGCGAAACCTGGCCCAGAACCTGAGTAAGCCCCGACCGGCTACCCCAATGTTTGGGAGCCCCTCGCCAAAGAGTTTTACCGCCTCGGCTTGAACGACCCCAACAAGATCTACGCGGTCTGGCACCCGTCGGTTCGCGAAGGGAGCGATACGGTTATCTGCAGCGCGCAGGCTGAGTACAACTCAGTATCGTTCCCATTCTCATTCTTCAAGCGAGTGGACCAGGGCAACAACCTTTGCGCCAACCGGCCGGTCACAATGGTGTACGACCGCTGCTCCCTGCGCCACCAACTATGGTTCCGATGACGGGTCGCTGCGGTCGGCCCACGTAGGTGATGACCTCAACGACCTGATGTACTCTGGAGACCAATTCGGCGTTCCCATAGAATTGGATCAGGGGCACGGCGACTACTTCGATCACGAGATTCCGGGGTGCGTCGACACGGCTGATAGTCCGTATTTAGAGCCTCGGGGTTAACCTAGCCGGTCAGACCTCGTAACTCCCGTGCACTGCCCTGCTGCCACCGCTCCAACCATGGCAGACCGCAGTGCAAGGCCCCCAACCGCCGGCCACGATGAGCTGTAGGTCCTGCGGGTCTTTGATGGCTGGGATGAAGAAGTTGTCATCATCGGGGTCGACATCGATAGGAAAGGCGAGGGCGCGCTCTTTTCGCCAGTTGCCCCCGTTCTTCAGGTCACCGACCTTGCGGCCTGCGATCTCGCAAAGATGGGCGTGTACATTGGCGCGGCTCATGCCGGCGTTGGCGCAGATGGCGGCGTGTTGGGGCCCCATGGCCACCACCATATCCGAGCGGGTGTGCATGTTCCAAGACCCCATGGCAACCATGGTGTCAGCCACTCCGTTCAAAAGACGGTCTGGCTCATCGCTTACATCGTCGAAGCAGAACCGGGGCGACTCGACCATCGCCATGGTGATGACGTTCTCATCGGGGCCGTAGCCCTTGGACGCCGCGAGGCTGTCCCACGGGTGGTCTTCCATGTTCTCGGTGAGGCAGTAGGTGTAGCGCGACGGCATGCCAAAGATGGTCATCGAAGAAACGCCGGGAATGCCCTGGCCCAGGTTCATCAGGACCAGGCGTATGGCGCGTCCGATGGCGGCGTTGGCCCGGAACCCGGGCCCCATGCACCCGTTTCCGCCGTGGATGCCGATCTCCTCGGCATACGGGCCGTTGACGATCATCATCGGTGCGACCCCGTGCATGGTGCCTTGGACTCCGTTGACGTTGAATTCGTCCCGGAGCATCATCTCAGTTGCCTCTATCACCACCGGCAGATATTCGGGCTTGCAACCGGCCATCAGCGCGTGCACGGCCACCGACTCAACAGTGGCGACCTCCATGGCGGGCGGGATGGGGCCGATCACCTCATCGGGAGAGCGTTTGGTCCCGGTGAGCATCCGAGCGATGCGTTCCTCGGTGGGAGTGACCACCGGTAAACCGTCAGACCAGTCCTTCTCCAAGAAGAACTCGAATTCATCCACCTGTTCGTTCACCGGTCGCCTCCTTTGTTTCCTGCTTCAGCTTTTGAGATGGCCTGCGACCTCGTCTACGAATTGCAAGGTCAATTCCCGCATATCGGCCGGCTGAAGATTACTTACCGGGTGCGGCAGCACGATATATTGGTGCCCTTCCATCCCCTTGCCGCGGAACTGGAAGTCTGCTGCCCTCTTGAACGCGGCAGTGACGATGGTCGTCGATGGGATGCCCCGCTTCTCGAACTCCACGGTGTCGTGCACACTGCACAACGTGCAGGACCCTCAACCGCCGAGGCCGGCGATGGCCACGTCCACTTCGGCCGCCATCTCATCGATGATCTCGGCGGCAGCCGGCTTCGAATAGTGTTCTTTGCGGCGGATAACTATCCTCTCGACTCCGTACCGCTCGCACAGGGCCTCGCCGATGGTCTGGAGGATGATATCCGCCTGCTCTTTGGTATTATCCAAGAGCCCGACCACTTTGCCAGCAAGATCAGAAGCACGGGGCGCCAACAGGATAGTTTCCTTCGCGTCGCAGACACTGGGGTCGATGAAACGTCCGCTCACCATGAAGTTCTCCTTATGAAACCGTTAGGTCTGCGCAGCCGCTTGGCTTTGGTAGGTGATTGGTCCGGTGCAAACGACCGGCCCTCCGGGTGCGCTCTCGGCCGTCTGGTCGTATCCCAGATATAATTCTGGAAATATTGACCGGTCCCGGCCCCAATTGAGTAAAATGCCCTGGTTCGGGTCCTTGGGACGGGGTTCAAAACCCTGAGGCACTCGGTCACATAGGCTGAAAACTCGGATTTCCCGTATTCGCCGTCGCTGGGGATGCCGATGCTTTCCGCAAGCTGCCTTTGCACCACCTCCCCGACCCCGCTCCGCACTCCGCGTGCCAGTTCTTCCCGGTCATACTCTTGGCCGAACTCTTTGCCTCGCATCAAGCCTCTGATCTCGGGCGGGCGAACCAGACTGTCCACATGGGTGGTCAGGATTCGTGAAGAGGAGTTTTCCATCTACGTCTCTCTGAAAAGGGTGCGGTTGGGCATGCTACTTGCCGCTGGCTTTGACCGCCTTTCGGTATTTGAAGAGGGCGGGCTCCACGTAGGCGCTGGGAGAGGAAAGGGCGTCATCGATGATCTCCAGCACAGCAGAGACCACCGGCTCCTGCAAAAGGCCGGACCGCTTTTCAGGGGTGTCGGTCATCGGCACGTATTCGGGATTGCCCAGGCTCTGCTGGTCCAATATCTCGGTGGCCTTGGTTACCGCGTCCTCGATCTCCGACTGGCTGACCACGCCGTGCAGCTTCCAGTTGGCGATGATCGCGCCGTCGATGCGCTCGGTGGCCCGGTCTTTCATTTCTTCAATCTGGCCGAAGTTGGGCACGCCGCTACAGCCGATGCCGCGGTGCACCCAGGGCTCCACGTAGGCGACCATACTATGGGCGTAGCTCAATAACAAGGTCTCTTTGACTTCCGGATCAGCAACTTTGCCGTTATCCAGGACCGGGAAAGTGAGAAGGTCTTGCCTGGATATGTCCGGCGAGGGCGAGTCCTCCATGGTCCGCTGCACCTGATCGACGTCGATCATATGGTAGTGCATGGAGTGGAGATGGCTGGGGTTGGGCGCCGGCACCCAGGCGGTGTTCCCGCCGCTCCGTGGATGGTTGATCTTATTTTCCAGCATCTCCACCATGGCCCGGTTCCTGACCTGCATCCCCTTGCCGATCTTCCCCTGGTTGTGGACGCCGGCGCGAAGGCTCACGTCCACGTTGTGCAGCTCATAGCTGGTGTTGAAAACAGAACGGGTCAGGTCGTCCCGCAGGTCGACCGGCCCGGCGTGGGTCTGGACCCTTATCTGGGAGCCGGTGCGGTCGAGGAATCCGGTGTTGGTGAAGAACACCCGGCTCTGGGCAGACCGCAGCGCTTCTGCCAGTTGCAGGGTCATGCCGAGCTCTTCGTTCATGATGCCGATGAGCATAGTGTTCTTGGCCAGCCCCAACCGGTCTTCCACAGCCTCGAAGAAACGCACCTGCTCGCCGACTTCCTCGGCGGTCTGCAGTTTGGGTGTCACCTGGTAAACGTAGCCTTTCGTGCTGTTGGGCGCCCGGTTGTTTGAGCCCTTATCGTGGGCAGTGGCGATGAGCGTCGTCAGCAGAACGCCTAGCATGCGCTCCGATATCTCTTGGCCGCCCACCGTCACCATATCCGTGTACATGTGCAGCGACACGTTGCGCACCGACATCAGGCTGGTACCCTTGGCGGTCTGGCCGGAGCCGTCGGCGCCGGTGAAACTGATGTCTGGATTCACGGTCTTGAGAGCGCCGCGAGAACTCTGGGCTTCAATGTCCCCTCGAATCAGCCCTAGGTAGTTGCGCAGGGCCAGCGCCATGTCTTCGGCGTCAACGATGGCCACTGCGTCTTCAAAATCGACGATGTTGGTGACGGCCGACTCCACGATTAGGTCTTTGAACTGGCCGTTGTCTGCGTTGACCGTACCGCCTTCGTAGAGCTGAAACTGAATCTTGAGACCATTGTCCTCCAAGAAGAACTCGGTCAGTTGATTCCTGTCTTGGTTGAAGCCAACAAACTTGGCGGGGTCTTGTAGTCCGGCCTCGGTTCCGTCCGAGGTGTGGCCCCTAAGTACGTAGCCGCCGCCGGAGCTGTGGCTGACGGAATAGGACACGAGATCGTTGAACCCCAGACCGTTCTCCCACTGGGCCACATGGCTATCGAGATACTCGTTGGTCCGGTCGACAACCATTTGAAGGCGTTCGTCACGGCTGGTCTCGCGGTCGATCTCGGCGTTGACGTCGCTGAGGAAATAGGCGTCGTAGAGGCTGCCCCACCGGGCGTTGGCGCCGCCGACGGCCATGCTGGCGATGTTGACCGGCGTGACCAACTCAGGGCCGTTCTGAGACATTTCGAAGTCGAGTACGGGGGTGGTCATGCCGACTTGGACGGCTGCTTCTGGTTCCAGATAACCCTGGTCCACCAGGAATTGCCCCAACTCCACTGCGTCGCCGGCTGCTGAATCTTCGGTGGGCTCCCAGCCTGTTTTCCGTTTCGCCAGATAGTATTGGTCGATCGACTCTTGCCGGGCGATGCGCTTTTCCAGAAGTTCGGCGTTCTTGGGGCCGAATTGCTGGACCAGATCACCCAGTATGGTGAAGACCTCATCCACGGTCTTACCGGTGCCGAGAACGACCTCATCTCTGACGAACGAGTACAGGGCGTCGTCAATGTCCACGGAAGTTCCAGATGCCAGGATAATGGTCGTCATACTTGGCTCCGATCTATCTGGTTCAGGTCGCCGGCCTAGCCGTGGTTGCGCTCGAATTCCTTCATGAATGACACCAGGGCCTCCACGCCCTCTTTGGGGAAGGCATTGTAAATCGAAGCCCGGATGCCGCCAACCGACCGATGGCCCTTGAGTTCAACCAGCCCTTCGGCGGTGGCCTCACTGGCGAACTGTGCCTCCAGTTCAGGCGATGGGAGGCGGAAAGTCACATTCATGCGGGACCGGTGCCCCGGCTGAGCGTGGCCGCTGAAGAACTCGGACGAGTCGAGCTCGTCGTAGAGCAGTTTGGCCTTGTCATCATTCTGATTTTCCATGTGTTCCAGGCCGCCCTGCTGGACCAGCCATTTGACCACCAAGCCCAGGATGTAGATCGAGAACACGGGCGGCGTGTTGTGGGCTGAGTTGCCCTTGGCATGGATGCGGTAGTTGAGCATGGCGGGGAGGCTATCAGGGCTCCGTTCAAGGAGGTCGTCCCGGACCAGCACCAGCGTGACACCGGCCGCGCCCAAGTTCTTCTGTGCGCCGGCGTAGATCAGGCCGTATTTCGAGACGTCGATGGGCTTGCTGAAGATGTTGGAGGAAAGGTCTGCCACCAGCGGCACATCGCCCCCATCCGGTTCCGTGGGCCATTCGGTGCCGTAGATGGTGTTGTTCCCGGTGAAGTGAACGTAGTCGGCCTTGGGGTCCAGGTCCAGTTGGTTCTGGCTGGGGATATGGTCGTGGTTCGAGTCTTTAGTGGAACCGGCCACCCGTATATCGCCGACTTTCTGCGCGTCCTGTAGCGCCAAGTTGGCGAAATTCCCGGTGACAATGTGGTCGGCCTTGCCACCGGGTCTCAGAAGGTTCATTGGCACCATGGAGAATTGCAGGGAAGCTCCGCCTTGCAGGAACAGAATGCGGTAGTTGTCCGGTATTCCGGCCAGCTTGCGGATATCCTGTTCGGCGGTGTCGATCAACTCCACAACGGGTTTTGAGCGGTGGCTTATCTCCAGCAGCGACATGCCCACGCCAGGCAGCGACACCAGGTCCTTCTGCGCTTCTTCAAGCACCGCAGCGGGCAAGGTGGCCGGCCCTGCGGCAAAGTTATAGATAGTCATGTTTGTTTTCTTTCGCCCTTCCCAACTTCTTCAGTACCAGGTTCCCTATTCGATTGCACAAGCAAGCAACAGGTTATGCTATCCGACCCCGAATACTTTGGCAAACTGAGAGGTCAAGGAGAACTGCGATTGTTCTGATTCGCCGCGCCAAATCGGTCTGCCCTGAGCTTGTCAAAGGATGCGCACAAGTCATGGCTGTGACGGGAAGCGCCGCCTATTCGTCATTCCATCGAAAGCTGGAATCCAAGGTGGTCTCCGTGGATAAGTTTTTGCTGAGGCAATCTACATGGATTCCGGCCTCCGCCGGAATGACGGGGGGACGTCCTATCCACGCCAATGCCTGAGTCTAAGCCGGGGCTTTGAAGCGATAGCCCACGTTCCAGATGGTCTCCACGAATGAGCGGCCGGGGGACTCCACCTTGGAGCGGAGCCGCCGGATGTGGACGTCCACCGTGCGGGTGCCCCCCAGGTAATCGTAGCCCCAGATCTGGCTGAGCAGGGCTTCGCGGGTGTAGACCCTGCCGGGGTTGGAGGCCAGAAGAACCAGAAGCTGGAACTCTTTGTAGGTCAACGCCACGCGGCGGCCGGCCACAGTGACTTCGTAGCGTTCTTCGTCGATGGAAAGGTCGCCGACTTTGAGCAGCTGGGGGCCTGGAGGGCCGCTCACCCGGAACATCGCCTGTTCCACCCGGGCGGCCAGTTCACCCTCCGACACATGGCCGACCAGCATCTCGTCGGGATTTAAGGACGGGTCGTAATCGGTGATCGCCTCTCTGGGCACGGCAGCCAGCACCGGCAGCTTTCGGTCCCGGCATTCTTCAACCATGCGCCGGGCGTCCGAATGCTCCAGGGAAGACATGTCCAATAGCACAGCGTCCGGAGAAGTGACGCCGTTCTCGTCGAGTTGTTCCAGGTCGATGCCCACCTGGTATGACATACCGGCACGGTCGACGGTGTCCGCCAGAACTGTGGGTGCGCCTCCATGATTTACCAGGACAAAAAGGTGATACAAAGTGCCGGTCCAAACTCCCGAGTGTTTTTGATTATCAGGAAAAGTATATCAAACAGGTTTTGCTTACTGACCCCACCAAACCCCGATGAGACGAGATTGACGCTAAACTACCGCGCAACTATCATGGCGGTATCGTGGCAGCAGCTATCTGAGCATAAGATTCAGGGCCGTTAGGGAGTGAAGTTATGAGCACCCAGACCATCACCGGCACAGCCCAGGAGGTTCGCGCGATGATTCGGTCCAACGCCTGGCGCGGCATCACCTCTGGAGTGGCGCCGGGCCACGTTCAGGCCAACCTGGCCATCCTCTCCAAGGACCTAGCGTTCGATTTCCTGCTGTTTTGCCAGCGTAACCCCAAGCCCTGCCCTCTGTTAGAAGTCATCGAACCGGGCAAGGTCGAGCCAGTGCTCACTTCACCGGGCGCCGACATCCGGACCGATGCGTCCGGGTACCGGATCTACGAAAACGGCCAGTTCACCGCGGAAGTCGATACCATCGAAGACTATTGGCGGGACGACTTGGTCTCTTTCTTGCTGGGCTGCAGCTTCTCGTTCGAGACCGCCATGGTTGAAGCGGGCATCCCGTTGCGCCATCAACAGACCGGCAACAACGTGGCCATGTATATCACCAACATTGCCACCACTCCCGCCGGCATATTCGTCGGACCAATGGTCGTCAGCATGCGGCCGGTGAAGCGTGAGCAGGTGGTCCGGGCGGTACAAGTGACCTCGCGGTTCCCCTCTACCCACGGCGCTCCGATACACATAGGCACCCCCACCGACATCGGCATCACGGACATCTCCAAGCCAGATTTCGGGGACGCCGTTGAGATCAAGGACGACGAGGAGCCGGTGTTCTGGGCATGCGGCGTGACTCCTCAGGCGGTGGCACTCAACTGCAAACCGCCCCTGATGATTACCCACGCCCCTGGCCGGATGTTCATCACAGACGGGCGCGACGCAGATTACGCGGTTTTGTAGCTGACAGCTGTCAGCAATCAACTTTCAGCTTTCTTAGGGAGGGGTTTTGGGCGAGACTATCGAAGATATCATTCTGGAGCAGGACAAGCGGGGGATGCTGGCCTTGCGGCCTTATCTGCCCGACAATTACTGTACTCAGGCAGCGCAATTTATAGACGACAATCCGGGCGGCGTTATCATCGTAACCGGCTTCTATGTGGTGATGGCCGGCAAGCCGGAGACCGACGGCCCGCCGGGGGCGATTGCCATCGGAGAGGCGCTGAAGGGGTTGGGCCGCACGGTCACCTACGTCAGCGACGAGTACACCACCCCGGTTCTGCGCCGCTACGCCAATGGCTCTGCTGTGATTGACTTCCCCATCGATGGCATAGAGGCCAGCAAGCAACACGCCAAGGACATCCTCGAGCAAGTTAAACCCTCACTGCTGATCTCGATAGAACGTTGCGGCCGTACCCGGGACGATACCTATCTAAACATGCGCTACGTAGATATCTCGCCGAACACCGCCCGTTTGGACTATTTGTTCGACTCGGATGTCCCCTCGGTGGGCATCGGCGACGGAGGCAATGAGATTGGCATGGGCAACCTAGCCGAGGTCATACCCACGATAGACTCGCTGCCCGACTATCCCGCCGTGAACCAGGTCGACCGGCTGATCATCGCCAGCGTGTCCAATTGGGGCGGGTACGGCTTGGTGGCCGCTCTGTCCCGAATCTTCGGCAAGAACCTGCTGCCTTCGGTGGAGTCCGAGACCGCTATGCTCCACGGGATGATCGAATCGGGAGTAGTGGACGGCACCACTGGCGACGCCGTGCCCACGGTGGACAATTTCTCGGCTGAAGAGAATGGAGCGCTGCTGGCCCGACTACACCGGGCGGTGGAGAGCCCCGGCTCCGGCTGATTCACTAAGGCAATTATCACCCTGAGCATTAGCGAACGGGTCTCTTTGCTTTGATGGAACATGCTTGTGACCGGCAACGAGATTCCTCGGCTGACGCCTCGGAATGATAATTTCGCTTATGCTCTATCAATCGGAAAACAGACTTAACCTTAGGAGACACAGATGCTGATCGTAGACGCACAAGTTCACCTTTGGGCCAACCATGTTCCCGGCAACCCCGGACACCGTCAGATACCCGACTTCAAGGCCGCTGACCTACTGAAAGAGATGGACGAGGGCGGAATCAACGCAGCTATCATCCATCCGCCAAGCTGGGACCCAGGTTCCGACGGGCTGGCCTTGGACGCGGCCAAAGCGCACCCCAACCGGCTGTCCATCTTGGGCAAGATTCCGTTGGAAAAGCCCGAGAGCAAGTCACTGGTTGATGGTTGGCTGGCCCAACCGGGCATGCTGGGGTTCCGGTTCAGTTTCACTCAGCCCCACCAGGCGACTTGGCCAACCGACGGAACCATGGAATGGATCTGGCCGGAAGCGGAACGACTGGGCATACCGATAGCGCTGATGGCCTCCAACTACATGTCGATGGTCGCCCCCATCGCCGAGAAGCACCCCAACCTGAAATTGATTGTTGACCACCTAGGTCGTGTCGGTGGCGCCACCGACGCTGAGTGCTTCGCCACCCTGCCCGAGATGCTGACCCTGGCCAAATACCCCAACGTGGCCATCAAGGCCACCGGCGCGCCCAGCTACTCCAGCGGGGCCTATCCCTTCAGCAGCATCCACGACTACCTGCACCAGATTTACGACGCCTTCGGTCCGGAGCGCATGTTCTGGGGCACCGACATCACCCGCATGCCCTGCTCCTGGAAACAATGCGTGACCATGTTCACCGAGGAGTTGCCCTGGCTATCCGAGGCCGACAAGGACCTCATCATGGGCCAGGCAGTTTGCAATTTCTTGGGGTGGGATATCACGGAGTAGTAGCCTTCCACACTTCTGTCACCCTGAGCGCTAGCGAACGGGTCTCAATGCTTTCGAGAAACGTGTTTGTTGTTGGCAACAAAATTGCTGGGCCAGGGCCTCGGAATGACACACTAAAAAAGAAAGGGCATCCCGAT
>DCWQ01000050.1:51730-57975 GCA_002328185.1 Dehalococcoidia bacterium UBA2158
ATCGGGATGCCCTTTCTTTTTTCCGGCTGGTTATGGGTGGAGAGAAGGACTAGGCCAATTCTTCTTCCAAGGCGGCGGCTGTATCCTCTGGCATCAGGTCGCCGGGTCCGATGATCTTTTCTTCTAGGGCTAGGAGGCGGCGCAGCTCGAAGATCTCGTCGCGAAACTGGGCGGCTTTCTCGAACTGAAGGCTCTTGGCCGACTCTTTCATCTGCACTTCCAGGTCCTTGACCACTTTGAACATTTCGGTGCGGGACATCTCTTTGCGCACCACGTTGTAGCGGTTCCTGCTCTCAGCGATGGCCTTGATGCCCTCGGTGATGTCGTGGACCTCTTTCTGGATACTGGTGGGCTCGATGCCATGTGTCTTGTTGTGGTCAGCCTGGATGGTCCGGCGGCGGTTTGTCTCGTCGATGGCCTTCTGCATGGAGTCGGTCTTCCGGTCGGCGTACATGATGACGTGGCCGCTGGAGTGGCGGGCCGCACGGCCGATGGTCTGGACCATGGAGGTCTCAGAGCGCAAATATCCTTCTTTGTCGGCGTCCAAGATGGCCACCAAGCTGACCTCGGGCAGGTCCAGTCCTTCACGCAGCAGGTTGATACCGACGATGACGTCGTAAACGCCCATGCGCAGGTCGCGCAGTATCTCGATGCGGTCCAGCGTCTGGATGTCCGAGTGCAGATAGGTGTTGCGTATTCCCATCTCCGAGAGATAGTCGGCAAGTTCCTCGGCCATGCGTTTGGTGAGGGTGGTGACCAGTATTCGTTCGGAACGGTCGATCCGTTCTCTTATCTGCTGCAACAGGTCGTCGATCTGGCCTTCAGTAGGTTTGACCTCCACCGTGGGGTCAAGCAACCCGGTGGGCCGAATGACTTGTTGGACCACCGACCTGCTGCTCTGCAGTTCGAAGGGTCCGGGCGTGGCAGAAACGTAAACCACCTGGTTGACGTGTTCTTCGTACTCGTCGAAGTTCAGGGGCCGGTTGTCCAGCGCCGACGGCAGACGGAATCCGAAGTCAACCAGGGTGCTCTTGCGCGACATATCGCCCCGGTACATGCCCCGGACTTGGGGCAGAGTCATGTGGGACTCGTCGACAAACATCAGGTAGTCGTCGGGGAAGTAATCCAGCAACGTCCACGGAGCGCTTCCGGGGGGGCGTTGGGACAGGTGGCGGGCGTAGTTCTCCACACCCGAGCAGAACCCGGTTTCCTGGAGCATTTCTAAATCGTAGTGCGTGCGGCTTTCTAGACGTGCGGCCTCCAGTATCTTGCCGGAATCCTTCAGTTCTTTCAGACGCCATTCAAGTTCTTCCCGAATGCTAACAACGGCCATTTCCAATTTCTCTTTAGAGGTGACGAAGTGGTTGGCCGGGTAAATGGACACCTCGGGCATGTCGGCCAGCATTTCGCCGGTCAGAGGATCAACCTGAACGATGCGCTCAACGTCGTCGCCGAAGAACTGGATCCGCACGGCGGCCTCTTCGTAGGCAGGCACCAACTCCAGAGTATCGCCGCGGATGCGGAACTTGGCCCTGGCCAAGTCCATGTCGTTGCGCTCGTATTGCATGTCCACCAATTGGCGCACCAACTGGCTGCGGTTGCGAGTCTCACCAACCTTCACCTGGGCTACCAGGTTGAAATAGTCATTGGGGTCGCCCAGGCCGTAGATACAGGACACCGAGGCTACTATCAAAACGTCGCGCCTTGTTAGTAGAGATGTGGTCGATGACAGCCGGAGTTTGTCCAGCTCCTCATTAACGCTGGAGTCTTTCTCGATGTAGGTGTCCGACTGGGGAACGTAAGCCTCGGGCTGGTAATAATCGTAGTAGGAAACGAAGTACTCCACCGCGTTATGGGGGAAGAACTCCTTGAACTCGGAGGCCAACTGGGCGGCCAAGGTTTTGTTGTGAGCCATGACCAGGGTCGGGCGCTGGACCTGCTGGACGATGTTGGCCATGGTGAAGGTCTTGCCACTGCCGGTAACGCCCAACATGGTCTGTTTGGTGGCGCCGTTGGTCACTCCTTCCGCCAGGCGTGCCACAGCAGCCGGTTGGTCGCCGGTCATCCGGAAATCGGCAACCAGCTCGAACTTCCGGTCTTCAGGGTAAATATCGGCGTTCCAGACCTTCTGGATGTCATTGCCGGCATCGGCCCATTTCTTGCCGCGGGCGTAGGTTGCCATCGTCTAAAGAGTCCCTCGCGAATCCATCGTCTGCATATTATATAAGGTGGCAGCGGTTGCCGCACGTCCTGCGTGTCAACAGGCTTGCGACGATCAAGCGGCTAGGAATTCAGGTTCGCCCAGCACCCATTCTGTATACAGTACAATACCGTTCTTGCGCCCGATAAACGTAACCGTATCCGGCTCCACAGATTTTCCGAATAGTTCAACAAAAGCCCAGTAATCTTCGAAGCGAGCATTATCTTGGCTGAAGGAATGGACCAGCATAACTGAGGTGGACGCGGAGAACCGTTCAGCTTCGATCAAGGCAGCGGCGGTGCGCTGTATCAACTGATACCAGATATGGTCCGCTCGTTTCCGGGAAAGACCCAAGCGTTGGCGCAGGTCTGCAAGCCGCTTTTCTTTTTCCGGAGAGGCACCTTCTAGCCATTCGCCGGTCAACGAACTTCCGAATGATTCGTCGACCTTTCTCTCGACGGTCATCGCAATCAACCTCCGGCCAGTACTCGCTAAGACAAAATATCGATTTGCGAAGGAGCGCTGCCTCCAACAAATAGAGTTTGATACTCCGGCAGTCCGATGACGAACTTCATGTTGTTAGGCACGGGGATTTTTGAGCCTGCAAAGACGCGAAGCACGGATTCAGGAAACCCTTCCACGGCTTCCCAGCAATGGGCGAGGGTTTTGACGGATTATCCGGTTCGCTATTGGTTGGCTGGAGAGGTTAGAAACCCTTGCCAGTCTTCCGGTCCGCTGCTAGGCACGTAGAACTTTGCCATGATCCACATATTGTTACCGGTTGAGGAAAATGGCGTTTCGATTATCTGTCCACAAAGCCACCTGTGGCCTTAATTGCTCAGCCCCTGGTGGCGAACTGCTGTAGGGCGACGCGGATGCGGTCGTCCACCTCGGTCTCGGCGGCAACGGCCGGGACGGCGGCGGCGGCTCTGGCCTCGACGGGAGAGTAGCCCAGGGCGGTCAGCGCGGCGATGACCTGACTGTCGACATCGCCGGAGAACGCTACTTCAGCGAATTCGGCGTCTTCGAGCTTGCCCTTGAGGTCCAGCACTATCCGGCTGGCGGTACGGCCGCCCACCCCTTGGGCCGAAGACAGCGCCGCCGTATCCCCGGTCACTATAGCCGTCTGCAGCCGAGCTGGGTCAAGACTGGAGAGCAGCGCTAATGCTGTTCTCGGGCCAACACCGGATACCCCGGTGAGCATGCTAAACAATCCAAGGGCCGCGGCGTCGGAAAACCCGAAGAGAACTGGCTCCTCGTCCCGGATACGGAGGTGGGTGTGCAAAGTGACTTGTGAGCCGATGGCTCCGAGGCTGGAAACCGTGTTCGCCGGGACGGACACCTCAAGCGTCACTCCGCCGACTCGGACATGGACCCAGTCGGGTCCGGTGGTTTCCAGGGTCCCATGCACGCCTACTATCATCTACACACCTGCATCTACACGCCTTCATATAAACAGCTACGTGGACTTGATTGTACCGGTAAGGGGTCAACGCTCTTGTCCGGGGGTGATGATCTTGCCCAACGCCACACCCGACTGTTCCTGGATCAGGTGGCAGAGACCCACTGAGAGGGCGTCCGCGGCGTCTGATTCCGGTACATCTTGGAGCCCCAAAGTGGCGGCCACTATCTGACGCATCTGTTCTTTGCTTGCGGCGCCATAGTCGGCCACGGCACTTTTCACCTGGGCCGGGGCGTATTTGTAGATGGGTATGCCCTGGCTGGCAGCGCCGATGAATACCGCGGCCTGGGCTTGACCGATGGCCAGGGCTGAACCGGTAAAAGCTCTTTCTCCCTTGCCCACAAAGGGCTGTTCAACTGCCACAGCCGTCGGATGAAAGATAGCGATGAGGTTCAAGATGTGGGTGTGGAGTTGGTAGAGGCGCTGTTCCAGCGGCATCTTGCGCGGGAGAGAGATCACGCCGTAGTCGTCGGCATGGGGGTTTGGGCCCTCGGAGACCACTCCGTAGCCCATCTTCAAAGTGCCGGGGTCTATCCCCAATATTCCCATCACACCGCCCGTCCACGTCTGATTGCTAAAGTTAACTTATGGGGTCGCTCGCACAACGTGGTTTCCGTTAAAGCGTGGCTCCCATCTCCGACAACGTCGAGAGTTTCGACTTCGTCGGACCTAACCTTCCCCCGTGAGCGGGAGAAGGGACTGTGTGTGCCCTGATTGGCTTGACTGTTAGGCCTCTGCCTGGTAGCGCTCCAAGACTTCAGCGGTGAAGTCTGCGTTAGTGTAGGCTTTCTGCACGTCGTCCAGGTCTTCCAGGGTATCCAGAAGCCGCAGGGTCTGTTCAGCTTGTTTGTCGTCCAAGGCGATGGTCGTCTTGGGGACCATGGATAGCTGGGCTGCGTCCGGTGGGACTCCCTCGCCCTCCAGTGCCTTCTGCACGGTCTGCAATTGGTCGACCGCTGTGATTATCTCCAAATATTGGTCTTCCAGCTTCACGTCATCGGCGCCGGCGTCGATGGCCAACATAGTCAGCTCTTCGCCTCGTTCTTCGTCTTTCATCTCGAGGCCGATCACGCCCAGGTGGTCGAAGTTCCAGGCGACACAACCACTCTCACCGAGGTTTCCGCCGCCGCGGCTGAAGGCAGAGCGCACATCAGAGGCGGTGCGGTTCCGGTTGGTGGTCAGGGCTTGGAGGAGGATGGCGCCTCCACCGGGGCCATAGCCCTCGTAGGTGATCTCTTCCAGAACCTCGCCATCGGAACCCTCGCCGGAGCCGCGCTTCACGGCCCTTGAGATGCTGTCCTGGGGCATGTTGGCGCTCTTGGCCTTGTCCAGCACCAGGCGAAGGTGGAAGTTCATGTCTGGATCAGCGCCGCCATCATTCTTAACCGCGATCGTAAGCTCACGGCTGATTTTGGTAAATAGGACGCCACGCTTGGCATCGGCAGCGCCTTTCTGATGCTTGATCGTTGACCATTTAGAGTGACCGGACATAGTTCAGACCTCCACGGAAGGTGGGGCAACGTGACGGCTCCGAGTCTCCAAAAGTAATTGCTCCGTGAATGTTAACAGGGAGAGTGTAGAAGACCACTTCAGTCTCGATTTTAGCACTAGGCCAGAGTAAGGGTCAAAGGGTTTTCAACGCAGACCTTCAGGCAAATCCACAACCATCAGTCCAGCTTCGATGTCTATCTCCCGGACAACTCGGCTCAGGGCGGGCACCAATACGTCACCGCCGTCGCCGGCGACTACATATACATCGTTGCTGCCAGTTTCAAGGACCTCAGCCAGTTCACCCAGGTCCTCCCCGTCCACCGTGCGAACCTTGAGGCCGATTAGCTGGTAGTGGAAATACTCGCCTTCTTCAGGCGCGGGGACATCTGATTGGGCCACGCAAAGCCAAAACCCGGCTAGTTTCAAGGCCTGGTCGCGGTCGCGGAAACCCCGAAGCGAGATGATCAATACGTCGTTGCCTTTGGACCCGGTGGAGCGGCTATTGGCTATCCGGCAAGTCCGGCCGTCGGTGTAAGCTCCGTCCTGGGACACAAGCAATGTTTGGCCTTCATCGAAACGGCCTGGAACATCGCTGCTGACCTTCACCCTAATCTCGCCCTCGCGCCCGTGGGCGCCGATGATACGGGCGACGGCGACAAGCTCTTGAGAAGTGGGATCAGATGAGGGAGTCGGGGAGGAATCAGACATGGCCGAGTTCCAAAGGAGTCACAACGCCCGGTAGAGGCTGGGAGGGAGTTATACGATTTCCAAGACGGCTTGGGTGCCGTCTTTGATTGCTGCCACGCGCAGGAGAACGCGCATGGCCTGGGCGACGCGGCCCTGCCGGCCGATCACCTTGCCCTTGTCCTCGTCGGCGACTTGCAGGCGGAAGACGGTGCGACCGTCTTCGATGGATTCAGTGACCACCACTGCGTCGGGGTCGCTGGCCAAAGACCGGGCGATGTATTCAACAAGTTCTTTCATAGGGTGTTTAAGGACGGGGTACAGAACCTCCACCCGTTACTCAGCAGCCTCTTCTTCATCACCAAAGGTTTCTTCGGAAGCTTCTTCTTCGGCGGGTTCTTCTTCGGC
>DCWQ01000050.1:58306-132391 GCA_002328185.1 Dehalococcoidia bacterium UBA2158
TTCTTCGGCAGGAACTTCCTTTTCCGGAGCAACTTCTTCTGCAGGAGCATCGTCGGCAGGAGCGTCATCAGCCGGAACTTCGGCAACTGCGACGGGAGCAACGGCGGGGGCGTTTTCTGGTTCGCCAGATTTTTTGGTGGCGGTGCTGTGGTTGAGAGTTCGCTCCATGAGGCCGTTCTGGTCCATTATCCTGGCAACGGCGTCGGAGGGAATCGCGCCCATGCTGAGCCAATGAGCGGCGCGCTCGGTCTTCAAAGTTACTGCGGGGGGATCCGCCATGGGATCGTAGTTGCCGATCCACTCAAGGTAAGAGCCGTCCCTGGGAGCGGTGATGTCCGCAACCACTATCCTGTAAGAAGGGTGGCCTTTTTTGCCAACCCTAGCAAGCCGAATCCGAATCATCTAAGTTCTATTCTCCTGGGTGCCCTAATTGCGGCTCCCATGCCTGGCGATTTTACGGCTGCGCAAATTCATTGTCAAACGGTCGACGCCTATTTTCCGTGCTTTGGGGTAGGCGTTACACGACTGCTCACTGGGTAATTATCTAGGTGGTCTAAAAACCAAAAAAGCCGGCGAAGTCGCCGGGCAAAAGAATCGGGCCCGGCCAACTCTGGGTTGCTTTTTTCGCCCTACTAGGTACAAACCGGGGTCGAGGGGCGATGGTAGACATTGGCCTGGGCCCGACGTACGGGGTTTTCTATTTCGAGCTAAACGCTACGAAATGATCACCTCGTCGTGTCCAGACTGATGCCTACCATCGCCCCTGCGTATTAAACTATCATCCATAAACCTTCACCTCCTTCATTTATTCCCGCCAAGCGGTTAAGGTATTTTAGCAACAGCTATTTTTCAGTGTCAAGACAATTATTCCTACATGACGACGGATTATGTCAGCTAAGCCCTTCCCCAGACACTGAATACCAGCCTATCGAATCGAGCTCAAGGTCTACTGTTTCATGCGCCTCGTCTTCATGGGCACCCCCACATTCGCCGTCCCTGTGCTCGCCGGTCTAACGGATCTGGACGGGAGCGAGGTGGTGGCGGTCTACACACCGCCTGACCGGCCCGCCGGACGGGGCAGGAAGGCCCAGTCATCACCGGTGAAAGACTTCGCGGTTGAACACGGCCTCGAGATCAAACAGCCGGCCAACTTCCGCTCCGCTGAAGTCCAGGCCGAGTTGGCGGCGCTACAGCCGGACGCGATCATCATCGCCGCCTACGGCAAGCTGTTGCCCAAACCGGTCCTCTACGTAGCGCCACTGGGTTGCCTGAACATCCACCCGTCACTGCTGCCCCGGCACCGCGGCCCGTCTCCAGTCGCAACGACGATCCTGAATGGCGATCAAGTTACCGGTGTGACCATCATGTTGCTGGACGAAGGAATGGACACCGGCCCGCTGATCGCCCAGCACGAGTTCTTTCTGAAGGGCAGCGAAACGACAGACGAACTGACGACGGCCCTCTTTAAACTTGGCGGGAAACTACTTGAAGAAAGCCTTCCCCAATGGCAGTCCGGAGAGTTGCTGTCCGAGCCCCAGGACGAATCGTTGGTCTCTGTCACACGAAAACTTGAGCGGGCTGATGGGTTGGCGGACTGGACGCTAACCGCCGACGAACTGGAACGGCGGGCAAGGGCGTTCACCCCTTGGCCGGGCCTTTATACAACCTGGGAAGGCAGCGGACTGAAACTTGTCTCGGTCGCATATGTAGCCTCCGATTCCGCAGGTTTCGAGCCGGGAACGGTGGTCGGGACAGATCATCCCGATCTTCCAGCGGCCGTGGCGACCAGCAAGGGTTTCCTAGGATTGAAAGTTGTCCAACTCGAGGGGAAAAGGGCTGTCGACCTCAAGGATTTTCTCAACGGTTCTCCAGATTTTATCGGCGCACAACTATCGGGCCCAGCACATACATAGGGGCATGCCCTGCCCCTATGTCAGCAGAACCCTAAGGTCCTGCTGGAAATACACGACAGGAGAAATACCCATGGCTCAAGCAACTTCCCGGCAGATACCCGACGAGGCCCAAGTTTTAGGCTGGATGGAGTCCCTCAGCAACTGGGGACGCTGGGGCGACGACGACCAGCTCGGCTGTCTCAACCTGATTACGCCGGCCAAACGCCAGCAGGCGGCGGCTTTGGTGCAAGACGGTATCCCGGTGAGCTGCGCCCGCCCCATCAGCACCGACATGCACGCCGACGTCACGTTCCAGGTGCAGCGGTTCATGGTGGACAGCGGCGAAGGGCGGAACGAGGACTCCACTGAGCGGCAGTACACTCGCCGGGGGGCCGCCGAGTTCATCGGCATGGTGTTCCACGGCCAGAGCATCACCCATATCGACGCCATGTCCCACTACTCCTGGCAGGGGCATCTGTACAACGGAAAGCCGGCCCAGATGATCACCTCGCGGGAGGGCGCCCAGACCCATTCGATAGAGGCGGCCTACTCGGGCATCGTCACCCGGGGCGTGCTTCTGGACCTGCCAAAACTGCGGGGAGTCGATTACCTGGACCCCATGGAGCCGGTGATGCCAGTGGACCTTCTGGAGGCCGAAGAGGCCCAGGGAGTCAAGTTGGAAGAGGGAGACATACTTCTGGTCCGCACCGGCAACTACAAGATGCGATTGGACAACCCTCCCGCAAGGGCTTTGGAGCCCATGACGGCCTGTCAGGTGGCCTGCACGCCGTTATTCAAGGAGCGCGGTATCGCCATGTTGGGCACCGACACCTCCAACGACTTCCGGCCGTCCCACTACGGCACGATAGGATCTCCGCTCCATACCGTGTGTCTGGTCACCCTGGGCCTGTGGCTGATTGACAACGCCAACCTGGAAGAACTAGCCGCGGCCTGCGCCCAACGCAACCGCTACGAGTTCATGCTGACCTTGGCGCCCCTCCGACTCCGCAATGTGACCGGGTCGCCGGTTAGCCCCATCGCGTTGTTTTAAGGGAAGGGAGCCTGGCAGGACAAATCAAATGGGCGGGAGTGATCTCGTCCTTTTGTCGTTTATGGCCTTTCTTCGAAGGAATACCATTTCACTGTGCCCCCTATTTCCGCTCATGGTGAGCCTGTTGAACCACCTCTGCGGGTAATTCCCGTTTTCTTGCAAATGAGTTTGGCAGAGCAGGTCCGTCGACAGACTCAGGACGAGCGTCTTCGGGGGGTTGCCATTCCGGCGAAGTCTGGAATCCACGCAAGCCAACTCTGACAGTTATTGGATGACTTGCTAAGGAGTGTCGCCCCCACCCTAACCCTCCCGCGTTGCGACGGTGAGGGGATAATAACCCCTATCTAACGAATGGCACGAACCGCCCGATCATGATCGTGAAGAATGACGAACCGAGCAAGATTGCTCCAATGATGAGTAGGGTCAGGGAGGGGCCGACGAACCCATCGATCAACTGAGACACGAAGGAGACCAGGATATCGGTGCCCAGGCTAGTTATTTCTGGCGGCACGTCCGAGACCTTATCGGCGCCTGCCTCGATGACGCCGGTCAGTCTATCGGGGACTTCGCTTTCGGCAATCTTGCCCGCCGCGAAGAAGAACACCCCGTTGATCGATAGGGCAACACCAGGCCACCGCAGCATGCCGGAAAGCTTGGGGAAGAAGACCAGGCCCATGACAACCGCGCCGCCAATCACCATGATCAGCGAAGTGAGATTACCAAAGTTGTTGGCCCTGGAGATCCAGTCCCTTCCGGTTTCAATGTCTTCTCTGATCTCAGCTTCTGTGGTGCCGTCATCCCATTCAGCCAATTGATGAATGAGGTCGAAGCGGTCGCCCTCGATCAAGTCTTCCCGCACCGCGTTGATCGCCTCGTCCATAAGTGGTTCGGTCAAGAACCGGGCCGACACCTTCAGCATACCCAGAGTTTCGCCGGCCTCAAATGGCCCTCGCAACGCCTCGCGGTTGTTCTCTACGAGTTGGGTGGTTTCAGCATCGAGGTTGCTAGACACCAGCAACAGATCAAACGCCGAAGCGAAGACCAACTGGCGGCAGAGGGGATCCAGGGCCTCTAGGGACGGGACCGAAGTGGGGACTTCGCCGTTGGCCAGCCCCTCGAACCTCTGAAGGAACCGATTAGACAAGTCGGTCACCGCAGTGGCCGAGCAGGCGCTGATGCCCGGGTCCTTCACTTGAAGCTTGTCGATCCGGCTGTCCATGTAAGCGAACATGACCGGTTTCACGTTGTTGAGGGGCTCGGTCAGCTCAACATAGGCCTCAAGCACGTCTACATCCTCATTGATGTAGTCGACTGTGCGGTCGATGGAACCTTCTACCTGCGACTGGATGTATTCGGGAGGCAAGATATCCCGCAGCAGGCCCACGATCTCGTCATGACTGACGACCTGAATGTTGCCCAGGAACTCGGAGGTCTTGTCACTCAGTTCATCGTCGAGCAACACTTTATTGTAGATACGGTTATAGGTGCCCTCAGCGGCGATGGTGGTCTTGTAAAAATCGGCGCTTTGGAGTTTCTCGGAGAAGTTATTTAGGACCAGCAAGGAAAGAGACCCAATGAAGATGACAACACCGAGCACCAGACCTACCCCGGGGCGAAGTATCGAAATTAAACAGCCCATATCTAGCCTAGTGTCCTCTGATTAGTCATGCCCGAGGTCCCCGTTTCTAGCCAGACTAAGATGATGATTTTCACCGATTTTAGCAAGGGTAAATAGTTGACACACGCCCCTTGTCATGGCCCCTTCGGAGCAATAAAACGGCCCGGCGCGATTCTGCGCCGGGCCTATCATTTTGGCTTAATAAGCGGGCTGGTAGTTCGGCTTGATGCCCTGGAGGCGCTTGATCCGCTCTTCTACTAGTAGTTGGGTTTGATGCTCTGAAGGCGCTTGATCCGCTCTTCCATAGGAGGGTGTGTGGAGAACAACTTGGTCATATTGGCGCGCCGAAGCGGGTTCACTATAAACAGATGTGAGGCCCCTTCAGCCACTTTCATCGGCTGGTCCTGCGAGGCCAACTCCAGTTTTTGGAGCGCGCTTGCCAGAGCCAACGGTTCGCCCGATGTGTGCGCGCCGGTGGCGTCCGCCTGGTACTCCCTGGTCCGGGAGATCGCGGCCCGCACCATGCCGGCCGCGATGGGCATCACGATGGCGACGATCAGCAGTCCGATGAAGTTGTTGTCCCGGCCCCGGCCGCCCATCCCGCCGAACATTGCCGATATCTGGGCAAACATGGCCAGCATAGATATGGCCCCTGCGACAGTTGCAACCATGGCCATGATCAGGGTGTCCCGGTTGCCGACATGGGCCATCTCATGGGCCAGCACGCCGCCCAATTCCTGCCGGTTCAAGATCCGCCGGATGCCGGTGGTGACTGCCACCGTGGCGTGGTTGGGGTTCCGGCCCGTGGCGAAGGCATTGGGGGATTCCGAATCAATCTCGAAGACCTTTGGCATGGGCAGCCCAGCCAGCGACGCCTGTTCTCGGACGATGCTGTACAGCTCCCGGTCGTCGTTCTCAGTAACTTCGGTAGCATGGGTCATCTTCAGAGCGATGCGGTCCGAGAACCAATAGGCGCTGAAGTTCATGATGATTGCCAGAACCAAGGCAAAAATTACGCCTGGGGCGCCGCCAAGTATGGCGCCCACCAACAGCAACAAAGCCGACATGATCATCATCAAGAAGAATGTTTTAACTGTATTCATCGCGAACAAGACCCCTCACTTCAGAGACTGGCAGAACCCGGCCAAGCTGCCCAAATTATAGCATCATGCATGGGTGGGAAAAAATTTTACGCCAGCGTGGCCAGTCTCGGTTTCAATTGACACTTTTGGAGCTTGGTGATATGTTTCACAAGGTTCCTGCAGACTCGTTTTCGGCCTTTAACCGGGCCGTTTGCCAATAGGAGAACAATGGCTATCAAGATAGGTGTTCTGGCCAAACAGGTGATTGACCCGGAGATGCCCATGGCCGCGTTCCGGATTGATGAGGGGTCCAAGAAAGTGGTCCCTCCGCCCAACATTCCCCCGGTCGTCAACGGGTTTGACGAGAACGCGGTGGAAGCCGCCCTCAAGATCAAGGACGCCCAGGAAGCCACGGTCACCGTGATCTCCACGGGCACTGAATTCGCCCTGGACGTGATGAAGAAGCCGCTGTCCATGGGCGCCGACGAACTCGTCCTTTTACAGGACGACGCATTTCAAAACACCATCGACAGTTTCTTGACCGCCCAATTGCTGGCGGCAGCGATTCGCAAACTGGAAGGTTTCGACCTGATCATATGCGGACGTCAAGCCTCCGACTGGGACAATGCACAAGTGCCCCTGGGCGTGGCTGAGATTCTGGGCATATCCTCAATCTCCCTGGGCAAACAGGTTGATGTTGTCGACGGCGTGGTCCGGGTTGAAAGGATCATCGCCGACGGCTTTGAGGTTGTTGAAGCCCCCCTGCCGGCGCTGGTGACGGTGAGTAACGAACTGGGCCAGCCCCGGTACCCGACCCTGCGCGGCATCATGGCCGCCACCCGGAAGAAGCCCACTATCTGGAGCGCCGCTGACCTGGGCATGGACGCTGCTGATTCGGCGTCACGCATCACCCTGCGAGACCTATTCGTCCCGGTCAGCGACCAAGACTGCGAGATCATAGAGGGAGAGGACCCGGCCGATGCCGGCCGACTCCTGGCCCTGAAACTGCGGGAAGACAAGGTTATCTAACGCCCCTTCCTTCCCTTTGTTCATAGTTTCAAATACGACATAGACTTAAGTCTGAAGGTCCTTTGAGACCTGACGATTCATTCCAAAAGCACGGGAGGCCGTGATGGCTGATGGCACTGGAGTACTGATACTTGGCGACGCCTCGGGCGGAGAACTTGGCAGCACAACCCTCGAGTTGCTGGCAGCCGGACAGAAAATCGCCGCCGACCTAGGGGAAGAATTGTCAGTTGCCCTGCTGGGAGACACCCTGGACGCAGCGGCCCAAACGGCCATTGCCCACGGAGCCCAGAAGGTCTATTCGGTGAACCACCCTCTGCTGGCCGAATATCAGGTCGACCTTCACCTGTCAGCAGTGGAAGCCCTGTGCAAAGAGACCAGCCCCCGAGTGGTGCTAGTGGCCCGCACCAACGAAGGTCGGGAATTGGCCCCAAGGTTGGCCTTCCGCCTGGGTGTCGGACTGGCCCAAGACTGTTTGGAAGTTTCGGTGGACCCTGCCGAGAAGAAACTACTGGCCAATCGGCCGGTGTACGGCGGCAACGCCATCGCCGTGGTGAGTTGCGACCAGACCCCGCAGATCGCCGCCATCCGCCCCAAGGCCTACGAGTCCGCTACAGAAGACTCCTCACGCCAGGGCGAGGTTATCTCTTTCCCGGTGGAACTCGACGCCTCGATGGCCCTAACCAAGATAGTGGACACCGTGATCGAAGAAGCTGAAGGCATCAAATTGGAAGACGCCCACATCGTGATCTCCGGCGGACGCGGACTTGGCGGACCGGAACCCTTCGCCCACCTAGAAGAACTGGCCAAGATTATGGGCGGCACCGTCGGAGCATCCAGGGCGGCCGTGGACTCGGGCTGGGTGCCTTCGAGCTACCAGGTGGGGCTGACCGGCAAGACCATCACCCCCGACCTCTACATAATGGTGGCCATCTCCGGTGCCAGCCAGCACATGGCCGGTTGCTCCGGGGCCAAGGTCATCGTGGCTATCAACAAGGACGCCGAGGCCAACATCTTCAAAGAGGCCCGCTACGGGGTTGTCGGAGACTGGGAGACCGTTCTGCCGGCGCTGACCGCAGCATTGCGGGAATTGACTCAGGCCTAGGCTCGCCGTCGATCTATTCCAAGACCAAGTTGTCGATCAGCCGCACGGGTCCCATGTGCGCGGCTGCCGAGACCATGGCGCGGCCTTCGACACGTTCCACTTCATCCAGGGTCGATATGTTGGCCACGCTCACGTAATCGATGGAGTCCACCATGGACTCCGACCGCAATATCTCTTGCGCGGCCTGCCTCAATTTGTCTCCGTCCCGTTCCCCGTCCGTCCAGAGCAGATACGCCTGGCATAGCGCGCTGTGCACCACCGGGGCGGCTTGTCTTTGTTCTGGTGTCAGTTGGACGTTACGGCTGCTCATGGCCAGACCGTCAAGTTCCCTGATCGTGGGCATTATCACCACTTCCACACCCATATCCAGGTCTCGAGCCAGTTTCTGAATCACCACTACTTGCTGGCCGTCTTTTTGGCCGAAGTAGGCCCGGTCGGGCCGCATAACGTTGAACAGCTTGGAAACCACGGTTGCCACGCCCCGAAAATGCCCGGGACGGTGTAGCCCTTCCAGCTTATCGGCCAGAGGGCCCACGTCCACCCAGGTGTCGAACCCATCTGGATAAACCTCTTCAACCTTGGGTGCGTAGACCAGGTCTACGCCGTGTTGGCGGAGCAAGTTGATGTCACCTTCCATGTCGCGGGGGTAACCCTGAAGGTCTTTCTTGTCGCCAAACTGAGTTGGGTTCACGAAGATGCTCACGGCAACCGTTAGGTTGTCGGCCCGCGCCTGGCCAACCAAGCTCAGGTGGCCTGGGTGAAGAGCCCCCATGGTCGGCACCAGTCCAACAGGCTTCAAGGCCTCGCGACAGGCCTGAGACATTTCTTTATTCGTGCTGATCACCCGCATGTTGTGCGGAATCGTCTGCGCCATGTAGAAACACCTGTAAATCTCAGGTTAGATTCGGTTCTTGATCGTTAGGTTGCCAACTCGCGGATCGACGGAATACCCCCCAACCCGGTTGCCTGCCGGACCCCCCGGAGCACCGCTTGGGCTGTTGCCTCCACGGCCGCCGCCCCCAGGGAAGTTAGGTCCGCGGGAGTCCGGTTGTGTCCGGTGGCCATGGCGAACATGGTGTCGCCGTCGCGGACGGTGTGGCAGGGTCTGATCGACAGGGCCAGGCCGTCATGACTCACCCGGGCCAGGTAGTTGGCGTCCTCTCTCGTGAGCTGGGCGTCGGTGGCCACCAGTCCGATGGTGGTGTTTACTGGACTTGTCAGGGCGTTGGCTCCGCCCTTCAGCAGCATGGTGACTGGGTCGTCGAACCCGCCGTCTGCCCGCCTAGGCCCGGCCAGAATTTGCCCGTTGGTGTAATCGAAGATGCCGCCCACGGCGTTGACCGCCACGGCCACTGCCACGGTCTGGCCGGTTGAGAGGGTTATCGCAGCGGAACCGATGCCGCCCTTCACGCCCCGTGCCGGGCCGCCCAATTTTGCAACAGTAGCCCCGGTTCCGGCGCCGACGCTGCCTTCGGTCATAGGGTCGGTAGAAGCAGTCAGGCAGGCCCTGCGACCTTCTTCAGGGCCTGGCCGCACTTCAGATGTGATCAGTCCAAGGTCGTACAAGATGGCCGAGGAGACTATTGGCACGGTCACCGCGTTATCTTCTGGTCCCACTTTGAAGCCGATTCCCTGGGACTCCAGGTAGGCGACAACACCGGACGCGGCGTCAAGTCCGAAGGCGCTGCCTCCGCTGAGGACTACAGCATGCACTTGGTCAACCCTGTGAACAGGCCGGAGCAAGTCGGTCTCTCGGGTGCCTGGCGACCCTCCGCGGACGTCCACTCCGCCGACCGCGCCCTCACGGCAGAGGAAGACGGTACAGCCGGTGGCGTGTTCCAGGTCGGTGTGGTGGCCCGCTTCCAGCCCGGTCACGGCAGTGATGGTCTGGTTCAAATGGGCCTCCGGAGGCTGTAAGAGCCCTGTATCCGGACGAAGAAAACACCCCGACGCAGCGGGGCGCAATTCGAAGTTGAGTTCATATTTCGGGCCGTCTCGGTCATCTCAGATCCCAGCGGCGATGCTATTTAGATACCCGTGCCTGGCGCTCACCCCCCTCTCGGGTGGATGGCAGACATATTCTAAGCTGGCCCCTATGGGGTGTCAATCGAGAAACATGTATCAGATCAGACTATCGCCGGCTTCTCCACCCGGTAGTTGGGGAAGGGTATGAAGGCGATGATCACAGCCGCGACCACAGTCAAAGCGCCCACGTAAAAGAAAATGGATCCGTAGCCACCAAAGTCGTCGATAATCCAAGCCGCGATGAACGGCGACCCGAACCCAAGCACTCCGTTGATTCCGAAGATCAAGCCCGAGGCGGTGGCCTCAGTTCCCTTCTGCACCACGTCCAGCAGCGCGGCCAGGATGATCTGCTGGAGGGCGAAGCTGAATAGCCCTATCCCCGCCAACAGCAGGGCTAGGTAGAGGCTGTCGCCGGCGCTCACCACAAACATGGTCAAGACGGAGGCGGCTATCAGTCCTGGCACCAACACCTGCTTCCGGCCATATCTATCCGATAAGTATCCCAAGATGGGAGCGGACACGATGCCCATCCCCGTGAGCAGGGAAAGGTGGACGCCGACCTCGAAATAGCCCATGCCCAGCCCGCCGTCGATAGACTCCCTTAGGTAAAAGGGGGCCCACTGGAACAAGGCGTTGTTGGCTACCCCACGTATGGCCGCCGCCAGCACCAAGGTAGTGACCACCGGAATCTTGAACATGGCCAGGCCTTCTCGGTAGCCGGCAACCACCCCGCGATGGGGTCTCTCTTCGCCCTGCTGGTCTCCCTCCTCAATCCCCAAGTCCTTCAGAGACCACCAAACAAAGATCGCCATCAGGGCGGCAGGCGCGGCGTAGATCAGCAGGATGGGCCGCCAAGCCATGATGGTCAGGAGTCCACCGGCCACCAAAGGGGCCAGGACGTTGCCTATGTTCGAGCCAAATCCATGCATCGATATGGCAAAGCCGCGGCGGTCTGGAAAACGCCGGGAAAGAGCGGCGGTGGCGGGCAGATGCCAGAGAGCGCCGGGCACGGAGACGATGACCACGGCAATGGTCAGCACGAACAGGTTGGGAGACGCCGCGAGTACCAAGAAACCCAGGGTCGCCCAGATCATGCAGCCGGTTAATATCGGCCCCCAACTGGTCTTCATATCGTCGACGATGGCGCCACCGATGAGGTTGACCGCGCCGAACCCGCCCTGGCGGATGCCCAGCATGAACGCGACTTCGATGTTGGAAAGGCCCATGGCAGCCTTGATGGCTGGCATGAATACCGGGAAACCTTGGTCGTAGAGGTGGGAGATTCCGTGGCCGAATGAGAGGCTGCCCAGGATAAAGTTGCGACTGCGCCCCGCCGGTCTCTGTACTGCTTCCGCCATCAAGTCCTTTGCCGATGCAATCGTTTCCGAATACTCTGGCCACGGGTGATTCTAAGACTTGCGATAAGGGTGTGCAAGGGGGGGTGAGCTATTAGCGATCAGCCGTCAGTTTTCAGTTTCTTGATTTCGCCGAGAATTCTTGCGTGGGCATCTGATGATTTAGTTGATTCTAGGTTCGGAGTAGGTGTGCTATGCTACGGCCAATTTACCGTCTGGCGAGTCTGGGCAGGCGCGTTTCGGAGGAAGTTGAATGCCCTATGAGGGACTGAGTTTGAAAGGTCAAACGGCGTTGGTGACCGGCTCCGGCCGTGGCATCGGCGCTGCTCTGGCCGTGGGTCTGGCCCAAGCCGGAGCTAACGTGGCGGTGTCGGACCGGCCCGACCGGCTTGACCTAGCGCAGGAGACCAAGGCCAAGGTGGAAGCCGAAGGATCTAGGAGCGGCGTATATACCCTGGATGTCCTGGACATTCCCGGCATTCCCAAAGCCATCGACCAGGTGGTGCAGGACTTTGGACGGCTGGACATCCTGGTGAACAACGCCGGGATACGCATCCCCAAGCCGGCTCTGGAGGTCACCGAGGAAGACTGGGACGCGACCATCGACATCAATCTGAAGGGCGTGTTCTTCTGTGCCCAAGCGGCGGGCCGTCACATGGTGGAGCAAGGCTACGGCAGGATCATAAACCTGGGCTCACAGCTCTCGGTGATCGCATCCAAGGGGCGGTCGTCGTACTGCGCCAGCAAGTTCGGCGTGGCCGGGATCACTAAGGTTATGGCCGTCGAGTGGGCGACCCACGGCGTAACGGTGAACGCCATCGGCCCCGGCCCTACCAGCACCCCCGGCATGCTGGCCGCCGACACCAAGACCCCGGAGCAGGTCCAGGCTGACCTGGAAGCCCACCTGCCATTGGGCCGCCGCATGGACCCTGAAGAGATGGTCGGCGCGGTGATCTATCTGGCCAGCAAGTCCTCGGCCGGAACCACCGGCCACCTCTTGCTGGTGGATGGCGGATGGACCGCGATCTAGGAGTATCTATGGGCAAGTTCGACGGCAAAGTGGCGTTGGTCACCGGAGCAGGCCGGATGCGTGGCATCGGTCGGTACGCGGCGTTGGCCTTCGCAAAAGAAGGCGCCTCGGTGGCTGTCACCGGCACGGGCCGCGACCCGTCTACTTTCCCAGATGACGAACGGGAAGCCAGCTGGCTGGACGTGGAAAGCGTGTCCCGGGAGATCGTCAAAGACCATGGCGTCGGAGCCTTGCCCTTGGTGTTGGACGTTTCAGACCCGGCTCAGGTGCAAGAGGCAGTTGACCGCACCGTTGCCGAGTTTGGTCGGGTCGATTTCCTGATCAACAATGCCAGCGCATCACGAATGGCCGCGTGGGCAGCCTTCGAGGACCTGACTCCCGAGGTTTGGCGGCATGCCATGGACGTCAAGGTCACCGGCGCATTTCTGTGCACCCAGGCAGTCACCAAAGAATTGCTGCGGCAGGGATGCGGCGGCAGCATCGTGAACGTAATCTCCGTGGAGGCACTAATCAGCCGGGCGACGGACCTGGCCTACGCCACCGCCTCCGGAGCGCTCTACACCTTCACCAAGAAGGCGGGCCGGGCACTGGCGCCCCACGGCATCAGGGTCAACGGCATCAGTCCCGGCACCACCGATACCGCCCGCAACGACACCCTCTACGGGTTCCCACGCTCCCAGGACTGGGACGACCGGCTGCAGACCATACCCCTGGGCCGGGCCGGAACACCTCAGGAAATGGGGGAGTTTGCGGCCTGGCTGTGTAGCAAAGACGCCGAGTTCATCGTCGGCCAGTGCATCGAGATAGACGGCGGCCAGTCCGCCTAGGGAAAATTCTAAAAACGGAGAGTCACTATGAGTCTCGAAAGCCTGGAAAAGAGAATACAAGTCCTTGAAGACATCGAGGAGATAAAGAAGCTCAAGCATCGCTACTGCGCCCTCTGCGACGCCAATTACAACGCCGACGCCTTGGCTGAGCTCTTCACCGAGGATGCGGTGTGGGACGGGCAGGAGCGAGGCCGCAACGATGGGCGGGAAGCGATACGAACGTTTTTCCAGAACGCGCCCAGCCGCCTGCCATTCGCCATCCATATGGTGCTCAACCCGGTGATCGAAGTCGATGGAGACGAGGCCACCGGAACGTGGTACCTGTTTCAGCCTTGCACCTACGCCGAGGGCAACCAAGCGGTCTGGGGTTCGGCCCGCTACGACGAGGAATACGTGAAGGTGGATGGGCGGTGGATGTTCAAGTACCTCACTCTTACGTCCCATTTCTGGACGCCATTTGACAAAGGCTGGGTGGAAACTCAGTTCGCTTCTTAGGGCAAGAATATGCAACGAGAACACACCAACAAGATGGAAGGTATGGTGGCCATCGTCACTGGGGCCAGCCGAGGCTTGGGCAGGGCCATCGCCAAGGAGTTCGCTGCGGAGGGCGCCAAGGTGGTCGTATCCGCCCGCCGCAACTCGCCAGCAGGGTTGCCCGGGACCGCCGTGGAGACCGCCCAGCAGATTCGGGATGCGGGCGGCGAGGCTATGGCGTTAACCTGCGATGTCTCCAACGAAGAGCAGGTCATGGCCATGGTGGGCCAGACCATCGACATGTACGGCCAAATAGATGTGTTAGTAAACAATGCCGGGGTGATGGTGCTGGGCTCAACGCTTTTGGAGATCGCTCCCGAGGAATGGGACCAGAGCGTGGCCGCGAACCTCAAGGGGCCATACCTCTGCTGCCGTTCGGTCGTCCCTTGGATGATTGAGCAGGGAAGCGGCAGCATCATCCACATCGGCTCACGCATGGGCAGCGATGCCGGGGAAGGCGGAGGAGTGCTTTACAGCTCGACCAAGGCCGCCATACACATGTTCAGCTACTGCCTGGCCGACGAGCTGCGGGAGCACAACATCGCCGTGAACATCCTGTCGCCCGGTGGACTCAAGACCGAAGGCTCGGCGGCCATTCCATGGACCCAACGCGACTGGGAGCAGCGGGTTGAGCCGGAAGCCGTAGGCCCCGCTGCGGTCTACCTAGCCCTGCAAGACGTATCTACAATGACCGGCCAGTACGTGCTACGGGCCGAGTTCGGGGAGACGTGGGGGACGGCGTAGCCTCAGGCTATAAGCAATCAGCGGTCAGGAATCAGCTTCCGGGGCGATACTTTGCCCAACTGCCACAACGAGCGAAACGAGGAGTCTCATTCTCGCTGAACAACCTGATTTCATTGTCGCAGCAAGCTGACCGCTGAAAGCTGATAGCTACCTTTCCCCAAAGCGATTGTACGACGTGACGCCTGCCGAGGGGATGCGATCGGTGGGGCCGAAGCGGCCGCGGGGATAGCCCAGCGGCGTTAGGCAGAGGGTTTCCACGTGGTCTGGTATGCCCAGCCAGTCTTTTACTTTCTGTTCTTCCCGCAGGTGGGTGGTGGTGATGCGAGTGCCCAGACCCAGGGCGCGGGCTGCCAGGAACAGGTTTTGTATCGCCAGCCATAGTGATGAGGCATACCGGCCCCGCTCAATCGGCTCGCCCACCGCGTAGGGCACCGATCCCATAGTATGGTCGGCGCAGACCAGGATCATGGCCGGGACTTCGGGCATGTGGTTGGCCAGGTAGCGAGCCGAGGTGTAGGCGGGAGGCTCACCCGCCGGCGGTGTCGCCCCCATGGCGCCCAACCACAGGTCACGGTAGAGACCACCGACCTTCTCGATCAGGTCTCGTTCGGTGATGGCGATGAAGTGCCACGGCTGCTTGTTGCCGCCGCTGGGGGCCTTGGTGGCGGCGTCGATTATCTTGTCGATGGCCTCACGCGGCACTGGGTCCGGCTTGTACCGGGTGAACTGCCGTTGGCTGTAGATAGCCTCAAAAACTCCGATGTCGTCCATGGTGTCTCCTGAGTCGACGGCTGTCAGCATTCAGCCGCCAGCGGTCAGCTTTTGCTCAATTTATGCGTTCGGCAACAAAGACCGGAATTACTCGTTCGGTCTTCTCCTAATACTCTTGGTAGCGATCGTATGCTACGAGCGCGATGTCCCAAAGCCGCTGCCTCTCGGCTGGGTCATCCACCTCACGGACCCGTGCCGAAAAAACCTCAGTCTCGTCGCGAATCTCAACGTTTGGTTCTGCCTTCAGATTGTAATACCAAAGCGGGTTTTTTGGCGCACCGGCCCAGGATGCCACGAGGATGTAATCATCTCCATCGATTACTCTCATCAAAGGAGTCTTGCGAATGGCGCCTGTTTCCCACCCTTGATTGGTCACGATTATGCAGGGAATACCGGTGTCCCTCAGGGTCAGTCCTTGGGTACCTCCGCTGCTTTCGTAGAGTTCTACCTGGTCCGCCACCCAGTCCATGGGGTTGGGTATGTATTCGCTCCAGGGTGTCTCCTTGCGTCGACGGCTGTCAGCTAAACCGGCGCCCGCCGGTTGTGCCAATCCGTGTTTTGTTCGTAGGCGTGGGCCACTTTTAGGACTGTTTCCTCGGCGAAGGACCGACCGACTATCTGCAGGCCCATGGGCATGCCAACGGCGCTAAAGCCGCAGGGGACCGAGATGGCGGGGGTGCCGGCCAGGTTGAATGGGCCGGTGAAACTGATGCGACCAGCCAGTCCGGTGAGGGCGTGTTCCTTGCTCTGGATGCCCGGGACGCTCTCCACCGGCGGGGCGGTCACAGGACCGGTGGGCAAAACCAACACGTCGACCTTCTCCAGCGCGTCCAGTATCTGCTGCCGGAGCATGGCCCGAATCTTCTGGGCCTTGTAGTAGAACTGGGCCGGGATGACGCTCCCGGTCAGGAACCTGATCTTGTTGTTGTGGTCCAATTCGTCGATATTCGGCTCGAACAGTGGACGGTGTAGATTGGACCACTCCACGTTCAGTATGCTCATGGTCAATGCCCCGGCGTTGGGGGCCAAGGGGATGGACACATCCTCGGACGACGCACCCAGCTCACCCAGCACACTGATGGCCTTGGCGACGGTGTCCCGGAACTCGGGGTCCAAGTTCGGAGAGTCCATGCGCTCCTGGACCACGCCCAGCTTGATGCCCGAGATGTCTCCGGTCAGCGCCGCCAAGTAGTCGGGCACCGGCACGTCCCAGGAGTAGGTGTCTTTGGGGTCGTGGCCTGCTATGGCCTGAATGGTTATGGCCGCGTCCTCAACGCTCTTGGAGATCGGGCCCACCGTATCCATGGACCAGGAGCCGCCCAGCACGCCGTACCGGCTGACCCGGCCGTGGCTAGGCCGCAGTCCGACCAGGCCGCTGAAGTTGGCGGGGCCTCGGATGGAGCCGCCGGTGTCTTCTCCCAGGGAAGTGGCACAGAGCGATGCGGCGGTAGCGGCGCCCGAACCGCTGCTGGAGGTGCCGGGGTTTCGTTCCAAGTCCCAGGGGTTCCGGGGCGTGCCATAGGGGTGGTTATAGATCTCAGCCATTGCGAACTCGCTCATGTTGAGTTTGCCCAACAATATCGCCCCGGCATTCTTGAGCTTAGTAATCACCGTGGCGTCTTCCGCTGGAACATTGTCCCTAAGGATGCTGGAGCCGCCGGTGGTCGGGACACCGGCAGTGTTGAACTGGTCTTTCACGGCCATCGGCACGCCGTGTAGGGGACCCCGATGCACACCCTCGGCGATCTCTTGTTCCGCCTGCCGAGCTGCCTCCAACGCCTGCTCTCCAGTGATGGTGATGTAGGAATTCAACTTGGGATCGACTTCTTGGATACGGTCCAAGTAGGCCTGTGTGGCTTCGACTGGCGAGACCTCTTTGGTCTCGATGAGTTTGGATAGCTGGATAGCGGTCAGAAAGGGTAGCTCTTTCTTGTCCATAAACTTTCCTTATCCGGGCACGAGCCGGGCTTAATTCAGGCGTGGTTGTGTTGACTCCTCGAAAGGTAGCCAATAGAGTACCACAACCTCAATACACTCACGAAACCCGATGATTCTTAGGCCGGATAGGCGACATTCAGAAAGCGATATGACCGTTGTATTGGACCACATGATTCTCCCAGTGATAGACCAGCAGCAGGCGGTGGAGTTCTACTCCCGCATCTTTGGTTTCGAGGACCTTGGGGAGGTTGGGCCGTTCTTGGCGGTACGGGTGAACGACAGCCTGAACCTGGACTTCCACCAAGACGAAGACTTCCGCAGCATCCGCTATGCGTTCGCCATGGAGCCGGGCGAGTTCGAGGACTCGTTCCAGCGGATCAAGGACTCGAAATTCCCTACGGGGACAATCCTTTCGCCCAGGACAACATGCAGGTTCCGGGCATAACAATCGGGGCCAAGGGCGATGGCAAAGCCGTCTACTTCACGGACCCCAGCGGCTATCTCCTGGAGATCAAGACCTACTAGTCCCTATCGATTATTTCTGGTCCCAACCGTTCTTGGTTAGCTCCGTCGAACCATGGAGGCGCAGTAGCCATGGCCCTTCGACAGGCTCAGGGTGAGGGTGAGCGGATGTACGTGGCTGGTATCTCGGAAACGCAGGGCCGCCAGCAGCTAAAGAGGCGCGGGTCAGTCGTCGGGGAGTGCGGCGATCAAATGGCCATCTTCAACTGTGACTGGAAAGCCTACCAGCTTGGCGTTGGGGCCGTTCACGCAAACGCCCTCGGTATACTCGAAGCGCCAGCCGTGGGCGGGGCACATGAACACGCCGGTCCAATCCACAACCTCTACGGCCTGGTGCGGGCAGACGTTGGATAGCAGTTGGTAGACGCCCTTCCTGTTCCGAGCCAGGAAATAGGACCAGTCGCCCACAGTCACTTCCGCGGGCAGTTTGGTGAATTCGGATTCCAGACCAATATCGACGTTGATCTTCTTATATGTAGCCATCGGCTGTTTCTCATCCTCATCCCCGAATCGGGGTTCCAGCCAGTATAGCCGAGCGGCAATGCCGCCTCAAGACATAGGAGATCAGGTTACCTGCCATCTTGACGCCGGATGGTTTTTGAGGCAATATGCGCTCACTTGAATGGGGTTTCGGGAGGTTCCGATGGCTGATTTAAACAAAGATGAGATTCGCGCCATGGGCAAAGCCGTGGGTCTGGATATCCAGGATCCGGAGCTTACTGAAGTCATGTATAGCCTGAACGCCCTGCTAGAGTCGCTGGACGCCATCAACCCGCCGGGCCTAAACGACGTCGAGCCCCTCCCCATAATCCTCCCTCCGGCATAGCCTTCCCGCGACACCGAATTTTAGAGATGTCCCCGACTTGTTGGGGACATTTTCCTTTTCCCGTCCCTCCAGAACTCGCAACACGGGGTCTTTATGAACAAGTCTGAGTTGCCCTTTCTCTCCGCAGGCGATCTGTCACGGCTGATCCAGTCCAAAGAGGTATCGCCGGTCGAGGCCACGGAAGCCTACCTCGACCGCATCGAATCGCTGGACCACCGGTTCCACAGCTACCTGACCATCATGCGTGAACAGGCCCTGGCCGACGCCGGGCAGGCGGAACAAGACATCGCTTCCGGCCAGCACAGAGGGCCGATGCACGGCGTGCCGGTGGCGGTGAAGGACCAGTTCTGGAGCAAAGGAGTTCGGAGCACCGGCGGCTCCCGGATACTGGCCGACTTCGTCCCCGATGAGGACGCCACGGTTATAGCCAAACTGAGGAAAGCCGGGGCCGTCGTGCTGGGCAAGACCAACATGACGGAGTTCGCCATCACCGGGTTCTCCCATCGCTACAGCACGCCCCGCAACCCCTGGGACATCGACACCTACACCGGCGGCTCCAGCAGCGGTTCAGGCGCGGCCACGGCGGCCTACCTCTGCGCTACGTCGCTGGGAGAAGATACCGGCGGCTCCATCCGGTTCCCCGCCGCCTGGTGCGGCCTGGTTGGCATCCGGCCCAGTTGGGGTCTGGTCAGCCGGTACGGGGTGATGCAGGGAGTGTGGAGCATGGACACGGTGGGGCCCATCTCCCGCACGGTAGAGGACGCAGCCATAACGCTGGGCGCCATAGCAGGCCACGACTCCAAGGACCCGTATAGTTCCACGGAGCCGGTGCCCGATTACCGGCAATCCCTGGGCGGTGACTTGAATGGCCTGAAAATCGGCGTCATCACCGAGTTCATGGAATCTGACCTGGTAGAGCCGGCGGTCCGACAGAGCGTATCCAACGCCATCGCCACGCTGGGGGAATTGGGAGCGACGGTGGAGGAGGTGTCCATCCCGCTGTCCATGGACGCCGGGGTGGCGTCGGCGGTGCTGCTGGCAGTTGAGCCGGCCCTGGCCCAACAGGACTGGATCAAGGACCGAATCCAAGACTACGGTCACGATGTGCGTTTACTGCTGTTGACCGGCAGTCTGCTACCGGCTCAGGCCTACTACAAGGCTCAGAAACTGCGCACCCTGTTGCGTCAGCAAGTGTTGGACTCGCTGGAGAAGTACGACGTGTTGGTGCTACCCACATCCGGCAAGGGCGCCCAACTGCGGGAGGAAGACCCGCCCATCACCAGCAAGGAGACCGCGGGCCGGTTGGCTTTCTTATTCACGCGTATCTTCAACCTGGCCAGTTGCCCGGCCATGTCCGTCCCCTGCGGCTTCGACGACCGGAACATGCCCGTAGGCCTTCAGATAGGCGCCCGCCCCAGAGCAGAAGAAACAATCTTCAAAGTGGCCCACGCATACGAACAGGCCACGTCATGGCACACCATGCGGCCGCCGGGGGCCTAAATGCCTTTGAACAAGATCTTGCTGAAGGCGTTTAAAAGGGCGATGGTGGGGGCTTGATGTTGGCCCTCCTTTGGGTGGTCAAAACGATCTGGTGGTAGGCAATGGACATGAACGGCACCACGCAAATATCAACCTGAGTGAAGCGAAGGGCCTGCCAGATGCGGCTTGGAAGATTCTTCGCCGCTGCGGCTGGCTCAGAATGACAATCTTTCAGCGCGAGCTCCAAGGACGGGAGCTAGAGCATGCTGCCTCCAACTAGTACCGAATAATCGTCCTAGCCACTTCACCCTGGTCTAACGCCTCGAATGCGTCGTTGATCTGATCTAGTTTTACCGTCGCGCTGATCAGTTCGTCCAGTTTGAGGCGGCGGGCCATGTATAGGTCGATGAGCATTGGCATGTCGGCCCGGGGGTAGACGGAACCGTAGGTGCAGCCCATCAGAACCCGGTCCAGGTGCAAGAAGTCGGGGTCGATGGTCAGTTCGGCGCCCGTTGGGGCTACGCCAACCGCCACGGTGGTGCCGCCGCGCTTGGTGGTAAGCAGGGCCTGGTTGATGGCGTCGGTGGAGCCGATCACCTCAAACGCGTAATCGGCCATCTCTCCCCTTGTGATGTCCTTCACCTTTTCCATGAGGTCTTCGGTGGCAGCGTTAACGATGTGGGTGGCGCCGAAATCTAGGGCATGCTCCAGTTTATTGCCATAGATGTCCACGGCGATAATAGCTTCAGCTCCGGCTAATACCGCGCCTTGCACCACGTTCAGCCCCACCCCGCCAGCGCCGATTACCACTACGCTGCTGCCGGGTTTGACCTTGGCTGTGTTGATTACTGCGCCGACTCCCGTAGGCACACCGCAGCCGATCAAGGCCACCCGGTCCAGGGGAGCGTCCTCCCGAATCTTGACCAGGCTGTCCTCGGGCACCACGGCGTACTCGCCAAAGGTGGATAGGCCATTGAAGTGGTGGACGTCACCGGCGCTGCTGTGGAGGCGGGTCGTGCCGTCCAGCATCTTGCCTCTGAGTTGGTAGCGGGCGTCGCACAGGTTCTGCCTTCCCTTGACGCAGTAGGAGCAGTGCCCGCAGGTGGGGACGAAAGAAAGCACCACGTGGTCGCCTGGTTGGGCGTAGGTGACTCCGGGGCCGATCTCTACCACTATTCCCGCGCCCTCATGGCCCAGAACAACCGGCATGGGGTGCTCGCGGTCGCCTTTCATGTAATGCAGGTCGCTGTGGCAGACTCCGCTGGCGGTCAGTTCCACCAGCACCTCGTGCTCTTTGGGCGAGTCCAGTTCCAGGTCTTCGATGACCAGCGGTTGAAACTTCTCGTACAGGACTGCTGCTTTCATGGTTGTTCTCTCGTTTGGGATTTTTCGTATGAGCGGATTATTTTCGTCATTCTCGCGAAAGCGGAAATCCAGGCAATGGGCTGTTGTCCCGAAGATTGTAGATCCCGGCAAGATTACTTCCCAATAATTCCATGGATTCCTGCCTTAGCAGGAATGACGGGTCGGCTAGTGCGGGTACATCTGGTCTTCCAGGGCTTTTTTCCAGTCGGCTTCTTTGGGCAGGATGCTGTCGATTGCGCGCACGTTGTAGTAGGAATCTCCGGTGCCGGGCGGGTCTCCTCCGTCGGCCACGGTTTTAGCTGCGGTCAAGAGCATCTGGCGGGCGACAACTATAGCCATGTCGCTGTTGGCAAGGTTTTCACCGGAGCGATCCACGATGGGTCCCATACTCTCTTGGATCGCCTGGTCCTGGGTGTTGATGCCTTCGATGCCGGTGAACGTTTCGTACTTCTGGACCTCTCGGTCGATCATCCAATCGTTGGTCTTGTTTCGCTTGGTCCGGAAATCGGGGAGCATATCGTCGGGGCCCCGGCCCAGGCCGGTCTCTTGCTCACGGTCTTCGTCGCTGAGCGGTTCACCCTCATAGTTATACATCCAGTTGTAAATCATGCAATTTTCATCATCCATGGGTACCCACACGTGGCCGGCGATGAGAGACCGCGGTTCTTCTCCCTGGAGCCCGAATTGCAACGGCCGGAACTGGTGGAAGGGCATCACGTAGTGATAGGCCCGGATACGATTCCGGTTGTCTCCCATGTCGCGAAGGCCGGCATAGCGATACCCGTAGTTAGTGCGGTCGACTTCCAACTTGGGCGCCTCACCTGTGAGAAGGCTGGTGTTGATCCCGATACCTGGCCGGTTGGTGTTTTCGGTGATGCGCCGGTGGAGGATGGGTGCGTGGGCAGTGTCTATGCCGCCCTCCAAGGCTTGAAGCCAGTTGCATTCCTGCCAGTTCTTGGTGACCAGACGGTGGCTTTCGGGCACCTGGGTCCACTCGAATTTGGGATGTGGCGGCTGTTTCTCGGCCGGACCCAGGTAGGTCCAGATGAGGTCTCCCATTTCTACTACCGGGTAAGACGTGGTCTTGATCTTGCTGGGGTAATCACTGTCCGGCGGTTCGTTCATCATGTCCAGGCAGTTGCCGCCGGTGTCGAACTTCCAGCCGTGGTATACGCAGCGCAGGCCACCTTCCTCATTACGGCCGAAGAACAAGGATGTCAGACGGTGGGGGCAGAATCCGCTGAGAAGCCCGACTTTTCCCTCGGTGTCGCGGAAGGCCACCAATTGTTCGCCCAGAATCCGCACTCGAACGGGCGGGCAATCCGGTCCCGGAAGTTCGCTGGTCAGAAGCGCGGGCAGCCAGTAACGCCGCATGACTTCGCCCATCGGCGTGCCCTGGTCGGTACGAGTCAGTGTTTCGTTGTCGTCTCTAGTCAACATGGGGGATTCGCTCCAGATCGGTGAGGTCTAGCCAGGCTGGCTGCTTGAGGCCGTATTATCCTCTAGCCGGGCAACCTCAGCAACCCGATTCCAGGTAACTCTGTTGGAATACACCATGCTGTACCGTTTAGAAGCGACTGGTCAAAGACAGCAGGGGCGACGTCCGAAATCAGTTGACACCACCCAGGCGTGGCCCTACAATCGGTCACACTTCGAGACCGGTCTGATTAAAAGGGGTAATCAGGTTAACGAATCCGCGCTCAACCGCCGGTTTTAACCGTCAAAACGTCTTGGGCAAAACTTCTTGGGGAATAGAACAGGTATTTATTAGATGAAACGCACGCCGGTTAGCACCGCATTAGGAATCAACTATCCGGTCCTTCAAGCAGGACTGCCCTGGGTTTCCAATCCAGAGTTAGTCGCTGCTGTGACCAACGCCGGCGGACTGGGAGTATTGCACCCAACGTCGGGGATTGAAGTGGGAGGTGACCCAGTCGCCGACCTCCACGCGGTTATCCGCAGAGTCCAGCGTCTAACAACCAAGCCGTTCGGCGTCTCGTTCTACCTTTCCCACCCGCAGATAGAGCAATTGATCGAGGCCTCTGCCCAGGAAGGCATCTCCATCGCCATCACCTATGGCGGCAGCCCGGCGCTGTACACCGGAACGTTGAAAGAGCACGGAATGACCGTCATACACCAGATCACGACGGTGCGGCATGCCCGCGGCGCCGAGGCCCAGGGAGTGGACATGGTCATCGCCGAGGGGTTCGAAGGCGGCGGCCTGCGCGGCGTGGACAAGGTCTCCACCATGGTGTTGGTCCCACAGGTTGTCGGTTCCATCGCCATCCCGGTGATCGCCTCGGGCGGAATCGTCGACTCCCGCGGCTACGTGGCCGCGACGGCTCTGGGGGCAATGGGGGTTCAGATGGGTTCCCGGTTCGTTGCAACCAAGGAATGCATCTCCCATCAGATATACAAGACGGCCATGGTTGCCGCTATCGACAGCGGAACAGTGGTGGTTGGCGGAGAGAAATGGCCGACCAGAATCTTGAAACAGGGTATCGCCATGCAGATGAAGGAGTCCGGCTTGGACTCAGGAGACGACTCAGCGGCCTGGGAGCAGGAACTGGGCATCGACCGGACCAGGGCGGCTTTCATCGACGGGGATTTTGACTCCGGCGTAGCCTACACCGGCGCGGGGTCTGGGCTGATCTCAGAGATATTGACGGTCCAAGAAGTGTTCAAAGACCTGGTCGACGGCAGTCATTCGTTGGCTCGAAAGCTCGTTTAGGGGCTGCTTACAGCTCGGCCGAGTCCAGTTCGATCAGTTCCTCGGCCTTCCGCATGATTTTATCGCGGCGTTCGCCTTGTATCTCTTTGCTGTCTAAGTAGAGCCCCAGCGCCTGCATCGGCTGTAGGTTCTCGCCCTCCGTGGGAGATATTCGCGTCCGCCGCGTGCTCTCCACCTCCCGCGACACCGAGGCAATGAAGTGGGCCGGCTCCAACGCCGCCCTTATCTCAGTTTCTCTCAGGTGGGCGTCGGACTCAGCTCCGAGGGAGATGCGCACTCGTACCACCGAGTTGGCGATGTCCTTGCGGGCGATGGCCCGAACCACGGTGGCCGTGGGGTCAATATCCAGGGGTTCTACCGAAACATCCACGGTGACGAAATTCCGAGCCTCCAACTTATGGAACTCGAAATTGGTCATCCGCTGGCCCTGGGGCAAGGCTGGATCCAGGTCAACGACGCAGAAGCCTTTCTCGTCGCCTTCTTCGCTGAAGTCCACCCTTTGCAGACTTCCTGAGTAGACGACCATGGGCGGGTCCGGGCGGAGGACTTGGTGTTTGTGGATGTGGCCCAGCGCGACGTACTCAACCTGGGGGCGGTCCAACGCAGAAACCAGCAGCACATGGTCTTGGCCCAACATCATGGAGCGTTCAGTGCCGACGGTGGCCCCGTTGACCGTCACGTGTCCGGTGAGAATGGCTGGTGTATTGGGGTCCAATTCGTCGGCTATTCTCTCGATGCCTTCGGTCAGCCGTTCTTCCAGTGTTTGTCTCACCTGCTCAATGGACATGCCCCGTGAGTCCTCCCGGCTGAGGATGGCGCTGCGCCTTGGCCAAGGAACGGCCAGGACTTGCAACGGGCCGGAAGGAGTGGCCACGTTGTATGTCTCCAGGTTGTTGCCGACGTGGACATTGGCCACTTCCAAAGTGGGGAAGATGTCCACCGCAGTGGCACGGCCGGACGCTGCCGGAAGGTCGTGGTTACCCACCAATAAGAACGTGGGAATCCCAGCTTGAGAGAGGCGGTTCAGGCGCTTGGCGAATTCCCGCTGGTGGGTCTGAGTCGGATCCCGGCCTTTGTATGCATCGCCAGCCAACAAAACCAGGTCCACGCTTTCGTTCTGGGCGAACTCCACGACCTGGTCGAAAGAGTCGAGGAAATCCCCCAGCCGTGTCGACAGACCGGTTTCTGGATCTATCCGGCCATAGTTCTCCACCCCGATATGCAAATCTGAAAAATGAAGGATTTTCATTTAGTCGTCCTAGGGAGTCATCCTGGGAATCTCCTGAACATCTTCCCGGTTGGCGCGCGCAGGGTTCTCCCAAAAGTGGCGCGATACAGATTATGTCGGCTAAAAGGGTCAAGAAACAAGAGGCGGCGTGACGAGTTTCACCGCCCAGCTTTAGGCCGTCAAAAAGCGGCCCCTTTTTATGCGGTTTTGTCAAAGTTGACAACAAGGCTTTCCGTTTCTAGAATCGATTAGGTTGGGCTGGTGGGAACCCTTGGTAACCTTGCAAGGATAACGTTGATGACTACCGTTAGGCAGATGTTTGCACTTCAGGAATTGGACATCATCCTAGACCGTGTCCAGGATGAGCATGCGAAAGCAGAGTACGAACTCAACAACGGGGATGAAGTTCACACCTTGGAATCGGAATTGGAACGAGACGCAGAATGGCTCCAGGAAACCAAACTCCAACAAAAGGCCACCAAACTAGAGGCCGAGACTCAGAAAGAACGGTCTGAAACCCTCAACTCTCAGCTATACGGGGGAGAGGTCACCAACCCTCGAGACTTGGAAAGCCTGGAACGCGAAGCCTCAAATGTCCTCCAACTGGTCGAACAGCAAGAGGCTGCTCTATTAGAGATCTCCGGGAAGATCGAGGAAGCCCAAACCAAACGGAATGAACTAGAGAGCAAACTGGGCGAAGCAAAGGCCGCCTGGAAGGTCCGCCAGTCCGAATTGCAGTCAGCTCTGAAGGAATTGAGCACAGAGAAAAAAGGATTCGAGGGTCAGCGTTCCAAGTTGACTGAGGGCTTGGACCCGACGTCACTCGAACATTACGAAACACTTCGAAAGCGCAAGGGTGGAGTGGCGGTGGTCAAGGTAGAGCGAGGCCTCTGCCAGGGCTGCCGGATGTCCCTGCCCACGCATCAGCAGCAGCGGGTCCGCAGCGGACGCCAAACGGTCCTCTGCAGCAGTTGCGGACGGATGCTCTTCCTCAGCTAGCTCTCCGATAGCCTCACCCCAGATAGAAACTGTAAATGGCCGGTTGTACCGGCCATTTTTTATTGCGGGCATACCCGGATATTGGCTGCCTAACACCCCCGTTTGACCCCCTAGAATGCCTATGCTAGAGTTCGAAACGGAGGGCAATGCAGACCGGGTGACCGCCCTCCTTCCGTCGCTGGAAGGAGGGAGGAAAGTCCGGGCTCCTCTGGGCAGGGTGCTGGGTAACTCCCAGGTCCCGATCACCGGTCAACCGGAATCGGGGACGGAAAGTGGCACAGAAACATACCGTCCTTCCAGCGATGGAAGGATAAGGGTGAAATCGGACGGTAAGAGCGTCCGGCCGACTGCGGTGACGCAGCGGCGGCTAAACCCCACCTGGAGCAAGGCCAAATAGGGGGACTTAGGCGCCCGGCCCGTCCCCGGGTTGGCTGCTTGACCCCGGCGGTAACGCCGTTCCGCCTTCGGGCGGATGACCGCCAGCCGCAAGGCTGACGGTTGGGCTAGATAGATGGTCACCACCTTCCAGCGATGGAAAGACACAGAACCCGGCTTACAGGTCTGCAGAACCCCTCCATCCTGTCCTTCCCTTCCGGGAAGGACTTCCCCGCAGCCTGGGAAATTGGCCACAAATCTAGGCTGGGCGGTTGATGTATCAGTCGGCAACAATTATGATTGACCCAGGCTCTCGCCTGCCCGCCAGCACGCCGTTTTAGGCCATCGCCGTCGGCAGTTAACCGGGCCCGAGCCACTCCACCGACAGGGGAACTTCCTAAGTTTGTACCTGGACATGCATAGCCATTCCGTGTCGTCAGACGACTCAAGGGCCACGGTTGAGCAGTACGTTAAATGGATCCAAGTGCTGCGAAAACGGGGCCACACCGTTGATGGGATAGTGCTCACCGAGCACCGAAAGTTCGACTTCGACAAAGACTATTCAAACCTGGCCAGCCAGTATGACGTGCTGATTCTTAAAGGGTCTGAACTGGACACCCGCTTCGGCCACTTCCTGGTCTACGGCGTAACCCAAGCCTTGACCCAAGAGATAGACTTTGGCGACGTTCGCATGGACTCCCGAGTACTGATGCAGGCCACCCGCCAGCACGACGCCATCGCCCTGCCCGCCCACCCCGGCCGCTTCGGCATCGGCCTGACCGACTACATCGCCCAGGGAGAGGCCTTCGACGATGTGACGATCGTGGAGCAGTTCAACGGGGGTAGCCGCCCCGGCGAAAATGAACGGGCCGACGAACTCTGCGAGAGCCATAACCTGCTGGGCATCGGTGGCAGCGACGCACATCTGACCAGCCACATAGCCACCTGCATGACCGATTTCAAAGCGACGATCAAGTCGGAAGGGGACTTGGTCGACGCCTTGCTCAGCAAAGAATTTCAGCCCGTCTGGCTGGAGAACGTCGTTAACGGCGCTACCTAGTAAGACCGGCGCCGTCTCAGAATAAGGAGAAAGATCACATGGCAATGGAACTTGAATACGACCGGTCTTTATACGGAGTAGAACACGTGGCCGGTCCCTTCGAGATAACTAACGAGATCATCGACCGGGCCAACACCAGCACCAGGGAGACCGGAGCTGCGTTCAAGTCCGACGACGGCGCGAAAGAGGCCGGGTACCAGGGCCGCATCGCCCCTCCGACCCTCTGCTGCATCCTGGTCCGCCAGGTGTCGCTGCCCGATGTGAAGGTGAAGTTCGGCAAGACTCAAATGCACGCCGGACAGCGCGTCGAACCCAAGGCCCCGGTGTACGCCGGAGACCAACTGACCGCGTCATCTCACCTGAAAGATGTCTACGCCAAAACCGGCCGCTCCGGCACCATGGTCTTCGTGGTCTGGGAGACCACCTTCACCAACCAGGACGGCCAAGTGGTGGCCGAGGTCCAAGAGTCCTTCGCCAAACGAGAGTGACCGGCGGCAGAGTTAGAGAGAAGGATGACCAAGTGAAAACTTGGTTAGCAGACCGGAGATTCACACCTGAAAGCGATCATGACAAGATCAGGAGAAGTTTTGCCCTATTACGACGAGATAGAACTGGGTGACGAGATCGGTCCCGTGGAAAAGGTAGCCTCCGATGATGAGGTGTCCAATTTCTGCGATGTCTGGGGCGCACCCACACCCAACCGTTTTACCGACCCCGAAATTGCAGCCAAAGCTGGTATGAAGGGCACCATCGTCCCCGGCATCATGACCATGGCCATGATGGCCCAATTACTCACCGACTGGGGAGGCCCCGGATCGATCAAAGACCTGGACCTGGTGTTCCGGCAGCCGGTACCCCACAACCGGGCCCTCACCCTGGCCGCCACCATCACCGACCTGCGGGAAGAAGACGGCGAAAACCTGGTGGAATGTGACATCCTCATGACCGGCACCGAGGGCGAACGCTACGTGGGCGGCAAAGCAATAGTCGCCCTCCCAAGTCGCTAGGCAGTCAGCGCGGCTCCAACCGACCCCGGTAGGTAAGAAAATGCTGGAACGGCTACAGCAAGTGGCGTTTTTAGTCAAGGACTTGGAGGAAGGCAAGGAGCTGTACCGGCGGCATCTGGGGATGGAAATCTGCCACTCGGAGGACCTGAGCAACTACGGCCTGCTGAACGCGGTCCTTTCGGCGGGCAACGGCACCTTCATCGAACTGCTACAGCCGACCTCTGCAGATTCCTCAGCCGCCCGCTACCTGGAACGGCGCGGCGAGGCCCCTTACATGCTGATCTTCGAGACCAGCGAGTACGACCGACTCATTCGCCATCTTAAATCCTTGGGCGTCCGGCTTTCGGAAGAACCATCCACCGGGGATTACCGTCACGCATTCATACATCCCTCCTCGACAAACGGGGCATTCTTGGAGGTCATTGAGGTCACAGCCAGCAATAACCCCTGGCCCCCAGCCGGGCCGGATTGGCAGTCACTGGAGCACAAGCCGTTGACCAAGCAGATACGCCAGACGGCAGTGCTAGTACGGGACCTGGATGAAGCCATCAAACGCTGGGAAAAGATGTTCGGCATCACTGCCACCAAACGCTTTCAAGTCAGCTTCACCGACTTAGAGATCGCGGTCCTCCCTCTAGGCGGCAAGGACACCTTCATCGAACTGGCCCAGCCGACCGGCAGCGACGTCCCATCCGCCCGGTTCTTAGAGCGCTACGGCGAGGGCATCTACCTGACCATCTACGAGATCGAAGACTCCCTAGTCATGGACGATTACCTCAAGGGACAGGACGCCCGCTATACTTCGTCGAGGACGACCTCCAACTACGTGAACCTGGGCTTCAATAGTATCTGGCTCCACCCCGCCGGCATGAAAGGGGCTTTCACCCAACTGTCCCAGGTGCTAGTAGACGACAACCCCTGGCCCCCCGCCGGAGACACCTGGCACCTGGATTAGGCGATCTTCTGGTCCCCAAATTGACTCCCCAATTACACTGTGATATTGTCGAATCATTAAAGATACTTAGTCTCATTAAGAGACCAGATGCACAGGACTGCATGCGCAAACGGGTAAACGCCCTGGCCGAACAATTGTTGGAGACCCTGGAAGAGCGGGGTTACCGGTCCACGTCGCCTCGGCGTGCGGTGGCCCAGGTCATCGCCAACCAGGACAAGCACTTCACCGCCGAAGACCTGCGGGAGCAGTTGCCGTCGCTCGGACGGGCAACCATCTTCCGCTCACTTAAGCTGCTGGTTGAGACTGGCGTGCTCTGCCGGATCCTGCTGGAAGACGGCGATCTCCATTACCAGTTGAGCCACCGGGGACACCACCACCACCTGCTCTGCGTCGAATGCGGCTCATCTCAGGACCTGCTCGGCTGCGACATAGAAGAGTTACTGCAACAGACCTCGGCCAACCACGGCTTTGAACTCAGCGGACATTGGCTGGAGGTCTATGGTCACTGCCGGTCCTGCAGCAAGTCGGAATCGCCGGCGGAACTGACGGCGGTCTAGTCTCTTTTTTTACCCGTATTGATACTTACTCTCAAAAGCAAATTGAATTGATACTTCAACTGATCAACCAGAGGCAGCGGTGGCTGAATCTCCACCGGCTCATACTTCCCGTGGCGATGGCCCTGTTGCTGCTGGCCTCGGCCTGCGGCTCTTCCCAGTCGAACACGACGACGGACGCGGATCGTTTGACGGTTGTGACAACCACCACCCTGCTGGCGGACCTGGTGAAGAACGTGGGCAGTGACCTGGTGGAAGTCACAGCACTGGTGCCGCCCGGCGCCGATGTTCATTCCTTTCAGAGCACGCCCGCCGACAACGTGGCCGTGGGCCGTGCCGCCCTGCTGGTCTCCAACGGCGGCGGTCTGGACCAATTCCTCGACCAAGTGATCGAGGGTGCTTCGTCCGATGACGCGGTACACATCCTAGCCGCAGAGTCGCTGCTGGAACTGGACGATGACGACCCCCATTTCTGGCAAAACCCGGTCTTCACCGTTCAGTACGCGGAGGGCATCAGGGACGGCCTGATCGCCGCCGACCCCGACAACGCTGCCGACTACCGGTCCAATTTCCAAGAGTACAAAGACCGGCTGACCGAGCTGGACTTTGACATCGCCAACACCCTGGACACGATTCAGACCGACCGGCGGCACCTGATCACCTTCCACGATGCATTCAGCCACTTCGCGGAGCGCTACGGATGGCAGGTGACATCGCTGGTCGGCAGTGACGCCAGCCAGGTATCTCCGGGTCCGATGGTCGAGATACTGGACCGGGTACGGGAACAGGGGATCCCGGCGGTCTTCGCCGAGCCCCAATTCAGCTCCGGTCTGCTGGAGAAAGCCGCCGAAGAGGCGGGCGTGGAGGTAGGCCCCATCTACTCCGACGTCCAGGACGGAGATGTAGCAAGCTACATCGACATGATGCTATTCAACGCCAAGAGCCTGGCTAGGCTCCTCAGGTAGCCCGAACACTTATGAGCACAGAGACAAAAAACATCACCAGCCCGGCATTGGCGATCCGCAACCTGTGGGCCGGGTACGACGGCAGGCCGGTCCTGGAAGCGGTGAACTTCGAGATTGACTGGGGGGACATGGTGGGCGTCATCGGGCCCAATGGCTCGGGGAAATCCACACTGATCAAGAGTATTTTGGGGCTGGTCAAGCCCATGCGGGGTGAGGTTTCGGTTCTGGGCACGGAAGGCACTCCCGAGCGCCACCTGGTGGGCTACACTCCTCAGACAGAGCTGGTGGACTGGGACTTTCCTGTGACGGTTGCCGATGTCGCGCTCATGGGCCGTTATTCCCGCCGGGGCCTCTTCAAGCGCACCACCAAAGAAGACCGGGAGGCGGCTGACGCGTCCCTGGAACAGGTCAAAATGTTCGACCTGCGGGACCGGCTGATCGGCGAATTATCCGGGGGCCAAAGGCGGCGGGTGCTTCTGGCCCGGGCCATGGCCCATAACCCCAAATTGTTGCTTCTGGACGAACCGATGGCCGGTCTGGACGCTACCGCCCAGCACCAGTTGCTGGACCTGCTTGACGAGTTGCGGGCCAAGGGGGCAACCGTGGTCCTCAGCACCCACGACCTGTCCTGCGTATCGTCCCGTTGTGACAAGGCAGCCTGTCTGAACCGACGGCTCATCGCCTTTGGGAAACCGTCAGACGTTCTGAACGAGCAGGTGCTGGGCGACACCTTCGGCACTCATTTGCTCATGGTGCATCTGGACGGTCAGGCCTATGCCTACCAGCATCACGTCCACACTGACGGCACTCTGGAAGTCGATCACTCGGACCACGAGCATGATTGATGCTTTGATAATCCGGTTGAAGAAACGGTTGAACCATGATTGACGCATTGATCGAACCCTGGGAGTTCGCCTTTATGCACCGGGCATTGCTGGCGGCGTCGTTCGCCGCTTTGGTCTGCTCGGTGGTGGGCGTTTTCGTGGTGTTGCGGGGCATGGCATTCATGGGCGACGCTGTGGCTCACTCATCTTTGGCCGGGATGTCGGTGGCTTATTTCTTCGGAGGCAGCATATTCTGGGGCGCCTTCGCCTGGGCGTTGCCGGCCTCGTTGGCCATAACCTTCATCAGTCGTAGGGCCAATATCCGGTTGGACACGGCCATCGGCATAATCTTCGCCAGTGGGTTCGCCGTAGGAATCATCCTGATGAGCCGGGTCAGCAATTACACCGCTGACCTCTTCGGTCTGCTCTTCGGTAATGTGCTGGGGGTTTCCTGGGGCGAGGTGTTGCTCATCGGCTTGGTCGCCGGAGGCGTGCTTCTGATAATAGCCGCCCTATACAAAGAACTATTGTTCACGGCCTACGACGCCACCATGTCCGCCGCTTCAGGTATCCCGGTGCGGTTCATGCAGTACCTGCTGCCGCTGTTGGTTGGAGTCACCACCGTTGCCTCGCTCAAAGCCGTAGGCATCGTATTAGTGCTGGCTTTGCTGGTCACCCCCGCTGCCACCGCCACCCTCCTCGCTCGCCGGCTGCCGGGAATCATGGCCTTCAGCGTGCTTACGGGGCTCATCTCGACCGTAGCTGGCCTCTACCTGTCCTTCCATGCCGACCTGCCTACCGGCCCAAGCATCGTGGTCGTGGCCACTGGGCTGTTTATGGCGGCGATGCTGTTTTCCTCCAGCAAAGGCGTTGTCTGGCAGGCGTGGCGGGCGACTCCTCTGCCGCCGGAAGAAGCTCGCATCTGATTCAGACCTCTTCCGCCCACTGGCACACCTCGACTCTTTTTTTTTGGGCCACGAGTCGCTACACTGCATTAGCTTTCATGTTTCTGTGAGGAAAATATGTACGACCTTAGCGGTAAAGTTGCCCTGGTAACCGGGGCAGGCGGGCGGCACGGCATCGGCCGGAGCATCGCCCTCCGTTTGGCAAATGAAGGGGCCGATGTGATCGTGACCGACATCGAGGCCAGCGCGACGGCCATCCGAGCCGAGGACCGGCAGGCCGGTTGGGCGGGGCTGAACAGCGTGGTTGAAGAGATCGAGTCCAAGGGGCGCCAATCTCTGGGCCTGTTCTCGGACGTTTCGGACGGCCCCCAAGTGGCCGACATGGTGGCCAAAACCCTGGACCAGTTCGGAAAAATCGACATTGTGGTCAACAACGCCGGTTCCCGGCCGGGCAAGGACCGGGTGCCGGTCCTTGAACTGGAGGAAGAGGCCTTCGACGAGGTCCAGCGGGTCAACGTGCGGGGCACCTTTCTGGTGTCCAAGGCCGTGGCGACCCACATGGTCAACCGAGGCGGCGGCGGCAAGATCATCAACATATCTTCGGGCGCCGGCAAACGGGGCATCGCCCGTTACGCCGCTTACTGCGCCTCCAAGTTCGCCATTATCGGGTGGACCCAAGCCATGGCCCAAGAGATGGCAGCCCACAAGATCACCGTCAACGCCATCTGCCCCGGACTGGTCGACACCGAACGGGTCGACTTCATCGCTGGCGCATTAGCCCCTGAAGGCGAGTCGGGCGAAGAATACCGGGCCGACATGGTGCGGGAGCGGTCTTTCAGAGTCCCCATGGGCCGCATAGCCCAAGGCGACGACATCGCACGCCTGGCCGCGTTCTTAGCGTCGGCCGAGTCCGACTACATGACCGGTCTTTCTATTAGTGTGTCCGGCGGCTCCGAGATGAGCTAGGCTGTAGCCGCCTGAGCTGATTTTCGCGGCGGTAAAGAATTACGATGCGCATTGGGTTTGGTTCGGTAAACGTACCGGAAAATCGCGTCGATCCTTGAAACGGTACTCAGTCCCCAGGAACAGCCGATTCGACCTCGGCGCGCGCGGGCCGTGGCGGCGGTTTCGCGACGAACATGAGCACCGCCGACAGGAAATAGGCCATACCCATGGCAAAGTACAGGATATAGAAGTCGCCGGCCAACGACCTGACCGTCGACGCCAGGGCCGGTCCCGCGCCCAGGGCGATCATCTGCAGCGGAGAGAATACGCCCAAGATCGTGCCGTAGGAACCTCGGCCAAAGTATCCGGCCAGCACCATGTTCTCCAGAGACCCCAGTCCTCCGGAAAACACACCCCAGATCACGGCGAACAACAACGCTTCGGCTACTGAGTCCACCGACAGCAAGAACGCCATCATCCCACCGGCTCCGGTCATCATGACTATCAGGCAACGGCGGGGTGTGATGCGGTCTGCCAAATAACCCCAGAACAGATTGGCGACCGCCAAGAACGTTCCAAGACTCAGCACGCCTGCAGCAGTCGCGGTGGACAGTCCTGCGTCCTGCACTAGGAAGGGCACCAGACTGAAACCGACGGAGCTGGAAGCCAATGTCCCCAGCGCCGTGATACTCAAGAGCAGCCAAAACGCGTGGGTCCGGACGGCTTCTTTGGCGGTCCAACTGAACTCGGGCGTCACAGGCCGGGCGCTGCCAACGTCCGCTCCAGCCTGATCGGGGCTGGCGCCGTCGGGCAGCAAGCCGATATCCTCGGGCCTACGCCTGACGAACAGCATCACGGGCAAGATCAACACCAGACTCAACACGCCCAGGTACCGGTAGGCCGCCCGCCAGCCCTGATGGGCCGCAATCAGCGAGATGATCTGTATGTTGATAGCGCCCGCGATGGGCCGGAAGGTGGAAACCAGGGCCAAGGCCATGTTGCGCCGCGTCCGGAAGAAGTTGACGGCCGCGGTCCGCGGGACCAGTCCAACCAGGACCGGGTTGCTCACCGCCCGTCCAACCACGTACCCGCCGTAGAACATCACAACCGAGTTTGACCCGGCGATGACGAAGAAGGCGATCCCAGCGACGACAAGACCGAAGGGCATCAGCCACCTAGGACCGAACCGGTCGGCCAACCTGCCGATGGCCGGGGCGATCATGCCCGACAACCAGGTGCCTAGGGTTGCGGCGAACGCCAAACTGCCGTCGCCCCAGCCACTCTCGTCGGTGATGTAGACCTGTACGCCGCCTAGCACCACCTGGGTGAGCCCACTGGCGGCAAAGGTAGCTATGAAAGAGATGGCCAGGACCAGCCAGCCGTAGTAGAAAGGCGTCCGTAAACGCCAGTTAAAAAATCTTTGAAGCATCGGACCCGGGGAGTCGAAATAGCCTACGGGGAGTACCCGTGCAATCATACATCAACGGGTGCCTGGCGGCCATGAAGGCCCAGTGGTCAGAAAGCCTGGCTCTCGCCCGATGCACGGCTATGGGACCTGTCCGCCAGGTGATACATTATCGAAGTAAGTACCAGGGGTTTAGGCGCCGAATAGATGCACTAATACAGTGATTCCGAAAACGACGCTCGGGCAAGTCACGGCCATTCCCACGGCACGGTAGACGGGGATATTCTTGCCAGCAGCCGGGGAATCTGGGCCACCAAGATCTCTTTGGAGGTGCCGTTGGCCACAGCCGTCGTCCAATTAGTGATCGTTGGCTTCACCGGCAGCGTGGCCCTGCTGGCCGACACCATCCACAATTTCGGCGACGCCGCTACTGCCATCCCACTTTTGGTGGCCTTCACCCTGTCCCGCCGGCGACCCGCCGGAGATCGACTACATCTGGGTCGTGGCCGTCGCGGCTATCGTCGGGTTCCTGGGCAATAAAGCCGTTGCCCTCTTTCGAATGAAGATTGGCAAAGAGATCGGCAGCGCCGCGCTAGTCGCCGACGGCCATCACGCGCGGGTCGGCGGTCTTACAAGTCTGGCGGTCCTGTTCGGCGCCAACGTGGTCTGGCTGGGATATCCACTGGCGGGCCCGATAGTCGGATTGGTGATATCCGCCGCCATTTTGCGTATAGTTGTTGAGGCTTCCAAGTCAGTGTTCTCCCGGCTGCTAGACGGCGTCGAGGTAGAAGTGCCCGACGAGGCCCGAAACGTGGCTGCGGTAACCGATGGAGTCCGGGAAGTCGCCGAGGTCCGGATGCGTTGGCTGTGGCACAAGATGTTGGCGGAAGCGAACATCGCCTTGGACCCCGGCCTTTGAGTGGTAGCAGGCCATGACATCGCAGAAGACGTGCACCACCAACTGCTTCACAACCTAAAGTACCTGTGCAACCCCACGGTGCACGTGGATCCCGGCGGCCTGGCCGGAGAGGAAGAACACCGGCACGGACTCGGCAAGATGAACACGATCATGCTGAAGAACCTGGAAACGAGCATGATCACGGCCATTCCCACAACTAAAGAGGTCTAGACATGCCCCTTGAACCGTCGGAAGTAAAACACATCGCGTCCTTGGCCCGCATCGGTCTCACCGACGAAGAGATAGAGATGTTCGGCGATCAGCTCTCCCAGATACTCGAGCAGTTCGAAGTGCTGAACGAGCTGGATACCTCGGGCGTCACGCCAACCGGCCATGCCGGCGGACTCCAGACAATCATGCGCGACGACCTGACTGAGGACTCGTTGGACTCGGAAGACGTGCTGAAGAATGCGCCGCGCCGGGAGGGGGAGTTCTTCAGGGTGAACGCAGTGCTGGAGGAATAGGGGGTTGCCAGAACTCAATTGGCTAAGTATCGAAGACGCCCACGCCCAGCTATTCTCGCGGCAGATCAGCTCGGTTGAACTAACCCAAGCCTGCTTGGAGCAGATCGACGCAGTTGAAGACCGGGTCCAGTCATTCCTGACCTTGACCCCGGAGAACGCCCTGGCCCAGGCGGAAGCGGCCGACCGCATGTTGGCCGCCGGCGAGGGCGGTCCGCTGACCGGTGTGCCCGTGCAGATCAAAGACGTGATGTGCACCGAGGGCGTGCCCACGACCTGCGCCTCACGCATGCTGGAGAACTTCGTCCCGGTGTACAACGCCACGGCTGTGGAAAAGCTCATGGCCCAGGGCGCGGTGATGTTGGGCAAGGGTAACATGGACGAGTTCGCCATGGGGTCTTCTTGCGAGAATTCGGCCTTCCATCCCACCCGGAACCCCTGGGACTTGGAGCGGGTGCCCGGCGGAAGCAGTGGCGGCGCGGCGGCCTCGGTCGCGGCAGGGGAGGCCATCTACGCGTTGGGTTCGGACACCGGCGGCAGCGTCCGGCAGCCGGCATCCCTTTGCGGAGTGGTGGGCCTGAAACCCACCTATGGTCTGGTCAGCCGCTACGGACTTATCGCTTTCGCATCGTCTTTCGACCAGATCGGACCGGTTGGGAGGTCGGCCATGGACTGTGCCCTGACCCTGAACGCCATTGCAGGCCACGATCCGCGGGACGCCACCTCTCTGAAGCGCGAACCCGTCGACTACGCAGCCAGCCTCGGTCAGGATATCAAGGGGATGCGCCTGGGTGTGCCGGAAGAGTATTTCGTGGATGGCATGAACCCGGGCACGCGTCAGGCTATCGACGCCGCGGTAGATGTATTAGAGGGGCTCGGCGCCTCGGTGAGGCCGGTATCACTGCCCACTACGCGTTACGCCCTGGCCTGCTATTACATCATTGCGCCGTCGGAATGCTCGGCCAACCTGGCCCGCTACGACGGTGTTAAATACGGCTACTCCTATCAGGACACCGACGATATGTGGGAGGCCATGGAGAAGACCCGGGAGTACGGGTTCGGCCCCGAGGTCACCCGCCGGGTGATGTTGGGCACCTACGCCCTCTCCAGCGGTTATTACGACGCCTACTACTTGAAGGCCCAGCAGGCGCGGACGCTGATCAGACAGGACTTCGACCGAGTGTTTCAAGAGGTCGACGCGTTGGTCACGCCCACCTCGCCGGTGACTGCTTTCAAAATCGGTGAGAAAATCGGAGACCCGGTGCAGATGTACCTGATTGACGTTTGCACCCTGCCGGTGAATATCGCCGGGCTGCCCGGCCTATCTGTGCCCTGCGGCTTCTCAGAGGGGATGCCAGTGGGTATGCAGTTCATAGGCCCACATTTCTTCGAGGAGACCCTGCTGCGGATGGCTCACGCCTACGAGGCTGCAACTGAGTGGAGCGCCGCCCGGCCGGAGATTTAGGTAATTAAAAAAGTTCCGGCCCTCCGCTTTCCAAGCGGAGGGCCGGAACTAAAGACCAGTCGGCGATTGCCCTTCCGGACGAATCGCCAGCCGGTCGGTTTGGGTATACTTGTAGTCGGCGTACTTGTCCGCCGCCACTTGGGCGGGGGCCGCGAAACGTTGTAGGTTCGACAACAAGCCCTCAATCATTGATTCCGAGCCGTTGTCGTTTGCGCCGATGTTGAAGTTCGCTTTTCCGATGCTAAGTGTAGCCATGACTATTTTCAATCCTAGTCAACAAGTGGGCTGTAGTTCTGTAGGGCATGCCGGCCGAAACCTCGGTCGTATTCCGTTTTTGCAAACCCGTCCATTTATTTGTCCTACCCAAATTTCAAACCTTAACTAACAATTGATCTTAGAAAACATTTGTCAAGTATCTAATTATTAGTTAGAGTCGACTAGAATATAACGGCCTAATTGATCTAAACTAGGAACTCGGACCAATCGTTTATCCTGAACACAGAGAGCGTCGCGGCGAGGAGCATCATGAACTGCGATACACCATGTCCGAAATACGAAAATGCCATGAGGGTTTTGGGCAAGAAATGGACCTGCCTGATCCTGCGTTGTCTGCTAGCTGAACCCAGACGGTTCACCGAGATATCTGGCTACATTTACGGACTTAGCGACCGCCTGCTCTCCCAGCGATTGCAGGAACTGGAAGAAGAGGGCATCGTGTCGCGCCGGGTCTACGCCCGCCGGCCCGTGGTCGTGGAGTATTCCCTGACCCCCAAGGGTTCGGCATTCCGGACCGTGGCCGAAGCGATCCAGGTGTGGGCCGACGAGTGGGCCACGGAGCCCGCCGTGGTTTAACTTGCAGCCCGCTGCCCAGCAATCACCCGGCAACCTCGCCCTCAGTCGTAAATCAATTCCGGGAGGCGCTAATGCAGCGCTCCAAAATCAAGGATATTTTCATCCAGGAACAGGCCGGTGGCGACGTTCTTGTCCAGGGTTGGGTCAAGACCCGCCGGTCGTCTAAGTTGGTTACCTTCCTCCAGATCACCGACGGCTCCACCCTCCAAGACCTTCAGATAGTGGTCGACGAAGCCAATCCCGGCCATGAAGCGGCCGCGGCGCTCACCACCGGCTGCAGCGTAAGCGTAGAAGGCGTATTGGTCGATTCTCCGGGCCAAGGCCAAAGATATGAGGTTCAGGCCAAGACGTTGACCGTCCTCGGCGGTTCCGACCCTGAGACCTACCCTCTTCAGAAGAAACGCCACTCCCCCGAATTCCTCAGGGAGATTGCCCATCTGCGGCCCCGCACCAACACCTTTGGCGCCATGGCCCGCGTGAGGAACTCCGTGGCCTACGCCATCCACACCTTCTTTCAAGGTCGTGGCTTCCAGTTCATCCAGACACCCATCATCACCGCCAGCGACGCCGAGGGCGCCGGGTCCATGTTCCAGGTGACGACGCTGGACCTGAACGACGTGCCCAAAGACGGCGGCGCCGTTAAGCACGAAGACGACTTCTTCGGCAAACCCGCGTTCTTGACCGTCAGCGGCCAGTTGGAGGCGGAAATATTCGCCATGGCCCTGTCGGACGTATATACCTTTGGGCCCACGTTTCGCGCCGAGAATTCCAACACGTCCCGTCATCTCGCAGAATTTTGGATGGTCGAGCCTGAGGTTGCCTTCTGCCAGTTGGACGGTCTGACCGAGCTGGCCGAGGACTTTTTGAAGCATCTGTGCGGGCATGTGTTGGAGAGCTGCGTTGAAGACATGGAATTCTTCAACAAGTGGTACGACGACAGCACCATAGCCACTCTGGAAGGCATCGCCAATTCCCAGTTCGAGCGCATCACCTACACCGAGGCCGTGAAACTGCTCCAGGAGTCGGGCGAGAAATTTGAGTACCCGGTTTCTTGGGGTACCGATCTCCAGTCGGAGCACGAGCGTTACCTGACCGAGACAAAGATCCAGAAACCGGTCATCGTCACCGACTATCCCAAGGACATCAAGGCTTTCTACATGCGCCTGAACGACGGCGGCGAGACCGTCCGGGCCATGGACGTATTGGTGCCGCGCATCGGGGAGATCATCGGCGGCAGCCAGCGTGAGGAACGCCGCGACCTGCTGGAGGGACGGATGACCGAGGCGGGAATATCCCACGACGAGTATTCCTGGTACTTGGACCTGCGGAGCTACGGCACAGTCCCTCATTCCGGGTTCGGGCTGGGCTTCGAGCGCACGGTCCAATTCGTGACCGGGGTGTCTAACATCCGCGACGTCATCCCTTTCCCCAGAACTCCCAAGAGCGCGGAGTTCTAGCCTGCCGCCACCCGACTCCAGCCAAGGTAGCGGCTCGCCCGCTCTGATAGAAGCCGCTTTCGGCCGCGGCAGTCCCATCTTCAACCAGACCACGGAACGGCTGAGCCGTATCTTCGCCGAAGCGGGGCATGTCCCGCAGGTGGCGGTCCGGTTCCGCGAATGGGAAAACCTCCAAGGTCAAGAATCCTCAGGCGAAACATCATTCATCCTCCAGACCTATCTGGCCCTGCTTGCCCGGCTAGTCGCCCGGCAGTTCGTCGCACCCCGACGAGCCATCGCCAATTCCAAAGAGCTGTTTGAGGTCATCAACGTCGATTACTTCAGCCGGCGGGGCATCGGCAATTTCGGGGAAGGGGATATCTTCTCTTGGCTTCCACTGGAGAGCCGGTGGGAACTGAGCCTTGACGACTTAGTCCTAGAGACCTTGCGGGGACTAACGGACGCCCTCGCTTCCCATGACTTCACAGGCGCCACGCCCGGCATCTTGGACAGCCTCTACCGCCCGACTCCCCCGCGCTGGTTGGCAGAGTACGTGGTCGAAGAAGAACTAGGCCTGCCTGGCGACGGTCTGTCGTTGCTGGATCCCTCCTGCGGCACTGGGACGTTCCTATGCGCCGCTATCGGGGCCATGACTCGAACCTTAGCGGAGCAGGGCGGCGACCCGATTGACGTGTTGTTCATGGCGCCTGAGAAGTTCAAGGGAATGGACCGTGATCCCTTATCCGTAACCTTGGCTCGGCTGAATTATTTACTGGCCTTTGGCGACCTGGTCCAGCAAGAACACCCACCATTTCTGCTGCCTATGTACCTTGCCGACGCCGACAGCATCCCTAAATCTGGTTCGACGGACCCAATTGATCCAGGCGTGACTCTGTCGACCACCGCCGGTGATTTCCCGCTGCCGGGGCCGTTCATAGAAAATCCGTTGATGCTGGACTGGGTGCCGGGCCGGCTGACCAATTACATGGATGGGGCCCAGTTGCGGTTGCACGTCCAATCGGAAGAACTGGCGGTGCAGGAGGTACTGAACGCCTATTACAACTACCTGACCGCCGCCAAACCGCGCACGCCTGTTCCCGACGCTCTGACGCCGCAGCAGGCGGACACCTTTTTGGAAACCGCCCGCATAGTGGTGCAACTGCATATCCGGGGCGAGGGTACATTGTGGCTGAACATGGTCCAGAACCTGGCGGCGCCGGCGATATTCTCCCACGCCCGGTTTGGCCGGCTAGGCGGCCAGGGCTCGGCAACCCTCTTAGAGACTTCCTCTGCGTCATATCTGAGGCCAAGTGGACGGGCTGCCATGGTCACGTCGGGCGACGAGGCAGCATCAGCGGTGGTCACCGGCTTTGAACGTACTGTCAGGCTCGACGTGGAAGGCGGATCAATCTCTCACGGCAGCTCATGGTCGGATGCCAAATCGGGCGTCCGATTGACCGAGGAGTCATAGCACTAAGCCCATTTCATTTGACGCTATTTCCCACTGGCGAATATAATGCTGGCGTCCTCGTATGTAGCTTGACAGGCTGGAGCCCTCCAGTCTGATTTCTCTGGTAAGGAGCCAAAATGGCCACTCAAGAAGTCATCCTCCACCCCGCCTCTGTCATCGCGGAGTTGAAGAAGAACCATATCACTCACGTTGTCTGGCTTCCGGACAGCGAGACCAACTTCATGTACCAACTGCTGAACAACGAGCCGACCTTGGACCTAGTCCCGGTCTGCCGCGAGGGCGAGACCATGGCCATCGCCGCCGGACTCTGGGTGGGCGGCAAACGCCCCATAGTCCTGATTCAGAACACCGGCATATTCGAGGCCGGAGACTCCATCCGCGGCCTAGGCTTGGACGTGAACCAACCCTTGGTCATGCTGGTGGGCTACCGGGGTTGGAGCCGTCACGGTCTAACCCGAGACTCGGCCGCCCGGTTCATCGAGCACATCCTCCACGCCTGGGGCATCACTTACTACCTGATCGAGACCGACGAGGATGCCGACCGCATCAGCCTGGCCATCGAAGAGGCCGAGCGCACGCAGAAGCCGGTGGCCGTATTGGTGGGCACCGAGTTCGGCTCCTAGCCTCCGCAAAACTTAGGGAGATTACTAAATGATCGACAATACGGACGCAGTAAAACTTCTGGACAGCAAGCGGGATGGCGCGGTGTTCGTGGCCACCATGAACGCCAACAACGTCAATTTCGGGCTGCCCACGATTACCTCCAACGAGAAGCTCGACTTTCCGGTCTCCGGCGCTATGAGCAAGGCTTCCAACGTGGCCTTAGGCTTGGCTCTGGCCCAGCCCAACCGCAAGATCATGTGTCTAGACGGCGACGGCAGCCTGCTGATGAACCTGGGTTCCTTGGTGACCATCAGCAACAAGGCTCCCAGGAACCTGGTTCACATCCTGTTCAACAACAAGGTCTACGCTGTCACCGGTGGCCAGCCTATCCCCGGCAGTGAAGACGTCGACTGGGAAGACATGGCCAAATCGGCCGGTTACGCCAAGGTTTTTAGCTTCGATAACCTGGAAGACATGACCAACGGCATCGATGAAGCTCTGGCCGCCGTGGGCCCGGTGTTCATCCATCTGGTGGTCAAACCCGAGATCGAAAACACGCCCGTCCAGTTCCGCACCCCGGCCAAGCGGACCGTGCACACCGCCATCGCAGACCTGCCCGAGACACTGGGCATCAAACGCTAGGCGTCAAAGACCACAGCAGTTATAAACCGGGGCAGCGTTAGTTCGTCTGCCCCGGTTTATGTTTGGGCCAAACACCAAGTTAAGGACGGCACGGCGTATGCTAAGTGGAGGCATCTTCCCCCGGATCGTCGCGTATGCCGTGTTGGCGCTGGGGTTCTGGCTCTTGTTCCAGGCCTTCGAGAAATCCAACATACTAAGTGGGGTCATGGGCGGCCTTTTGATCATCGTGGGTATGTACTTGATGACCGGGGTTTGGAAGGACCTGTTCGCCAAGTTCGGTGCCGGCAATTATCGGATTCGCAAGGAGAACGACGCCAGTGACGACACTCTCAAGGACCGGATTGAAGGGGCCGGAGGAACCGGTGATTCCTTCGATGGAAGCGACGAAGGCAGTCAACTTCCACCGTAAGGGCGCGTTGGTCGTTTCCACTTCATCGGCCTTGCGGGAATGGAGTCAGGTGTCGGAGCGTCGCGACCTGGACGTTGACCTGTCTGACTGCATGGACCGGGCCCCGGCTGTGGGCCTAGGCCTGGCGTTGGCTCAGCCCGAAGAAAAAATCTTGGTGCTGGACTGCGATTCCACGCTTCGGACCAACCTGGGAGGTCTGGCGACCATCGGTGAGTCCAACCCCGAGAACCTGGTCCATTTCGTGTTCGACGACGTCTCCAGTTCCTCCACCTCGGGCCTGCCCATCAAAGAGATGGACAACCTAGACCTGGTGCAGATCGCCGCAAGCTCCGGCTACGCCAAGACCTACGAATTCGACAGGCTAGAAGAGCTGCTGATCGGGCTGGAAGAGGTGATGCGCCAGACTGGCCCGGTGTTCGTCAGGGTGAAGGTTTTCCGAGACGGGATACAACTACCGTTCCCAGAGCGGTCCATGGCCGAAGGCTGGGCTGAAGTGCGGGAGAACCTTTCTTCGGATGAGGGAGAAGCCGAGTAGTTAGGGTTTACTCGGCGTGGTCAGCCGACACGTTGGGGCGGACGACTATCTGGCTGGCAACGTTGTAGCCGATAGACACTTTGTCGTGCATGGTGGTGACTTCCATGACCCCCAGGTAAGGCGTGGCCTCTGCCACGCTGATCGGTTGTTCCGGCACGATCATTGAATCGGCCAGGAACTTTAGCAACTGGGAATTTTCTTCGGGAACTCTATCCACTACGTAAGACTCGCCGGGCTTAGCCGTGTCCAGAGTCAGGGCATCGGGCGGCATCTTGGGTTCGCCGGTGCCGGGGATGGGCCGTCCGTAAGGCGAACGCTTGGGGTGGCCTAGGCGTTCCACCAGCTTTTCCTGAAAGTCCTGGGACATTCCGTGCTCCAGACGGTGGGCCTCATTGTGTGCCTGGTGCAACTCCATGCCCAGCAACTTGACAACCAGCCACTCGGCCAGCCGGTGCCGGCGGGCTATGTCCTCTCCGCCTTCCAGTCCTTGTTTGGTCAACCTGATCCGCTTGTCGGGGCCGACATCCACCAGGGTCTGCCGCTGCATCCGGCGAATCATGCCGGCCACGGATGGCACAGAGGTTCCCAGGCCTTCGGTCTCCGGCAGTTGGCGCAGGGTGTCGGTCAACTGGGTGATGGTTGGAGTCTCATCGTCTTCCCAGAGCTTATAAAGGCATAGGAGGTAATTCTCCGTTCCCGGAGACAGGCGCAAATCGCCGTCGATTGAATCGCCGTGCCCGTTGCCGTTCGGTTTTCTCGGTGGGGCCATGGGTTTCCTTATATCACTTACCGCGCTCGACATGCACGGCCGGAATTACAGTGCGATTGAGGGTTACTAAACCACCGCCGATGCTCACCGGAAAGATTCGCCCCAACCCTCGCACTCCAATTTTGAATCAGTGGCCGTGGGCGCTACCAACGTGGGGCACAGCCACTAAGCGGTCTCCGATGAACGGCCGCAGATGGTGGCCGTCGCGGAGGCTTACGGATACGCTGGCGCCCAGGGCATATTCGGAGGTATGGGAGAGCAGACACCGGACCGTCGCGCCCGAGGGCAATTCAACCCGGTAGAGATAGAAGGCCCCACGGAACTCTCTCTCGACCACGACTCCGACACCGTCGTCGGAGGGCTGGCAGTCCAGGCAGTCCGGCCGGACCATTACTTCGATGTGACCGCCCCGGGCAGGATCAACGCCGTTGGAGTTCACGTGATCCAGGGCGCTCGACTGCATCCCAGGCCAGGCAACAGACCCGACCTCGGTGTGCAGGGTGCCACTATCGTGATTCGCGGGCAGGAAATCCACCATGCCGATGAACTGGGCCACGAACTTGGTGACCGGATGGTGGAAGATGGTCTCCGGGGAGGCGGTCTGTTCAACCTGGCCTTCGTTCATCACCGCAACCACGTCGCCAACGAATAGTGCTTCTTCCTGATCGTGGGTGACGAAAATGGCGGTGGCGTGGCTGGCCCTAAGGATGCCAAGGACGTCACGCCGGACCTGTTCCCGCAGTTTGGGATCCAGGTTGGAGAATGGTTCATCCAGCAGCAGGATCTCCGGCTGGGGGGCCAGGGCGCGTCCCAAGGCAACCCGCTGTTGCTGGCCACCGGACAGTTCGTGAGGCATCCGATGCCGCTCCGCGGTCAGGCCGATGAGTTCTAGGACCTCGCTGACTCGTCCGTCGCGCTTCTGGCCTTTCGGCAAGCCGTAGGCGATGTTCTGTTCGACGGACAGATGGGGGAACAGCGCGCCTTCTTGGAAAACCATGCCGACGCGGCGGCGTTCCGGAGGTGTGTTCCCGTTGGTTCCGTTAACTGTCTGGCCGCCGATGGATATGATGCCGTCGTCCGGCTCTTCAAACCCGGCTATGAGCCTGAGGGCGGTGGTTTTGCCGCAGCCGCTGGGGCCCAGCAAGGCCAGTATCTGGCCCTTGGGGATGCTGAGGTCGAGGCCGTCCACCGCTGCCACGGCGCCGAAGCGCTTCACCAGGCCCGTGCACTCTAGGGCGGGGGCTGCGGTATACCCGTTCTCAGACTTGTGCTGGTCCAGCAGTTTCATCTAAGCCTTTGTCCTGTTGGTTACTCGCCCAAAACGACTTCAAAATTGAGCTTCTGCGAGTGTAGATAAGTGTAGACGTACCATCTAGCAATGTCAATGTATATTCCAAAATATTCGCCGTGCGAGATATCTCCAACCCCCGTACTTAATATTATGGCAAATACCTACGTGGTGTTGCGAGACTGCAGGCTCACAAATCTTTAGATGTCAAGGCTTTAGTTTTTGGCTCATCGTGCCTGTTGTTCTAGACGACAGATATGATTTAGTTGACATCAAAGGGACGGCAATGTATTCTCTTAGCTGCTTTATCGTGCATGCTTCATTTATCAATTAATATACCTTTCATATCAAATCGTGGACTACCGATAATTGGAAAACATCGGAGGCAACGAATCAAATGGACGCCAGCACACGAAAGCGAATCAAATTCTCGGGAATATTGGCCTTTCTGGTCTCAGCCGTATTCCTCACGGCCTGCGGCCCGGGCAACGACGCAGGCTCTCTCACGGTCTATTCAGGCCGTAGCGGAACCCTGGTAGCTCCGCTGATCGAGCGGTTCAAAGAAGAAACCGGCATCGACGTACAGGTCAAGTACGCCGGCACGCCCCAACTCGCCGCAACCCTGTTGGAGGAGGGCGACAACTCCCCAGCCGACGTGTTCTACGCCCAAGACCCAGGCGGTCTTGGCGCCGTGTCGGCATTGCTGGCCACTCTCGAGGGCGAAGTGTTGACGATGGTGCCCCAATGGGCGGTCTCCGCCAAAAACGTTTGGGTCGGAGTCTCGGGACGCGCTCGGACCGTGGTCTACAACACAAAGTTACTGACCCCGGCCGACCTGCCCAATGACTTGACCGGATTCGCCGACCTCAAGTGGAAAGGCCGCATCGGCTGGGCGCCCACCAACGCCTCATTCCAGACCATGGTCACCGCCATGCGCTCGATATGGGGTGAGGAAAAGACGGTCCAGTGGCTCAAGGACATCCAGGCCAACGATCCCAAGGTCTACCCCAAGAACACTCCCATCGTCGCAGCGGCGGCGGCCGGCGAGATTGAAGTTGGTCTGGTCAACCACTATTACCTCCACCGTTTTCTGGTCGAAGAAGGCGAATCCTTTGGGGCCCGCAACTTCCACCCTTCCGCCGGAGGGCCGGGAGCCATCGTGATGGTCTCCGGAGTCGGGATCCTTTCTTCGTCGGACAACAAGGACAACGGCCAGCGGTTCGTCGATTTCCTGCTGTCAGAAGAATCTCAGCGGTACTTCGTAGAGGAGACATTCGAATACCCGTTGGCCGCCGGCATACCGGTGGCTGACGGAGTGACCCCATTGTCCGAGGTCAACAACCCAGACCTTTCCTCTGCGGCCCTCTCTGATTTAGAGGGCACTCAGGCCCTGCTCCGTGAGGCGGGCGTCATCCCGTGAGCGTAAACTTGGTGACGCCGGCCGGGCTGAGGTCGTTGGCCGGAGGGAAAACCGTTCCCCCGGCGATGATCTGGGTTCCTGCGTTGGCCATTGGAGCAGTCTTGCTGCTGCCGTTGGTGTACCTGGTGGTACGAACCTTCGACGCCGGGGGTGACGCCTGGGACCTACTCTTCCGCCAACGGGTGTTGAGTATACTGGGCCGGACCGTGGTATTGGTAGTCACAGTCACTGGGTCCTCAGTCATCCTGGCCCTCCCTCTTGCGTGGCTGACTGCCCGCACCGACCTGCCTATGCGCCGCGCCTGGGTGGTGCTGTCGGCGCTGCCCTTGGTGATACCCAGCTACGTGGCCGGGTTCATCGTGGTCGCCGCGCTGGGCCCAAAGGGCATGCTCCAGGGAGCCCTGGACGGCCCATTCAGCATCGACCGGTTACCCGACATCCACGGCTATGCCGGGGCGCTGCTGACCCTCACATTCCTAAGTTTTCCCTATGTTGTGCTCACAGTTCGGGCCGCCTTGCTGAGAATCGACCCTGCCATGGAAGAATCATCACGGGGTCTGGGCCGCGGCAATTGGTCCACGTTCTTCTTTGTGACCCTGCCACTGCTTCGTCCGGGCATCGCTGCCGGTGGGCTGTTGGTGGCACTTTACACCCTCTCTGACTTCGGGGCGGTCTCTCTTTTGAGATATGAGACCTTCACCTGGGCCATCTTTGTCCAGTACGAGTCAGCATTGGACCGGACACTGGGCGCGGGGTTGTCTCTGTCATTGGTGGTGCTGGCCTTGGCAGTGATTGGGGTGGAACTGGTCAGTCGAGGCCGGGCCCGCTATTACAGCAGTTCATCATCCGCTTCCCGCCCCCCATCAACGGTCCGCCTGGGCCGCTGGAAATGGCCTGCGGTGGCTTTCTGCTCGACTGTCGTAGCCGTTTCCTTAGCTGCTCCCATGTCAATATTGGGCTATTGGACCACCCGAGGGATCAACGCCGGCGAGCCCCTGAACCTGGTCTGGGAAGCGGTGGGCAACTCGGTCTACATCGCGGCATTGGCGGCCACGGCGGCGGTTGTGGCCTCCCTGCCCGCGGCGGCGCTCTCGGTACGCTATCCCGGCATCTTCAGCGGGTTGTTGGAACGGCTCAGTTACATCGGTTTTGCCCTGCCGGGCATCGCCATCGCGCTAGCTCTGGTCTTCTTCGGGGCCAGGTACGCGCCGCCGCTATACCAGACCACCGGGCTGCTGTTGCTGGCCTACGTTGTGCTCTACCTGTCGCCAGCCTTGGGAGCCGTGCGCACGTCTCTATTGCAGATCAGCCCACGGATAGAAGAAGCAGCCCGAGGACTGGGCAACAGTCCTCTGCGCGCTTTTTCATCAGTGACCCTGCCGGTGGCGAGGCCAGGGTTGTTGGCCGGATGGGCCCTGGTTTTCCTGCTGGTGATGAAAGAACTGCCCGCCACGCTGATCCTGAGTCCCATCGGCTTCAACACCTTGGCCACCTCCATCTGGTCGGCCGCCTCTGAGGCATTCTTCGCCAGGGCGGCTTTGCCGGCATTGCTGCTCATCGCCGCATCGGCGGTCCCGCTGGCTTTCCTCATGCTCCGCGAACGCCGGTAGGATATAATCTAGCGGCCCGGCCAGGCTCTACCGATCGGCCGGTCAATCGTATTCGCTGATTTGGAGTAGTGCGTTGCCTCAGGACAACAACACCCTTAGGGTTCTCTTGCCCCGCAAACTGATCGACGGAGTTGGCGACAAAGCACAAGAAGGCATGGCCGTTGCCGTCCAAGGTAACACCATCAGGTGGGTCGGCCCGGCTTCTGAGGCCGAGAGTCTGGACAGCAACGGGGCCCATCGAGAGACCTTGGAATTCCCCGGCAGCACCCTGCTGGCGGGGATGTTCGATATCCATACCCACACCAACATGCCCGGAGACGGCCGGACCGGCGAGCAGGTCAATGATGACGACAACGACGAAGTGCGCCTACTTCGGTCTGCCCGCAATGCCACCGCGGCAGTTGCCTCAGGAATCACTACAATGTGCGACTGCGGCTCATGGAACCGCAACGGCTTCGCGCTAAAAGAAGGTCTGGCCGAAGGCATAGTTGAAGGCCCAAGAGTGCTTGTCTCCGGGCCGCCCTTGACCGTGACTGGCGGCCATCTCTGGTACATGGGAGGTGAGGCCGACGGCGTTGACGCGGTGCGTTCCCGGGTGCGCGACATGGTCAAACAAGGGGCCGATTTCATCAAGATTGCCGCCTCAGGTGGCAGCACTTCGACTAGCGACCCCTACCGGGCGGCCTACTCTCTCACCGAATTGACGTCCATCGTGGACGAGGCCCACAATCGGAACCGACCTGTTCTCGCCCACTGCCGCTGCACAGACGCCATCAACATGGCCCTCGACGCGGGTGTCGACGCCATCTTGCACTGCGCCTTCTACGACAACGATGGCTCCTACCGGTTCGACCAGAAGACCGCCGACCGCTTGGCGGCCTCCGAAGTATGGCTGAACCCAACCATGGGTCTTGGGAACGCCAACCGGGAGCGGCTGGCCAAGATTCAGGGCGAACGAGCGCTGACACCCGAAGAAGAGGACAGGCTCGAACGGTCCACCGTATCCGGCGCGAACTCACTGGCTCAGTTCAGCGCCCTAGTTAAGGCCGGCGTGAAGCTGGTTGGAGGCTCCGATTGTGGCTGGAGCTACTATCCCTTCGGCGATTTCCAGTCTGAGATCATGTCCCTCCACGCCGCCGGATTATCCCGCATCGACGCCATTCATGCCGGCACCCGCAGCCCCGCGGCGGCCTTGGGCATCATCGATTCCATCGGTACCGTCGAGGCTGGTAAAGAGGCCGACCTGCTGGTGGTCGACGGCGACCCCAGCGCTGACCTGGAATGCCTGAGGGATCTTGCGGCCGTATTCAAAGGTGGAACCAGAGTGACCACAACCAAAGAAAGGGCTAGTCTGGGCTAACTGTCATGCACCATTGGGAGAAGGGTGGGTCCATCAGCATCGGCTGGCCGGACCATGACATCCCGGAGCGGGAATACACCATCGTCGAAGTCGATCGGCTCGGCCAGGTTTTCCGCAGCCGGGTCACCGACGGCAAGAAAGAGGGCGGATTCCTGGTGGTCTTCGACTGCCCGGAGGTGGTCCTGAAAATGCTGGCCGAGCAGGCAACCAGCCGCCTGGGTTTCAAGGTGATCGTGTCCAATCTGCGGTGCAGCATCGAGGGCACGGTACTCCGCAGTTTCGACTACGAATGGTATCGCACTCCAGAATTCGCCGACCGCCCCAGCGACCTGGCCCGGACCATCGCCGAGACCCTTGATGAGATGCGGGGTTCGGGCTGAGCGCGTTTTCCGATGGACTAACCCTAGAGTAGAATGTATCATTATGTACAGTAGATTTGCCCGCCTAAGGCGGGTCAGCAGCAGGAGAAAATCATGAAGAAAGTAACTATGGGTAGCGTGCCCAGGATCAAAGCCGAGATGAATGCTCTGGGGTCCGGCGGTCTGATGACTGGCACCCAGGTCTGGCGCGAGCCAATCTTGGACCCGGCAGATAGCAGCAATTTCAACTGCGCCATCGTGGCCTTCGATGCCGGCTCACGGAACAAGTTCCACAAGCACTCGGGAGACCAGATCCTGATCATCACTGAAGGCACGGGTAGTGTCGCTAGCGATTCCGAGTCCCTGACGGTAACCAAAGGTGACGTGATTCTTATCCCCGCCGGCGAGAACCACTGGCACGGCGCCCCAGACGCCACGTCCATGGCCCACATCACCATCACGGTGAATGGCAGCCAAACCGAACAAACCGAAGCCTAGGGCCCGGCCTCTTCGGCCAGGCAGCGGAAAAAAGAGTCCCGGAGACTTTTGTGGTCTCCGGGACTCTTTGTATTAGATTAGTGCGACGTAAGGGCGGGTTTCTAACCCGTCCATTCAGGCACGGGACCTTGTCAAGCGGAGAAAGGCTGGCCTCTTTTCAGTGTGTGACGCTTCGCCGAGAGGGCAATTGCGAAGCAGGGCGGGTTGGAAACCCACGCCTACGCGGGCAGACCACCCAACATCCGGTTTTCAGCTTTCATCAATCCGGCGAAGGCCGGAATCCATGCTGGCTGGGTGAGTCAAGAATCATGTTTAAGTACCCGTGGACTTGCTCCAAAGTCGAATGTATTATTATGTCCGGCAGATTTACCCGCCTCAAGCGGGACAATGACAGGAGAAAATTGTGAAGAAAGTTACTATGAGCAGTGTGCCCAAGACCAAAGTCGAGATGCATCCATTGGGCGGCGGCGGTCTGCAGACTGGCACCCAGACCTGGGCCCAGGAAATATTGGAAGGAAGTGACAGCAGCAACTTCAACTTTGGCATCCGGGTGTTCGAAGCCGGCGCAAGGACCAAGTACCACAAGCACTCCGGCGACCAGATCCTAATCATCACTGAAGGCACTGGCAGCGTGGGCACAGACAATGAGACCGTGAAGGTCGTCGAGGGAGATGTCGTTCTCATTCCCGCCGGCGAGAATCACTTCCACGGCGCTCCCGATGCCACTTCCATGGGCCACATCACCATCACGGTGAAAGGCAGCCAAACCGAACAAACCGAAGCCTAGGCCCCCTCGGTCAGGCAATGGAAAAACTAGTCCCGGAGAATGTTCTGGTCTCCGGGACTCTTCCTGTTGGAGGGTCGTGATGTAGGCGCGGGTTTCTAACCCACCCTTTCAGGCACTAAATCATGCCATTGACAGGAAGTGACGTCAGGCGATACCGATTGACCCAGCCGCGGGCACGTCCGATATCTCCTGGTCGCTATAGCCCAACTGGTTGGGGCCTCCTACGCTGTGCTGCCCAATCGCGGCCGCTGGATACACATCTGCAGTGCGAGTCTCTGGAAACTGGTCCTGTACGCCGGCCTGCCGCAGGTTGGTGAATTGTGGGTCTTACGATTTCCGTTCTGCCATCCTGGGGAATCATTCTGAAGCACCACTGGATCCGCCGGACCGTGTCTGGGGAACTACTACCCATGAGAACGAATTCGGAGACTCGTAGGAGACTACTATGGACTCGCCCGTTAGCGTCTTGGTGCTACCGTTCCCATGACCACAGTCTCTTCGCCGATGAAACGTGTTCCCAGTCCAACGGGTCCCAGAGGCTTTTAGGTCATCGTGTTGAGTTCGTCGCTCCCAGTCAATTCGATATGGTTATCCGGGTTGCTAACTATGTCGAAGATCGCGTGGAGTGATGCGTTGATCAAAATCTCTGAGCTGTGCGAAAAATCGCACATCGAACGGTCCTTGGATAGACGTTGGTCAGTCCTGGCGTCAATCGCTTGTCGACTCGGCGATGATGCGGATGGTCTCCGCCATGTCGCGGTCTCTGTCCCGGCTCTCCGGGTTCTCGTCGCCCAGGGGAGTGGCGCCGATCATGCGGTACATGTCGGCCACACCCTTGAATATATCGGGGGTGAGACCCAGGTCGTGGAAGGTCTTCTCAACCTCTTCCATCTCGCTGACCCAGCGGCGGGACTTGGCTGGCATAGAGGGAATCCAGCCTTCCATACGGGTGACTGCCGCCTGCTGCCCTCCGCTAAACTCGGCCATCAACTCTTTGGTAAGACCCATCTTCTCTGCCGCGATCAGGAGCTCGGTATGCAACGCCGTAGTGCCCTTGGTCATGGCGGCGTAGCACATCTTGATGCCCGACGCTCGGCCCAACAGGGTGCCCAAATTTCGAACATCCAACCCAAAGTCACGAAGTTGTTCGAACTCCGACGCGTTGTCTCCCGAGGCGTAGACCCGGGGGCTGGAGCCATTGCGGGGCGGCCCGCCGATTATTGAGGCGTCCACATACCGGGCGCCGCCTGCTTTCAAGACACCTTCCATATCTTTGCTCAACTCGGGCGCGATGGCATTACATTCGGCGAACAGCAGGTCGGTTCCCGTGGCCTTCACGGCGTCAGCGATCTCCCGGCACAGACCAGGCACCGCCTCGGAAACGGTGACCGACATGAGCACGTCGGATTGCTCGACCAAGTCATTCATGTTGGGCACGTCGGTGATCCCTGCCTGCTCGGAAAGCTGCTTGGTGCGGTTGCTGCGGCCCATCAGGCAAGTGAGCACCCGCAGTTCATTCTCTTTGAGGAGTTGGCCTATGGCATGTCCCATGTCCCCGGGGCTAAGTATGGCTACAGATTCGATGGCCAATTCAGTCTCCCTTCCCTTTCACGTTGGTCACTGTGGAGTATATCTCAAGCCTGTGTTATTTCAGCTAGTCAAGCTCACCCGGACTTGGCTGGCCCGCGCTCACCGAGTGAACGTTCTGCAGTGAATTGGGTATCCGGCGTGGCCTCAGGTTACTGTAGGCCATGACCAGAGCAAACACCGCAGCCTCGACCAATACTACTGCCGCGCCCGATGAGACATTTATGAAAAAACTGAGGTAAATACCCACGAAACCGCAGGCAGCGCCCAACCCAGTGGAAAGCAGCAGAACAGTCCGGAAGCGGTCACTCAGCATCCTGGCAGAGACGGGCGGGATCACCGTGGCGCCGGCGATCAGGAGCACTCCCAGGACCTGCATAGACACTACTATCGTCGCCGCTAAGACGAGGGAGAAAAGGGTTTCCACCCAGCCGGTGGGTACGCCGTAGAACTGGGCGACCTCGCCGTCAAAGGTGGCGAACAAGAAATACTTATAGGCCACGAACAGCACGGCAGCGGTCGCCAAGGTGACGACAACAATGGCCATCAGGTCACCCATGCTCACGCCCAGGATGTTGCCGAACAGTGCGGCCTCGAAGTCTCTAGTGAATGACTTGTAACGGCTGATGAGCACGATGCCCACGGCAAAGCTGGCCGTGGTTATCACGCCAATGGCAGCATCGGCCGCTATCTTGCGCTTCTTACCGGCAAGGGCGATCAACTGGGCGCAGAAGAACCCCCAGACAGTTGCACCGACCAGGAAGTTGATGGACAGCACGAAGCTGACTACCGCGCCGCCCAGCACGGCATGGGACAGGCCGTGGCCGATGTAAGACATGCGCTTCAGCACGATGTAGACGCCGATCATGCCGCATAGCCCGCCGACCAGGGTGGCGGAGATTATCCCGCGGACGAAGAACTGGTAATCAAAGGGCTCAAACATTGGAGGCCTCTTCGTCTGAGCCTGCAGAATCGCCCTCATGCCCGTGGGTATGGCTAACGTGGTCGTGGGAATGGCTGGAATCGTGTTCAGAACCGGCATGGTGGGCCCGGACGTGGCTGGCCTCGATCTCAGGGGCGAACCCATGCTCCCGGACGTGACCTGCCTCGTCTTCGGGGTTACCGCCGGGCTCGTGCACGTGGACTGGTGGCAATTGCGTATTCCCGTTAGTGTCGCCGTTCCTCCCGTATGAGTGGGGGCTTTCGGCCACGATGGTCATGCCGTCGTAGTGAATCACCGGCATCTCGGCGCCGTAGGTCAGCCGCAGTACCTCCGTGGTAATGACTTCAGAAGGCGGCCCTTCCGCCAGGATGCGGCCCGCCAGACACACGATCCAGGGCAGATGCACGGCCACTGCGTTGATCTCGTGGGTGGTGATTATGATGGTCACGCCGTCGTGGTTGAGGTCGTGAAGCAGGTGCATCACGTCGTCTCTGGTCTTGATGTCGACGCCTGAGGTGGGTTCGTCCAGCAACAACAGTTCGGGGCTGCTGATCAGGGCGCGTGCCAGGAACACTCGTTGTTGTTGCCCGCCGGACAGCTCCCGGATGTGCCGGCCAGCCAAATCCAAGATGCCCAGGCGGTCCATCATCTCGGCGGCCAGTTCCTTCTCTTCTTTGCGGTACCAAGGGAAGAGCTGGTTTTCCATGGTGCGCCCCATCATCACCACCTCTTGGACGGTGACGGGGAAGTTCCAGTCGATGGTCTCCAGTTGGGGCACGTAGCCTACCCTGGGCCGCTTCTTGGAGGTGGCGACACCGTTGACCAAGACCTCGCCTTCGTAGAGGTCGACAGCCCCCAGCACGGTGCGCAAGAGGGTGGTCTTCCCCGAGCCACTGGGGCCCAGCAGCCCAACAAAGTCGCCGGGCAGGACGGTTAGGCTAACGTCGGTCAGGACCCGTTGTTTCTCGTAGCCGCAGGTGACGGCGTTGATTTTCACGATGGGCTCACCGGGTCCAGACTGATGTGGCGTCGGATGTAGCATGGTTTTCCTTGTTTATATCCTTTCACCGGACGAGTGGGTCCGCTTATTTTTTTAATGCTTGCTGCTAGTTAATGGTGGTGATGTGGATTCACGTCCGGCATGTCTGGCATCGAGCCAGCCTGGAGGTCGCCATGACCGTCGTGCTCCTCATCGTGATTGTCTCCATCATGTTCATCAAGGCGGCGAAAAGGATACGCCACCGGACATCTTTGGCCAGAGCTAGCAATCGTGGGTGCAGATACATGCTTTACTCCCCATCATTGCGGGTAAACGGCCCCGCTGACTCCATCAAAAACGTTTTCAATATCCAGACCGGCCAATGCAGCGGCGTCTCCGCCCAGAGCCGGGATCATGGCTTCCAGGTTCCTCTGCATCAACCCCAGATATGAGTGTTCTGGGTCTCCGGGTTTGCCGGGCAGATCGTCGTCCGCCAGATCGTCGACGAACTGGGCGTTGGCCTCGCTGGCGATAGCTTCCAACACGTCGCTGGAAAATACTTCGGAGCCGAAGACGGCGGGTAGTCCTAGATTCTTTACTTGATCTATGAGTTGGGCGACCTCTCTGGCGGACGGCTGAGAGAAGTTCGATGGCTGGACAGCCCCGATGACCTCCATTCCGTACTGTCTGGCGAAGTAGGCCCAGGAATCGTGGTAAGTCAGCAACTTGCGGTTGGGTTCCGGTACTGTCGCCACCGCAGTCCTGATGGCCTGGTCCATCTGATTGATACGGCTGCGGAATCGCTCTAGGTTGTCCGCGTAATACGTGGCGTTATCCGGGTCCATCGCAGCCAATTGGCCTTGCACCAACTCGGCGTAACGCAACCCCAGATTTGGGTCCGGCCACAGGTGGGGATTGGGTTGGCCGGCGGACTCCGGAAAGGTGAAATCGAACTGCCATTCGTCGGGAGTGACCGTCTGGTCGCCCAGGGACAGGATCACCGCTCTGTCCCTCTTGTTGGACTCGGCCAGCGCCAAGGTCGGCTCCTCTAGAAATAGCCCATTTATGATTATCAGGTCCGCTTCGGCCATGAGTTTGGCCATGGACGGAGTCGGCTCAAAGGTGTGGGAATTCACGCCCTCGGGCACTACGCCCTCCAGCAGGATGCGGGAGCCTGCGATGTTCTCAACGATGCTGGTGATGGGCGATACAGTGGTCACCACTTTCAGACGTGTGTCTGGCTCGCCTGAGGTCCCGGACGTGCTCGACCCGTCGCCGCCACAGGCGCCAATAGTTAATGCCGCGACGAGTAAGACCCAGGTGATCGGACTGCGAAAGAAACGGGTCATCTATGCTTGTTTCCAGGTGGTCTTGGCATCTGCTTCCTGGCACTTGGCGCAGACGCCGCTGACGGCAAAATGCTCTAGGTCCGGCTCAAAGCCAAACTCTTTGTTCAGGGTGTTGCGGAACTCGGCCAGGTAGTGAGGGCTGAGGTTGAATGCGCCGTTGCAAGCCCGGCAGACCATGTGGTGGTGGTGTCCGTCGAGGTCGGTAAGCTCAAAATGCAGCCGGTCGTCGATGGCCACCTCGGTCACCACGCCCAGGTCTTTGAATAGGTGCAGCGTCCGGTAGACGGTGGCGATGTCCATGTAGGGATAGGACTTCTTGGCGACCTGGAAGACCTCGTCCACGCCCATGTGGCCGTCGCCGGAAGCGATGGTAGATAATACTATGAGTCTTTGGGGGGTTAGGCGGTGACCGTTGTGACGCAGGGTTTCAATGGCCTTTTCATGTTTAATCATAGCTATCCACCCTAGGCGTAGACACGTTTATGCGGTCAACAGTTATTGCAAACGGTTGCGATTGCTAATTCTAGCACCAAAGGATGGGATGTCAACCTTGGGTGAGGGCGGGCAAATGCGGTTGGTCAATCCCAAGTACAGTTCGTCCTGAGATTTTCGAAGCGAGTTGGCGCAATCATGGTTCGACGGGGGTCACCACGAACCGAAACGAAGTTACCGGTGGGAAATAGTATTTGTCTTTGTCTCTTGTACCAGAGCCCAGCCAACCGATCGCCCTTATATCTCGCACCAGGGGCCAGCCAACCGTTCGTCATGAGGCTCTCGAAGGATGCGTATTAGTCAAGTTATTGACGTAGGGACCATGGCTTGCTCGCAGTGGTGGTTCGACAGGCTCACCATGAGCGGACTTATGCGTTACACGCTCAAATAGTGGAACCCCAGCGAGAGAGACGGCTGGAACCGAAGTTAGGCCTTGACGCGGTAGATCATGAGCCCTGATATCACCCTGGTGGCGGCCATGGCGAGGAACACTATGGGCCAGGGGCTGCCGGCCATGTCAAGGACCGCGGCGAAGATCAGGGCTTGGCCGCCGGCATAGGCGTAACCGTGGGCGTCCAGCAGGCCAGAAGAGGTCCCAGCCATGTGCCGCCCAGCGATGTCTACGGCGATGGTGGAGATGGGCGACATGCCCATGGAAAGCCCGCCGATCAGCAGTAGGACAGCCCCGAGGGTAATATTCACGGGAGGGGCCAAAGCGATTGCCACCAGGACGATGGAACTGGCGGTGCACGAGAAGATCACCATGGGCATGCGCCGGCTGCCCAAGAAGCGGTCTGAGATGATCCCCGAAACTGGCGGGGCAATCAAGTATCCCAAGGGCAGCAATATCGTGAGCAGGATGGTGGATTCGATGGACAGCCCGCCCTCTTCGAAGTAATAGATCGGCACCCAGGTGGTCAGGCCGTAGCGGACGACGTTCTCCAGTCCTTTGACGTGGCTGGCCAACAAGAACCTGGGATTGGACAGCAATTCCTTGTAGGGGCCAAGTCCTTTGAGGCGCTCAGGGTCTATGGCCTCCGGAGTGGCGGAGACCTGGTCTTCCTCAATATACTCGGGCAAGCCCACCTCGGATGGCCGGTCTTTGGCAACGAAATAAAAGGCGATGCCCAAAACGGCGATGATTATCGGGGGATATCGGAAGGACGCGCGCCAGCCCCATTCGGCGCCGACGTAGCCGGAGATCCACCACATCATGACCATCGCGCCGCCGGCCGCAGTGCCGACGATGCCCATCGCCATGCCGCGGTTCCGCCGAGGCCACCATTGGGAGATCATGCTGATACCAGGTGCCCAACAGGCGGCGTTCACGAACCCGGCGATGCCCCAAGGTATAGCCATCGTCACGGCCGAAGTGGCGAAGCTCGTGATGACGTTGAAGACGGTGGTGAGAATGGCACCGATCATCACCCACAAGCGCAGGCCGTAATTCTCTGCCAGGCGTCCGTGGACCAGGTCTCCTAGGCCGAATCCCCACAGGAGCAGGGTATTTACCAGGCCGATTTCGAGGTTGCTGAGCGACAGGTCTTCTTTGACCAGCGGGGCGACGGGCCAGAAGTTAAAGCGGCCCATGTAGAGGAACAGATAGAAGAAGGCGAAGGCCAGCAGTATCCGCCACTTGAAGATGTGGTAACTGCCGGGGAGGTCTTCGTACTTTGCGGTTCGGGCGTTGCGCATGAATGGTCTAACTAAGATTCTAAATAAAAAGGCCGAGAGGCAGGCTCGCTAGTTTCTATGAAAGCGGTCCACCTTTCGGCCTTCAGCCTGGGCATCGAAGTACCCTAAAAAGAAACTAGGCTGGGATGCGGTCCCTGGCGATTTTGTCTATCTCTTTGTCGGTCTGCGCGTTGATGTCGATAGGGTCGCCCAAGGGCTGGGGGACCTTGTACGGAGTCTTCACATACAGCTCGATGCGGTTGCCTTCGGGGTCGAAGAAGTACATGCCGTAGGCGATGCCGTGGCTGACGATGCGTTCGACCGATACGCCGGGCTCAGCTTCCAGGCGCTCTTTGTACTCCCTCAGGTCGTCCAACGAGGGAACTATGAAGGATATCTGCTGGATGACTTTGGCGTCGTCCCGAGTGACGCGGCCCTTCATCAGCACGAATTCGTGGTGCTCACGGTCTTTGTCAGCGGTGAAGAAGGTCATTCCGCGCTCTTCCAAATCTTCATCAGAGATGGTGAGGCCGATGACTCGGGTGTAGAAATCCCGCATCTTCATGAGGTCTTCTGCGTAGATTCCAACGTGTCCCAGAGAATCGATACTTGGCATGATTGTTTTCCTCCGTAGTCGTTTCGAGGCTTAGTCTTTGTTAGCGGGAATTATACACCAAGGGTTAGTCTATAGCGCGTATTTCTTCCATCGCCCGTAATAGCTTCTCAGAGCTTACGGGAATTTCCGTGATACTGACGCCGGTTGCGTCCAGGATGGCGTTGATGATGGCCGGGGCCACGGAGCTGATCCCCTGCTCGCCGATGGACTTGCCGCCGTAGGGGGTCGGGCCACCGCTTTCACTCTGGACCAGCACGGTGCGGAGCTCCGGCATGTCTGGCATGGTCGGTATCTTGTACTCGCCCATGGAGAGAGTGGTTACGTGCCCGTCGTCATATTGCAGGTCCTCGGTTAGGGCGTAACCGATACCTTGCATGACAGTGCCGTCTATCTGGCTCTGGTGCCCCAGCGGGTTCAAGATGGCGCCGACGTCATGGGCAGTGGTGAACTTCGTCAGTTGCACCTGTCCGGTTTCCACATCCACGTCCACTTCGGCGATCTGGACGCAGAACACGGTGATATCTTCGTCCCGTTCCGAGTCGTAGGTGTGATCCGCTTCCAGGAGCCCTCCGGAACGCGAGACCATGTCTGCCAGACTAACCGAAGTCTGGCCCGGCGCGGTCACCTGGCCTTGGGAGAAGCCAGTTTCGCCCTCAGACCAGCCAAAGGAGTCGGCAGCCACGGTCACCAACTGGCGTTTCAATTCCTGGGCGGCGCGGTAGACGGCCTGGCCAGCCACGTGGGTTACGCGGCTGCCGCCGACTCCGGTCTCGAAGTCCACGTCGTCGGTGCTCCAGTTCTCCAGCTCGATCTCATCATAGGCCACGCCCAACTCTTGGCCCAATATCTGGCGCAGCACGGTGTAGAAACCGGAGCCAGTGTCCGGCAGGGCGGTGTATAGGGTGACTACCCCGTCGGAGTCGATGGATATCCTGACGGTCGAGCTTCCAGCCCCGACGTGCCGTTCGCAGACGGCCATGCCCCGGCCGGTGAGCTTTCCTGGCGTCTTTGGTTTTGCATCTACATATCCGGACTCTTTCACGGCGGCGTCCATGGTCCGGAGACCCATGATGTTCTGCCAGTAATGGCCCATGGGGGATGCGTCGTCGTCCTGGACTAGGTTCTTGCGCCTAAATTCGAGGGGGTCTATACCCAATGCACGGGCGATGAGGTCTATCTGGGTTTCGGCGGCGAAGATGGACTGGGGATCCCCGGGCGCACGCATGCTGCCGCAGGGCACCTGGTTGGTGTAGACCACGTACGAATCAATATGCCCATGGGGAATCTTGTAGGGCCCCAGGCACCGGGAGCCGTAGGTCACACCCCTCTGAGGCTTGAAGGCCGCGTATCCGCCGCTGTCATAGACCAGGTGCGCTTGCCGGGCCGTGATGGTGCCGTCTTTCTTGACCCCGGTCTTGAAGGTCATCACCGCCGGATGGCGCGGGTTGCCGGCCATCAGTTCTTCGATGTAGGTCATGGCCATGCGCACGGGGCGGCCCGTGGTCTTGGACAGCCAGAAGCCCAGGTGGGTGTCCATGAACCCGCCCTTGCCGCCGAAATCCCCGCCGATGGTGGTCGGATTTACGCGTATCTGGTCGGTGGGCATATCGATGCCTTCAGAGAGCTGCTGGCGCACCTGAAACGGCATCTTGCTGTTGACCCAGGTCTGCACCCGTCCGGTGTTGTCCAGAAAGACCACCGAGGCATGGGGTTCTATGTAGGCCTGGTGTTGGTGGTTAGTCTTGAAGGTATGCTCGAATATCAGGTCGGCCTCGGCGAATCCCTGCTCAACATCGCCGTTCTTCCATTGGCCATGGCCTGCAGCGTTGGGGTAGGCTTGCACGCCGTCGGGGATGCCGACATAGTCAGTAAAATTGGGATGGAGCACGGGCGCGCCGGGTTTGATCGAGTCCGACGGATCCAGGATGGGTTCAAGTTCTTCGTACTCGATCTGGACGAGGTTCAAGGCTTCTTCAGCGATGTCATCGTCTTCTGCGGCCACCGCCACCACTTTCTGGCCGGCGAAACGGACAACGTCCCGGGCCAAGATGGGCATGTCGCGGAGCATTCGGCCCACCAAATGGGGCGGGATATCGTCAGCGGTCAAGACAGTATGGACGCCAAACACCTGCCGGGCTGCCGTGACTGAGTCCGGGTCGATGGACACGATCTTGGCGTAGGGGAAAGGACTGCGCAGGCACTTGCCCACTAGGGTGCCGGGCAAGTTCACGTCGGCAGGGAAAATCGCCTGGCCAGTGACTTTCGCGGGTCCTTCCGCGCGGCCCACCGGACGGCCGATGGTCTCATATGAACTGGTCACGGGTTATCTCCCTTACTTGGCTTTGGTTTTTGATTTTTTGGGTTTGGATGCTGCCGCCAGGTCCGCGGCCAATTGTGCCAGGGTGCGAACGGGCACTCCGGTGGCGCCTTTGACCAGGTATCCGGACACCTTGTCTGAGGTGGAAGTGCCGGCGATGTCCAGGTGGACCCAGGCGGCGCCATCCACGAACTCGGCCAAGAGCAGGGCCGCACTGATGGAGCCAGCCTGCCGTCCGCCGCTGTTCTTCATGTCGGCGACGTCGCTCCTGATCAAGTCTTTGTATTCGTCGAACATGGGTAGTTCCCAGAACTTCTCGCCGGTCTTCTTTCCGGCGTCAATGGTCTGCTGGACCAGCGTGTCGTCGTTGCCCATAATTCCGGTGCAGGCCTTGCCCAGTGTGGTCACCATGGCTCCCGTCAGAGTCGCCACGTCCACCAGCCGGGTGATGCCCTGCTCCCGGGCGTAACAAAGGGCGTCGGCCAGCACCAGGCGGCCTTCAGCGTCGGTGTTGATGACCTCGATCGTCTTGCCGTTCATGGCCCTGACCACGTCTCCAGGACGCTGGGCGGAGGCACCGGGCATGTTCTCAGTAGCGGCGATGACCGCCAGCACGTTTATCTTGGGCTTGGTCTGACCGATGATTTCCATAGCGCCTATGACTGAGGCGCCACCGGCCATATCGCCCTTCATGGCTTCCATGCCGCCGGGGGGTTTCAGGGAAATGCCGCCGGTGTCGAATGTGATTCCCTTGCCGATGAGCCCCAGGTTGTTCTCCGGGTGGCCGGGGTCTCCGTCGTAGCGCAGGATGATCAGCTTTGCCGGTTCGTTGGTGCCTTGGGCCACGCCCATGAACGCGCCCATACCCATCTTTTTCATCTGGGCGTTTTCCATTATCTCTATATTGAGGCCTCGTTCTGAAGCCACTTTCCGGGCCACGTCTGCCATGCGTGAAGGTGTCATGTGGTTGGCGGGCTCATTGACCATGTTGCGGGCGGTTATGGCTGCCTGGGCCACGGTGCAGCCCAGCTTTACTCCCGCGTCGATGGCCTTGGCGCGGGCTGTATCCAATTCCACCACGGTCAGGCGTTCAAACTCGGTGGTGGCATCGCCATTATTGGTCAGGTAGGTCCCGAATTTGTAAAGGCCAAGGTGCGCGCCCTCGGCGATGGCCTGGCCCGACTCTTGGGGGTCCAGCCCGCCAATGCCGGCACCGTGGGCGATGGTAACGGTGCTGGAGATTCCCTTGCGGCGCAGGAACCGGACGACTTCCGCGGACACTCGGCGCACTACTTGAACGTCGAATTTGTCCCGTGGGCCCAGTCCGGCCACTAGTACCCGGCTGGGCTTGATCTTGCCCAAGGTGTGGATCAGGGTGGTCTCGCCGGCGCTGCCCCTGATCTCCCCGTCCTCGATCAACTGGGTGATGATCCCGCCCAGCGCCTTGTCCACAGCCCCGGTGGCGCCGCCCGGCTTCTTGACGCCCCTAAACAGGTTTACAACCAGTGCCGGGGTTTCAATGTCAGTGAGATCGGCTGACTGAACATCGATCGCCAGCACTTCAGTCTTAGCGGATTTGGTAGATTTCTTAGCTTTGGCTGCCTCAGGTTTCGTTGTCGTCATAGAGACTATGCACCTGTCTATCAGTCTAGTTTTAGCTGGCCATTGGATTTGGCCCACTCAGCCACTTCGTCCAGCACCGGCGAGATGTCCTTGGAGGTGTCCAGCGCGTAATGGTCACGCTGCACAGGTTCTTCCACCGGAGCCAGCCGCGTGTAGATCAGCCACCCCGCATCGGAGTAAGTGTTGGCGTGCCGGTCGGCTTTGCGTTGCTTCAGCCTGCGCCTGACCGTGTTCTCGGGCGCCGTGGCGTGCACCAGTGCCAGGGGCGCGTGGGTTGCTTCCGCTATGTCGTATAGATAAGTCCGGAACTCTTCATTGAGGTTGGTGGCGTCGAAGAGGACGCTGTAGCCGTTGATCAGATAGTACTGAATAAGTTGGTAGCAGGAACGAAACACCCGGCGGTGTTCTTGTGTTGAGTATCTGGGGTGCTCAACCAGCACCTTGCGCAGCCGGTCGGTCTCCAGGATGAGAAACGGGACTTGTTCAGTCAGTTTGGCCGCGAAATAGGACTTGCCCGTGCCCGGCAGACCGCACATGGCCACCAGCAAGGGCTGCTGTGGCATCCGCGGCTGGGATATGGACAGGTCATCGTCCAACGTTTGGCGCAGCAACGCCACATCTTTGTTTAATTGGTCGTCCAATCTGTTACGTCCAATGCTTCGATAGATTCAATAGAAGTTTTCGAGGAATACGGCAGAGAACTATGACGACGAATATCCTTCGTCGGGGGGCCAAGCCTCCGGCAATTCACCGATGTCCTCCGCCCCGTACCGCCTGCTATCCAACTTGGACTCCAGCATCGCCGGACTCAGCAGGAAGGCTAGAGAGGCGACGATCATCAAGACCACGGCCAACGCGCTCAGGCTCACCGGCAATGACGCAGATGTGATTATCACCAGGATGGAGGTGGTCACCGTGAGCAGTCCGATCCGCAGCAACCGGGGCCCCACCTTCAAGAATACGGCGGTGGTCACGGCCATGGCCACGAAGATGAACGCCCTGGCGGTATCGGAATCCTGCATGCGCTCTGCGTGCTCGCTCCAGAGGCCACCCTGCCAGTTCAGGAACAATACCCATGAAGTGAGGAAGGGGAAAGGCAATGCTGTGAGGGACGCCAGCAGCCAGTCTCTTTTGACCATTTTGAAAATGACGTTGGCCATGATCCACATGGAGAAGGGCACATATCCGATGAGCAGGAAGAATAGCACCATGTTGAATGGTAACCGCCCGGTGGTGAGCAGCGTCCAGGCGCCATAGCCGAGAGTTATTAACGATAAGAGCCAGGATAGCGCAGGCGCCGCCAGGGAGTAACCCATCCACGAATACGACCATTTGCTGGGGCTGCCGGCGCACCAGTTGCGCCAGGTGACAAATGCGATGGCGATCAGCAGCAACGAGACCAAGAAGTAATGGCTCCATAGGTGGAGCGCAAAGAAAGCGGCCAACAGAAAGTGGGGGATGGTGGACAGGAGAACGTCACGCCAGACTCCTGGGCTGTGCACCTCGTACATCCCCCGGGCGACCGCGTTGGGAGCGCCCATCTCCTCGACGGCGCGGGCCATCGCCGTCTCGGGGTCGACCCCTTGGGTCTCCAACTCGGCGGCCTTGTCTTCCAAGTGCGCTTCCAGCTCCTGGATGATCTCATCCTTCTCAGCGGGATCAAGGTGGAGCCTCCGGGCCAGCGCATGCAAGTAGTTCGTCACCTCAAATGGCATGGCGTGTACCTACCGGGCCTCGGGGCTGGCCCCAGGACGCATTATGGAGTCCATGGCGTTGGTGAAGCGATGCCATTCCGATAGGCGGTCTACCAGGGCCTCTTGCCCCTTCGCGGTGATCAGGTAATAACGGCGGCGCACATTGTTGGGAGTGCCCTCCCAGCGCCCTTCGATCAGCTTGGCCTTCTCCAGTCGGTGTAGCGCTGGGTAGAGGGTTCCCTCTTTGAAGGCGAAGTAACCGCTGCTTCTTTGGTCGACTTCCTTCACGATCTGATAGCCATACATGGCCTCATTCTCAAGAAGGGCCAGGAGCAGGGTGTCGGTGTTGCCTTTAAGCATCTCTTGTCGGTGCATCTTCTTTCAGATCCAGAGCAGAAATGGTGACCAATTATAGGATATATGAGGCCATTCTAGGAACCTGAGGTAGCTTGGTCAAGGCGGGTAGGCGGAGGTCGCGGAACAAAGTCTAAAGGACTGAATCCACTACTCGGCGCAACAGTATCAGAATGATCAGCACCGCCATCGGGCTGAAGTCGAAGCCGCCAAAGCTGGGCAGGCTGCGGCGGATGGGTCCGAGGACCGGTTCGGTGATCTGAAACACAAAGGAGTTGATGGTGACAAGGACGGGATGGGGCCGGGCGCCGCTAAGGGGAGTTATGAAAGTTAGGATCACCCGGCCGAAGATGGCGATGGTGAATAGGGTTATTATCGCGTTGATCAGTCCGGCCAATATCTAACCTCTTTACCCCTGTCCCAGTTGTACGGATTTACGGTATGCCGCGTCCACGGCGCTGACGATGGCCGCGGGAACGCCCCGGTCTTCCAGCACTTTCAAAGCCTCTGCCGTGGTGCCACCCGGAGAGACCACCATATCTTTCAATTCCGCCGGGTGCATGCCGGTGTCCATGACCAGCTTGGTGCTGCCGAAAACGGTTTGCAGCGCCAGAGTGCGGGCCATGTTTCTGGGCATACCAACGTAAACCCCGGCGTCGATCAGGGCCTCGATGAACAAGAACACGTAGGCCGGCCCGCTGGCGCTGAGTGCGGTGGCCATGTCCATGTACTTCTCATCTGATACGTAGATCTCCTGCCCAATGGTTCCAAGGACAGACTTGGTCATCTCTCGTCGGGAGTCGTCTACGCCGTCAGAGCAAGTCCAAAGGGTCATGCCTTCGCCGATCTGAGCGGGGGTGTTGGGCATCACGCGGATGACTGACTGGTGGCCCAGCCCCGTGGCCAACGTTTCCATCTTGGCACCGGCAACTATGGAAAGAGCGGCCTGCTGAGGGCCTAGGTGGCCTTTCAACTGGCCCATGACCGAGCCCAGGTCCTGCGGTTTGACCGCGAAGACCACCAGGTCGGCATCTTTAGCTGTTTTGAGGTTGTCGGCGTCTGCAAGGACGTCGAATTCGTTAATCAGGTACTCGCGCCGCCCGGACACAGGCTCACCTACGCTGACGTCCTGAGGGGCCGCCACTTTGCCGGACAAGACGCCGTGGAGAATGGCTTCAGCCATCTTGCCTCCACCGATAAACGCCACTTTCATTTCTTTTTCCTAACGGGCGGTGGGTCTACGCCTAATTAAAACCACAGTCAGATGCCCGGCACCATTATATCACCGAAGCTGGGAGCCAAAGGCGTCGTACCGTGTCTGATGGCCTTGGGAAGCTCCTCAGAAATCAGCCAGGCCGTTGCCCTGGGCCAATGCCACCGCCAGACGGATGGACTCCAACATGCTCTCGTGGCTGGCTATCCCTTTGCCCGCGATGTCGAAGGCCGTGCCATGGTCGACGGATGTCCGCACGAAGGGGAGGCCCAGGTTGGCGGTGATGCTTTCTTCAAAGCCATAGACCTTAACCGGGATGTGTCCCTGGTCATGGTACATGCATAGCACCACGTCATATTGGCCCTGAATGGCCTGATGGAAAATGATGTCGGCCGGAATGGGTCCGATGGCATTTATGCCATCAGCTATCGCAGCCTCTACAGCCGGGGCGATCTCTGACGCTTCCTCGTCACCCATCAGGCCGCCGTCGCTTCCGTGGGGATTCAGGGCCGCCACAGCTACCCGAGGGTTCTTGAATCCGTAGGTCACGAAGCTCTCATGGGTAAGTTTCAGGTACTCAAGGATGCGGTCCTTCTTGACCAGATCGCAGGCCCGGCTTAGGGACCGGTGGGTACTCAGATGGACGACTCGCAGATTCTTGGCCATCAGCATGGTGGCGGCCAAAGTGCTCTTGGACAGTTCCTGCAGCAGTTCCATGTGGCCGATGGATTTGTAGCCAGCCAGACTGGCGGCTTCTTTGTTCAGGGGCGCCGTGGCTAGGGCATCAACCACGCCGGCCAGAGCAAGTTCTCCAGCCTTGGTCACCCACTCCATGGCCGCCTGGCCACAGGTGGGGCTGATCTCGCCTACGGTGATGTCTTCCGGGTTCAGGTTGTGGATGTCCACAACGTCGATCACGCCCGGCTCCAGTCCCGCCGCGGCAGGATCGCCCACCTCATTAATCTTTACCGGAGCTCCCGTGAGAGACACGGCCAGTTCCATGGCATAGACGTTGCCCACGACCAGCGGACGACAGGTGGCATAAACTTGGTGGTCGGCCATGGCCTTGACCACGACCTCCGGGCCGATGCCGCAGGGGTCACCCATGGTGATGGCTATGGCTGGTTTCTTTGCGGAAGTCATGACGTTTTCCTTCGGCCCCAATCATCGGGCACAGACCTCAGCTTAATGGGCTATCCGACGAATCTAGTTGGTTTTTGAATAGTTATGTAATCAAGAGGCCCAGACGGGCCGGAATTATAGCACGGGCAGGGTTTTATCCCCCTTGATTTGTATGGTATGGTTGGTTTTCTTCGAAAAAAGGGAACCGAGTACTTAGATAAATTGGTTGGTTCTCTTCAGATCAAACGGGCCCAAAAAAGAGCCCCCGGCATTGGCCGCCGGGGGCTCTGGGAAGGCAGCCAGGCTGGTACAAGAACCGCACCACCCATGAGACTCGATTAGCCACAGCAGCAGTCGGCCTCCACACAACCCACCCTGCACCAGCCAGGCCGCCCTTAATGTCCGTTTAAGGTCTCTCCCCTATACACTTCTTATCCAATACCCGCTTGCCCGGTATCTACTTGCGCTGGCCCTAAGCCGTTATTCGCACTTGTTCCAGCCGCACGCAACGCACTTCATGCATCCCTCTTCAAAGATGACAGGGGTATTGCACTCCGGACACTTGCGAGGGTTCAAGATCCCTTTGGCGTGGCCGTTCCCGTTTCCATTGGTTACGGTTTGGGGCGTGAACTTCAACTGGACTTCACTTGTGTGCTGTCCGGAATTGTCACGTCCATGGGAGCCGCCGGTGTGGCGTTCCAACGCCAGGGCCACCGCGTCAGGGCCGGAGCGCACCAGAGTGCCTTCGTCCCACGCCGGGCAACAAGTGATGCCCCGTAGTTGCTCGATGACCGTGGTCGGCTCGATACCCGAGCGCAATGCCAGGGACACTAGCCGGGAGATGGCTTCCAATTGGGCCGAGTCGCAGCCGCCGGCCTTGCCCAGGTTGCCAAATAACTCGAAGGGCGTGTCCGCCTCGTCGAAGTTGATGGTTACATACATGTTGCCGTGGCCGGTGCGCACTCGCTCGGTGACTCCGCGAATGGACTGGGGCCGTTTGCGGGGGGCCAGGATATCCTCGGCTTCGTCGGTCTCTGAAGCGCCGGTCCCGCCGGTGCTGAGCACCTGCCCGTCCTTGCTGCCGTCGCGGTAGACCGTGATGCCCTTGCAGCCCAGTTCGTAGGCCATCATATAGGCGCCGGCGATCTCTTCGACAGTTGCGTCATTCGGGAAGTTGATGGTCTTGGAGACCGAGTTGTCGATGTATTCCTGGACAGCGCCCTGCATCTTTACGTGCCAGTCGGGGGCAATGTCATGGGAGACCCGGAAAACGTCTTTGACCCAATCGGGGATGTCCATCTCTTCCAGGCTGCCGGTGCGGGCCAGGTCTTCCATCAATTCTTCGGAGTAGAAGCCTTCCTGACGGGCCACCGCCTCGAAGTAAGGGTTGCCTTCGACCAGCTTGGTGTTGTCCATGACGTTGCGCACATAGCTCAGGGCGAACAAAGGCTCTACGCCACTGGAGGCCCCAGCGATGATGCTGATGGTGCCGGTGGGCGCGATGGTGGTCGGCGCTGAGTTGCGCATGGGGTGCGAGTTGCCGTCCCGGTTGTAGATGCTGCCTTCCCAGGCAGGGAAGGAACCCCGTTTGACGGCCAGGTCCGTGGACGCCTGGTGGCTCCGCTCTTGGATGCGGCGCATCACCTGTCCGGTGAGCTCGAGGGCCTCGTCGGAGTCGTACCGGACGCCCATCTCTATAAGGAGGTCGGAAAGTCCCATGACGCCAAGGCCGATGCGCCGGGTCTTCTTGCTCATCTCCTCGATCTCAGGGATGGGGTAGTCGTTCATGTCAATGACGTTATCCAACAGATGAACGGCGATATCTACGGTTTCGTCCAACCGATCCCAGTTCATTACTGTGTCGCCGTCGGCGATGGTGACCATCCGGGCAACATTGATCGACGCCAGGTTGCAGGACTCGTGGGGCAGTAGGGGTTGCTCGCCGCACGGGTTGGTGCTTTCGATCTCACCCAACTGGGGGTTGGGGTTGTCCCGGTTGATCACGTCCAGGAATATCAGGCCTGGGTCGCCAGTCTTCCAGGCCATGTTGGTCAGCAGGTCAAACACTTCTCGGGCGTTGCGCTGGCCGGTGATCCGCCCGGTGCGCGGGTTAACCAGGTCATACTCTTGATCGGCCTTGACCCGCTCCATGAAGTCTTTGTTCACGGCAACAGATACATTGAAGTTACTCAGGTTCTTGCCGTCTTCCTTGGCCTTGATGAACTTCTCGACGTCGGGATGGTTGACGTTCAAGATGCCCATGTTGGCACCGCGGCGGGTCCCGCCCTGTTTCACCACGTCGGTGGCGGCGTCGAATGCCCTTATGAAGCTGACCGGGCCGCTGGCGATGCCGCCGGTGGAACCAACAACATCCCCCTCCGGTCGGAGACGGCTGAAAGAGAATCCAGTCCCGCCGCCGCTCTTGTGGATCAACGCGGTCTGCTTGACCTTGTCGAAGATGGACCCCAAATTATCGTCAATGGGCAGCACGAAACACGCCGATAGCTGCTGGAGTTCCCGTCCGGCATTCATTAACGTAGGGGAATTGGGCAGAAGTTCCAGACGCCGCATGGCCATGAAGAATTTGTCCTCGGTGGCTTTTCGCTCTGCCTCGGTGGCGCCGTAGTTCATGTCCGCTTCGGACAAATTCTTGGCCACTCGTCGGAACATGCCCACCAAGTCTTCCAGGATGTTGCCCTCACGGTCCTTGGAAAGATAACGCCTCTCCAACACCACGTTGGCGTTGGTGGTCAGCTCCGTGGCGCGTTCGTTGGTCTGCTGGGCTATACCAGCGGCTTCAAGAGCCGTCGCGATGCGTTGGCGTCTTTCCTGGATACTTAGGTTGGTCTCGGATTGCGTTCCTGGTCCTTGATGAGTGGCGGTCATTTCGATGTTCCTCTTTAATGTCAGAAGGAGATGGACAGTGGGTCGACCCCGCCCCAAAACTGAACTTTATTTGTAGCATCGGAGGTCGGGATTTTCGCCATCGGATTGTCAGTCCAGGCAGGGAATCGACAACTGGTTCCAGCGAAGGTGTCCCAGTGTTAAATACTGTCTACAACATACCACATATAGGGGTCTAGGTTATGTCACATACCACAACATGATGTGGTTTGTGTTTCCCGAACTACAAAACGTAGTAGGCGAATTCTACTTCCGGGTTTGGGGGAAGTCAATAGAATTTCGAGGAAAATGTAGGCCGAAAACATCAAAATCGGAGGGTTGGTTCCGGGGTTTTTGGGAACGGTATATGCGGGGAATTTGGAGGAAAATCAGCGGCTGAGTTATTTTAAAATTCGGGAGAAGGAGGGGGTAGATCGTCCATTTTCCAGTGGGTCTGGGGCCGGCGGGCGGTTGCCGCAAGGGCTTTTAATCAAAGGGGGGCGTCCCATAAATCGGGACGCCCCCAAATCATCACACTATCCTAAACACAACCCATAGATGTCCCGATCTATCGGAACCTCCCTGTATATAAGGAAGAGATTAAAGTCCGTATTCCTCGTCCTCGTCATCCGAGTTGCCGAGCCAACAGGTGGCCAGGCTCGCGCGGGTGGTCCGGTCAATCTCTTCTTGGATCTCCGCGATACGGCTTCCCGAAGCCATCTGGGCCGCGATCATAGCGCCCCTGGCGCCAACAGGGACTGACTCCGCCAACATCTCGTTCTCCAGGTCATGGACCTGGTTGTTCAGGGTCAATAGTCTGGTCAGGGCTGAATACTGTAAGCTTCTGTTCATCTCTGGGCCTCCTTGGGTGGAATGTTCGAATAGTGCTTCATAGTGTGTATCTATCCCTGATTAATCAGGCCCGGTTGAGAACTGCCGATCTCCCGGCCGTCCGTGTCCTTTTCTCCAGTGCCTTCCTTGCCTGAGGGCTTCCTTGGAGCGGGCCTCTGAGTTGGGTGGAACTGTGCTTCCGGTTCAACCGCCCGCCTGCGCTTTTTCTTGGGCAGGACCGGCGGCATGTCCAATAGGGGCAACTGTGCATCATCCCGCAGGTCCCGGACCGCCTCCTCGAAACTCTCTATGTCTTGGAAGGCTCGGTAGACGCTGGCGTAACGGATGTAAGCCACCCGATCCAGTTCGCGGAGCCTTTCCATCACCAAGGTGCCCAGCGTCGCGGTTGATACCTCCGCATTTCCTAGATGTTGTAATTCGGCCTCTATGTCCTCGACCATTTTGTCCACCGTCCGAGAGGCCACCGGTCTCTTGGTGCAGGCTTTCCTGATCCCTGATATAAGTTTTTCACGGTTGAACTCCTCTCTCCGGTTGTCTTGTTTGGACACCATCAGAGGAGCGGCTTGGACTCTTTCGTAGGTTGTGAACCGTAGTTCGCAGCGCTGGCACTCACGCCGTCGCCGGATCCCGCTCTCCACCACCCGGGAGTCGGTGACTTTGGAATGGGGGTGGCCGCAAAATGGGCAGTGCATTCTTTGGTTGCTTTTTTATACTTTCTTTAAATTCGTTTTAAATACTAGATATAGTGTTATTGTTAACTAAACCTACTATCTATAGTGCCTTGAGTGTAAATACCGATAATTAACTTGTCAATCCCCATCGTTATTCGTAACATGCCTGCCGTTTGGTGCTCCACGAGGATTCAAAACACAGAAAAAGACCGCTCTCCTTAATCGGAGAGCGGTCGAAAGATGATTCCCGGCGCCTGATTGGGTGCTGTATATAAAGGAAAGTAGTGCGTTTAGGCTTCCGAGAACATTACTCTGTTTTTGATGGGCTCCCGGCCCGGTGCGACACCACCACTGATGTAGCGGTTCCGTCTTTCTACCTTAGCATGTCCGGTGATTCCGGGAGCCTTTGAGTTACGGACGGATTTTAGCGGAAAAAGCCCCGGTTTTTGTTACCGGACTGCCGCCGCAGGAAGCTCGGCACATCCAGTTCTTCTTCCGTTTGCGGGACGACGTCTTGGAGCAACCGTTCCAGTTCGTCCTCACGTAGCTGCTGGTTCTCGGCCATGACCGGGAACGACGCGGCAACCATGGTGATCTTGACTTCATCGTCCAGCTTGGCATCCCGGCAGGTGCCGAAGATGATGTTGGCGTCGGGGTCGGACATGTCTTGGATCACCTTTGCGGCGTCCTGGACTTCCTGAAGGGTCAGGGTCGGTCCGCCGGAGATGACGAAGAGAATTCGCTTGGCTCCGTCCATGGAGATATCCAAGAGGGGGCTCTTGGTCGCCTGGCGCGCCGCATCCACTGCCCGGTTCTCGCCCTTGCCCCGGCCGATGGCCAACCAGGCTGGACCGGCGTTGTTCAAGATGGTGCGGACATCAGCGAAGTCAACGTTGATCTCGCCGGGGACGGTCACCACCTCAGCGATCGCTTGGATGCCTTGTTGTAGAACCGAGTCGGCCATCTTCAGAGCGTCTTCCCAGGTGTAGGTCTGCTCACCCTGGGAGTTTAGCTGCAGCAGCCGGTCGTTATCGATCACGATCAAGGTATCAACCTGGTCTTTCAGCCGGGCAATGCCCTCTTCAGCATTCTTCTTCCGCATATTGGCTTCGAAGGAGAAGGGGCGGCTCACCACGGCCACGGTCAAAGCGCCTGACTCTTTGGCGATCTGAGCGATCACCGGAGCGGCGCCGGTGCCGGTCCCGCCACCCATGCCCACGGCCAAGAAGACCATGTCTGCGCCTTCAAGCGCTTTCTCGATGTCGTGGCGGCTCTCTTCGGCTGCTTGCCGTCCCAGGTCGGGATTGGCACCAGAACCCAGGCCTCTGGTCAGGTTCTGGCCGATAGCCAGGCGGTGAGAAACGTCACAGCGGAACAGGTGCTGGGCGTCGGTATTCACGCTGAAATACTCAACCACGGGCAGTTTGTCTTTGAACATGCGGCTTACGGCGTTACCACCGCCGCCGCCGATCCCCATAACTTTGATATTGGGGGAGCCTGCGTTGATCTCCTGAACCATATCAAAGACATTCCCTGCGTCTTTGGCGGGCTCCCAGGCTGCCGAATTGTCTTGTACCATTCTAGGTCCTCCCATCTTCACATTTGATTAGTGTATGGAGCCTCTGACGGGCCCCTTTTGGCCATTTGGCC
>DCWQ01000050.1:132714-146911 GCA_002328185.1 Dehalococcoidia bacterium UBA2158
TTTGGCCATTTGGCCGATCTTACTGGGCCTATATCCGGGCGATTCCCGGAGCGCCGGCGCAAGTATTAGGCGACGGCGACTAATATGGCGCTACCTCGTTGCGGTTGCTTTTTTCCTGCCCAACCCCCATCGCCAAGATTTGCTACCCATTATCGATCGGCCTCCATTCAAGGAAGACCGTGTTTCGCCCTGGTGTTTTATTCCCCAGAGGAGCAGCCCAACAGCGGCCGAGAAGGCCGGTTTTCTGAGCTGTGCCGGCAGACCAGCGATACCCTCCGGATAAGCTATTCGGACTGATCCCCCCAGGGTTTTCTGGACCAGGTCCGCCAGCCCGGTCATCTCGGACCCTCCTCCGGTCAGCACCAGACCACCGGTGGGGAGTTCTCTGAGTCCGGACTGTCTCACTTTCAATACGATCAACTTTATAAGTTCCAACATCCTGTCATGCAGCGGCGAGCACAAGATGCGACGTGACAGGGAATGCTTGGGCTGTCCCTGGAAACTGGGAATCACGACTTCTTCTTCGGCCGCGACCAACTCGGGCATCACGCTGCCCCATTTGATTTTCATCTCTTCGGTCATATATAGCGGCGTTTTCAGGGCTACGGAGAGGTCCCGCGTCAGCTGACTTCCACCCAGCGGGATCACTGCCGAGTACCAGGGCTGGCCCTGACGATATATGACGATGTCAGTGGTCCCGCCGCCGATATCGACCAACACAACTCCCATCTCCCGTTCGTCTCCGCTCAGGGTCGCTTCGGCGGATGCCAGAGAATGGAGCACCATCTGCTTCACGGTTGCTTTGTTGGCCTCGATCACCTTGGTGGTGTTCTTCAGGGCCACAGACTCGCCCATTACCACGTGGGCTTCCACTTCAACCAAGTTGCCGTGCAGGCCTACCGGATTGCGGATGCCTGACATGCCATCGACGTGATAGCCGATGGGAATCACGTGCAGGACTTCTTGGTTCGGGCCTACGTCAGGGAAGGATCCCCGCAGCAAACGGTCTAGCAATTTGCCGGAGATGTCGCCCACGTCATCGGGGTTGTCCACCACTTCTTTGGTGTTCAGTGAACTCAGGTGAGTCCCGGTGACACTGGTATACACACCGGAGGGCGCACCGTTCCCGACATACCGCTGGGCCTCTTCCATGGCGGCTCGGACCGTCTCTTGGACTTCTTCGATGTTCTCGATCCGGCCCCTCTGCATACCCTGGGAGGTTACAACTCCAGTGCCCAGCACCTTGAGTTCTCCCTCGGTACCCACACGGGCCATGATGGAGGTAACTTTATCAGTGCCGATGTCGACCGCTGTATAAAACGTGTCTCTTGCCAACCTGTCACCTTCCTTATTCTTGCCGTTTGACCGACGGGCTAGGTCCGCTTGATCACCCGCAATATTCCTGTTTGATAGCCGGACTAGATCCGCTCGACCACCCGCAGTTTGGCGCTGCGGCTTCGCGGGTTGGATTGGACTTCTTCGTCGGACGGTTTGATTACCCGTCGGTTGATGATCCTGATACGGGGCGTCTGACCGCAGACACATACCGGCAAACGGGGAGGGCAGACGCAAGTGGCTGCCTCGCTGTTGAAAAACGATTTGATAATCCGGTCTTCCAGGCTGTGATAACTGATCACTGCCAATCGGCCTTCGACAGCCAGCAGGCCGATTGCAGCGTCAAGTCCGCGCTCCACATTGGAGAGCTCATCGTTGACTTCGATGCGCAGTGCTTGAAACGTCTTGGTGGCCGGATTGACCCTTTGGCCGGGTTGACGCCCCAAGAGCCCACCTACTATGGAAGCCAAATGGCCGGTGGTCGTCACCGGCCGCTCTTTGATGATGGCTCTGGCGATGCTCATGCCCTGAGGTTCTTCCCCGTAGCGCCGGATCAACTGACCTAGTTCTCGTTCGTCGTAAGTGTTTACTATCTCTTCGGCGGTCAGGTCTCCATCTGGGTCGTATCGCATATCCAGCAGTTCGTCGGTCTGGAAACTCAGTCCGTAGCCGAGGGTTTCCACTTGGCGGGAAGAGAACCCCAGGTCCAACAAGATGCCGTTGACCTCACAGATCTTCTGTTCCGCTGCTAGTTCAACCATGTCGGCGTAGTTGCCCGGAGCGGGCATAAACCGGCCGGCGAACTCTGCCAACCTGGACTGGGCGGTCTGTAAGGAGCGGGAGTCCCAGTCGATTCCCAGCACGGCTTTCACCTGTGGGTCGGCTTGGAGTATGGCCTGGGCATGGCCTCCTTCTCCGGTGGTGCCATCCACATAGACTCCGCCCTCTTGCAGCATCAACCGATGGACTGTCTCCATCAGAAGGACCGGCTGGTGAGAGATCGGTAGGTCTCTATCGGATGTATGACCAGTTTCGTCCATAAACTCCGTTAGCCAAGAGCTTGGTCGCTCTTGGGACAATTCCTCTGGTCTTGTCAGGGTTGCTTGTGCCACCGGCGCTCCCGTCCGCCCCATTTATCGAGGCGGTCACATCACTTCTTTCTGGCAACATCCACATCAGTAAATCCGGCCGAAATGCGCTTGAATCCATGGAGTTGACCCGTAGACCCCGCCGCCCGGCTACCGTTTAGCCGATGCGATTGCAACTGACAGTACCAACTTGTAAACATAACCGTCAATAAAATTTGGTGTGAGTTTTAATCTAATTTTAATTTTATGTCATTTTTGGTCAAAATCTAAGAACAAGCCAAGGGACCACGCCCGGCCCAAGGCAGTTGACGGGCCTGACCCCGGCCCTGCCGGGCCATGAGATTCGGCGTCCGTTTTGTACGCTGATTATGGAGAGTGCCAAAAGGAAGGTATGTTATAATCGTGTCTACCCGAACACACCAAAAGGCCACCGCTGCGCCCGGCATTTGATCTCTAGATCAACCACTCGAATCTGATGGCCGTTTCACACCCGGCCAAGGCATATTACGGAGAGGAAAGGCGTTGAACGTCACTAAGGACTCGGTCACAACCACAGAGGTCACCCTAACCATATCCATGGATGCCGACGACGAGGAACCCTTTCTCAACCGGTCGTATAGAAGAGTCGCCAGCCGCGTCCGCATCCCCGGGTTTCGCCCCGGCAAAGCCCCCCGGGCGGTTGTTGAGAGCCACATGGGCCGGGAAGCTCTGGTCCACGAAGCGCTTGAATTCATGATTCCCGAGTCTTTGGACCAGGTGTTGAAGGACGAAGACATCCAGGCTTTCATGGAACCCCAGTTGGAAGTTATCGACATGGCCCCCGTGTCGTTCAAAGCCGTGGTACCCCTTGAGCCAGTGGTGGAGCTGGGCGAGTTCCAGGCCATCCGCCTGGAGCGGGAAACGGTTGAAGTCACCGGCGACCAGGTGGACCACGTGCTGGAAGACCTGCGGTTCGAGTCGGCACCCTGGGAACCGGTGAAACGCCCGCTGGCCTTTGGCGACCTGGTTACTATGAACGTCAAAGGATCCATCGAGGGCGAAGAAGTCATCGATGACAACGGCATCGATTACATCCCCGCCATGGACAACAACATGCCCTTCCCCGGCTTCTCCGTTTATCTGGAGGGCATGGCCGAAGAACAGAACAAGGAATTCACGCTGTCCGTTCCCGACGATTACCCCCAGGAGAACTACGCCGGCAAAGAGTGCAGGTTCAACGTAGAAGTTCTGGCCATTAAAGAGAAAAATCTGCCAGAGCTGGACGACGAATTCGCCAAGGGCGTCCGCGATGGTTACGAGAGTTTGGAAGCCCTCACCGACTTCGTGCGGCAGCGTCTCATCGACGAAGCTGAGGTGAATGAAACCCGGCGTCTGGAGGCGTCCAGCCTCGAAGAGCTCAAAAAGCTGGCCAAAATCGAGGCCTCAGTACTGGTCTATCAACGTGAATTGGATTTAATGTACGAGGAGCGCGAAAGGTCCCTGCGCAACCAGCAGATAGACATGGAGCTCTACCTTAGTTATTCAGGCCAGACTGAGGATGAACTTAGGGAGCAGATGAAGCCTCAGGCCGAAGAGCGGCTGAACACAATGCTGGTGCTGCGAAAGCTGGCCGATCTGGAGAATATCGAAATCTCCGACGAAGACGTAGAAGGCGAGATCACCAACTTGATATCGTCCACCGCAGGCGAATCAGAAACGGCTATGAGGCAGGCACTGAATACGGAGAACGCCAAAGAGTCGGTCCGATCATCCCTGATGAACCGGAAGATAATGGCCCGGTTGGTGGAGATTACCCAGGGTGGGGAATCCGCCGCCACAGCCATCGCTGAACCTGAAGAAACAAATCAAGAAACCGAACCGGAAGAGGAATCTTCACCGGCCGAATAAGCAACAGAATAAGGAGCACACGTCGATGCAAGACCTTCCCAACGCCAACGGACTATTCGTACCACAATCAATCGTGCCTATGGTCATCGAGACCAGCCCAAGGGGCGAACGGGCATTCGATATATATTCCCTTCTACTGAAAGAGCGGATCATATTCCTGGGAACGCCCATCAATGACCAGGTGGCAAACCTGATCATCGCCCAACTCCTATTCCTTGAAAGGGAAGACCCGGACAAGGGCATCAACCTCTACATCAACAGCCCCGGCGGCGTAATAAGCGCCGGCTTGGCGATCTACGACACCATGCACCTGATTAAGTCGGAAGTCTCGACGATCTGCATCGGCATGGCGGCCAGCATGGCCACCATCCTTCTCTCGGGCGGGGAAAAGGGCAAGCGCTACGTGCTGCCCAATTCTACGGTCCACATGCATCAACCCATGGGCGGCGCTCAGGGTCAGGCTACAGACATCGAGATCGCGGCCCGGGAGATCATCCGGCTGCAGGACAAGATCCGCACAATGCTGTCGGAGAACACCGGTCAGACCTACGACAAGATCGCCCGGGACACCGACCGCGACTACTACCTCACTGCCGAGCAGGCGGTTGAGTATTCTTTGGTTGACGAAATTCTTGGTTCAGCGGGGATCGAAGAAAAAGATTCCTAAACGGCAAACAACAAAATGGATCTGTGTAGGGTTTGAGGGGTGAGTGTGGCAAACGGAAGAAGTGGGACCAGGCTTTCGCGGTGTTCATTCTGTGAGAAACCCCAGCCTCGTTCGGACATGGTGATTGCCGGCGAAGGCAAGGCGGCGGTCTGCTACGACTGCATCCGGGTGCTTGGCCAAGTGGTGGAAGAGGAGACTCCTCCGCCGCCCAAAAAGTTCGAACCGGCCAAACCGCTGGCCCCGCGAGAGATCTATTCCAACCTGGACATCTACGTGGTTGGCCAGGAGAAAGCGAAAAAGGCCCTCAGCGTAGCGGTCTACAATCACTTTAAGCGCATCTGGAATGGGCACCAACGCAGCGGTTCCGATGTCGAACTCCAGAAGACCAACATCTTACTCGTTGGCCCCACCGGCTGCGGCAAGACCCTCTTGGCCGAAACCTTGGCCCGCACCCTGGACGTCCCCTTTGCAGTGTGTGACGCCACATCCCTAACTGAGTCCGGGTACGTTGGCGAGGATGTCGAGAATATCCTCCTCAGGCTGATCCAGGCGGCAGACTGGGATGTGAACCGCGCCGAGCATGGCATTATCTACATCGACGAATTGGATAAAATCGCGCGGAAAGAGGGCCTGAACCGGTCCATCACCCGCGACGTTTCTGGCGAGGGCGTTCAGCAAGAGTTGCTGAAGATAGTTGAGGGCTGCGTCGCAAACGTGCCACCCCAGGGCGGCCGCAAACATCCCCACCAGGAATTCCTCCAGATCGACACCCGTCACATCCTGTTCATCTGCGGCGGCGCGTTCGATGGCCTGGAAGAGATCGTCGCCAATCGGCTTGGGGCCGGATCATCCCAAATGGGGTTCTTGGCCGGCGGACGAGACGGCGTGGAACTGGACGGAAGCGCGCTGACCCAGGTGATCCCCGAAGACCTTCTAGGGTATGGCTTCATCCCTGAGATGGTGGGAAGGCTGCCGGTGACCGTGGGCCTGAAATCTCTCGACAAAGATTCGTTGATCCGGGTGCTCACGGAGCCTAAGAACGCCATCGTGAAACAGTATCAACATCTGTTCAAGATGGACGACGTTGAATTGGAATTCACCGCAAAGGCCTTAGAAGCAGCGGCAGAACGAGCGTTAGAGCACCAGACCGGCGCACGCTGTTTGCGGTACGTCATCGAAGACACACTTTTGGACGTGATGTACGACCTGCCGTCTTTGGACGAAGTTGTCCGCTGCGTAGTGGACCGTGATGCGATCGAAGGAAATGCTGCTCCTAGCATGTTCGCCGAGGACGGACGGGAGATCGAACTTCCGCCCCATCCGATAAAGAAGTCGGCTTAGCCTTCTTTCTTAGCCGGGTCTTCAATCAGAGTTTCGGCTATCGCTTGGGCGATTTGACGGTCCAGACAGAGTCCATTGGGCATAGAGGCGGATAATGGCGCCCCCGACGCGTCCAGTACTTGTCCCCCAGAGACTTTGATCTCTCCTTGGCTAACCGCTCGCAAGGTCTCGAACAATAGATACGGCTCCCTGCGATATTGTTCCCTACGGATGGCCTGGAAGAGGGCGAAGTCTTCCCCCTCAGTTTTCTTGATCACTTCCAGATCTTGCCCCTTCAGCGATTCCCAATGCCGGTCGAATCCGGGCCCGGTGATGGGCACCGACACATGGGAAACAACGGGGCCCCGGTCCACTTCTTCGGTGGCCAGATGGACCATGGCGCCCGTCTTGGCAGCCCGAGTTTCAATCAACTTCCAGACAACTTCCCGCCAGGTGCCGATAGGTCCGTCGGGGAGGGCTGGGTGAAGGTTTAGCAAAGGGTACTGGCGGCACATCTTGCCGCCGACGATCAACATGTACCCTGCCAGCACGCAGATGTCGGCGTCCCAGCCAGTCAGCTTATCCATGACCTGCTGGTCGAACTCCTCTCGGTGTGCGGAGAAGCGGTCGCCAATCTCTTTGCGAAACTCAGCCGAGGAATGGGTGACTAGAGGGATGCCGAAGCCATCGACCAGGCTGAAATACTCGTCTGAGCCCTCGGCTTCTCCCCGCTCCCGATTGCTGAAAGCGAAGCTGATGCGGGCGTCGGCGCCGGTCTCGATCAGGCGCTGTTGTACGAAGTTAAGAAGTCCCTGCGAACCTTCTCCGCGGCCTGTGGAGAACCATCCGATATTCAACATCCTTAGGTCGACACCTTCCACAACACTATCATCGATCCGTTGTCCTTGAATTACTCGTCCGGCTAATCTTCTTCTTCCGGATCGTCGTCCAAGTCGTCGAATCCGGTCTGAGCTCCGACAGCCCGGTACGACTCTTTCAATTCGGTGATCTTCTGCTCGGCGTTATCCAGAAGCTCGTTGCAGAACTGGACCAGCTTCATGCCTTCCTCGAATCGGGAGGTCGCCTCGGCCAGAGTCAGCCCACCGGTCTCCAGTTGCTCGGCCATCTCGTTCAGCCGAAGAAAAGAGCCCTCGAAGCTGACTTCTTCAGTGTCTTTTTTTTCAGCACCGTTTTGGGGCGAGGAATTCTTGGGTTTAGCCATGGTCTAGTCTCCTGGTGAGCGGTTCATCCGAGACATTTTCCCAGCGGCACAAGCATGCCAGCATGAAGCGAAATTCGCAAGGGGCCAGTGTTACAAAAGAGGGGTCATTCCAGCGTTTTGGCCCGACTTGGACTTAGCCTTCGGTTTCGATTTCTGGGCAGCCGCACTAGGGGACTTTACAACCTTGCCCTGAGCGCATTGACCGGCCACCACCGGTATCGAACCGTCAGCCACGGTGATCTCCAGTGAGTCGCCTTGCGAGACCTGCTTGACGCTGGACACAACTTGCCCGGTGTCGGGCAATTGGACGATGGAGAAGCCGCGGCCCAGAGTAGCCTGCGGGTCCAAAGCCCTCAGGCGCAGACCCAAGCTCTCAACCTGCATCTTGCTATCCGAGAGCAGCCTGGACGATGCCGATTGCACGACACGCCCAACGTCATCAACCCTGCGGCGTATGGTCTGGGTGTCTGGCAGGCCCTGTTCCATGCGGCGCATCACTGCCGTCAGGTCAGAGCGCCGCCGCGAGTCCTGGTCAATCAACAACCGGAACATCATGGCCGCAGCAGCTTCCAGGTTCCGCCGTAGCACATAGATGTCTGGCGCCACCAACTCTGCCGCGGCGGAGGGTGTGGGCGCGCGCACGTCAGCAACATAGTCGGAGATGGTTTCGTCTGTCTCATGACCAACTGCGCTGACCACCGGTGTTTTGCAGGCGTAGATCGCCCGGGCGACAACCTCTTCATTGAAGGGCCACAGGTCTTCCATGGACCCACCGCCGCGCCCGATGATTATCACATTGCAGCCACCTTCACGGTCCAGCAATTCCAGTGCCGCGGCTATCTTTAGAGCGGCTTCAGGACCTTGGACCATGGTGGGAGAAAGCACCAACTCCGCCAGGGGATAACGGCGTTCAAGGACGTTCTGGATATCGTGGAAGACCGCTCCGGTTGGCGAAGTCACCACTCCCACTTTGTTGGGGAACCGTGGGAGTTGGCGTTTGCGGCTGGTCTCGAACAACCCTTCCGCGGCCAGCTTCTGTTTCAGCCGTTCCAACTCTAAGGCCAGCTCCCCGACGCCTTCGGCCATGGCCAGGTCCACCATGAAGTCGGTGGTGCCTCCCCTGGTGTAGAAAGTGATCTTGCCGTGGGCCGAGACGGAATCGCCTTCAGAAAGAAGTTCCGCGCCCTTCATTCCCCGGAACATGACGCAACGCAGCAGGCTTTCCCGGTCTTTTAGGCTGAAATAGGTGTGCCCAGCGGAGGAAGCCCTGAGGCCGGATACCTCACCGACGACCCAAAGGTCCATCAGCAGAGGGTCGGACTCCAGCGACTCCTTGATGTGGGAAGAAACTTGGCTGACGGTATAGACAGCCACGGTCTAGCTCACGCGCTCGGTGTACTCTCCGGTGCGGGTATCCACCCGGATTATCGTACCGGGAGTGATGAACATAGGAACGTTTACGCGGAGTCCAGTCTCAAGTGTGGCAGGTTTGTTGCCGCCCTGAGCGGTGTCTCCCCGGAAGACCGGCGGGGTGTCGGTGACCTCGAGTTCAACGTGGGTCGGCATCTTTACGCTGATTGGCGCGCCGTTGTACAAGATTATGTCCACCATCGCCTGTTCTTTGAGGTACTCCAGGTTATCCCCTAGGACCTCCTTCGTCAGGTCGTATTGGTCGAAGGTCTCCTGGTCCATGAAGAAGTAAAAAGTGCCGTCGGTGTAGAGGTACTGGGTGGGCCGAGTGTCCACATCGGCCTGTGTAAACCCGGTGCTATACTGCTGAAATGTCCGTTCCACCACCGCCCCGCTCAACAGGTTGCGCATCTTGATGCGGGTAACCGGTGCCCTCTGCTGCATCTTGTGGCGCTGGTAGTCCATGATCTCCCATGGCTGGCCGTCCAATTCGATGACGAGCCCGCGGCTGAGATCACTGAAATTTATACTCATCTAAGAGTCCTCCGGGTATGTGGTGAAGGCCGGTCTTCGGACGTCGCAGATAGACGATAAACGATGCCCGGCAGTATCGAATAAGAGTGTAACACTACTCCGGGCGCAAACGCCGGCACAAAGGGTAGCCGGCCAGTATTACTTGTTGGCTTTGCTCAACGGCACCGCGCCGTCTTCGCGAAGTATCACGATGTCTTCGATGCGAATGCCGCCCCAGCCGCTCAGGTAGATGCCGGGCTCCACGGTGAATACAGTGTTCAACTCCAGGACATCCGGGGAGCGTGGGCCGACCCTGGGGTTCTCGTGAATCTCCAGACCCACGCCGTGACCCAGGCTATGGCCAAAGTTGTCGCCGTAGCCGGCATCGGCAATCACGTTCCGGGACAGGTTGTCGGTTTCTTCGCCGGTCATCCCCACCTTGACGGTGTTGATGGCGGTGAGCTGTGCGCCTAATACCGTGTCGTAGATCTTGTTGAAAGTCTCGTCCGGCTCGCCGACCGCGATAGACCGGGACAGGTCAGAGCAGTAACCTCCGACTTTGGCGCCCATGTCGATCACGATGGGGTCGCTTTGTTTGATCACGTAGTCGGTTGGTTGATGGTGCGCCATGGCCCCATTTGGACCGGCGGCGACGATGGTGTCGAAGCTGATGGCGTCGGCCCCGAAATCACGCATGGCCATCTCCATCTTCCAGGCCACTTCGCGTTCGGTCATGCCTGGTATGATAGCAGGGCAAACCTGGTCCATAGCCCTGTCAGCCGCGTCGATCGCCAACTGCAACATTGAGAGTTCTTCCTGGTCTTTGATGATGCGCTGGTTCTCGGCCAGCCCAGGAGCGGGCACCATGGATACGTCGCCCAAAGCGGAATCGCACTTGATGGCTTCGATCAAGTTGTTGTACGAAGAGACCGTCAAAGCCTGGCTCTCGAACCCGATCTTCTTGACTCCGGAAGCCTTAAGTTCATCGATCAGCCAGCCCCAGCCGCCACGGACCTGCCGCACATCGAAATGAGGTGACTGGTTGGTGGCCTGTTCGGTGTACCGGGAATCGGTGACCAAGATGGCGTTGGCCTTGGTGATGAACAGGAAACCAGCGGAACCGCTGAACCCGGACAGGTAACGCCGGTTCTCGGGGGCTGAGATCAAAACTCCGTCCAGCTCTTTCTTTTTTAACTGGGCAACGAGCCCCTCCACTCTTTCCTTCATTTAATTTCCTCTCTCATCTTGATTCTTCTTCAACGATCTCAGCCAACACTTTAAGGGCCGACGTGTAACTTCTCCAACCGAAACCGGCGATCTGGCCCCGGGCAATGTCCGTGATCACCGAGGTCCTGCGCCAACGGTCTCTTGACCCTGGATTGCTGAGATGGACCTCGACCACCGGCAGGCGGCTGTCGATCAAGGCGTCTTTCAGACTGAGCCCATAATGGGTCAACGCACCGGCATTCAGTACTATACCTTGGACTTTGTCCCAATGCTCCTGGATGCAGTTGACCAGCTCACCTTCCACATTGGACTGGTAGAAGATGACCTCGACGCTGAGTTCATTGGCCACCCAAGAAATCTCCTGGTTCACCTCGGCCAAGGTCTTGGAGCCATATATAGCTGCGTCCCGCTTTCCCAGCATGTTTAGGTTCGGGCCGTTCAATATCAAGAAGCTGGCCATGTTTCTAGGCGTCCTTCCCGTAGGATACTTGCTCTTCCGGCTCTTCGATAGAGTCTTCCCAGATCGTCCTTCTGGCCGGTTCATCGGCCCTGGGATGATGCTCCAAGTAAGCCGTCAGGGCTTCCTGTTTGGTTACATGAGTATATACCTGGGTGGTAGTGGGACTCGAATGGCCCAGCAATTCCTGTATCACCCGCAGGTCGGCGCCACCCTCCAGCATATGGGTGGCGAAGGTGTGCCTGAGGGTATGGGGATGCACGTCTGATCTGGTGCCGGCCTCGGTAGAGTAGCGGTGCACCAGCTTCTCGAAGCTGCGGCGCGACAGCCGCTCGCCGTATCGGTTCAAGAACAACGCCTGGGTGGGTTTGGACACCAGATCGCGCCGGGATTCATTGAGGTAGCGGCGCAAGGCTTCCTCGGTCGGTTTTCCGAACAGGACCAACCGTTCTTTGGACCCTTTGCCTCGGACCAATAACTCATTCCGGGAGAAATTGACGTCGGTCACGTTCAGGCCGTGGATCTCCGACAGCCGGACTCCCGAGGCGTACAAAGTCTCCAGGATGGCTTTGTCGCGGATGCCGTGGTTGGTCGATGCGTCGGGCGCGTCCATCAGCCGGGCAACTTCGCGCTGGCCGAGGAAATCGGGGAGCGTTTTGGCAACTTTGACCTTGAAGCTCTGGCCGGATGGGACCGGAGTTGAGCGGAAGAGCCTTTCTTGGACCAAGAACCGGTAGAAGGACCGCACCACGGTCAATTTCCGGGCAACACTGACTCTGGCATAGCCCTGTTGGCCGCCCTTGCCTTCTGTTGCCAGCCAGGCGAGGTAGCCGCGGAGAGTCTGCCGGTCCATGTCGGCCAGGCCCAGTTCTTCATCGGCCAGGTACTGCCGGAACGATTGCAGGTCGGCCATGTAGACCCGCTCCGTGTTCTCGGACAAGCCCCGCTGGCCGCGAAGGTAGCGGGGGAACTCTTTCAGAAAGTGGTCAAATTGGGCCAGGCCCTCATGACTAGTATTTTTGAGGCTAGTCGCCAACCGGCGCCAGCTCTTCCGAATTGTCCGCGCCCTCGGCGATCTCCGGATTTTCGATTATCGCTTCCTGCCAGGTGCATACCGTGCAGGCCGCCTTGTCCCGGTTCTTTTGGACCATCAGGCCGCTGCACTCCGGACAGGGAGTGGTCAACGGGCGCTGATTCAATATCAGGTCGCAGTCCGGGTATTTGGAGCAGCCGAAGAAAGAACGGCCCCGGCCCCGGGCGCGGCGCTCGACAATATCGCCTCCGCAACCAGGTTTGGGACAGGCGACGCCGACCATCTTCAGAATCGGTTTGGTCTTCCGGCAGTCCGGGAAGCCCGTGCAGGCCATGAACCGACCGAACCGGCCGGTTTTGATGACCATCGGTTTGGCGCAGGTGTCCTTGTGTTCGCACTTGTCGCTGCCGGCGCAGTCGCAGACCTCGTCAGTCTCCTCGTCCATGCGAATCTTGGGCATCAGTTCGTCAGCGTTAGTCAGGGCCTTTTGGAAAGGGCCGTAGAACTCGCCCAACATGGGCACCCACTCGCGTTCGCCGCGAGACACATCGTCCAGTTCCTCTTCCATCTTGGCGGTGAAGTCGGGGTCCAGGATGTCGGTGAAATACTCGGTGAGCAGGTCAGTCACGGTGATCCCCAGCTTGGTGGGGGTCAGCCGGCTCCGCTCACGTTCCACATACATCCGGTCAACCAAGGTCCCGATAGTCGGGGCATAAGTGCTAGGACGGCCGATGCCCTTCTCTTCCATGGCCTTGATCAGCGTGGCTTCAGTGAAGCGCGGCGGCGGTTCGGTGAAGTGCTGGTTGGCCGTGAGCTTGGAGCAATCCAAGACGTCGCCTTCAGATAGCGCCGGCAGGGTATTCTTCCCGTCGCTGTCGTCTCTGTCGTCTCTGTCGGAACCTTCGTCCCGGCCTTCCATATATACGCTACGGAACCCAGCGAATTTCAGGACTGATCCTGAAGCTCTGAAGTTGTACACGTTACCAGAGTGCTTGCAGGCCGCGTCGATGTTCAACGTGGTCGCTTCAGACCTAGCGTCTTCCATCTGGCTGGCCAGCATCCGCGACCAGATCAGGGTGTAGAGGTTCAATTGATCCCCGGACAGATAGTCTTTCAACGATGCCGGGTCCCTTCTGATGGACGTGGGGCGGACGGCCTCGTGGGCCTCCTGAGCGCCCTTGGAAGTCTTGGTGTAGACCTTGGCCTTGGCCGGCAGGTGGTCCTTCCCGTAACGTTCCTGGATATATTCCCGCACCTCTGCCAGGGCGGAATCCGCAACCTGAGTGGAGTCAGTACGCATGTAGGTGATCAGGCCGATCGTTCCGTCACTACCTACGTTAAGGCCCTCATAGAGTTGTTGGGCCACCGCCATGGTGCGCTGGGCCGTGAAACGCAGTTTGCGTCCGGCTTCCTGCTGCATGGTGCTGGTGGTGAAGGGAGCGGAAGGCCGTTGCCGAACGTCCCGCTTGCGGACTTCGGCGACCTTGTAGTCGGCGTTGGCCAATTCTGACTCATAACGCCGGGCGTCTTCTTCTTTGGGAATTGTTATGCGGGCGCGTTCGCCTTTCACAGAATGCAGAGCCGCCGGGAACTGGTTTTTGTCGATGGCGTCCGTGCCTGTTTTGCGCAACAGGTTATCGATGGTCCACGACTCGACAGGGATGAAAGCTTCAATCTCCCTTTCACGGTCCACGACCATACGCAGGGATACAGACTGCACCCGGCCGGCGGAGGTGCCGCGTTGCACCCGGCGCCAGAGCAGGGGGCTGATCTGGTAACCGACAAGACGGTCCAGGATGCGGCGCGCCTGCTGGGCGTTGACGAGCTGCATGTCAATCTCCCGGGGATTCCGGAAGGCCTCTTCCACAGCTTCTTTCGTAATCTCGTGGAACACCACCCGCTTGGGAGGGTTCGTCAATGTTGCCCAATCAGCGGCAGTCTGGAGGTGCCAGGATATGGCTTCTCCCTCCCGGTCGGGGTCGGTGGCTAGGAAGACCTCTTTGGCCTCGGTGCCAGCTTTCTTGATCTGGGTCAACAG
>DCWQ01000050.1:147334-150306 GCA_002328185.1 Dehalococcoidia bacterium UBA2158
GACGCGGTAACGACGTACTTCTTGCCCAGTATCTGACCGACGGTCCTCGCCTTGGCCGGTGATTCGACGATCACCAAGCTCTTACCAGTGGAACTGGGCAGCTTTACCGCGACGGCCCTAGTCTTGGAGTCCTTCGCCATGGTGGACTTCCGTTTGGCCGTAGTTTTACTCGCCGCTTTCTTAGTTGTCATATACCGCCGTGGTTTCTCTTATTCTTATGTAGTGCATGCATCCGACCTGTTTGATCTTTCCCTTTAACTCTAACATTGTGAGTGTACTGCTAACCAATGTGATTGGCAGGCCCGACGACCGCTAAATATCATCGATATACACCAGCGCTTCGGTGAGTTGACTGAGTAATGCCTGCTCTTCCGGCTGGCAATCGTCGCCATCGTCGACGGAAGTGAAGGAAAGTTGCTCCGGTACATCCTCCAGCGGACTCAACGCCTTCTTGGTCGATTTAGCTCTTGGGGCGACACCCGCGATATCAATTCTTCCAATATATTGGTGATTCCCATCACCAGTTTTGCACCTTCCTTTACCATCCGGTTGGTGAAATCGCTGGCCAGAGAGAAGATACTCCCCGGTCCGCAGAACACTTCGCGGTCTTGCTCCAGGGCGTGGTAGACCGTGTGCCTGGCCCCACTGCCCTCTGCAGCTTCGATCACCACCGAGCCCAACGACAGTCCGCTTATCAGGCGGTTACGCCGTAGAAAGCTCCTTGACTCGGGTCTAATACCCAACGCCTGCTCGCTCACAACGGCGGCATGTTCCTCGATCTGTTGGAACAAGCCCGCATGGTCTGTCGGGTACACCTGGTCCAGACCGCCCGCCAAAGCAGCGATGGTGCGGCCTCCGTTCTCCAAAGCCGCCGGTGGGCCACGCCGTGTCGATGTCCAGGGCCAACCCGCTGATCACCGTTAGCCCGGCCTGGGCCAGTCCACGGCTTAGCACAGTAGCGGCTTCCCGCCCGTAGGTTGTTGGGTTTCCGGTTCCAAAAATGGCTACCGAACGGTCGTCGCTTGCCGACAGCGTTCTTTTATAGAAGAGGACCGCCGGCGGGTCGGCGATCTCCTTGAGCCGCGCCGGGTACCCTGAGTCATTCCAGGTTACAGCCGTAACCCCTACTCGTTCAAGGGCAGCCATCTCGTCGTCGGGAGAAGAATTGTTCTTAGCAGCTACGAGCTCTTGGGCCGGCCGGTCTTCTATTCCGGCCGCCTTGAACTCTTTCATGCCCGCATTCCAAGCATTTTCAAGCTTGACGAAGCAAGATTCAGCTGGCGAAATTTCACTGTTCCCAGTTGTGGAATCCGGCTAAGAGCTACCCAGAATTTAGTATCTTCAAAGGTGTTCTCTTCTATAATCGCGATAATAGCACAAGCCAAAATCGTCAAACAACGGCTTGCGGTCGCTGTCAACGGCAACAATCGTTCGCCGCTCTGAAGGAGTTTCCGGGCGGGTCAGCCCCGCATGTTTACTCGCGGGATTGCTAGGATGGTAGGCACACAAATCAAGCTTGAATATAGGCCTATGTTAATTGACAATGGATTCCGGCGGATGATATATTCGACAGGCTGTTTTACGCGTGTAACCACGACCAAAATAGGTTGTCATCATACCGGCGTTCACCGGACTTTTATCCAGAAACCAAGAACGTCGGACCCCCCCAGAGGACACTTCCGACAATCGTCATGACATCTACGGCTACATCGCCACGTCCGCGGCACTCCCAGTCCTCATATTCTCCGTTTATACCCGCATCATTCCTATGGCATAACGCCAATTCAGTCCAGGCCATAACCTTCCTTTGGCCTGCCCATAGAACCACGAGGACTTTTTAATATGCAGATGCGCGACTTCGTAGTACGGTTCGCGGGCGAAGGCGGCCAAGGAGTCGTTACCTCGGCGGAGGGCTTAGCCCAATCGTCGACTCTGGTCGGCTACCACGCCCTGACTTTCGCTACTTTCCCCTCCCAGATCCTGGGCGGTCCCACTTGGACCCAGGCCCGGATCGCAGTAGATCCAGTCCTAGCCCCCGGAGACGATGTCAACGTCCTAGTAGCGTTCAACCAAGACGCCTACGACGCCCACCATCAGGATGTCCTCCCCGACGGCGTTGTGATTTTCAACTCCACCGAGTTCGAAATAGAGGGCGACGACCGAAGTTTCGGCCTCCCATTTGAAGAACTGGCCAAGTCCACAGGCAATAATCGGGCCGCCAACATGGTCATCATGGGCGCCCTGGCCCACCTAATAAACATGCCCCAGGAACACCTGATCAGCTTCGTTGAAGAACGTTTCAACCGCGGCCGGGCTGAAGATGCCGAGATCATCCGATCCAACATCGAAGCGCTCAATCTGGGCCGCAGCCATATAGCGGAAAGCAGTTTCTCCCTTGGTGAACTAGCGCCCCCGGAAACGCCGAAATACCAACAGATCATGATCAAAGGCAATGAAGCTGTATCCATCGGCTCCATGGCCGCCGGCCTTGAATTCTATGCAGGTTACCCCATCTCACCGGCAACCCCAATTCTGCTATACATGGAACGCAACCTGGTCGGCAAAGACCGCTTGGCCTATCAGGTGAGCTCCGAGATCGAATCGATCACCGCCATCCTTGGCGCCGGCTACGCCGGTAAACGCTCCATGACCGCAACCTCCGGCCCAGGCGTCTCTTTAATGAGCGAGGGTCTGGGTCTGGCCTGGATCGCTGAGATTCCCCTGGTTGTCGTTAATGTCCAGCGCGGCGGTCCGGCCACCGGACTGCCCACCAAGACCGAGCAGTCGGACCTCTTCGGGTGCATGTACCCGGCCCACGGCGACGTCAAGCTGCCCATCATCGCAGCAGGAACAGTGGAAGAGTGTTTCTACGGCGCGGTCAAGGCCATCGAGTGGGCTGAGAAATACCAGGGCCCGGTCATCCTTATGACTGAGATGTCCTTGGCGGAACGGGCGCAGAACATTCCCAAACC
>DCWQ01000020.1:0-549 GCA_002328185.1 Dehalococcoidia bacterium UBA2158
GCCGTGACTGAACTTGGGCATCTCGAAGACGCCCATGGGGCCGTTCCAGATGATGGTCTTGCACTTGCCCAGCGCCTCGGCGAATTCCTGGGCCGAGGACGGCGCGATATCCATGATGTACCAGCCGTCGGGGACATCGCCGACGTGCATCACATCGGTCTCACCGGGGTCGGCGGCGAACTCGTTGGCGATGACCACGTATTCTGGCAGATGCACCTTTATATTGGCGGCCTCGGCGCGCTCCAGGATCTGGCGGGCGAAGTCCAGGCGGTCCTCTTCGATTCGCGACGCCCCGGTGGAGTACCCCTGGGCGTTCAGGAAGGTCACGCACATGCCGCCGCCGATGACCAGATATTCGAGGTCCTCCAGCAAGTTGTCCAAGAGCAGTATCTTGTCGCTGACCTTGGCGCCGCCCATTAGCGCCGCCAACGGTTTCTCAGGGGACTCCAGGGCCTGGCCCATGGACTCGACCTCTCTCTGGACCAGTAGACCCATGGCCGAGGGCAGGAACTTGGTTATGCCGTCAGTCGAGGCGTGGGCGCGGTGGGT
>DCWQ01000020.1:957-3614 GCA_002328185.1 Dehalococcoidia bacterium UBA2158
CCGGGATCGAACCGCAGGTTCTCCAGCAAGATTATGTCACCCTGAGACATCTGGGCCACGGCGTCGGTAACCACGGGGCCGATGGTCTCGGGCAGACTTTTCACTGGGCGGTCCAACAGCATTGCCAACCGGTCGCCCACAGGAGCCAGGCGCAGTCCTTCGACCACCTCTCCGTCGGGGCGGCCCAGGTGGGAGCAGAGAACGATCTTGCTTCCCTGGTCGATCAGGTACTGAATGGTCGGCAGGGTTGCGCGGAGGCGTTGGTCGTAGAGGGCGATTCCTTCGATGCCTTGGTCGATGGGCACGTTGAAGTCCACCCGCACCAGCACTCTTTTACCGGCCACATCAAGCTGGTCTAGTCTCCGTTTCGCCATTAACGGCCTCCCTGGGCAGCCCACTGGCCTAAACTCTTCAGAGAGTCCATCCCCTGCTGCGAAACGCCGTCCAGACCGGCCAGGGCCTGGTCGACCAACTCCTGGGCTTTGGCCTGGGAAGTCTGACGGGCATCGGTGCTATCAAGTATCTCGATCATCTTGGTGATGTCTTCTACCTCCAGTACACGCTTCATATATATGGCGCCCAGTTCACGCTTGGTGCCGACTCCGGCCGTCTCCAACGTATGCACCAACGGGAGGCTCTTCTTCTTATTGAGAACGTTGCTAGGGGTCATGCCGTCTCCATGCTCGCCCCAGAGGTCGTCTATGTCCCGGGCGATCTGCCAGGCCATGCCCAGGCTCCGGCCTATCTGGGCGAAGCGTTCGCACACTCCGTCATCGGCTCCTGAAGCTAGGGCGCCAGACTCGGCGGCGCAGGCGGCCAGGGCCCCGGCTTTGCGGCTGATCATGTCAAGGTAGTCGGCGGTGGAGACCAGCATCTGGTCCTGAAACTGGAGGTCCATATACTGGCCTTCGCAGAGCGATAGGCAGGCCATGTCCAGCGAACCCACCGCACGCAACACCCGGTCGGCGGGCACGTCGTTCTGGGCCAGCCGCATCATTGTGGTGCGCCCCAGGGCGTGCAGGCCGTCTCCGGCATTGATGGCCTGGGCAGGCCCCCAGACCCACCAGATGCTGGGCCGGTCGCCCGGTTCGGCCCGTCCGGCCTGTACATCGCCGTGGACCAGGGTGAAATTGAAGATCAGGTCTACGCTGGCTGCCACCGGCAGGGCGTTCCGGTAATCGCCGCCCAGGGCATCGCATGACGCCAGTGCCAAGGCAGATTGGAAGTTCAGCGGTGAGGAGCCGCTCCGGGGTTGTCCCTGCTCGTCCAACCAGCCCATGTGGTAACGCAGGACGTCATATAGGAAGCCGTCTCTGGACTCGAAAACGGTCCTGAGCTCGTCTTCCAGTGCTTGCTCGTATGGTTGGAAATTCTCTGGAGGCGGAATGAGCTGTCTCCTATTTTGCCGTCTGCCAGGTGTGGAGCACCTGCTCGAAGGGGATCGCTCCCAACCGCAACAGCTTGGGTTCTCCGGACGTTATGTCGACCACCGTGGATGCGGTCCCCTTGGGTGTGGGGCCTTCATTGAAAATGTGAGCAACATGGCCGCCCAACTGATCGGTCAACTCGGCCAGGGTCGATGGGTCGGCGCCCCCGCTGATGTTGGCGCTGGTGCCTGTGATTGGGCCGCCCAGGTCGTTTATCAACCGGATGGGCGTTGAGTGGTCTGGCATCCTCACCGCCACTGTTGGGCCTCTTGCCGTGAGCCGGTCCGGCAGCCCCGCGGCTTTCGCCACCACCATGGTCAGCGCTCCCGGCCAGAACCGCTCCGCCAAAGCTTGTGCCTGGGGCGGGACGTTTTTGGCCGCTTCAGCCACCTGTTCCCAACCGCTCACCAGCACCGGTAGAGCCAGGCCTTCGGGGCGTCCTTTGATGTCGAAAACCCGGTCGATCGCTGCGATATTAAAAACGTCTGCGGCCAGTCCATAAAGGGTATCGGTCGGAATGACGATGACACCGCCATTCTCAAGGACCCTAACGGCCCGCTCCAGGTCAATCGCTTCCATCTCGCATTGGGTATCCGCCAGTATCGGTACACGCTGGCGCACGCTTAATAGCCAGCTGTCCACGGCGGGCCGAGTATATCACAGCGCTGGGTATCCCAAGGCGTCGCAAAACCAACAATTTTCCCATTTGCGCAGGTTGACTTTATGACGTCTCAAGCCGCTATACTCGGCCATATCCACCCGGTATAATTATCACACGTTATGTAACTCCGACTTTCCCCGGCAACAGCCCGGTCGGACCTGTTATCCAGACGGCGATTCGGACAGGTATTCAGACGGTTATTCAGGAGGAAGAGCCACGACTGAAAGTAAGTTGCCTCAAGGGCGGAGGGTCGCCACCAGCGATGACCTGGAGGTGTCGGCCTACCTGGAGATTGCCAAAGGGATGGAGGGTGTCGGGCCGGATGACGACGACGGCCAGAAATCGGTCAACGAAGGCGTAGTAGTCATCGACTTCGGCTCCCAATATAGCCACCTCATCGCCCGACGCATCCGCGAATTGAAAGTCTACTCCATGGTCGCCCAGTCCAAGAGCACTTGGGACTCGGTGAAGCACCTCAATCCCAAGGGAGTGATCCTCTCCGGCGGCCCGGCCAGCGTCTACGAAGAAGGCGCGCCCCAGATACCGAGCTGGGTCTTTGAGCAACATCT
>DCWQ01000022.1:0-7132 GCA_002328185.1 Dehalococcoidia bacterium UBA2158
CCTGAACCCACTCCCGTGCCAACCGCCATCCCTGTGCCTGGACCCACTCCCGTTCCAACCACCATCCCTACGCCTGAACCAACTCCTGTACCAACCGCCATCCCTGTGCCTGAACCGACAACCTCCCCAGTAGTTATCGCTAAATATTCATTTTCAGCCGAATCTTCATCAACCAAACTTACCAATGGATTATCTACAAAAAGTAAAAGGTTCGGAATGTCTGTAGCAATTGATGGTGATACCATCATTACCGGTGATCCGAATGATTTTTTTGAAGGTACTGATTCTGGATCTGCCTCAGTATTCAATTTATCTAGCGATACATGGATACAGCAGGCCCAGATAACCGCTGATGATATTTATCAGGGATATCTATTCGGTGAAGCCGTCGATATAGATGGAGACACTGTTGTAATCGGTGCAACCGGAGGGGGAAAAGGTGCGGTATATGTGTTCGTCCTTCTAAATAGCATTTGGGCTCAACAAGCAAAACTAGTGGACCTAGCTACGGATTCTTCTGCGCAATTTGGTAAATCTGTTGCTATTAGCGGAAATACTATGGTTGTAGGCGCACCCACTGATGACGCACCTGAGACCGATTCAGGTTCGGCATTCGTGTTCACGAGAACTGATGATGTATGGGGTAAGGTGGCGCAGCTAGCACCAAGCGGGCGCATTTACACATTAAGTAATAATAGGTTTGGTAAGTCAGTCGCGATAGACTCTGAAAGAATATACGTAGGAGCTCCAGGAGATTTGTCTACCAACGGAACTGATTCGGGCGCCGTATACGTATTTACTTTGTCTGATGGCAGTTGGGTAGAAGAGGCCAAACTTCACGCGAGTGACGGCGATCAAGGAGATAATTTCGGACACTCGGTTTCGGTCTTTAACGACACTCTTGTAGTTGGTGCGCCTGCTAATGATAGTAACGGTACAGATTCAGGCGCAACTTATGTTTTCGTTCGTAATGGCACCGGTGGGTGGAACGAGGAGGTCAAACTCATCGCTAGTGACGGAGCATATGTCGATAACTTTGGATGGTCAGTTGCCGTAGGGGCGGATGTTGCAATTGTAGGTGCTTTATACGCGAACGCTCCCGGATCAGACTCGGGCTCTCTATATACATATGATCGGACCGGAACGAATTGGTCAGAGAGGTCAATATTGACCGGTACCGGTACAACTAGCAACGACAGACTTGGAACATCTGTGTCCATAAGCGACAATGTAGCGGTAAGTGGAGCACCCGGAAATACGGAAAAAGGCAAGGAAACAGGTTCTATTCACGTTTTCACTGCGCAATTAAGATAATCATTTCTGATCCCCACTAGTGGCTCAAAAGTGACTGAAAGTCTGACCACTTCCTGCGCTTATGGCCACTTATGGGTAGGTTGTAGGCTCGATTTTGCCGCTTACGACCGCTTATGGTCAATTCTGGCTAGGCATGGCACCCAACTCAAAAACCGGTGGGGGTGACCCCGTGTCAGCTCGACTCTGACCATCGGCACCATGTTTTCAGGCACGAAAAAGCCCCGTAGACCGAAATCTGCGGGGCTTCTTCTTTGCTAATGTCCACGGATTGGCCACGAACTTTTTCCGCGCTACATTGTCCAGACGTAAAACTACCCCCATCCGGAAGCCATAGGGGCGGGGTATTTAGGGGTAGGGGTATTGGCAGCCGGAGCGTCAAGATACACAAAGTCACCGCCAGCGTGAAACGGTGGCCTTTTTCTATTTCTAGACGAAAACTATAATGCCTGTAATCTATTTGATTAAGCCGCAAGAATGGCATCGTCTATCGAGAAGGTGATTGACATGGTGAACAGTTTCAGCAATCAGGACAGAAACGGAATTTGGGACCGGAGAACGCGGTTTAATGAAATCTTGGACGAAAGGAATGAAGCTGTCTCAGATGTGCTATTTAAAAAGATAGGCAGTCCGCACGGACACCATTTCTTAGATGTCGGTTGTGGCGGAGGAGGGACGACCGTTAGGATGGCAAATTCGGTTTCTTCGAATGCTCATGTAACGGGAATTGATATTTCTGAGTCTATTGTTTCTTTAGCTCAAGAAAATATGAAAAGCATCAAAAACGTCGACTTCATCCTGGCCGATGCCGAAACCTATCAGTTCGGGACAATCAAATTTGATGGCGTTATTTCTAGATTTGGAGTTATGTTTTTTTCAGATCCGATAAGGGCGTTCACAAACATACATGGTGCTATGAGAGAACACGCTTTCCTTACTTTCATATGTTGGCCGCCTAGGCAGGAAAATGCGTACTTCTACACCATGACGGAGGCCGTATTAAAACATACTGGAAAAGAATATAGAGATACTGGAACCGAACCCGGCCCATTGGCTTTTAGTGACAATGCTTACGTGGAATCGATTTTGAATTCCTCAGGCTTTTCGAATGTCTCAATTGAAACTGTCAAAACCCAACTAAGCGCCAAAATGACCCCTGAATTCGATGCAGGCATGCATATGGAATATGGTCCATCGAGCCTATTAATCAAAGACGCACAGCCGGATGAAATAACGAAAAAGAAGATATATGAGGAGTTGTTATTCGTTTGCACCAGCCATCAAAAAGGCGAATATGTGAGTCACGATGCGTTGATTAGCGTCGTGTCGGCAATCTCGTAGAGACGCATTTGCCGCTCAGCATTTGAATTGAATTGGTCACCGTTTGGCGATTTAGCCAAAAAGAAGCCCCCTCTCTTGAGGGGGCTTTTCTTGTTTCAGCGACACCCCCATCGGGAAGGCACCGGGGGTGGGGTACTTAGAGGGTAGAGGTACCGGCAGCCGGAGCGTCAAAATCCTAGCCTGTGGCGGTCGAGTTCTTCTTCGGCAACGACGAACGTAGCCTGGAACTTTGGACGGTGATTGCCGGGATTTCCGGCTTCGATGATTAGGGGTCTCCCAGGAACTCTCCAATGTCGAAATCGCCCATGAAAGCTCCAGGGTCAGGATTCCTAGTCCGAAGCCTTTCGACATTAGGTCGCTCATTTGCCCACTCGATTAGCAGTTCTCCTTCCTCAGGGTCTGGATAAGCGACTATCTCGTCGCCATCGGCATCGTCCGTCACCACCGGCGGGCCGTACTGGTTGAGAAGTGACGCTGGTACTAGCCATTCCCTAATCGTCTTCCCTTCTTCGGCCCACTCAAACTCACTGATAGCATCATCCGGAACTTCGATAGCAAAGAGAGTCATCCCTTCATCTTGCCAAAAAGGCGCATCGGACACCCATACGCCTGCCCATTCCTGGTCAGAGAGGTATTGCTTAGACGCATCACGAAAGCCGTCTTTAAGGATGGCTTCTGCCTTGGCCTTGCTGGTCACGTGGAACAGTTTCATGCCGGCATTTTACACGTTTGATTGACCGTGTAGACTACCGCCATGCGCTACCTATCTTCCATATCACTAGCACTTATCATAAGGAGGAACCATGGCTAGATTCAGCAAAGGCCAGCGGGTCAGGGCGACGTCAGGGCGGGAAGGAGTGATCACATTTGTAGCGCTACCCGCGACGGTCTCGTTGAGCCCCTTGACAGTTGGGGAGACACGGTCGGCATTTGTCCAAGGGTACGTGGTCAGATTTGACGGCGATGACAAACCCCAGGAAATAAGAGAGCGAGAGTTGGAGGCGGTCTAGGTCTTCCCACGGGTCGTTAATGTGGCCCAAGGGCTGGCGGTATCGCTGGATAAGCCGCTGGAATGGGCCATCGGGTTCTTCTTCGGGAGCGTGGAACTTAGCCTGGAACTTTGGACGGTGATTGCTGATATATCAGGCTTCGATGATTAGACAAGCACTACCCCCGTGGCTAATATACCTCCGACCCCAATCGACTTAGCGTTGGAGGACACTATGGCAACTTACATCTCTCTGCTCAGCTTAACGGAACAAGGCATCAAAACAATCAAAGACCTTCCTGCTCGAGTAGCGGCTGGCCGCCAGGCAGTGGAAGCCATGGGTGGCAAAATTGTTCAATATTATCTAACGTTGGGCTCACAGGACGCCGTGGTTGTTTTTGAGCTTCCTGATGATGAAACAACGGCGAGTATGGTACTTGCGCAAGCGGGCCTAGGCAATCTTCGCTCTACTACCATGAGGGCGTTCACGGAAGCGGAGATTCCTGGCGTTCTAAGCAAAATGCCGTAATTAGAAGTCTCCCATCGACTCTGACCTTCGGCACCAGTTGGTGACCAGTTGGTCACTTATAGCGGCTCCACTTGGTTCACGTTGATGGTAATCACCAAATGGTTGTCGAGCAAGACGTAATGGCAAGGCAGATGATCCTTAGGGAAATCAACGCTCCGCTGGAAGACGTTAGCGTCCACGGTGCCGGTATTGCCTTTGAACTTGCCGGAGATAATCTGCACCCTGTCGCCCCGGCCGAATCGGTAGTGAAAACTCATTGGCTCTAACGTTGTTGATTGATGATGGAACATGTTCTCGAAGGTAGTTGATTGGCCGGTGCTGGCGCAAGAAACGGATGTCAGTTCGTCGCCCAAAACGTCGCCCAAAGGTTTGATGTCTCCTGAGGTCTGGTGAAACGCATTGGTACATTTCAGGCGTAAAGTTCTAAGAGAATAGGGCTATATGAACCTATCAGTACGAATGGGAACGGACTTCAAATCCGTTATGCTATGGCTTTAGTACATTCTCTGAATCTAGGCACCAAACCTTGACTGGGTCAAGCTGGTAGACTGACCGGGTCAGGAGCTAGAGATTCGACAGTCGGCATAAGGGAGAGCTATGGGAAGGCTGGACGACCGGGTAATCATCGTCACGGGCGGTGCCCAGGGCATCGGGCTGGCCTATTGCAAAGGATTAGCAGCGGAAGGCGCAAAGGTTGTCGTGGCCGACATTAACAAGGCCGGAAGCGAAGCGGCAGTTGGAGAGTTGGGCGAAACGGGAGCCGATGGTCTGGCCGTTGTGGGTGATGTGTCCAACCCGGAGGATACCGAGGAGATGGCAAGGGCAACGATGGAGCGGTTCGGCCGCATCGACGGGTTGATAAACAATGCCGCCATGTTCCAGCGGCCCGCCATGTCCAGAGTGCCCTTTGACCAGATTCCCGTTGAAGAATGGGACCGTCTGATGGCCATTAATCTCAGGGGCGTATTCCTGTGTTGCCGGGCAGTGGTCCCCCATATGAAAGACCAGCAGAGCGGCAAGATCGTCAACATCAGTTCCGGCACTGTGTATTTCGGCAGCACCAACCTGCTCCATTACGTCACCTCAAAGGCAGGCGTCATCGGGCTGACCAGAGGGCTTGCACGTGAGCTAGGTGCCTTCAACATCAACGTGAACGCGATTGCCCCAGGGTTGACCATCAGCATGGCTGAATCAAACGATGTCAGGTCAGGGATGAATCAACAGCGCATCCAGGCCAGAGCCCTAAAGAGGCCCGAGGTGCCTGAAGACTTGGTGGGAGCCGCCGTGTTCCTGTGTTCGTCCGAAAGCGACTTCATGACAGGGCAAACCATGGTCGTGGACGGTGGGGCACAGATGCACTAGGGCGGCTACTGCTCATCTCGGTGTTTAGACACCAAGGATGATTTTGATATAACGCCGGGCGGCGAGGAAGGCCGCGGCAAGGCCATACGGAAGCTGTCCAAGTAACCCGGTCCCCTCGCAGTTCGTAGCCGGTTCGGCTACGAATTGAGCGTGAAACAATGTGCACGGACGTTCCAACACCTGGCAACACGTGGCACTAGGTTGGGACGGGTTTGGCCTCAAAATCCACACGTTGCAACACGTGACACCATTTCACGCTAGGCGCGGCAACGTACTTGAAAACTGTTGTGCTCCGCACTCCGGTTAATGAATGGCTAGATCCTATGAAAAAGCTCCTTCAAACGAGGGCGCTTTTCTTGTTTCAGCGACACCCCCATCGGGAAGCCTAGGGGGTGGGGTACTGGTGACGGTGGGGGCATCGGCAGCCGTAGCGGGAAGGTTACGGGGCGTGGTTGCCGAGTCGCTTAAGAGGTCCTACCCATAGGCTCTCGGGTTCTTCTTCGGGAACGTGGAACTTAGTCTGGAACTGTGGGCGGTGATTCACGGGATTTCCGGCTTGGACGATTAGCTATGACGGTTGAGTGGCTGTACATATAGCCACCAAGACCAATGCCACCACGGCTAAGAAGAGAAAAATATTCTTACTGCTCGTCATGGGCCACAGTTTACACATTTAGTTGAGCGTGTAGACTACTGCCATGCGCTACCTATCTTCCGTATTACTAGCGCTTATCTAGGTGAAATCCGATGCGTTTGGACTGCCCAAACTGTGGAGCCAAAGGCGATAGCAGGTTGACCAAAACCCCAAGATGGCGATGTAGTCCTGCGCCTAGTAATGGCGGCTGTGGTTACGAATGGGACGACCCTAAATATAATGGCCCCAACATAGATTACAGGCTTAACGAAGAAGAAAGACGACGTTAAGTTAGGCTACTGGAAGCAAGAGCTAAAGCGAATGAGGTAATCTTTCCCAGCTGTAGAGCCGACGGTTACATAGTATTCCGAAAACTTGGAACGGCCACGTGGCATTGTATGAAATGCGACCACGCGTGGAATAACGAAGTTTATTACCCATCCAACACGTCAACCCACTCGAGATCAGAACCCGGCATTAAAATCGGATTTTGGTTATGGGCAGGAATAATCACTTCTGCAGGTATTGTATGTGCCAGCGTGCTCGCGTTTTTGGCTTTGTGGGGTTTCGCCATGTTTTTCTGGGCGCCTGCAGGCTGGATTCTAAGAAACTTTATCCCAGAGCAACAGGCATGGGTGGTCGCGACTGTCTCCTACGGCGTAATCGTAACTCTCATTAGCTTGACTTTCTACGTGACCAGCGCCGAGTGGCAAGATGGACGCTACCGAATTGCTAAATCCATCGGCATAATCGGATGCTCCGCCTACGGAATAACCATGTTTTATTTAGGGATGTGGTGGTTAGCTTGGTTTGATACTAGCTAAACAACACTTGGCAATAGAAGGAAGTAACCAATAGCATGCGCTACCTATCGACCCTATCACTGGCACTTATCGTGCACGTTCTGCTGTCCATCGGCGTGCTGATGGCGTTGGCTTGTACTGCGACGCCTGCGCACACACTGGCT
>DCWQ01000022.1:7467-10965 GCA_002328185.1 Dehalococcoidia bacterium UBA2158
CCACCGAGACGCCAGCACCAACCCCCACTTTCACGCCCATGCCGACGTATGCTCCCTACCCGACACCTACAACGAGGCCCATCTATACACCTAGCCCTGCGCCCACAGTGAAGCAGCCAATCGAAGTCCTAGCCCCAACATTACAGCCTCCATCGACCCCGGGTTCCAGCCGGGCGGCCACTGCCGCTCCAACCAAGCAATTGGTTGACGTGGGCGGCGTCCTGATTCCCCAATATTCCAACGCCCCACCGGTGAGTATCGATCCAGCGGCCAATTACTCGGCCTTCATCCGGACCAGCATGGGTAATATAGAATTTGAGCTATTCGCGGAACGGTCGCCGGTCACGGTGAATAATTTCGTCTTCCTGGCAAATCAAGGGTTCTATGACGATATAATCTTCCACAGGGTTATTCCGAATTTCATGATCCAAGGCGGAGACCCGACCGGTACCGGCATGCATGGCCCCGGCTACAAGTTCCAAGACGAACTCGCTGCAAGCTTGATCTTCGACGAGCCCGGCAAATTGGCCATGGCCAACTCAGGCCCCAACACCAACGGCAGCCAATTCTTCGTGACCACAGTGCCAACGCCTCATTTAAACGGGCTCCACACCATATTTGGCCGTATAACGCAGGGCCAGAAGGTGGCGAACGCTATCTCGTTGGCCGACACAATAGCCGGAAACCGTCCGGTCACGCCAATAGCGATTTTGGGGATGGACATCACATTAAATCCCTAACCTTTCTGGCGCTATTTCCACGAAGTAGAAGCAACACCTAACAGCTGGAGCATGGCTAATCCCTTACCGGAAAACTGCAACAATCGTTCTTGTATCCGAGCGCACATCATGACCACTGCTAACAACCCCAATAACAACCTAAGCCCCTGGCAGCCAGGCCAGTCTGGAAACCCTAGCGGCAGGCCCAGCGTAGCGCTGCAGGAAGGCTCCCGGCCAAGGAAAGACCAACAGGTGAGACCAGCAGACCAGTTGAAGGCCATAGAGATGCTGCTAGACCGTGGCTTCGGCAGGTCACCGCAGCAACTAGACATAGCCCATAATGTCTCCAACCGGCCGCTGGAGCATTTGTCTGATGAGACGCTAAGGTTGCTGGTGGAGAATGCCGAGCAGCTTGAGGAAAGCAGTGGTGTGGTGGTTGATGGCAACGGCCAGGTAGTTACGGGGTAGAGAGATATGAAGCTAACAGTAGTTCCAGCCGTTCTGTGTGGGTCATTTACACTTGCTTCCTCTGCTGCAGCGCCTGCTGGGCTAGAACCCACTCCCGACATCAATGCGACTGTAGAAGCTAGGGTTGCTCATGAGCGGGCAGTAGAAGCGACGGTTGCGGTACGACTTGGTCACAAGCCAACATTAGAAGAACCATCGAAAGCTAAATCTACCGTGGATGCCGATACCCCAGTTTTCCGCTACCGTGACGGTTCTCCGATCCTACCGAGAGGCTACAGTGCCGCCTTCACGAAGATAATGCACCGGGCCGGCTTGAGCGGTTATAGGCTTCATGACGCCCGTCACGCCCACGCGTCGCTCATGTTGAAGCACGGGGTTCACCCGAAAATCGTTCAAGAACGACTGGGCCATGCCAAAGTGAGTACCACATTGGATATCTAATCCCACGTGGTTCCAAGTTTGCAGGAAGCTGCGGCACTTCGATTTGAAGAAGGCTTGATTGATACACGGCCGCCCAAGGCCGCGATCAAGTCCGTCAGCCAATAAATTGGTGTCAATATCGGTGTCAATCGGCAAAAACAAAGGCCCCTGATTAACAAACAGGGGCTTTTTTATACCTGCAAATTGGAGCGGAAGACGAGATTTGAACTCGCGACCCCCTCCTTGGCAAGGAGGTGCTCTACCACTGAGCCACTTCCGCTCTATGCTGTTTCGGCCTGTCGACCGGATCCAAGTTATTAATGGTGCCGAGGGACAGACTCGAACTGTCGACACCGGCATTTTCAGTGCCGTGCTCTACCACCTGAGCTACCTCGGCAGTAGTCTTTATTATCAAATCTATGCCCGTACCCTGTCAAGAAGAATATCGGCGTTCCCGTCGTATTCTCCGGTACACGCCTGTTCCAGCTATGCCAACCCGCCGGCCTCAATTGATAATTAACATGCCGTAGGCGTATAATACAGTCGCAAGTGATACTGATTTCCCAGGCATTCCTGAGGGATTCGTCTCCCGCCAAATAAACAAAATTGCAGATACACGGAGGACGGCGAAGATGGTCGAGGTACTAACAGGGACGTTTACGGTCAAAGCCGGTCACGCCCAGATGCTGAAGGGTGGAGTCATCATGGATGTGGTGAACGCCGAGCAAGCCAAGATAGCCGAGGAATCAGGAGCAGTGGCCGTCATGGCCCTGGAGCGCGTGCCTGCCGACATCCGCGCCGACGGTGGTGTGGCCCGAATGACCGACCCGCAGATCATCTGCGACATCATGGACGTGGTGAGTATTCCAGTCATGGCCAAGGTCCGTATCGGCCACTTCGTTGAGGCCCAGATACTGGAGTCTCTCGGCGTCGACTACATTGACGAGTCCGAGGTGCTGACCCCGGCCGACGAACTGCACCACATCTGGAAGCAAGACTACAACGTGCCCTTCGTCTGTGGCTGCCGCAACCTGGGCGAGGCCCTGCGCCGCGTTTCTGAAGGCGCCGCCATGATCCGCACCAAGGGCGAGGCTGGCACCGGCGACGTTGTTGAAGCCGTTCGCCACATGCGCGCTGTCCAGGATGCGATCCGCAAGCTGGAAAACATGCCCGAAGACGAATTGGTAGTTGAAGCGCGGGACATGCAGGTGAGCCTGGAACTGTTGATCAAGACCAAGGACTTGGGCCGCATGCCAGTGGTCAACTTCGCCGCCGGCGGCGTGGCCACCCCGGCCGATGCCGCTCTGATGATGCAACTGGGCGCCGACGGCGTCTTCGTGGGCTCAGGGGTCTTCAAGTCAGGCGACCCGGCCAGCCGGGCCTACTCCATCGTCCAGGCAGTGACTCACTACAACGACCCCAAGATTCTTGCCGAGGTCTCCAAGGGCCTGGGCGAGGCGATGGTCGGCATCAGCGCCAAGTCTCTCCCCGAAGAGGAACTGCTGGCCGCCCGGAGCAAGTAGGAACCCGACCACGATCGATCTAAACCGGAGTATCAGCAGGCCGAGTTGGAAGTAGGCGTCTTAGCGTTACAAGGCGACTTCGCCGAACATATAGCTGTCCTCGGCAAGCTAGGTGTAAAGGCCCGGGAGATTAGGCTCCCAGGACACCTAGACTCGCTGGATGGACTGATCATCCCAGGGGGTGAAAGCACCACGCTCAGCCGTCTGATGACCATCTACAATCTAAGAGAGCCCGTGGCACGGATGGCCGAGCAGGGCCACACAGTCTGGGGCACCTGCGCCGGCATGATCATGCTCTCTCAGGAGATCACAGAAAAAGATCCCGTCCCATTGGGCGTGATGGACATCGGCGTGCAGCGTAATGCCTT
>DCWQ01000022.1:11295-13074 GCA_002328185.1 Dehalococcoidia bacterium UBA2158
GGCCGCCAGGTGGACAGCTTTGAGCAATCTCTGGACGTGTGCGGTCTGGGACCGGATCCCTTCCACGCCATCTTCATCCGGGCTCCATTGATAATCCGTGTCGGTGAAGGTGTGAAGGTTCTTTCCGCTCTGGACGTAGACCGACCGGTGGCCGTGCAACAGGGCAACCTGATCGCCACGTCCTTCCACCCCGAACTGACCAACGACTACCGGTTCCACAGCTATTTCCTGGAACTGGCCTCCGGCAACGGCAAGACACCTAAGTCCGGTAACAGTCCCTCATGATCACCGCCTTCCGGTTGAGTGATGCCCTGCGCTGTATGGTGGCCGACGCTCCGGATGGGAACAACTTGGCTGCGCCCATCGAATTGGTGGTGTGCTGCCGTCCGTTGCGCAACTCAACCTTCTGGCGGCAATCGCTGTCCCTTAGCTCGAACCGAGTGACCGTGGGCGACTGGAACGGCATGAGCCTGAGCAGTCTCGCTTCGGCCCGGATCCGCAGCGGCGCCCGCGCCTGGGAAGTGGACCGGTTGCACCTGAAAGAGCGCGAGCAAACGTTGGACCTTCTGGATCAGATCGCCCAATGTGCCGGGTCTCGCGGTGCCGAAAGGGTTTTCCTCAGGTTGCCCTGCGACAGCGAGATCGTGGACGAAGCCCGGAGAGCTGGGTTCTTTCCGTACTATGAGGAACTGCACCTCACGGGAAACGCATGGTTGCCGGACGCGCCCGTTTCCGGAGACGTGCCGAGCAGTTTTACCGCGGCAGACCGGTGCGCGCCGGACCAACAGGGCCTGTTCCAGCTATACTGCGCGGCCACTCCGCAGCGGGTCAGAGAAGGCATAGGTGTGACCATTGACCAGTGGCTGGACTCCCAGGAGCCGGCCCAAACTCGCCGGAACGAAACAGTTCTGAAAGTTGACGACAAGATCGTCGGCTGGCGGATGCGTGAACCCTTCGGCAAGACCGCCGCCGGACGGTTGGTGGGGCACCCCGATTACCCGGAAACAGCCCCGCATCTGGTACGCATGTCCTGCCAGGCGCAGAACTGGCTCGTGCCTGATTACCAGGAACACATCGCGGGATTATTGGACCGCCAAGGCCTGCAGGAGGCCGGGCGTTATACTGTGTTGATCAAGACAATTACGGTGCCGGTTAGAAATCGCGGATTTTCCTACGTGGAGGCGTGATATTGGCAACGGTGCAGGAAGAGATTCAGGAAGAAGGGCGTGACGAAGAAAAGCGCGAGACGGAACGGAGCGAGAGGGAACAGCTAGAGCTGGACCTGGTGCTGAACGTTCTTCCCCTTGGCGTCGCCAAGGTCTTGCGGACCCGCGACGACCTGAACCAATTGCTGGAGGTCGTGCTGGACCTGGGGCGCTTGCCCGAGGCCCGGTTCGTGTCGGGTGACGCCGACCTAGACGAGGCTCCTGTTACCGCCGCCGATCTGGAGAACGTGATTGAACGGGTCGGCAATTTCGGCGACGACAACCGCGCCGGCATCGAACGCACCCTCCACCGGATATCCGCCATCCGCAACCGTCGGGGGCAGGTCGTAGGCATCACCTGCCGGGTCGGCCGGGCGGTCTTCGGCACCATCAAGATCATCGAAGACCTAGCATTCTCCGGAAAGAACATCCTCCTCTTGGGCCGCCCCGGCGTGGGCAAGACCACCATGCTGCGGGAGATGGCCCGGGTCCTGTCCCAAGAAGCCCGGAAACGGGTGATCATCGTCGATACGTCCAACGAGATCGCCGGCGACGGCGACGTGCCCCACCCCGC
>DCWQ01000032.1 GCA_002328185.1 Dehalococcoidia bacterium UBA2158
CTTTACAGGTTCAGCATTCCAACCCCGGTTTGGGAGCGCCTAAAATGAAATCCCCTGTAATCAGCAGGTGATTTTCTTTGCGCCTTCTGACTCTTGTTAAGAGTCACGGTTTCGCCATGGAGCATCTTGACCCATAACGGCCAACGGCTTCCTCGTCCAACCCTCCGGAAACAAAACCACCCCAGCTTTTTGAGCTAGGGTGGTTACTATTGGCTTGGTGGAGACGGGGGAGAGTCGAACTCCGGATATGGCCCCTCCAGTTGTGGATGCACTACGTGATCTCTCCGTGGCTTTGGCCCGCCTGGCAAATGCCCTCGATGAAGCCAGCTCTATTTCGTTGGAACTGTGAAGAGCGGTTTCGTTAACGGGAATCAAACTCGCCGGTGTTCAAACCACCTCCGACGATGTCTCCAACTGCGGAAGGTTGATTCCCCTCGCGAGGGGAATCAACCCGTCCTGATCACCAATACCGGATCTCCTGAGTGGCGTACAACGCAGTCTGTCACGCTGCCCAAAGTCCAACGTGACGGCCCGGAGCGACCGTGAGTTGTCATGGCTACCAAGCTGCCCGGAGTTTCCGAAGCCGTATCTACTATTACATTAGACGCAGGCCCGTGCTTGACGATGTGATCAATGTTGGCAACTCCTCGGTCCTTGAGGTCATTTTCCAATCCTTTGATATATTCAGCCGCTTGGTTGCTGGCATCACAAGCCATTTTTTCATAGCTCGGGAAGTGCAACCCACCGACGCCTTCCAATCGTTGATAACCGGTCATAGCGCTGAATTCTTGCACGGTTGCAACGGCCTCAAGCAAGGTGACCTTGAGATTAAGGGCATAGGCCAGTGATGCGACGTGAGGCAGTACCTCCTCGGATAAAGGGGAACCATCAACAGGGGCAATTATTGTTTCGAGATTCATCTCGGGCTCTGATTTGTCATTACCATGGCTGCGTACGATTAACATCGGGTTTTTCGTGCGGTGGAGGACGGTATCTACGACACTGCCCAACAACCACCGAGTTAGCCCTGATCGGCCATGTGTGGCGATGGCTATCAGGGAATTAGGGGTCTTGCCTGCTTCTCTGCTAATGACGGAAGCGGCGTCACCTTCATAAGGCGCGCATGTTATTTCCGTAACTGGCATTTTTCTTTTAATGTCGTTCAGGTAATCCGTTGCATGGTCGAGTCTACCCTGGCTGATATTACTAACGTAGCGGCCGCGCGCCGGGTCACTCATCGTCTCGGGTACCGAATCGCAAACCTGCATCAAGTGGATTGGGATGCTGAGACCTAAGCTAATCTGTGTGGCGTAGCATAGGACCCTTTCTGACATCGGAGATCCGTCTAATGGCACCAAAATTCGGTCGTACATAAGATACCTCCTTCCATGAAAGACCGTTTACACCTGAATAATATTGCGCCGGTCTGGCTAGCGCATGAGCCCCTTGGCCTGTCTTTCGTGGACAACCGGCAGTATTAGTACTAGTCCATAAATTGATGGTCGTATGAAAGGATTCCGGGAAAGAGGTACCGGTGTGTGGGATAACCCAGAGTGGCCATCACCGTTGGAATACGTTCCCGTCCGGTGGAACGCCACGTTGCAGAAAGGCAAAGCGTAACCATCGAAACGGAAATTGGGGCAATTAGTGTGAAAGTTAAATCCTTGGGCGGCGGGACGATGAGCGTTGCCCCGGAGTCGGACAACTGTCGGCGCATTGCCTTGGAGACGGGCATACCATTCCAGGAAATTTATCAGAGGGTGGTTGAAGAGGCGCGGCGCCAGCTGTTCGCCTAGTTAATTTTGGGCATGTAGTTGGGATTATAACGAGGTTTAGCTAGCCATCAACTCCTCGATCAAAGCCCGCATCTCTTCTGCAAAGAACTCGTAGGAGCGGTTCTGGTAGCCGAGGAGGCGCTGGGATTCACTCGTGTCATACCAATCAACCCATCCCGGTGAGCTGCGGTAGGTGGCGTCCGTAGCAGGAGCTCCCACGAAAGTGTAAAAATCCTCTACGTAACGCTTCCCCACTAGCTGCCAAGTTACCCCGCCGGCAATATTCAGAGGCTTGTCAGAGCCCGCCTTCTCACCCGCCGCTGCGAACAAGGCATCGACCACGTCGTCGCGGTGCACCATCTCCACCCGCTGCTCAACAGTGAAAGGCCAGACCTCCGGCGGCTCGAGGAAAGCAGGCACTGCAATGGGCGCTATTCTGAGAATTACCGAGTTCAGTCTGGAACCGGCTATCAATGCCTCAGCCTGAATCTTACTCTCGGCGTACACGTCAATCGCCCTTTGTGGGTGCCCTGTTACGACGGGAGGTGCCTCAGCGCTGGTATCTCCGTAGGTGCTGACAGAGGACGCAAAAACCAGCACAGAGCTGGCGGCTTCCCGCTCCATGGCTTGAATAATGGACTCGGTCCCCGCCACGTTAACCGTCATGGTCAGTACACGGGCTGCCTCGCTGCGAGGAGGCAAAAGAGCCGCGAGGTGCACAACGGCGGTAACCCCGGTAACAGCCTCTATTAGCGCCGATTTATCGCCGATATCGCCCTGAATAATCTGGACTTCCGGGCGTTCTTCCAGACCGGAAAAGTCCATCTCGGGCAGATCGAAGACGCGGACTTTCCAGCGGTTAGTTGCAAAGCGGTCAGTGAGCCTTTTTCCCAGGCTACCGGCTCCCCCGGTGATGAGAACAGTCCCGGGCGCTTTACTCACGTCAAAGTTGTCCCTTTCATACCGGATTTATCTATGACTTCCTGGGCGCTCTTTATGAACTGCTCCAAGGCCGAGCCGAATGCGCTCCAATGTGCTTCCCCGCTCAACTCCAAGAGAGCTTTAGCGTCTCGCTGGCATGTTCTAGTCACCGGGATGCTGGGCATGGTTTTGAAAAAAAACGTCCCCTCAAGTTCGTTGAATTTTTCAATTATTTCCACCAACGAGGCTTCCCAGGCTTGAGAAGGCTCTTCTTCCTTGTCTAACCCGTCCACGATTTCATGACAAATTGCAGCCGAATCCACGAGCATTTCCTGTCCTGACAACATCCGGTTGATTCTCCATGTAGGTGGTATTAGTATCGTTGCCTTAAATATTATCAACAATTCTGCCACAGCGAAGGGGGCTTTAGGCCACGTCCACCTCGGAGCAACAGTATTGTCAATAGGTTCTTTCCCACCTTCTACCGCCAGTCTTTCAGAAGGAGAGGAAGGGCGTCCTAAAACGAAAATTGGGGAGCACTGATATCAATCGTCAGCCGGGATGGGGGTTTCCTCGGCATTCTCCACTTTGCCATTGACCGTGTGCGGATAGTGCTTCTTCATGGCTTCGATATCTACTTCATCTAGCCTATTGTAGCCCTTCCCATCGTGTAGGTCGTAAGGAAAGGGCATGAATCTTTCGAAGCTTTCCTTGAACCTTTGACGGGTCGGCCTTCGGTCATATGGGAACGTGAACTGGGCCGGGTCTCCGGGAGCCACTGTGGTTAGTTCATAGTCGCGGCTACCAAGCCCGTTGGCATGCCCAGTGTTGATGGTGGCAACTTCGCTCTGACCATGGAACGTGGCTGCAGCAGCCTCAAATTTGTGATCTCCAGGGTGATGGGCGTCCATCATTTCTGATGCCGAGCCGGGAATCCCGACCGAACGTTTGGCGGCGTCGACGCAGGCTTGGTCGATGGCGACTGGGTCTTTGCTGGCGAACACTCCAAGATGGGGCACGATGGGCATATCGGAGTGGTTGGCGCAGTCGCATCGTGGTGAGACATCCACGGCCATGTTGATGTAGCCAACTTTGGTCTCTCCAACAGCCTTTACCACGCCCAGTGCAGCATCTGCTATCGCGATATCGGTGGCGTCAAAGATGACTGGAGCGATGTCCAAAATACCCCGGCTACCCATGGGCCCGAAACACGAGAGACAGTTCGCGCACTTTTCCCGCTCCCATTGGATCTCCGAGTTGCCGTTCTCTCCCGTGACGTGCCAAAGGTTGAAGGGGCAGACATCTTCCAGGCTTTCCCAGTCCGGGGTTTCCGTCTTGCCTTTGAATGCTTCGGGGTGGAACTCCGCGGCGGAGCCTAACCCGTATTTGGGATGTCCTCCCATGTGGACATTGAACTTGCCCCGTTTGGATTGACACCCGATACCCAGGTTCTTGAGAGAACCGCCGATCACGCCCATGGAGTGGCCTTTGAAATGGGTCAGAGCGATTAGAACATCGGCGGCGGCGATGGCCTGAGCAACGTAAGCTTCTTTAAGCAGGTACCCCTCGGGGATGTCTACCCGATAATCGCTGGTGCCAATGAAACCGTCAGCCACGATAAAGGGGCATCCCAAAGTAGCTGAACTATAGCCGTTCCGCTCAGCGGTCTGCAGGATATCGAGTTCGGTGACTCTAGAAGCCCAGGGGTTGTAGCTCTGGGTGGTCGTATCGCAAACGAAGGGCCTCCCGCCCAATTCCTTGATCCGGTCGGCCAAAGCGCGAGCGTAAACCGGTCGCAGATATGCCGTGTTGTTCCACTCCCCGCAATGTACTTTGATAGCGACCACGTCGTTAGGACCGATGATCTTGTCCAGTCCGGCGGCATCGAATACAGTTAGCATCTTTGCCACCAGGCTGGTCTCGGTAGACTCAGAATGAGCGTCCATGTAATGCACTTGTGAAGTAGCCATGGTACCCCCCTCAATTAACGGCAGTTTATTTGGCAGTCTTGGACAAATTACCCTATTTCGCTCGGAAACGTAACATTGTGGTTTTACGTTGTCAATCGAGTTTCTAAGCCTGTACCTCCTCTATCTCCTTTACTGTTTCTTCTTTCGTGATTTCATCTTCACGTGGTATCGCAACTTGGTTCCATGAAATTTCCGGGCCGATGGCAAACCGCTTGAGACTGAGCAAACTTCTGGAAATGGCTGCTGGGACATTGTGCGGCCGCGTTGTCGTTTTCGAGTATCAGGTAACTGCCATCACTGCACGGATTGCGCTGATTGTTCTACCGAGGAGATTAACGAATTTGCAGCGGTTAGCCGGTCAAATTCTGATAACTTGTTGGTACCAAATAGCATTAATTGGAAAATAGGCTGGCTATTTCAGCTATAAAGTGGGACTGCCTGGCATACCACATGACAGGGCAATATGAACGGCATCGACTTCTATGCTAACGGATGTTCGAGTTCAAGCTTCCAACAACACGGCCAGACCGCGTTCTCAGTATAGTTCGACTCTGCTCCATCCCCCAGTAACTAACTCCGAGGCGCCGGTTGTTACGGGTTCTCCCAGGTTGAAGAGCGGTAGAAACTCGGGCTTAGGCTTAAGTCCGAGTACCAGTCTCTGGGCCATGTCTACATATACACCGTCCAGCATCATGCTCAGCAACTGGTGGCGCTCCTCCAGCGTCGCCGCCCCCCAGGCCTCCAACAGCCCTTCGATGTGGCCCCCATCTGGAAATTCGCTCTTATCGACAGCCTCTAGGTTGGAGTATCTCTCGGCCAAGTCCCTTAATGTCATCGATCACACCAGGCTGATCAGCTTATAGAACTAACTGATGATACTTGAATTTGGACGATGAAACCGCACGGATCCTGTCTTCCAAGGTCGGTGAACGCCCACAGTGTGGGAGTTGTCTAATCCCCGTCTATAAAATACCGAAAGCCCCCTCGAATTAGGGTCTTTTCGTATATTGGTCCCGTTAGTATTTGCTAATACGTCACCGTAGTGATACTACGTTACGGGATGTACTGTCCCAGCATTCAGGCCATAGCTAGAAAAATCCTTTAACTTGAGCTAGTATCGGCCAGTCTGACTTGAGGTTTTTGAGGTAACGCCCTGCTGAATAAATTACAACCTGCAAACTTTCAGGAGTACTACGTTAATACCCTGTCTACCGGGAGATGCGACGGGAAAGGCGGTCTTTTCGCAAGGACCCTGAAAGATCATCACCGTATGTCATGGGAGGCCTTCTCGCATGCAGTTAAATCAAGAGTCCTTGCCAAAAACATTTCAATAGCCCCAATTCCTTCGCTCTGGCGGTTGTGTTGGCAATAATAGTCGCGTTTGCACTCATGACCGTGTTTTTTCTCGCCGGCTTGTATGTAGCCGGCGCCATAGGATCATTGTCTCTGATAATGATGAAGTTTTTCTCCGATGCGAATTTGTGGAATATCATGGCTAATCGCGTCTGGGAGACCTACACAAGATTCCTACTCGTCGCAATTCCGCTTTTCATACTTATGGGTGAGCTCCTACTCCGAAGCGGAGTCGCAGACCGAATGTACAAAGCACTAGACCGTTGGGTTGGGCCTATCCCCGGAGGGCTTCTCCATACGAATATCGCCTCTTGCGCTGTATTCGCAGCCTGCTCCGGGTCCAGCATCGCTACCGCGGCGACCATCAGTAGGGTAGCGCTACCCTCTTTTCGGGCAAGAGGGTACAACGAGCGGTTGGTGGTAGGTTCACTCGCAGCTGGTGGAACTTTAGGTATTTTGATTCCTCCAAGCGTCCTCCTCGTACTTTACGGATTGACCACAGGTACATCGATAGGCCGCTTGTTCCTAGCTGGCTTCTTCCCCGGTGCATTACTAGCCGGAACGTTCATGTTAATGATTTTTATTGCGGCAATCATTTGGCCAGGGATCGCTCCCAAGACTTCCGATGATAGTTACATGAGCATCAAAGGATGGCGTGACCGTTTACTCGGAACCCTCTCAATTGTCCCGGTAGCCGTCTTAATAGTTCTTGTGCTCGGCAGCATATACAGAGGATGGGCCACGCCTACCGAAGCGGCGGCAGCTGGAGTCAGCGGAGCATTCATCATTGCAGTCCTCAACCAGACCTACGAAGTGGTGTTTAACGTATGCGCATTAGCCTGCCGCAAGGCGAAGCTCCTGGCAATACTGCCTAGAAGATTACGTGTTCCGATCGAAAGAGCTGCCGAGACGGCAGCAGGATATGACAATCAGACAATCAAACAAACCCTCTTATCCGTCTTCAACATGCTCACTGGGGCGTTCATGGGATGTATTAAAACCACAGGCATGATCATGTTCATCCTGATGGCTGCTTTTACCCTCCAGTTTGCTTTCGCATACCTTCAAATTTCCGAAGATATGGCGCGATGGGTCGTGAGCCTCGATCTCTCATCGGTCCAGCTGATCTTGATAGTGGTGGTGTTTTATTTAGTACTCGGGACTTTCATGGAAAGCTATTCAATGATGTTGACCACGTTGCCGTTAATCGTTCCGACGCTTCAGGCAAGCGGAATCGATCTACTCTGGTTCGGCGTAATCATGATCATCTTATTAGAGGCTGCTCAAATCAGCCCACCACAGGGGCTTAGCTTATTTGCCCTTCACGGGGCTCAAATCGAAACCCAAGCAATACATGGTGACAGCTCCGAACGGCCTAAAACTATAAATGATGTCTATATAGGGGTTTTACCGTTCATGGCATGTATGGCAATAGTCATCGGGATACTTATGGTGTTTCCGGAGATTGCACTATGGTTACCAGATACGGTAAAAGGGTCTAGGTTGTGACGCACATTAATGAAATATCCTGTGCCACGATAGCAAACAGATTGATTTCAAGAATCATGGTATAGATAAACGCAGAAATGTTTCTGGAAAAGTGTTAAACTCCGCGAATCACCGTCAACTGGAGCGTAGATATGGCGTCAACAGCCCAAGCTGGCTACCAAGCAAAAGCGACCGTGGCCTCGAACCTTCTGTATGGAATGCGGGCCATCACACGAGTTACGGACAGAATTTATTTCATGATGGCCTGGGTTTGCGGCCTGGAACTGTTGCTGCTCGGGTTTTTCATCACTTATCAAGTTCTCGCACGTAAACTCGGTTGGGTAATGGCGCCCGCGACCGATGTTATGAGTGGATATGTATTAGCGATGGCTGCCACATGGGCCTTTTCGTATTCCCTCAGATCTGGATCTCACGTTCGGATAGATGTGTTGCTTCCTTATATGAGTAAAAACATCCGAGCGATTGCTGACTGGATGGCCGTACTCGCCGTTGCGTTCTTCGCTTACGTCACAACGTGGAAGATGTGGGCTAATGTTGTGGACAACTACACCCGGGGTGTCGTTACCAATGACTACCCACTCACGCCGCTTTTTATACCTAAAATAGTTGTTGCTCTGGGCTTCACACTTCTAGTCATTACCGCAGTGCAGATGATGCTATCGATGATTACTGAGGCATGGCTGCCCAGGTTGCACAAGAAACTAGGAGGCGACGAGATCCAATCCATAAACGTAATGGGCAACGAAGAAGCGGCGGCCGCAGCGTAGCTTGGGCCCGGCATAGGTTCCAAAGGAAATCTGATTTAGTAAAATCCTCGGTAACTGGGGATTGAGAGGGTATTAAAAGTGGCGATAGGTGTAGCGTTTGGCCTAATGGGGGCATTTTTCATGGCGGGAATGTATGTCGCCGCCGCCCTAGGATGCCTCTCTCTAATCATGATGTACTTCTTCTCCGATGCTCCCCTCTGGAACATCATGGCGAACAAAGCATGGGAATCAAACACGAGCTTCATCCTTGTGGCTGTCCCTCTGTTCGTCTTAATGGGCGAGTTGATGAACCGCAGCGGAATGGGCGAGAAAATGTATACCGTAATATCCAAATGGATATTTTTTCTTCCGGGCGGCCTGATCCACACCAACATTGTATCTTGCGCCATCTTTGCAGCTTGCTCCGGATCTAGTGTTGCAACATCGGCAACGATCAGTCGTGTATCACTCCCGTCGTTCCGGCAACGCGGTTACTCCGAGCGGATGGTGATTGGATCCTTAGCCGCAGGTGGGACCTTGGGAATCTTGATTCCTCCCAGTATCAGCTTGATCATCTATGGTGTTCTAGTAGAAGAATCAATTGGGAGACTGTATCTCGCCGGATTCATTCCCGGATTCATGCTCGCTGGCATCTTCATGATAATGATTGCGGGGCTGGCCATCGTGTGGAAGGGTATGGCGCCGCGAGAAGAAGGGGCGAGCTTCAGTTCAGTGGCCGGCTGGGTGGACAGGATAATCAGTCTAGTAGGCCTGGTCCCAATGGTCGTGCTGATACTCATCGTCTTAGGCAGCATTTATGCGGGTATCGCAACCCCCAGTGAGGCAGCCGCGTTCGGTGTCTCTGGTGCTTTCGTCTTGGCAGTTCTCATGAATTCTCAGGCCATAACCGCACCAATTCTTGCTAAATTCCTAATGTTGACCGGATTGATCAATATATTCTCTGATAGCTTCAAAGAAGAAATGAGATCTCAAACGATGCCAGATGGGGCGTTGTGGAGACAAACGGTAAACACTAACTGGGATATTGTTCTAAGCGCAATGGTATCTACTATGCGTACCACTGGAATGATCTTCCTGATAATCCTCGCCGCCTTTACCTTGAGTTTTGCATTCGCCCGGTTGGGAATTTCTGCGCAGATCGCGGATCAGATCACCAGTTGGGATCTGTCTCCAACTATGCTGGTACTCGTGCTGATCGTGTTCTACCTAATACTTGGCACTTTCATGGAAAGCTTCGCGATGATGGTCACGACCGTGCCCATCCTAGTACCTACCTTGGAGCAGGCTGGTGTTGATCTGGTTTGGTTCGGCATCATCATGGTGATATTGGTCGAAGCTGCCTTGATTAGTCCTCCGGAAGGGATCAACCTTTATGTGCTCCATGGAGTACGGCAGGATGTCGACCGCGAGCAAGCGGAACTCGCAAATGAGGTTTTGCAAGAGAGCACTATCGCTGACGTATGGATAGGCGTACTACCGTTTATGGCTTGTATGGGAATCACCGTAGTACTAGTTATGCTTTTTCCGCAGATTGCGCTATGGCTGCCTGATCTGGTCAAAGGTGGCCGGTAACGGTCAAATCTCTATTCCCGGGACGATTGAGAAGAGCTTCGACCCCGTGTCAGGACCGAATT
>DCWQ01000013.1:0-979 GCA_002328185.1 Dehalococcoidia bacterium UBA2158
TGTTCTTGGTGGAGACGGGGGAGAGTCGAACTCCCCGTCCAGAAGAGACCATAGATCGGATGTACTACAAGCTTGTTCGGTGGTTCAATCCTCGCCCTTTAAAGGCACCACCGACGGAGCCTCATGAGGGACAGCCGGTTCTTCTTAGGCCGCTTTTACCGGCGTAGGGCGGTCCGCATCCCGGATTTATAGCGCCTGACCCCTCCGACTCCAGGAATACCGGAGGGCAGACGAAGCCGCTTTAGGCGGCTAGAGCGAATTCACGTTCGCCAGTTGTTTTTGCTACCGGATTTACGAGGGAGATAGCATCCTCGGCTTGCAATCCGCTACGGAACGCCCCTGTCGAACCCACGCGTCCCCTTGCTTATTCTATTGTCCCACAGCGGTCTCCAAGGGGTCAACGAATCACCATCCATTTACCAGTCCGATGACCCCGCTGCCTTGCCCAGCCGGATGGTGCCTCCCGATATTTCACAGTTCGATGACTATGAGGGAGGAGGAAAAGCATTTGAGGAAGCGCTGGAGATTGCACGGCCAGACGCCCTATGAAACGTAATCTAAGGCGAGGCGACCGGGTCAAGATCAAGGGAGGCCAGACCCTCTGGCGAGACGCAAACGTGGCGGTGCCGGTCTGAACTGAGATATCATTGCCCTGGCAACCGGCCACCTTGGCAATCTCCCTCTTTCCGGTCCGTTGCTTTCATCACCAATACACAGGAGCAACGATGTGACCGATTGGAACCCGGCCCAATACCTACTCTACGGCAGCGAACGGCTAAGACCGGCCCTGGACCTGATGTCCCGCATCAAAGTCGGCTCTCCCAACACCGTGTACGACCTTGGCTGCGGCACTGGGACCATCACCGGGATATTGAAAGAGCGCTGGCCTGATGCCGTCGTCACCGGGGTCGACTCGTCGGCCAGCATGCTGGAGCGTACGACGAACGTTGAGTCCGGCGTCAACTGGCAGCACTCCGAC
>DCWQ01000013.1:1358-14948 GCA_002328185.1 Dehalococcoidia bacterium UBA2158
CTGCATTGGCTGGACGACCACGCCCAGCTATTCCCGCGGCTCATGAGCGCCCTTAAACCGGATGGGGTACTGGCGGTGCAGATGCCAGAGAATTGGGGCGCGCCCAGTCACACATCAATCGCCGATACGGTCCGGGAAGGCGCTTGGCGAGAGCGTTTGGCCCCCTTTCAACGGGAACAGCCCGTGGCCGACCCATCTTTCTATTACGACCTGGTCAGCCGGCTCTCCAGCTCCATCGACATGTGGGAGACGACCTATATGCACATCCTGGAGGGTGATGACCCGGTGGTCGAGTGGACCAAGAGCACCATGTTGCGCCCGCTGCTGGACAACCTCAACGAAGAAGAAGGAGCCGCATTTCTGAAGTCGTACACCGAGAAGGTGGCGAAGGCTTACCCGCACAGAGCTGACGGTAAAACAGTCTTGCCCTTTAAGAGGCTTTTCATCGTAGCGGTCAAGTAGCGCCCGAAAGATATAACGGCAGAAACCGAAAAGGCCCCGTTCTTCAGGAGCGCGGGACCTTTTCGTTGTCTATGATTGGAGTTTTCGCTGGGCAAAACCGCCTCAACTTTTGTTGTTGAAGGGCTTTAGCTGTCTTAGCACACCGTAGGCTGGGTTCTCAAGTATTTACGCCTAGATTCATGAAATACACCACAAACCGGCCACACGCCTGCATCAATATGAGCGTACTTCCCACCGTCATGTAGAATGTCTGTGCCCAATCCTAGGCTCTCCTGAGAGCCTGAATCTCCTACGGAGGATTTTCATGCCAGACCTAACTTCCCTCGCCGCACCCGCCGCGGCGCTTCTCAAAGAAACCGGCCAGAGCATCGCCGTCGCCGATTCATCCTGCGGCGGTCTCATCTCCGCGGCATTGGTGTCGATCCCCGGCGCCTCCGACTATTACGTGGGCGGTAGCACCATCTACACCCGGGTTGCGCAGAAGGGACTCATGTTGGTCCCTGACGAAGCCATGAAAAACATACGAGCCAGCAGCGAACCTTACGCCCTACTCAACGCCCGCACCATTCGCGAAACCTTGGGCACGACCTGGGGATTGGCCGAGACCGGGGCCAGCGGACCCACCGGCAACCGCTACGGTGACTCCTCCGGCCACGCCTGTTTCGCCGTCACGGGCCCTGTCGAGAAGGTGATTACCCTGGAGACCGGCGACACCGACCGCGAGAAGAACATGTGGGTGTTCGCCAAGAGAGCATTAGACCTGCTGATCGAGTGCGTGAACGAGTCCAAATAGGCACGGGACAATGAGGATCGATCGATGACTGTCGTGGAGTCCAGACTGGCCGAGCTGGGATACACCCTTCCCCCGCCTCCTGAGCCAATCGGCTACTATCTCTCGGCCTCCTGCAGTGGGAACATCATGTGGATGGCCGGGGTGGGCTCGCGCCGAGCCGACGGGTCGCGTATCAGCGGCAAGCTCGGCGCTGACCTAACGGTGGAGCAGGGTTACGAGGCAGCCCAGTGGTGCGCCTTGAACCTGCTGGCCCGCATGAAGGTGGAACTTGGCGACCTGGACCGCGTCAGCGGCATCCTCAAGGTTGTGGGCATGGTCAACAGTTCCCCCTACTTCGGAGAGCAAGCCAAGGTAGTCGACGGGGCGTCGGACTTGTTCGTGGAGCTCTTCGGCGAAGCAGGGCGACACAGCAGATCGGCGCCAGGGATGGCCGTCCTCCCAAGGAACACGGCGGTAATCGTCGATTGCGTCATAGAGATCGCAGAGGGTTAACGTCCCTATACTGGGGTTTCTAGAGCGGTACGGCTAAAACACAAGCGCACCCTCAGCGGGAACCCGCTAAGGGCGCGCTTGTATTCTATTGTACTTTGTGGTGCGCTTGGGAGCAGTTTAGCGTCCCCGGAGAAAGCGTTGGCTTAGTAGCGTCCGCCGCCGCCTGCGCCGCCACCCTGCCGGCTGAAGCAATCGCTGCAGTAGACGGGGCGATCGCCACGGGGGCGGAACGGAACGGTGGCTTCGTTGCCACATTCCGCGCAGACCACCGTGTGCATCTCGCGGGGGCCTCGGTCAAAACCGAAGCCGTCGGAGGAACGGTTTGCACGCCTGGCCTGACGGCAAGAGGGGCAACGCTTAGGCTCGTTCGTGTAACCCTTTTCGGCATGATACGACTGATCGTCGGCCGAGAAGATGAACGATTGTCCACACTCCACGCATGTAAGATTTCTGTCCTGGTAGCTCATAGATGACTTCCCTGTTCGTGTAGAGTTGGCAAAAGTCTGGTCACCGAGACGAAAAGACGCGGAATTTTATAAGAGGACCCGGAAGGACAAAACGCCCATGGATACCCGTAGACCGATCTAGTATGCCTATAGTTAGACACAGATTAATACCACCGCTGAAAAGTATAACATATATCGCAGTGCGCGGTAGGCACGAAATGCCTTTGGGATACCCATTTACAAGCTAGGCATTAACCAGTGGCGCCCAAGACGACCAATACCACCCCCACAACGCTGACCATGGTGCCCACAGCCAATAAGATATCGATGGTTTCCAAGCGCCTCAAGAAGATGTGGGCCAAGATCAGCGTGATCAACGGTTGAGTGGCGTAGATCGGGCTCACCACGGTCACCGGCGCCCGGCTCAGGGCCTGGAACAATGAAGCCACTGCCAGTCCCTGAAACACCCCGGCTAGTGCGCAGAGCAGCAGGTAATTCCTGGGCAATGACCCGACGGTTGTTGCAACCTGCCGGGACAGAATGACGCCGAGGATGACACCACCGACGGTCAATGCCAGGCCAGCTGACACCAAAGGATCTATCAGGTCAGACGCCACGTGCCTGCTGATGACGTCCCGGCTGGCGAACGTAGCCGCGGCGGCGACGGCCAGCACGTAGCCGAAGTGCCTCACGTTCGCTGATCCATCGCTAGGCCCTCTGTTTCCTCTTGGCATGACCACCAAGAACAAGCCAACAACAATGATCGGCGTGCCGACGATCACCAATAAGTCGGGCCGCTCGCCTAGAAGGATCACGCCCAAGGTGAATGCGATGACGGGCTGAAGTCCGGCCATGGGTACGGCCCGGGTGGCTCCGACCATGGAGATGGCGGTGATGATGAAAAGACGAGCCATCGGATAGCCCATGATGCCTAGGACCAATATCCACCCCATGGCCTCGGTGGACAAAGACATAATATCGTCCAGGTTAAGAGCCAGTGCCAAGCCGCCCACCACCACCACGCCACTGAACACAGTCAGCAGCGCCGCGGTCGGCGCGGGCACTTTCTGGGTGCCTACCCTAACAAGAACGTTGCCGCTGGCGAATCCGCAGGCCGCCAGCAACGCAAAGGCGACTGCTACCGCCAACGACGCCTCCAGACTGTCCGATTATTAGCCCGGTTAAATATTCAGTAGGTGATTCGTGCTGATTACGACCTAGCCCGCCCACTCCCCCACGCGCTCACCGATCATGATGGCGGTGGCATTGGCGTTGGCCCTTGGCACCTGGGGCATGACCGAAGAATCGGCGACCCACAGGCCGTGGACTCCCTTCACCCGGCACTGCTGGTCCACCACGGCCATGGGGTCGGAATCGGGGCCGATCTTGCAGGTCCCGGACACATGCCTGGCCGTGCCCACAGTTTGCTTGATCCACAGGTCCAAGGCATCGTCGTCGCCCAGGATATCCTCGGTGGGCGACACCCTTTCATCAGAGACGTCTTTGTAGGCGTCGGTCTCCAGGAGTTTGACTGCCAAGCGGATTCCGTCGCGCATCCGGCGCATGTCTTCGGGATGGCTGAAGTAGCGATAGTCGAACTTGGGTTGGACTGCGGGGTCAGAAGACGCCAGGCGCACGAACCCAGCCCCCTCCGGCAGCTCGATCACACAGGATATCCGGCCGATGCGGTCGGGCAGTGTCTCACCGGTAAAGGGACTGAACAACGAACTGGTGGTCATCATCATGTCGTTGGTGTCTTTCTTGGTGCCCTGGGAGGTGTACCGCAGGGCAGTGCGCACGCCTGAGGCGTCGGGCTGCAGTTTTATACCCTCTTTCACCTTGAATGATATGGGCGATATGGGGTGGTTGCGCAGGTTGGCGCCAACACCGGGGGTGTCCTGCAATACTTCTATGCCGAACTCTTCTAGCTGGTCCTTGGGGCCGATACCCGAGAGCATGAGGATGTGGGGCGATTTCAAGGCTCCAGCGGAGAGCACTACCTTGTCGCTCTCCAGCGTGAACACTTCGCCGCCGCACTCGGCCTGCACCCCGGTAACCTTGCTGTTTTCAATGAGCACTTTCTGAACGAATACGTTACCCCTGACGGTGAGGTTCAGGCGGTGACGCATGGGCGAGAGGTGGGTGATGGCGGTGCTCATACGAACGCCGTTCTGGTTGTTCATGGGAACGACGCTCACGCCTGTTAGGTCGACGCCGTTCATGTCCTCGGTGGCATCGAACCCATTCTGAAGACAGGCGGTGTGGAAGGCTGACTGAATCACAGGCCAGGTCTCGCCTATCTTTCGGCTGATGGGCAGCGGGCCGTCCGTTCCGTGGAAATCGTCCTTGATGTCCTTGTCGGTCTCCTGCTTCCGGAAATAGGGCAGCACCTTGGTGAACGCCCACTCATCGTTGCCCCAGGATGCCCAGTCGTCAAAGTCCTGGGGGATGCCTCGGAGATAGACCTGCCCGTTGATGGAACTGCCGCCGCCGATGACCTTGCCCTGGGCCACATGGATCTCGCCCTGCTCCTCTGTGATGGTGCCCCGCAAGGCCCAGTTGTGCTCGGAGTCGGGCTCTTCGTTGGCCCTAGTGTGACCGTATTGGATGTGATAGGGCAAATTGGTGATGTCGGGATAATCATTGCCCGCTTCCAGCAGCAGGACGTTGGTGTCGGCGTTTTCCACCAGCCTGGCGGCAACCACTGACCCGGCGGCCCCTCCGCCGACGACGATGACATCGTATTTCATGTTTCCTCTCCGGTTATCTCTCTGGGAGTTGTTTAGAAGTTTTTAGATGGCGTTCAAGAGTTCTTGGGTGTTCACGACCGTGCCCATCCGCGGGTATACCTTCTCTGTCAGGACCCGGTGCACCTCTGGGTCGCCGTCGGAACAGGCGTCCGAGACCACGATGAACTTGTAATTCACATCAACAGCCCAGCGGGTGCAGGACAGTACACAACCGCTGGTGGACACTCCCATGATCACGATGGTCTCGATGCCCCGCTCCCGCAAAGCTACGTCCAGGTTGGTGGTGGAAAAAGGGCCGGGCCTGGTCTTGGTGATAACCATCTCGCCATCGGCCGGGGCCACGCCTTCGTGAAGTTCCACGTCAGGCGCGTATTCGGCGAAGGGTCCGCCACGATGCATCACGTAGATGACGGGGATGCCGGCGTTCCGCGCGCCCTCGAGGACCGCCGACGCCTGTTTAACCACGTTCTCCGGATCGCTGGCGTTGTTGGCGATGATTCTCTGCTGGAAGTCCATGATCACAACCGCAGTCTTGTCGCGGTCTATCTCGAGTGATTGAGTCATTAGGAGAAGTCCTCACTTGGTATGCGTTTTGAGATAATGTCGGTTAGGCCGGTCCAGCCAGTGGATGACCGCGGGCTATTATAAGCGCAATCCACGTTTCGGGGGTACCCTAGGGTCAACGACAAATGCGTTGCTTGAAACAGAAGGCCGCCACCAGCATGTCACCCTGACTTTTCCGCGGAATGAGACGGGTCTGCCGTAATGATGATTGGAAGATTCTTCGTCGGCCTACGGCGCCCCTTAGGATGACAGTCCTAGAGTGAGGTAGGGATTTCGGGCAACAATTCCAACAGTTGATTCGTCTAGAGAGTATGAACCGTCTCAATCACTCAGAGACAACGCTATGAAGAAGTTTTTAATGCGCCATCGCCGGGCTGGTAATTGCCCTAGCCGCGGCCTGCTCATGCGATACATCGAGACCAACCGTGGCTCCTACCGCAGTGCCGGCTGATGTTCCTACGCCTCGTCGCTCCCAGGAGTGGATGGTTGAGAACGTTCTCGTGCTTGGAAGCACGGTCACTGTGTCTTTGTTTTACCATTCCACCGCCTCCGTTAGCGTGACCCTCGGCGGCGCCTCTGAAGCGAGGCGCGACAACAAGACCCCAGTATTGGGTTCCATATTTGAAGACGTGGCTCCAGGTGAGTACCCCATCGTAATCAAGGACGTGATGGGGAACGTCGAGGCAGCTTCAGTCACAGTGGAGTCGCACCCATCGTCGACGTCCTACTTCCCATCTGGTTAGACGAATGGGTGATCAATTTGGATGCCGGGAAAGTGGAATTTCCGCCCTAGTCCATCACCAGATACGCGCTCCAAGGCGAAGAATTCTATTGCGCGGTCAAGGAGTGTTGCAATCAGTTCAGCGACCTATTGGACGCCGACGGCAACCTCATCGGCCATCCCGACGGCGGGATCACTGCCAGATGCGACGGAGTCACGGAGTTCTCGCCAATGGGCCAGGAGGGCGATGTGATCTGGCCGGTTCCTTAGCCGCCGTTGACCCAAGCCGTGATCAGGTGATGGGCGATGGCGATGGGCTGCGGGACGTTCAAGGCGTCGTTGTTGCCCTGTAGGGCGGCCGAGACCTCGTCGCGGGAGAACCACCTGACATCGTTCATTTCTTCTTTGTCAAAGTTGATCTCGGTGGTCGCGGCGTCGGCGTGACAGCCGATCATCAGTGACGACGGGAACGGCCAGGGCTGGGACGAGTGGTAACGCACCTGGCCCACTTGGATGCCGGCCTCTTCCATCACCTCACGCGCCACCGCTTCTTCGATGGACTCACCCTGGTCCACGAACCCCGCCAGAGCTGAATAGGTGTTGGTGCGGTTCAGCCGGCCCCGGCGGGATTGCCCCAGCAAGCAGCGGTCGCCATCTGAAACCACGACGATGATCACCGGGTCGGTGCGCGGGTAGTTCTCTTTCTCACATTTTGAGCATTTGCGCACCTGGCCGCCGCGTATCATCAATGTTTCAGCGCCGCAGATGGAGCAAAAACCATTCACGTTGTGCCAGTTGATCTGGGCTCTGGCCTGGGCGACGATGCCCGAATCGGGGCCGCTGAGTATCTCGGTGACCGACCTGGCGTCCACAAACCGGAACCCGCTCCCGTCGCTCAGTTCGGCCGCGGCCTTGTCCTGGCCCGATATATCGACGGTGAAGTGGGCGGTTTCGCCCAAGAGCCCTAGAAAAACCGGGCTGGCATTTACACCCAACCGCTCCAGATCAGCAACGCCCATCCAACCCAGGCCGTCCTGGCCGTTGTCGGTGACTAATACATTGAGGTCCCGGAGCGGCAGGAACTTGCTGGTTGAGTCCTTAGCCTTGTCGGCCAGCCACTCGTCGTCGCGGCGCACTGTCTCGCCGCGGTCAACTGGGTTTCCAGAATAAACGTGAGTGAAATTCAACTGTGTGTCCCCTAGCTCGTGTTGTTTTGCCGTATTCTATTCGATTGTACCAACAATAGGCATAGGCCAGAACGAATCTTGCCCTGGAGATAGTTCCTGGTTATCATGCGGCGAAAGTCAGCAACCAGCAGGGAGGGACCAGATGGCACGAACACCCACGGTAACGCGAGACCAGGTACCCGAGAAATACCGCGATGCCTTTGACAGCGAAGTGGCGATCAGCCAGAACGCCATGGAGAATGGGCCGGGCTCGGTGATGATCAACAGCCCGGAGATGCGGAAGCGGGCCAACCACCTGGTGTTCTACTTCCGGCAGGAGTCGGAACTACCCCAAAACATCCAAGAGATGGTCATGATCATGACCGCGCGGGCTAAGGACTGCCAATACATCTGGTTCGCCCACGCCGCCAGGGCCCGGCAGCAGGGGATCCCCGACGCTTTTGTGGACGCCCTTCGAGACAAGAAACCCCTGCCCAAACTCGCAGGCGCGGAACAGATAGTGGTGGACTACTCCACCGAGCTGTTCGGCACCAACCGGGTGAGCGCCAGCACGTTCAAGGCCGCCCTAGATCATTTCGGCGCCCAACTGCTGACCGAACTGACGACCATGATGGGGTACTACTCCATGCTGGCCCTAAATGTGAACGCATTTGAGGTAGACGTTCCCACGGGAGGCGAGGCGCTGTTGGTGGTTTAGGAGGTGTCCGTCGTTTAAGGCCACTGGCCCGAAAACCGTTCATCCTGAGCCTGTCGAAGGACACACCGGTGAGGAGCACGGTCGATGCGGAAAGGGGTGGTTCGACAAGCTCACCATGAGCGGAAGAGCAAATTGACTGGCGGAGCGGATTCCGGCTTTCGCCGGAATGACGGCGGAGCTCCCTGGCGTAGGCGCTGGTTTTCACCCGCCTCGCTTTGGAGGGCCAATGTCTGCTGGAGGGGCTCTGACGGCCATTCAGCGTAACGGGGTTTCGGGAACCCAGAGTCATCGCATTCCGACCAGGCGGGTTAAAAGCCTGCTCCTACAATGGATGCATGACCTAGTGCTACGGTTTCTGATTCCTGCTTTCGCAGGCATGACGAAGGGCGAATAAAAAGGCCCCACTCCAAAATCGAAGTGGGGGCCTTCTTGATGCTCTGGGGATCAGACGTTCGCTAAAGGTTCAGCGAGTGCTCCTCGTAGTCTTTGACTTTGTCATATACCTGAAGGCGATGGCGGGCGGCCTCCAGGATAAAGATGCTGTCGTTGGCGTCCACGTTGACCGCTACGGGCCGGCGGAAACGCCATTCGGGTTCCATATTCGCCCGGCGCCTGGCTTTCACGATGTCGGGGTTGGCGTCGACATAGGTCTGGGTCCAAGGTGACGGCTGTTGGGCGTCGCCCACCAAGGTGGTGACGAAATGGCCGTCGGGTCCGTAGATCTGCACCCGGTGGTTGCCCCAGTCCGTGACGTAAACGTCGCCCTCGGAGTCGACCGCGATGCCCGTGGGACCGTGCAGGTCGCCGACACCGGTCTCAGTGCCCTGGAACATGACCTGGAACCGACCTTCCGAGTCAAATTTTTGTACCCGGTTGTTCCTCCAGTCGGCCACGTAAACGCCGCCGTCCGGACCCACGCAGATGCCCCAAGGCAGGTTCAGTTCGCCCTCGCCTTGGCCTTCTTGCCCGAAGCTGCCGATGAATGAGCCCTCTTTGGTGAACTTCTGGATACGGTTGTTGGCGCTGTCTACGACGAAGATGTTGTCATCACCGTCAAAGGCGATGCCCGAGGGCCCGTCTAATTCGCCCTCTTTGCTTCCTCTCTTGCCCCAAGAAGACAGGAACGTGCCGTCTTTGTCGAAGACCGAGATGCGGTGCAGGAAGTCGTCGGACGCGAACACGTTACCTTCGCTGTCCAGGTCAATGGACCGGGGCCAAACGAACTGGCCATCTCCCCGGCCGGATGCACCGAACTGTCCTAGGAACTCGTGGTCACGGGTCACACGGGTGATCCGCTGGCCGATCTCCTCGACACCTCGGCTGACGATGTATATCAGTTCTCCGGGCCCAAAGACGAAGTCTTGGGGCGACCAGAAACCCTGTCCCGACATGCCGTACATGCCGATGCAGTAGTTGTAATCAAACACTCTCCCTGCGGCGACGGTGGTTAACATTTAGCGTCTCCTAACTGTTATTCCGAACTGATGTTGAACCCGCAGATAGGTCCTTCGACAGGCTCCAGATGAGCGGGGTTGCTGGCTGTTTGCCCGCCCACGGTGAACCACGATTCGGAAGTCTAGACGAATTGAATCTGCTCGAATTTGCCGCCAACGATAGGCACCGGGTCCAAGCCCAGCCACTGGTCGACCACGCTGGAGTAGAAGCCCCGGAAGTCGTAGTTGGGGTCAAGGTCACCCTGGTTCAGGTCTTCGGGCGCGAGGGACGGATAGGTCCCGTACATTCCACCCTTAACCATGTCGCCAATGATGAACGCGCCGCCGCCGGCCCCGTGGTCGGTGCCGGTGCCGTTGTCGCGGACGCGGCGGCCGAACTCGGTGAAAATCATCATGACAACGTTGTCGGAGGCATCGTGCGCGCGCAGGTCGTCGAAGAAATCGGTGATTGCCCCGGATACCTCGCCCCATAGCCTGGTGTGCATGGGGGGCTGATTGAAATGAGTGTCGAAGGGACCGTGGGCGGTGTAGAAGATCTGCGTTCCCAGGTTGGCAGTATGCACTCGCGCCACGTCTCTAAGAGACTTGGCGATGGGGTTGTCGGCGTATTCGATGGTCGATGTGTAATTCGCCGGAGCGGACTTGATAATATCCGCACCTTTCAGTGCGTCGCGGCCAGTCTGGCCCAGGAAATCCATGGTTGCGCCGGTTCCTATAGCCGGGGCATACATGCGGGCGAAGCGGTCCAGTAGGCGGTTCCGTTCCTCCTCACCGGAGATGCCCGGCACGCTGGACATGACGCCGTAGGTCTCCAGGTTGGATACCGAGGTGATGGGCACGCCGCGCAGGGCCAAAGCCCTGGGCAGGCCCTGACCGATGTTCACGCATTTGACCACATTTTCGCCCTGAGGATCGAGGTCTCGGACGACCTTGGCTACCCAGCCCTCGGTGCCGACGATCTCCGGCTCACAGGTGTGCCAGATGTCCATGGCCCTGAAATGGGACCTGGGGCTATTTTCGAAGCCGATGCCGTGGATGATGGCCATATTGCCATCGTCGTACATATTCTTCAACGGCGCCAGTTGGGGGTTGAAGGCCAGTGTGTCGTCAATGGGCAGGACCGTGTCCTGGGGGATGACAACCTTGGGCCGATTGTCATAGTAGTGGCCGTTGGTATAGGGGATGATGGTATTCAAAATGTCGTTGGCTCCGGTGAGCTGGAGTATCACCACCACCGGGTCTTTCTTGGTTGCCGTCATGTCCGCACCTCGTCCTGAAGTTTTCGGGTGTTTAATGGGTCGGATTTATCTTATAGCCTAGGCGAATTGGAAATCTCTGGATGCGGCTATCAAGGCCAGCATCACGCCGATATTCCGTTCTGATTTTTCGGAACTCTCTTCGGAGTCCCAGTTCAGACCGCCGTCTTCATTGGCCTGGTCTAAGAGCTCGGAGCGTGTGGACTCGCTGAATTCCAACGGACCCACGATGTCCAAGCAGGCATCGACGAACTCTTCGGGGGCGGAGACGCCGCTTTCCCGGAGCTTGGCGATGATGGTCTTTACTCCCGGCAACGATGTGTCACCCAAGAGCCCGGCAGCAAAATTGACCCGGCGCACCAAGGCGCCGCCGTCTATCCACTCACCACCGGTGTGCCAGCTTTCCACGCTGGGCGGGTTGAGCAGCTCCTGGCCCTGCCAGTTGCATTCCATGGCCAGCATGTTGAAACCGGGGCGTGGACCCTGGTAGCTGCCTGCCAGCCGCACTGTGCTGACCACCAACTCCGCCGGGCTCTTTACTCTGGCGAAACGGGCGTTCTTGAAGAAATCGGAATTAAACAGCAAGCGCATCATCGCCTGCAGGCTGCCGTCGGACTCGTCGTAGGCCGCAACCAGTTGGTCGATGGCGTCTGGGTCGTTGGGCGGGTTGATGTTCCAACTGGGCACCTGTGGCTCGTCGGCCACGAAGAAGTTGTACAAGTGGCGGGCCAGGAACTTGGCGGTGGCCGGTTGCTTGACCACGATGTCGATGATGTCCTCCCCGTTGAAGCGGCCGCTGTGGCCCAAGAAGTTCTTCTCGCCGTCGTCGTGGTCCTCAGGCCGGTACTCGAAATTCCAGTAGAAGCGGCCCAGAGGATTGCGCGGTATCTTCGGCTCGATGGTCCAGCCAGTGAACGCCCGGGAGGCGTCTTTGATGTCGTCTTCGGAGTAGTTGCCGACGCCCATGGAGAAAAGCTCCAGCAACTCGCGGCCCCAATTCTCGTTGATGGCCCCGTTGTGATTGCCGTTGTTGTCCAGCCACCAAATCATGGCCGGGTTCTTGGCCAGCTCCACCAATAGGTCACGGAAACTGCCCAGAGCCTGACGCCGAAACATGGCTATCTGCTGGGTTATCTCAGGTGGATTGTCCACCTTGGAATTGCCCGTGGCGAAAAGTTGATGCCAGAACAGGGCCAGCTTCTCTTCCAAAGGGCGCTGGGTGTTGACCATGCGGTACACCCACTCGGCCTGGTTGATGGGAGGGCCTAGGGCACCCTCGTAGCCTGGCAGGTACCGGTACAGCATGTCGTCGTCGATGGCCGGTTGCTCTTCGGGGTGCAGCAACTCTTCAACGGTAGCCTCATAGCCTTTGGCAGCTCGCTCTTCCAGCTCTTGCCGAGACGCACCAAATCCGGCACGCCGCATAAGGTGTGATATCAGAGCGATGTCTTCTTTATCTGACATGGATTCCCCCTTTCCATCTAAGCGATCATAGGTGTCTGAAACTACGGGATTCCAAGGTTCTAATTCGGCTTCTAACTGGCTACATGCTACGTAGAGATAATCGGAGTGTCAAGGATAGTAAACACACTCGGAAGCGCCGATATTCGTCAGATATCGCTGTCTGATGCCGGAAACATGGTGGCACGGATCCAGTCAGGCACGATCCGACCTCAAGCCTACAACTTCAGGACAACCGATAGACCCTGGTCGCAGTATCGTGAAACAGCGCGGCTTGCTCACTGGCCGAGAAGCCGTGGGCCATGCGCTTGAATGCGTTCCACAGTACGGTGTAGGAACATGCGAGTTTGTCCACTGGGAAGTTGCTCTCGAACATGCACCGTTCGGGGCCGAATTCCTCTATGCAATGTAGATAATACGGCGCGGTCGCCTGGGCCAGTTCTCCGGAGGCTACGGGCATGGGACGTTCTCGCCAGTTTGTTCCGCAGACCGGCATCGCCAATCCGCCCACCTTGACCACCACATTGGGGGACGCTGCCACGGCCGTCATACTCTCTTTCCACTCTTCGAATATCTGGTCTCGCTTGCCTGCGTAAGGCCCAACGCCCAGGGGGCCACCAACGTGGTTCAGAACGATGGTCACCCTGGGAAAAGCGTTGGCCAGGTCGGCTATCTCATGCAGCTGGGGGTGGTACATGTAGGCGTCAAAGCTGAGTCCCAACTTGTCCAGCACAGCGAACCCCTCCCGGAACTTGGCGTCGCCCAGCAATCCCTCGGGAAAGAGGCGAGGCCGGGGCACATCCGGGCTGGCGTCGAAAGCGTTGATGTGTCTAACCCCTCGAAAGCGAGGCGTAACGGCCAGGTGGGCTTCCAACACACGCTCAACTGGGGCGCCTAGGGCCAGGTCGGCGAAACCCACTATGCCCGCCGCGACGTTGGTCTCTCCGTATTGGCCGCTGTTGTTCTGGGCAACGAGCCCTTGCACGAATTCGGTCTGGCCGAGGGTCTTCATCTCCTCCGGGCCGTGTTGGCGGTACATCGCCTGGCATTCGATGAAAACGGTGCTCACGATGTTGTGGCCACCACCAATATCGCTGTACAGGTCCTCCAGGAAATAGCGATCGTTGGGGCGGCCCCAGAAGTGGTGGTGGGGGTCGCAGATAGGCATGCCGGGCTCTAGGGCATCCTCAAAGGTCAGGTCCAGCCATCTGTGATGTTCAGCGTTGGTAGTCATCATTGCTCCTGATGGGCGTCCATTTAGCCTGGTCGGGCTAAATTAGCACTTTCATCAATCGTCCGCCATCAGA
>DCWQ01000006.1 GCA_002328185.1 Dehalococcoidia bacterium UBA2158
TCATAGAGGGCCACGTAGGTGACGTCGTGGGTGGGTCTGCGCATCCAGGCGAGGTCAATCCCCAATGCCAGCGGTTTATCGTTGGAAAGGGGCGGGTCCATGTAACCCTGCATGATCGAGAAGGGCCCATCGACAGCTTCTAGGGCCCGCTTCACCTCATCCACGGAAGGGGGCGCGGTGAGGTGCACCCAGTCGACTGCCGCGACCTCTTTGTAGGCCTTCTTCCGGACCAAAGACTCTTCAAATCCGCCCTTGGCAGCCTCGGCCACGTAGCATTGGGCCATGATCGCGAAGTTCGGGTAAAGCTCCCGTTTGCAGTCCACCGTCGCCCGGTTTCTGGTCAGCACCACGTCCAGCGATTGGACTTCCACTCCGGCGGTGCCGGTGCTCCGTTTACCCTCGATGGGCTGGTCGTCGATGCGGACACCGGCGATCCCCTCGCGGATGCAGTCCTCGACCTTCGGGCGGACGGCCATGATTCCGCCGTGACCTGTATCACCATCCGGAATCACCGGGAACTGTACCAACTGGGCGATCCAGCCTGCGATCTGGACGCACTCGTTCAAGGTTGCAGTGCCAACGTCTTCCATCCCGGTGTAAGAGCCGACTACTTCACTGGTCCCGACGAACCCCGCCTCAGCGCCCTCAGACTCCATAACCCGGGCCAAAGATGCGCTGGGAGAATGAAACACGGTTGTCACCTGTCCCTGCCGCTGGATCAACTCCTGTAGCCGGGCTGTTGCTTCTTGAAACGGCATCTAGGGAAAATCCCTCCTGGTCATTACTGGGCTAGTCTTCACGGTGAGCCACCACAAAAGCCACGGCATATTCGCGGGAGTGGGAGATGCTTAGAGATATCTCGCCCACCTGCAAACGCTCCGCCCGTTTCTCGGCCCGGCCGTGTAGCTTCACGCTGGGAGCGCCGGTTTCGGCCCGAATGACCTCGATATCCTTCCAACTGACTCCACGGACGCCGGTGCCCAGCGCTTTCATTGTCGCCTCTTTGGCAGCGAAACGGCCGGCCAGGTTGGGCGCGCGGCCACGGCAGTAGGCGATCTCATCCGGGGTGAAGACGCGTTTCAAGAAACGTTGGCCGTAGCGGTCCAACACCAGTTTGATGCGGGGAATCTCGATGATGTCGACGCCTGTTGTAAGCATCGTCCGCCAGTGGTCGAATCGAGTCGGGGGATCAGTCTTGCCGGTGGTGGCCGGGAATCGTCAGGTTGTCCAGGATACGGGACACCGAGTAGCTTCGGTTCAACACATAGAAATGGACGCCGGGCACGCCTACGTCCCAGAGGTCTCGCACCTGGGCGGTGGCATATTCCACCCCCATGTCCCTGGCGCTGTCGTCGTTATCGGCGTATTTGTCCAATAGCTTGTCCAATTCGGGAGGTATCTCCGAGCCGCTGAGAGCGGTGAACCGGCGCACCTGGGCGGAGTTCAATACGGGGAGCACGCCGGGGATGATAGGCACGTCGATGCCTCCGGCGCGGGCCCGCTCCACAAAGTCGTAGTAATGCCGGTTGTCATAGAACAACTGGGTCACAAGGAAGTCGGCCCCATTTTCCACCTTCATCTTGACGTATTTCAGGTCGGAGCCTAGGTCCACAGACTCGGTGTGGCCCTCGGGGTAGCAGGCAGCAGCAACGCCAAACTTGAAGTTGGACTTAACGTGCTCCAGCAAGTCGGTGGCGTGCTGGAACCCGCCCTCAACCGGGACGAACTCCGTGGAGCCCCGGGGCGGGTCGCCGCGCAGGGCGATGATGTTCTCCACGCCCTCGGCCTCCAGCCGCTCCAACACGCCGTGGATCTCTTCTTTGGTCTGACCCACGCAGGTCAGATGGGCCATGACCTCCACTCCGGCTGTCCGCTTGGCCTCAAAGGTGATCTCTTCTGTGAACGCACGGGTCGAGCCGCCGGCCCCGTAGGTCACCGACACGAAGTCCGGAGAGTACACCTTCAGCTCATCCAGAGTCTCCAACACCGCCGGTATGCCATCGGCTTGGCGGGGAGGAAAGAACTCGAATGAGACCGGACGCGTTTTTTCCAGTATGTCTTTGATCTTCAAGCTGGGTATCCAATGACTGCCGGCAAATTTGGCGGGTCGGTAGAGTCTTTATTGTTGGTGATATTCGTCGTCAGTAGGCGTGAAATACTTCGAAATAGCGTCACACCGACACTAAATCATAGCATTGGCCCAGTCGGGTGTCGAACCAACCAGGCTCATTCTTGCCCGTTAGCGCCGGTTAAAATTCTGGCTGGCGCTTCTCAATGAACGCCTGGATGCCCTCCGCTGGGTGGGGCGAGGTGGTCATGTACCCCACGAATGCTTGGGCCTCCAGCGCCACACCGTCGTCCGTGGACATGGTCATCCCCCGGAGGGTCACCTCTTTGATCAGGGCCAGTCCAGCACGGCTCTTGGAGCGCAGGGGCGTCAGGATGGTCTCCAGCTCGTCGTCCAGCCTCTCCGCTGGACAGGAGCGCAAGGCCAACCCCCACTTGACGGCTTCGGCCCCGGTTATCCATTTGCCGGTGGTCAACAACTCCATTGCCCGCTGCAGGCCCACGCGGCGGGGCAGCCGTTGTGTGGAGCCGCCGCCCGGCATGAGGCCGAAATTCACATGCTGGTCGCCGATTCGTGCGTCTTCTGCCACCAGAGTCATGTCACAAGCCATCATCAGTTCTAAGCCGCCGGCCAGGGCAAAGCCATGTACCACCGCGATGGCCGGAAAAGGCAGGCCCTCGATCTGCCGGGTTACGTCGCTGATCTGGGCCACAAAGCCCGGCAGCAAGGTGGTGTCGGTGAATGTTTGTTGGAAGTAGGTGAGGTCGGCTCCGGCGGAGAACGCCCTGCCTTCGCCCCTGATAACCAAAGCCTTGATGGACTCATCGCTGCTGGCATCGGCAACCGCCGACGAGAGTTCCGTCAACAACGCCGGACTAAAGGCGTTCAGTGCGTCCGGGCGGTTCAACCGGATGGTCGCCACCCGGTTTTCTTTCTCCAGTTTGATGTTGGTATACTCCACCGGACGCCTCCTACAGCATGCCTAATCAGCTTTGCTCGCCAGGCCTAATATACCAGACGGCCTTGGCTAACACTCCATGGCCCACGCCTGGCAGGTGCCTAGAAAATGGCTCCTACATCGTTAGATAGTTGCAACTTAAAAGTACGGGTGCAACCAAAAGCCTTCCGAAACCGGGTGGATGGCTTTGAAGACGGCACGCTGCGCCTGCGCGTCACGGCCCCGCCCGCGGAGGGCAAAGCCAACGCCGAGGTGATCGCTCTGTTGGCCAAGACATTGGGCTTGAGCAAGTCCCGACTGGAGATAGTCCGGGGGCACAACTCCAGAGACAAAGTAGTTTCCATAGAAACGCTGACCGAGCAGGAAGTACACCAACGGATCAAGGTTATAGTCTCAGGCTAACCTGACGCAACGGGGAGGAAACATGCAGGTCATGAACTTTGGTTGGGTCTTGGACGACGAACTGGCTGGATCACAAGGACCGGCCAGTCTCGACGACCTATGTTTTCTCTACAGCCAGGGCGTCCGCGCCATAGTCCGCATGGAAGAGCGGACCATCGCCGCCAACAATGGAAACCAGTTCGACCTGGTGGACCTGTTTGTGCCCGTACCAGATTTCACGCCTCCCGACCCAGACCAGATCTTGCGGATGATCGAATTCATCGACCGGGAGACCGCCGCAAAACGGCCGGTGGTGGTCAGTTGTTACGCTGGGATCGGCCGCACCGGCACGGTCCTGGCTTGTTACCTGATTCACCGCGGCCAGGACCCCGTCGACGCCATCAACCGTATCCGGGAACTGCGCCCGGGATCCATACAGACTCCAGAGCAGGAAGAGGCGGTCTATGGTTATGCCGAATGGGTGGCCGACGAAACGGGTGAAAATTGAGCCTAGGCGGCAACCGCGACTTTGGCTTTCTCTCCATTTGCCGCCTGGAGAGCGACCTCGTTGGTGGTCGCGCCATCCAATACGGACTAGTCTCGTTGACCTCAATGACTTCGGCGAACTTACCGCACTGCAGGCATTTCAAGAAAGCGCCATAGGAGTCTTCTTCCAGGGTTAGGTCGCCAGAGCATTTTGAGCAAGCCTTGAGATACATCATCTGATAATTCCTTTCGGGGTTCCGGTTGTGCGAAACTTGGTGCGTCGCTTTCCCGTATTGATTGATACAAGCTTTGATGCCGCTTTCCACCCCAGGATTCCTCTGCTATATTCACACAAGGTTGCGGCCTCATGACCCTCTTGACGCCGGCCGCCTAAGTTCTGTTCCCATTCAAGTTCCGGGAGTTGATCGATTGGTCCAGATCAGACAGGAATTCATCGACGATATGGTGGCCCACGCCAAGGCTGATCTGCCCAACGAGTGTTGTGGCATCCTGTCGGGACCCAGCGGCCAGGTAATGAAGTCCTACCGCATGGCCAACGTGGAAGCCAGCCCATACCGGTTCGTCATGGATCCGGTGGAGCTGGGAAACGTCGATTCCGATGCCGGAGATAACGACTGGGAACTCTTGGCCATCTACCACTCCCACACCGGCAGCGAAGCCTATCCCTCCGATACCGACGTGCGTATCGCCGGGGGCACCGCCGGACTCTGGCCCGACGTTCGCTATGTGTTGGTCTCTTTGATGGACATGGACAACCCTGTCGTGCGCATCTTTGAGATCACCGACGGAGAAGTCATCGAAGAACCCCTCGAGGTCGTCTGATTCGGCCACATCCACGCCTGGCGCAGTCACCCAAGCCAACACTGCCATCCCCGTAGCCTCGCCCACGCGGACTACACCAGTGTTCCTGTCCACCCCTCATCCCGACACCTCGTTCTGGGCGGAAGAGCGCATCGACGCGGTGGTTGCCCTTTACCAACTCACCAAGGACGGAGAGGCGTTGCTGCGCAGCCTGGATTTCTGACAGACGGAGGGGGCCCGGGCTTTTCGGCAGCTACGGGTTTGCCGAACGGGCCGGGGTCGGCGAGGCATCCCAACAACGGCGTGATTCACGAACTGAGCCATTCCTATTGGGGCGGCTTTCCGGTCGGCGGCAGGCCTGACCTCAGTTGGGATGTGCCTGCTGATGGCAGCCGTTCACCGACTATGCAGAACTAACACCGCAACATCTTGGCCTGCATGGCCTAGCCTCCCGACGACTACGAATTGCTCCGCCAGAGGATGCGTAATCTCCCCGACTTCTCCATCGACAACCCCGAGCCCGTGTTCCACAACATGGAAGCAGACGTGGTCTATAACACCGGAGGCAGTGTCAAGCCGGCGCCGCCCATCCTGCAGAAATACTGGGCGGATTTCCTGTCCACAGGACGGTTCGGCAGTTGGTATGGCGCGGCCGACTGGTTTCAGGCGCTCTCAGATGGGGAACGCAAGTTAGAGGGCAAATGGCTGGGCTTCGAGCACCTGGACCTGAGAGACTACCCGGCTTTGGACCCGACGCAAGTCTCTTCTGAGATCATGCTATCCGCCCAAAGTGTGCTGGCCACCGAGGAGCAGGAACGGCTGCGTCACCTGGCCTACCAATTCGACCTCCTGATCGGCGACCTATAGGGCGACCCACAGAATGAAGAGGACTTAGAGTTCTGGCGTCGGTATTTGCAGGACAAGGTGACCCTCTACCGGGACCACCTCGCTTCCCTTGCGGTACTCTCGATATCCCGCGCAGGACAATTGGCTTCGGCCTTGGAATTTCTGGCGGCCCCGGCCACGGGCTCGCCAGCCCAACAGGCGCAACGCCTGGCTGGCCGGTTGATCGAAGAGCCGCCGGGCAGCTTCAGGGTTGATGAGCCGTTCTTGGAGGTCTTGTTCCAAGTGATCGCCGATCGCTCTGATGACGACCCAAGGGGAACGGCCAGGTTACTGTTGAACTCGCCCTTCACACTGGAGGACATGGTCCTAGCCCAACCCGCGGCTACGGCAACTATCTTCAGGAGCGACTTCGCGCCCGCGTCGGCGTTAGTTCGGGGCAGCGATTCCCTGCTGGCCCTGCCGTGGTGGATCATGTACCGGCTGATCAAGGCCGACCCAGCTCTCGGCGCCCAACTGTCGGCCGAGTTCCACCGGCGTGGCGAAACGAAGTTGGTTGCCGAGTCCCTAGGCTACCTGGCCTACGACAAAGACCGGTAGGAAAGACCTTCGCTGCTGCCAACCTCCCTGGAAGCGGACGGTGATTTCCTTGGGGCGCTGTTTCGAGCGCGGGGCGCAGACTGGCTGCAGACAAGACCGCGCGAATCTGTAGCGCTATTCCAGCAACGGGTGTACGCAACTGAAGCAGGCCCCGAACTCTTAGATTGGTATCGGGAGACCCTGGAGTTCGCCGCGGCGTTCCTTAGCGACCCGGAAACGCGAAATGGGCTAACCGGGATTATTCGTCGAGCGTTCGGGCTGTAGTAATCCCCGGACTTGACCGCGAGCTTTCGTCATCGTCATCGGTCCCGCCCACCGTCGCCACAACTACCGCTCCAGCGATATAAGTAGTAGCCATCAGGGCCAACACCAATGCCGCGATGGATGACTTGATACGGTTCCGCGCCAACACTAGAACCAGCCCTGCCAGCATGAGACCAACCGCCACGCCGCCAGCCACGAAATGGGCCGGTTCGGTAGCGTTGCTAAGAACTCCATCACGGAGGAATGGATCGGCGTAAAACAAGATGGTCACGTTGAAGGCACAGCTCCCGAAGAGCCCGGCAACCCCCAGATCCATGGCCCCCAATTTGGCGGCTGCGATGGTCGACGACGCTTCGGGCATGGTCGTCACCAATGACACCAGCAGGATGCCCAGGGTGCTGGAGGCGATGCCGGTGATGTCTGCGATCTCGTCGGTGCTCCAAGCCAGGAAGAACCCAGAGACTACCACTCCCGCGGAAACCAGACCAAAGAAAAGCCAGGCCTTTTGCAGCGTCATTCCGGGGTCATCTTCCTCTTCGTCGTCAGCGGATGGACGGTTCTTGAAGACCCACCACATGCCAACCACAAAGAGGGCTATCAGGATGATGGAAGAGATACCGATCTCTCCGATGTTGGCCCCCCACTGCGCCGCGCCGAACAAGATCGCCATGCCGGTCATAACCACGGCCACCACGATCAGATAACCCTGCTCTGGCGCTACCTCCACCAGGAACCGCTTGCCGCCGAATGCCAAGGCCACTGCGGCAAGGGTGAACATATTCAGCATGTTGGCGCCGAAGACGTTGCCCACGGCCAACTCGGGGTTGGGCGGGTCCAATTGAACAGCCGAGATGTTGGTCGAGAGTTCAGGCAAAGATGTGGCCAGGGCAACCAGCAGACTGCCCACGAACAAACGCCCCCAGCCGGTCAACGTGGCCAAGGCGTCGCCGTAGACTGCCAGCTTGGCGCCGCAAAACATCACGACTCCCGCGCTGGCCAAAAAGACCAAAATAGCGACCGCTAAGTCTCCGCCCATCTATAATGTCCTTTGCCCCCAATTCAAATCACCAAAAGCCAACCTAGTTCCCACTCTCGATCGCCACAACTATCCGATCGCCCATCTCAACCGTTGACACGCGTTCCGTTCCCTCGGTGACAATGTCCGCCGTACGGGCGTTCTGCTCCAGGACGTTGTCGACGGCCCGCTCGATGGCGGCGCCCTCTTCGGTCAGGCCGAGGGAGTAGCGGACCATCAATGCCACGCTCAAGATCGAGCCTGTGGGGTTGGCGATGCCCTTCCCTGCTATGTCCGGCGCGGTCCCGTGTATGGGCTCGTACAATCCGCCGGAACGTTGCCCAGCCACCGGCACTCCAGCCAAGCTGGCCGACGGCAGCAGTCCCATGGAAGCCGCCAACACCGATGCCTCATCGCTGAGGATGTCGCCAAAAGTGTTCTCGGCCACGATGACATCGTAGCTGGCGGGCGCCTGGATGAGCTGCATGGCGCAGGCGTCCACCAACACGTGTTCTAGCTCAACGTCGGGGTATTCCTCGCCCAGCCGGGTGGCCACCGTGCGCCACAACCGTGAGCATTCCAATACGTTGGCCTTGTCCACCGAGGTCAGCTTTTTGCGCCTTCCCCTGGCCAGTTCGAAGCCCACGCGCACAACCCGCTCGATCTCGCCCTCGGTATAACGCATGGTGTCCTCGGCGATGATGCCGTTGGGCGTCTCCCGCCGTCCTCTGGGCTCGGCGTAATAAAGACCGCCGGTGAGTTCGCGCACGACCACCAGGTCCACGCCATCGATGATGTTCGGCTTGAGCACGCTGGATTCGGCCAACTGAGGGTAGACTTTGACCGGCCTGATGTTGGCGAACACGCCCATGTGGGCCCGCATGTCCAAGAGACCCATCTCGGGCCGGACCTTGGCGTCGGGAGAGTCCCATTTAGGGCCGCCGACGGCGCCGAAGAGCACTGCGTCGTTGGCGTCCAGAAGACCTCTGGTATCGTCAGGCAGGGGAATCCCGTGCTTGTCGATGGAGATTCCCCCGATGTCGCCGTAGCTAAGATTGAAACTGTGCCCAAATGCCCGGCCCACGGCCTCAAGGGCGCGCACACCCTGGTCTGTTACTTCGGGGCCAATGCCGTCGCCACCCAATACGGCGATGTTGAACTCCACGTGAGGCCTCCTGGATATCTATAACCTGATGCGTCACCTGATGCGTCTTGCGAACCCGGCAACGGAGCCGCCGTAGTATACCGATAAACTAGAGGCCCTTCAAACAAATGGGCCCCAGCATGGCATAGGGCTTCCAGCCCGGCAAAAGGGCCCCAGTCTGGCAATGGCTTCGTTTTTGTTCTATCATTCGCCTTATTCGGCAATCGGTTATAGATAGGTATCAGGCATGGATTTCAGGCGGTTTTTGAAGGGCCTCCAGAACATCGTCGGTGAGCAGAACGTGGTGTACCACTCCGATGACTTGCTGGTGTTCGAATATGACGGTTCGGTGGACCGGGGAATGCCCGAAGCCGTCGTATTTCCCAGTAGCACCCAAGAGGTGAGTCGGGTGATCACTCTGGCTCGCAAGGAAGGAGTCCCGGTGGTCGGACGCGGCACCGGCACCGGACTCAGTGGCGGCGCCATCGCTCCGCCCGGCGGCATCCAAGTCGCCTTCCCCCGTATGAACCACATCCTGGAAGTCGACACTGAGAACCGCCTGGCATTGGTAGAGCCCGGGGTTATCAACTTGGACCTAGACACCCACGTCCGCAAGTTCGGCCTGCGCTACGCCCCCGACCCCTCCAGCCAGAAGGCCTGTAGTTTGGGCGGCAACATCGCCGAGAACGCCGGCGGCCCGCACTGCCTGGCCTACGGCACCACCACCAATCACGTGTTGAGCATGGAGGTTGTGCTGGAGGACGGTACGGTGGTTAATCTGGGCAGCCTGGCCCGGGAGACGGTTGGCTATGATCTCCGGGGCGTATTCACGGGCTCTGAGGGGACCTTCGGCATCGCTACCAAGATCGCGGTGCGGCTCTTGCCGGTTCCCGAAGCGGTGTGTACCTTCCTCGGCATATTTCCCGATGTAGAGTCGGCCTGCACCGCGGTATCAGCCGTGATCGAACACGGCATCGTCCCCGCCGCCTTGGAGATGATCGATGCCCTCACCATCCAAGCGGTCCAGAAGGTCAGCGACGCCGGCTATCCGGACGACGCCGGGGCCGTGCTGTTGATAGAACTTGAGGGCCTTCAAGATGAAGTGGACGAGATTGGCGAGGAAGTCGAGGCCGCCCTCTGGGAGGCCGGCGCGACCCAGGTCAGAACCGCCGAGGCCGCCGAGGAACGAGAGTTGCTCTGGGTGGGACGCAAGGGAGCATTGGGCGCCCTGGGCAGCATCGCGCCCAACTACTTCTTGGTCGATGGCGTGGTGCCAAGGACCCAGTTGGCCAAGGTGCTGGCAAAGGTCGCCGATGTCAGTAGGAAGTTCAACATCCCCATCGCCAACGTGTTTCACGCCGGGGACGGCAATCTCCACCCCTGCCTGCTCTTCGACGAACGCCAGCCTGGCGCCCTGGACAAGATCGTGGAGGCTGGTACTGAGGTGCTGCAGGTGTGCGTGGATGCCGGTGGGACGCTCACGGGCGAGCACGGAGTGGGCCTGGAAAAGAAAGGTCAAATGCCGCTGGTCTTCTCAGAAGACGACATGGCAGCCATGGTGTTGGTCCGCGACGCCTTTGCGCCGGATAACAGCCTGAACCCAGGCAAGATATTCCCCGACGACCAGAGCCACACACCCCACGCCCAACCAGCCTACCCCGGCATGGCGGCTTAATCTTGGAGTCTTCCCTTGGCGACCAGCTTGCCAGACTGTTGGGTGTTAGCGCCGTTTTGCCTGGTGACGGGCATGAGATCGACGGACTGACGCCACAAGCTGTGGTGCGCCCGGCGGACCGGCTCCAGGTCTCTGAAGTTCTTCGGTGGGCTTCGTCGGAGCACGTCACCCTTCTGCCCAGGGGCGGCGGCACCCGGACCGGACTGGGTAACGTCCCGAGGAAAGCCGACGTGGTGCTGGACCTGGGGGCCCTCGACAAGTTGGTTGACTACCAACCCGCCGACATGACCGCCACGGTGGAAGCCGGTGTAACCCTGGAATCGTTGCAGGAGCAACTGGCTTCGGGCGGTGAGTTCGTTCCCCTTGAAGCCACGCTGCCGTGCCGGTCCACGGTGGGCGGCACACTCTCTGTCGGGTCGGGCGGACCTTTGTCCTACGCCTACGGCCTGCCTCGGGAGTGGCTCATCGGCATCGGCGTCGTGACTCCCCAGGGCGTGGCCACCAAGGCCGGCGGCAAGGTCGTCAAGAACGTTACCGGCTACGACCTGAACAAGCTGTATACCGGCTCACTGGGCACTCTGGGAGTGATCGTCGAAGCCTCGTTCAAGCTCTTGCCCATCGACCCCCATGACGGGGCGTTGTTGGCGTCGTTCTCCTCGCTGGACGACTCCATCGCGGCCGGCCGAAAGCTGCTGCATTCCCCAGCCGCTCCCATGGGCTGCCACAGCGTCACCTCAGGCATCTCGCGGCGACTGCAGGACTCGCTTCAAGCAGCGTCCCAAGACCTGGGCCTGGACGAAGAAGAGACCTCGCTGTCCTTCGCCTTCTTCTCGGGCCGGGCCAAGGCCACCGGGCGGAGGCTGGAAGAGGCGACGGCCCTGCTCTTGGCGGAAGGCGCGACCGCGGTGCAGCGTATTGAGGGCAGTGCTGCCAAAGGCATGCTCCGCTGGGTCACCGACGTGCCATCCGAGGTCAGTCCCAACTCGACTCTAGTGATAAAGATTTCGGTACAGCCTAGATTTGCCACCCGTGCCTCCGCCGAGTGCGGAGAGGTACTCCTTTTTGGCGAGAAGCCTGAGCAGATGGCCGACCCCGGTTTCGGCAGCGTCCGGATGTTCTGGCCCGAGTCTGCGGAGAGTCCGGCACGCGGCACAGAAGCAGAACAACCCATCGTAGATGCGGTCCAAACGGCCCGGCAGATCGCCCATCGGTACGAAGGGGCGGCCGTCGTGGAACAGTGTCCTATTCCGGTGAAACGCCAGATCGATGTTTGGGGCGACGCTCCCGACAGTCTGGCAGTCATGCGCCGGATCAAAGACCGCTTCGATCCGCTTGGGATACTCAATCCAGGCCGCTTCCTCGGAGGTATTTGATTGGCTCAGCCGCTATCAGGATTCAGGAGCGCTGATGCCCCGACCGAATCCGACCTCTACCGTTGCGTCCACTGTGGCTTGTGCTTGAGCTCCTGCCCTACCTACGTGGAGACGGCGTTGGAGATGGAGTCGCCCAGGGGCCGCCTTGCGCTGATGAAGGCGGTCAATGAGGGGCGGGTTGAAATCACTCCCCGCATCGTCTCCCATTGGGAGATGTGCCTCCAATGCCGGGCCTGTGAGGCGGTATGTCCGTCGGGAGTGCCTTACGGCCGAATCATGGAACGCACCCGGTCCCAGGTCCGAGCCGTCGGCCTTCAGTCTAGAGAACTCAAGCGGTTCGGCCGATTCTTCCTGAACTCAGCATTGCCCAATCCGAAAAAACTTCGGATGGGGGTCTACCTTATTCGCATCTACCAGCGGCTGGGCATCCAGAAACTGGTTCGGCTGTCGCACCTGCTCTACCTGCTGCCGGGCGGCATCGGCAAGCTGGAATCCCAGTTGCCGACGCTGAGCAAGCGCTTCTTCGGGCCGACCGAGAACGTCCATTCGGCCCAGGGCGAGAAGAAGATGACTGTGGCGCTGCTCTCGGGCTGCGTGATGCCCCTGATGCAGGGACCGACCATGGAGGCCACGGTGCGGGTGCTGACGCGTAACAGCTGCGATGTGATGGTGCCCTTGGGCCAGGGTTGCTGCGGGGCGTTGAACGGCCACGCCGGCGACCTGGAAACCAGCCGCGCCATGGCTCGGACGAACATCGACTCGCTGATGGCCGCCGGAGTCGAGCGGATCATTACCTCGTCAGCCGGCTGCGGTTCTAGCATGAAGGAATATGCCGAATTGCTGAAGGCCGACCCTGAATACTGCACGAAAGCCGTCCAGTTCAGCGAGATGACCCAGGACGTGACCGAATTCTTGGTGAGTCTGCCGTTCCAAGCCCCCACTTCCACCGTCAACCGCCGGGTCACCTACCAAGATCCTTGCCATTTGGCCCACGCCCAGCGCATCACCGCTGCGCCCCGGACCATCCTGAACTCCATCCCCGGTCTGGAACTTGTCGAGATGGAGAACTCCAGCCTCTGCTGCGGCGGGGCCGGCATCTACCCCTCAGTTCAACCCGCCCTATCTAAACGCCTCCTCACGCGCAAGATGGCGAGCATTGACGCCACCGACGCCCAAGAAGTGATCACCGCCAATCCAGGCTGCATGCTCCAGCTGGAGATGGGGCTCAAATCCCAAGGCAAGAACGGTCGAGTCCGGCACGTGGTGGACATCCTCGATGAGGCGTATTCGCTTGAATAGGCCTGAACCTCTTTTAGCCTACCCCTCTCCATTCGACACCCTGGCCCTCCGTCATTCCTGCGAAAGCATGAACCCACTTTCACCCAAGCAACCAAAGCTCTGCTAAGATTAACCGCGGCGGCGTTGGTCTCGGTAGTTGGGGGCGGCTATCGGCAGCCAGTCAACCACCATGCCGTCCACCAGGCGGGAGGCTATTCGGGACTTTGTGTCCTCTAGTTCGTCGATGGTGGAAACGGTGGTTATCACGGTGGGCAGTCGGGCCTCGTGGCGGTGGACGATTATCTGATACAGCTTTTCTTCGGCCCAGGCCGTGCTGCTTTCCGCGCCCAAGTCATCCAGGACGAGCAGCGGGACCGAGTTTATCTGCTCGAATAACTCGTCGTAACCCACGGGGCTATCGGGGCTGAAGGTGGCCCGCAAGTGGTCTAGAAGGGTGGGCACGAAGGCGAAAAACACCTGGCTGCCACGCCTAAGCTGCTCACCGGCGATGGCCACCGCCAGATGGGTCTTTCCGGAACCGCGCGGGCCGTTGAACAGCAACCAACCTTCCGGCTCGGCAGCAAAGGTCTGGGCGGTGTGCATGGCCCGGTCGAGAGATTCCTGTTCCGCGGGAGAGGCGTTGGCCCCGCCGGTGGTGTCGAAATTCTCAAAGGTCATCCGTTGTAGCATCTCAGTGCGGATCTCGCCAATGCCCATGACCAGCCGGCTATTGAAGTTGCCCAACTGGACGACTGTAGCAGTGCCGTCTGCGCCCTCAAGCCGGGTGCGCAGCGCATCGTCCAGGCGTTGTAGCGGCCCGCGAACAGTGACTACTGTGGGCAATGCGTTGTTGTAGCGGTGGTTGATTACCTGGAACAGCTTCTCTTGTGCCCAGGGCGTGGCGTTGGCCAGGCTAAAGTCGTCCAAGATCAGTACAGGGACGTTGCGCACTTGCTCGAATAACTCGTCGTAGGAGACGGGGCTATCCGGTGAATATGCCGCTCTCAGGTGATCAAGTAGATCGGCGGCGACGATGAAAAAGGCGGTCTGGTTCCTTTCGATGCATCGGTTGGCGATGGCGACGGCCAGGTGGGTCTTTCCGCTGCCGCTGGGGCCGGTGAGCACCAGCCAGGCTTGGGGGTCCTCGGCGAACCGGGCGGCGGCGGCGGCGCCCTCGGAGAACATCTGCCGGCTGGAGGCGTCGGACAGCGGCCCTACTAGGTCGGTGGTCGAGAAAGATATACGGGAGAGGGCGCCCAGGTTGCTATAGCGGCGCAATGCGGCCGCGCGAGTGTCAGCATCCTGGGTCTCCTGGCAGGTGCACGGGACGGCCTGTCCGAACTCGGGATGGCCGATGTGAACCCGTCGGGTGACCCAACCGCTGCCGTTACATTGGGGGCAGAGGTCAGTCGAGGGTTCGCTATCCGGGAGGAGCACCCCTCCGCCGTTGGTATTCTTCGAGATATTTCTGGCGGTTATCCGTCTCAGTATATCGCCCAGGCTTTCCATCTTTCCCCCTCTCTGCTCCCCCCCTGGTCTCTTTGCCCCCGGTTTCTCTGCCCTCAGATGTCCAGCGCCTCAAGATGCCGGACACGTAGCGCCAACTGCGTTTGTTCTCTGCCACCGCGATGCCGAATGCTTCCCGTATCCAGGATTCCGGGTAGCGCCCTTCAACCTCTTTCAATTGATCAGCTAACAGCGCCGACAACGACCCAATGCTGTCTTCATAAAGCGCAAATATGTTGGGCTTTTCCAGCTCCGGGATGGCCACTTCCGGCTCATCTTCGGTTTCTGCCGGGACTTCACCAGCTTCTAGACGTGCGAGGGTCCGGCGGTCGGCGTCTGTGTTCAACAGGAATACCGTGTTCGCCCCACTCAACTGATGGGTCAAGAAGGTCCCCCGCTTTACGGCTAAGCGGAGTCCCTGACGGATGGCCTCTTCAGAGGTCTCGTTGCCCCCGGACTTTAGGCCTTTAACCAAAGTCCTGTCAGCTAGAAACTCGTCCAAGGAAACGGCCCTGAAGGCTCCGCGCTTGCGGTGGAACAGCCACAGACCGCGCAAGGTTACCTTGAGTTCGGCCAGGTCCTGGATCTGCTCCAGGATGGGTCCGAACACCGGGTTGGGCACCGGGGTGTAGAGCGTTTTCCCAGTGAATCCGTCGAAACCGGAGGGGCCCCCGGAAGGCGCCATGGTTAGAAGTCGTCCACCCGGGCGAATGAATCGAACCGGACGAAGTTGTCCCGGAAGAAGAGCTGCAGGTTGCCGGTGGGCCCGTTACGGTGCTTGGCAACGATCAGGTCGGCGACGTTCTTCGGGTACGGACGACCGGGGTTCTGCTGAGCCCACTCATCTTCAGTTAGATAGACGTCGTCCCGGTGTAAGAACATCACCACGTCGGCGTCCTGCTCGATGCTACCGCTGTCCCGTAGGTCGGAGAGCATGGGGCGGTGGCCGGTCCGTTGTTCAACGCCGCGGCTTAGTTGAGAACAGGTGATGAGGGCGATGTTCAGGTCGCGGGCCATGACTTTGAGCGACCGTGAAATTTCTGAAATTTCTTGGACGCGGTTGTCTGATCGGTTGTTCCGTCCCTGGATCAACTGCAGATAGTCGACCACCAACAGGTCGAGCCCGTGCTCCAGCGACAGGCGGCGAGCCTTGCTCCGCATCTCGAGCATGCTCTGGAACGGCGTGTCGTCGATGTAGACCGGCAGGTCGGAGAGTCGACCGATCGCGTCGGTGATGCGGTCGCCTTCAGCTTCGGTGAGCAGGCCCAAGCGCAGGCGGTGGGAGTCGATCTCCGCCTCGGAAGATAGGATTCTTAGGGCGAGTTGCTCACGGCTCATCTCCAGGCTGAACACGCCGGCTGAGGAGCCGTTCTTGGCGGCGTTCAAGCAGATGTTCAAGGCCAGGGTGCTTTTGCCCAAAGACGGGCGGGCGCCGAGGATCAACAGGTCAGAGCGTTGGATGCCGCCTAGGAGCTCGTCTAAGTCGGTGTAACCGACCATCACCGGGCCGGAGTTGTCTCTGACAGGGTCGGTGATGGCGGCCTGGTCTTCCAAGTATTGGTCATAGATCTGCCGCAGGGGCATGAAGCCACGCTGGGAGTCGGTGCCGCGGATGGTGAATAGCGCGTCCTCAGCCTGGCGCAGAGTGGCGTCCACATCGTCGGTGTCCTGGTAGCCCATGGTCGAGATGCGGGAAGCAACGTCGATGAGCTTACGCATAGTCGCGGTGCGGGCGACCACGTTGGCGTAGTGTTCCGAGTGGGCCGAGGTTGGTGTTACGGAGATAAGGTGGCTGAGATAGGCCATGCCGCCCACGGTTTCAAGCTGGCTGGCGCGGCTCAATTCCCTGGCCAGGGTGACTTGGTCGATGGCCTCATCCCGTTGGAAGAGTGCCTCGCAGGCGGCAAAGCAGAGTTGATTTCTCTCGCGGTAGAAATCGTCTGCCTTGATGTGGGGCGCGACGCGAGAGAAGCAGTCCCCATCGATCAAGACCGACCCAACAACCGCTTCCTCCGCCTCCAAGTCATGGGGTAACAGCTTCTCGGCATACATCGCCCTATTCTTCCACCTCAGCGTTGACGTGAATCGTGGCAGTTACTTCGGTTGAGAACCGGAGTAACACATCGTATTCGCCGGGTTCGCGGATGGGCTCGGCTATCTCCACCCAGCGGCGTTCCACTTCGCGGCCGACTTTCTCGGCCAATTCCATGGCGATGTGGGTGCTGGTGATGGCGCCGTAATACCGTCCGGTGGGGGTGATCCTAGCCGTGAGGGTGATGGAGACGTCGTCCAAGCCGCTGGCCAGTTCTTCCATGACAGCGGTCTCGCGGACGCGTACTTCGTCACCGACAGCGGTTATCTTGTGCAGCCGCTTCAGCACCTCGGGTGTGGCAATCTCCGCCAAACCCTGGGGCAAAAGATAGTTACGTGCGTACCCGTCGGGCACCCGGCGGACCTCGCCCGCCCTGGCCTTATTGGGAACGTCTTGTGTGAAGACTACTTCCATTGTTGGTCACTTCCGTTGGGTTCTCCGATGGGCATGGTCGATCGGAATAGAGATGAGGCCTCACAGAAGAGACCGACTTGATTATACGGTATGCCCTCCGGAGAGGAAAGCGGGACCGGTCTGCTGCCGGACCCTGTCGGTTCTACCGATTCTCGTTCGCCGAAAATTGACTGCCCCCTGCGCCCCTCATAGAATCACTGTCACCGGATTAATGACCGAGAGGGAGAGCAGACCAACCAGCGACCGGAAAAATATATCCCTCTTTTCACAACAAATCCAGGCAGTTTCGAACAATTTGAATCGGATTTTTTGGACGATAAATGGGATTCATATCTGACATAGAGGCGCAGATTCAGTCCATAAGGGACGCCATATTGGCCCATCCTTTCGTTACGGGTGTGGGCGACGGCACCCTGCCGGTGGAGAAGTTCAAGCACTACGTGACCCAGGACTACGCCTACCTGGTTGAGTACAGCCGGGCGCTGGCACTGGCGTCGGCCCTGGCTCCCCGTCTGGACGACATGTCCTGGTTCGCTGGGTTGTTGGACGAGACCTTGAACGTTGAGATGTCGCTGCACCGCAGTTATTGCCAAGAGTTTGGCATCAGCGTCGAAGAGCTGGAGGCTACCGTCGCTGCTCCCACTACCGTGGCTTACACCAGCTTCCTGCTGAAGACGGCCTATGACGGCAGTTTTGGTGAGTTGGTGGCGTCTTTGCTGCCCTGCCAATGGGGGTACTGGGAGATCGGGGACCACTTGATTCGACGAGGCTTGCCCCAGCATGCGCCGCTCTACTCTCAGTGGATCGAGATGTACACCTCAGAGGGGTTCGCTGCCCTGGCTCAGCACATCCGCGACATGGCAGACCGGCTGGGCGCGGAGGCGGGTCCTACAGAGTTGACCGCCATGGGTGAGGCGTACTTGGAAAGCGTCCGCCTGGAGCGCCGGTTCTGGGACATGGCTTACAACTTGGAAGGGTGGAAAGGCTAGGCCGCTTGCAGCCGTTCGAGCAATAGGAAAACGCAAAAACGCCCTGCCCTTCCGTGGAAGAGCAGGGCGTTTTCAGTAGACCTCCAGGTTCCTGCCAGATGGCCAAAGATTCCAGAGCTTACGTGTGGCTCGACAAAGCGAGCATGGCTCCGACTATGGCGAAAGCCAGGCTCAGGCTCCTCCCCGAGAGCATAGCCAAATGACTTCGGATGAACAGGGGATAGCCCTCAGTGTGCGTGTGGATGGCTTCGAGCATCTTTGAAGATGCATTTTCACCGCCAGACTCCCGGACGTACTCGCCGGCGTCGCCTGATTCCAGCCCGTCCAGCCCCAATCGGTGAAACGACGCGTTGCGAGACATTCGCGCCAGGGATTCGGTCAGCGGGTGTCGGCGGGTTACTTCCACGTCGCGGTAGGTGCCGATGACCAGGACGTTGCTTTCGGCCATCTTCTGGGCCAGGAACTCCAGCAGCAACAATGAGGGGGTGTCAGACCAGTGGAGGTCGTCTAAAACCACGACCAAAGATTGGGGTTGCGCCACGGTCTTGAGGAACGCGGTTATGGAATTGAATAGCTGGAAGCGGGTTGGTTCGGGGTCAAGGGCGGGAGGAGTCTCCAAGTCGGGGAGTTCCTGCCGAATCTCCGGTATTAGGTCGGCAATGTCAGCAGCCGCGGAGCCGATCTCGGTGCCAAGTTGATCGGCGGGCGCGTCGGCGACTGACGCTTTGATCGGTTGGACCCATGGCCAGTAAGGCGGGGCGCCTTCCCGCTCGTAGCACCATCCCCCAAGAACCTTAGCGCCAAGATCGGAAGCATGGGCAGTCAACTCATGGGCGATGCTGGTCTTGCCGATGCCAGGCTCACTGGCCAGCATGACCAACCTGCCGTGACCGGCCATGGCATCGTCCAAGGCATCGTTAACCTCGGCCATTTCCTGATGACGGCCAACGAACAACCCGCCTGCCTCTCCGGAACTGGTCACTGTTTGCTACCCAGCGTGTTGGGGGCATTTTACACCCATTGGGGGGGTTAAGATGCGTGAATCTGCCGGGTTGTTGCCGGGATGCGGTTTGGCTTGCTCAGGGCGGTTTTTCGACAGGCTCAGCATGAGCGGGATACAGGAGAGGTTGATTGAAAGATGAAACTTGTCGATGCGAGCATAGGCGGATTAAAAACCCGCGCCTACGTTTGCGGGCTAATGTTTTGAAATGCAGGGCTATTCTCTTCCGCTCATCCTGAGCCCCGATCTAGGTCGAGAATCTCGATAAATTGGACCTGTCGAAGGATCGGCCTGTGTAAGCCAAATTGATCGAACGGCCTTTACCACTTAACCGCCCGAAACACCCAGCAGGGCCAGGAGAAGGCGATGTCGTTATGCACGGGGGCGACTTGGAAGGCTTCGCGGGTGGCGGCTGGGGCTTCCATGAACTCTTTGTGGAGTGCTTCCGTTTCTTCGGGGGAGACTTTGGTGCGGGCGGTCCATTCATTGAAACGCAGGTAGATTCGGGGATAGTCGTTCTCGACCACGGTGAAGCTGCGGTCAGTGAGCAGTTCCTGAATCTTGGAGATCTTGCGGTTCTCTATGTGGCTGAAATCGCGGCGCAGCTCTATGTCGTTCATCCAATCGGTGATCGCGCTGTCTTCGGGGGCAATGCTGTCGGCCATCAGCAGCGAGCCGCCCGGCTTCAGCACCCGCTGGGTTTCGTCCAGGGCCTTTTCAAAGTCCCTAAAATGGTGTGCCGATACGCGGGAGGTGACCAGGTCCACGGACTCATCGGCGAATGGCAGGGTCTCGGCGGCGTTCTGGCTCAGATCCAGGTTGGCGATGCCCCGCTCCCGGCCCAGGCGTTGGGCCTGGCGCAGCATCGGCTCGGTAACGTCGCTGGCAATGATCCGGTCGGACACCCCAGCCACGGGGAATGCGGTGAACCCGGCACCGGTGCCCAAGTCTAAGGTCCAGCCGTAGCGGTTGGTTCCGCCAGCGGCGTCCACCATGCGCTCCACAGACTCCAGACTGTCGTCACGTATGTGCACCTTGCTGGTGGCGTAGACGGCTGCCTGAGGGCCAAATACCTGCTGGGCCGCCAGAGGAGGGTTGTTGTCCTGGGTCATGGTTCCTCATGTTATCTGCACAAAATAAAACTGGCGCTTGGGTTGATAGCCAATCCCAAGCGCCAGCGTGTTTCCAGTTAAGGCGGCTGCGCCGCTTAGACCAGCATTGGCTCCGCGTTCTTCTGGTAGACCTGGAACCGGTGCCGGGTGGTGTCCGCGATCATGACGCGGCCGCGGCGGTCGACGCGCACCGCGCAGGGGGCCCACAGGACCTTCTCAGGAGTGAAGTCCCGAACGCCGTTACGCTGGCGGATCATGTCCGGGTTGGACTTTATCTTGTCGATACCCAGGCTGGAGAGCGCGGCGTCGCCGTTGAACTCTGTGATGAACCGGCCCTCTGCAGTGAGGACCTGGACACGGTTGTTTAGCCAGTCGGCGATGTAGATGTCGCCGTCGTTATCGACGCAGACGCCGGTGGGTCGGTTGAACTCGCCGACCGGTACGTCTACGTACGCCATACCGCCCGTTTCACGGGCGATGGAGCAATCGCCGCCGGTGCCCGGCCTGCCGAAGGAGGCCAACCACTTGCCGTCGTTGGTGAAGGACTGGACGCGGTCGTTACGCCAGTCGGCGACGAAGATGTTTCCTTCCTTATCCAGGCAGATGCCCCAGGGCAGGTTGAATTCGCCATCGCCGGAGCCGGCGCCGCCGAACTTGCCCAGGAACTTGCCGTCTAGCGAGAATTTCTGGATCCGGTTGTTGCGGCTGTCCACAACGTAGACCGTGCCGTCGGGGCCGATGGTAATTCCGGCCGGACGATTCAATTCGCCGTCGCCTGAACCGTGGGTGCCCCAGTGGTTCTGATACTCGCCATCTTTGTTGAAGATGGTGATGCGGTGGGTCCACTCATCCGTCACGTAGACGTTGGTGTCCTTGTCCAAGGCAATGGCCATGGGCCAGATGAACTGACCGGGCTCCTCACCGTAGGAACCGAACTCGGTGATGTACTCTTCTTTGTCCTCGCCGATGCGGAACATGTTGATGCGGGTGCCGTCGGCCCGGGACTCATAGGAGCGGTTGACGATATAAACCAGGTCGTCAGGACCCAGGGCAAAGTCCATCGGGTTGCGGAACCCGGTGCCCTGGAACTCGGAGCGTCCAGCTGTGAAGCTGTAGGTATACGTCCGGTCGTTGATGCCCAGGAATACACTAGCCATAGTTATTCTCCTCAAAGGTTCAGTGCCCCGCGCCGCAGAAATTACTCCGGTTCAGAGGCTTACTTTCTAGATTTTTCGCGGGTCTTCGAGCGCTCCCCTAAAGAAAGGGTATGGGCTCGAAGTTGCTGCCGGTGATCGCCTTGGCGTCCAGGCCCATCCATTGATCCAGCAGGGTGGTGTAGGCGCGGCGGAAGTCGACGTTGTGCTGTAGGTTGCCGCCGTCTTCCAGCTTGCCGGGCTCAAGGGAGGGGTACTCGCCGTAGAGGCCACCCTTCACGTGGTCTCCGATGACGAAGGCCACTCCGCCAGTGCCGTGGTCGGTGCCGGATCCGTTGTCCATGGCTCGCCGTCCGAACTCGGAGTAGAAGAACAACGTTACGTTGTCGCTCTTGTCCAATTGGCGGATGTCAGTCATGAATGAATCGATGCTGACGGCTACGTCCTGCAACAGGTTGGAGTGCCCCACGGCCTGGTTGGCGTGGGTGTCGAAGATGTTGTAGGGGGCCGTGGTGAACATCACCTTAGTGCCGAAGTCGGCATTGTGCACCTGGGCCATATCGCGGAGGTATCCGCCCATGGCGCTACTGGGGTACTCGACCTCGGACCGGTACAGGCCGGGGGCGGTGCTAAGGATGTCGGCGCCCTGCAGAGCTTCGATGCCAGTCCGACGGATGTAATCGTCCACCGCGCCCTGGCCGATGGCCGGAGCGTACATGCGTCCGAACAGGTCGAGGGCCTCGGCCCGCTGGGCTTCGGCGCCCATGTCGGTGAGTAGGCCGTAGGTGCTAAGGTCGCCCACAGATGCTACTGCCACGCCCTCTTTGGCTAGGGAGCGGGGCAGGCCGCGTCCGAAGTTGACGCCGGTGAGCACGTTCTCGCCCTTGGGGTCAACGTCTTGAATGACGCTGCCCAACCAACCGGTGACGCCCAACTCAACGGGTTCGCAGGTGGCCCAAATGTCCATAGACCGGAAGTGCGACAGGCTGCCGTTGGGGTAGCCGATTCCCTGGATGATGGCCAAGTGGCCCTCGTCCCAGTACTTCTTCAGTGGGGCCATGGCTGGGTGGAAGCCCAGTTGATCGGTGATGGGGATTATCTGGTCCTCAGGTATTCCCAGAGACTGACGATAGTCCCGGTAGTGAGGATTGTTGTACGGGATAACCGTGTTTAAGCCATCGTTTCCACCGGACAATGACATCACTGCCAAGACCGGGTCTTTTAGCGTTGATACCATCCTTATTCCTCCGCCTTTAGTCGGATTTCCAAATCAATCAAATCAGATGAGGAGTTCCTAGCCGAACTGGAACTCCGAGGTTGTGGCGATCATCTGCAGAGTCTCGCCCGCCCGACGGGAGAACTCACCCTGCTCTGCGGCGTTGCTGTGTTTCAAGGCCCCGCCAGCATCCAGGTGGTCGGTCAACTGGCTGCGGGTCTCCTGGGCCAGGTCCATAGGACCAACCAGGTCTAGGCAACCGTTCAAGAACTGTTCAGAGCTTGGCACATCGCCGATGGCCATCAGCCGGTCGATGATGTTCTTGACTCCGGGCAGCTCGGTGTTGCCCAGCATGGAAGATGCGAAGTTGATCCGGTCGATGAGGCTGCCGCTGTTGATCCACTCGCGGCCCATGTGCCAGCCCTCGACTGTCGGGGGGTTCATCAGGTCCAGGCCCATGTACTTAGGCTCCATGGCCACGAAGAACAAGCCCGGCTTGGGCTCGAGGTGGTCACCCACCATGCGCATAGTGCCGATGACCACGTCCGCGGGACTCTTGACCTTGGCGAACCGGACGGCCTCGTCCTTGAAGAAGGCCGCGTTGAACAGAACCGTCAACATGGCGGTGATCTCATAACCGGAGTCGAAGTAAGCCTTCTCGAGTTGTTTGATAGCGTCCATGTCGCGGGGTTCCGCCAAGCGCCAGGAAGGCACCGGCGGCTCGTCGGCGACGAAGAAGTCGTAGAGCTTGCGGGCGACGAACCTGGCGGTGGCCGGCTGCTTGCAGATGATGTCGACGATGTCGCCGCCATCCCAGTTGCCGGTCTCGCCCAGGAAGGTCTTCTCGCCGTAGTCGTGGTCGGCGGGGTCGAACCGGAACTCGAAGGGAGTCCGGCCATAGGGGAAGACGGGAATCGTCGGGGCCAGGTTCCAGCCGGTGAAGGCACGGGCACAGGCTTTGACGTCGTCCTCGGTGTAGTTGAATTCTTGGTCCATGCCCACGCCGATGGAGAACAGTTCCAAGAGCTCCCGGCCGTAGTTCTCATTGACGGCGGTCTTGTGGCTCTCGATGTTGTCCAGGTAATAGAGCATGGCCGGATCGGTGGAAAGCATCAGGAGCATCTCTTTGAAGTTGCCCATACCGTAGTCCCGGAACTTGTCGATCTGGATGGCCGTGGTCCGGGCGTTATCCACCTTGTTGTCGCCAGCGCAGAGAATGGTGTGCCAGAAGAGGGACATCTTCTCTTTAAGCTGGTACTTGTTGTTGATCATGCGGTAGACCCACTCGGTCTGACCGGTCTCGATAGCGGCCTTGTCGAAATAGGACGGATAGGCGCGGTACATTAGGTCCTCGTCTATTCCTGGGTCCTCTCCGGGATTCAGAAGCTCCGCTACCACACTGTCGTAGCCCTGGGTTACTCTGGCCTCGATCTCATCGCGGCTAGCCCCGTAACCGGCGCGACGCAGAAGGTGGGCCATCAAAGCGATCTCTTGGTCAGGCATTCACTCCTCCTTGCTCAATGGTGAACAGTTCTATCTGGTTTTAGATCGTTGCGTATCTTGGTCCCCAGTTGATGAAAGGGCCGCGAATCGCATTCATCTGCGGGGAACTAATGGCGGCTGACCCTCGGCTAAAGGCAGACTAACCAAGGTGAATTGAAATATGACCACATTCTAAAAATCAGGTGGGGCAATGTCAATACTCGGTATCAGTTAATCTGAGCCTAGGGAGCCTGTTCGATGAATGGCTTATTAGAAAATACCGATTATAAAAAAGAGATTGATTCGAGGCTCGGGTTTTAATTGCGGACCAACGGCCCCGTCCTAACGCTGCACCATGCTAACATTCGGCCATTCTCCAACCACCTGAACCGAAGCCAGGAGGGCCGTGCAATGATTAAGCCGGTGATCCCATCGACCGTAAACACAGGAGACCCGGTTGAGTTCGCTTGCGACTGGGGCAAGGTCGCTCGTTTGATAGTCCACGACTCCCTGAAGACCCAACCGGGCGAGAGGGTGATCATTCACTCTGACCCAACCTATTTCCCGGCCCGGACCAACTCATCCGCACCTGCTCGGTCTGGACCGGAGCGGCCTAGTTGAACGTGTCAATGGTCGACTAGGGCGGCCTCGAAGCCGTGCGGCGCAGCCACCGCCGCCGGGAAGACCCTGCGTTGGTGCAGATGGAAGACAGCGCCATGCCTTGATATTCGACCTAGCGGACATCTATATCTGGCTGCCCACCTTTTGGATGATAAACCGGGTCAGACCCAAAAGACCCTCAAGACTTGGCCTGGCCGCTCAATACACTTCCATTGGGTGATAGACCCCAACGACCCGGTGGAATTCGGCATCCTTTCGGAGATGCGTGAGAAGGTGCTCTTCATCGACTACGCGGCGCTCGACTCGCGGCAACAAGAGTTAATTGCACCCTGCGCGACAGTTAGGAGCACATCACAAACCCGGCTGGCACTGACCTGATTCTTGCCCTTAAAGAGGCCTATTTCCACCGGGGCAACGGCCAAGCTTCCAAAGAGTTCATCAACCCCTACGCCGCACCGGGCAGCGCATGTGATCGGGAAGTGGATCTGCCGGCGGGGGCGATTCGCACTGTCGACATCACAAACCCACAAGAGCGATTGGTCTGTACCGACGAGACGTTTTTCGCGCGGCATGTGGGGACTCTGACGTACACCTTTCAGGATGGGCGCATCACCGGCGTGGAGTCACAGCACCATAGCGATCCCGTTCAGGCGGTCTGGGGCATTCAGATCGGAGACAACGACCGCATCGGCGAGTTCAACCGGGGGTCGGCCCCGGGTTGACGCTACTGCCCAAATACCACAAATAGTTCCCTAGTTCGAGTACGGCGACGGCGTTACCCGGCTGAGCTTCGGAGATAACCAGGGTTCCGGCGGAGACGTCATCTTCAGCTACCACCACTGGTCGTTCTTGATCAACGCTACGGTGCAGGCCGATGGCAAAACCTTGGTGGAAAGCGGGAAGCTGGCCTAGGACTCCCGGCTGGTCAGTTGCGGATCAACAAGCCTGGCTGACACTTGCGGCAGTAACTGGTGATACGCTGGTTGGCGTTCAGTTGGGTGATCTTGCCGCCGCACTTGGGGCAAGGTTGACCGCCCTTGTTGTGCACCTGTAGGAAGTCGCGCACCTTCTTGTGAATGTCGCCGCCCATGCGCTCTCGGAGGGTCTCGGTGGCTTCTTCCAGCACCTGGCGGCACTGGGTGTGGAGTGTTTTAAGTTCGTCCGGCTTGAGGGCCCGGCATTTCTTGAAGGGCGATATGCCGGCGGAGAAGAGTATCTCGTCTGAGTAGGCGTTGCCGATGCCCGAGATGAAGGCTCCTCGGGTGAGGACGCCCTTGATCTCGCCGGTGAACTTCTTCAGCCGTTCTTGGAACTCGTCGAAGTCGATGATTGAGAGGACGTCGGGGCCCAGGCCGGTGTATTGGGGAACTAGGTCATCCTGGGCGTCGCTGCCGTCCTCGCCGTTAGCGATATAGTAGACCTTGCCCATCTGCCGGTCGTCCAGGTAACGCAGGTCCATGCCGCCGCCCACGTTCAACGACACACAGGTCTTCTTCTGGACTCGCACGCTTTCTTGGCAGTGTTGCAGCGCGCCGGTGAGCATGGGGTTGATCGCCAGACTGCGACCGCCGGAGAACCGCAGCGTCAGGAACTTGCCCTTCCGCTGGGCGTCCAACAGCGTTCGGCCGGGCAGGTCTTCGGTAATCTCGGTGGCCAGAGACCGCACAACCGTAGGCCGCAGGACCTTGCAGGACGCCACAGTCGCGTCCTTCAGGTTGGCGTTCAAGTAGTCCTTGATGACTTCCAAGTCTGGCGCTTCGGGCATAGCGATAATATACAGCAACGATACAATCGGCGTCTGGATTACTGCTTTACCACGGGGGTCTTGTCATCCACATAGAAGGAGACTTAGCTCAGTATAATGGGCGTTATGCTGATCGGCGTTGTATCCGACACCCATGGCTTCTATGACCTGCGTGTGCCGCCGCTGCTTGAGGGAGTGGAGCACATCCTGCATGCGGGCGACATTGGCTCGGGGCAGATCATCGAACAGCTATCGGAGATCGCGCCCGTGACGGCGGTGCGGGGCAACGCCGACCGGGAAGGGCCCGAGTCCGAGTTCCCTAAGATCGAGACTCTCGAATTGGGTGGATGCCGCATCTATTTGACCCACATCGTGAAAGTTCCAAAAGATGGGGACGATGCTGGGCTGGCGGCTTATTTGGTAAATGGAGCGGATGTGGTTGTGTTTGGCCACAGCCACATGGCTTTCCATGAATCGAGGGGCGGGCTGGCTTTCTTCAACCCCGGCGCGGCGGGCAAACGGCGGTTCAAGGTGGTGCCGTCCATCGGGTTGTTGGAGTTGGAGCCGGGGCTGGTGCAGGGGCGGATACTGGTTCTTTGAGGGTTGGTTTGTGCTGGGATGAAAAGCCCCCATCCTAATCTTCTCCCATGAGCGGGGGAAGGGACTAACTACTTCTGCCTCTGACTGTGAAGAAGGCCAGCACCCCAGAGCCGACGGTTATGGCGGCTATGAGTTGGATGGCTGGTTTGAAGCCGAATAGGTCGGCTACGGCGCCGGCTAGCAGGGCGCCGACGATGAATCCGGCGTCGCGCCAGAACCGGTATACGCCCAGGAATGCCGCCCGGTCGGCGGCGGGTACGGCGTCGCCCACGGCGGCCAAAAGCGTGGGGTAGACCAGGGCTGTGCCCAAGCCGAGCAGAGCCATGGCACCGAGCCAGACACCGTAGGAGTCCACCCCCGCCGTTACAGAGATTGCCGTGCCCTGGAGCACCATGCCTACCGTGATTAGAGGTTTGCGCCCCAGGATGTCACTGGCCCAGCCGGTGGCCAGTTGGAGGCCGCCCCAGACCAGGGGGTAGACCGCGACCAAAATAGCGATTCGGTCCAGGGACAGGCCTTGACTGGCGAAATAGAGCGGGAAAATCCCCCAGGCCACACCGTCGTTCAGGTTTTTCACCAGTCCGGCTTGGGTGATCCCGAACAGGTAGGGCTTGCGCCAAGTGCCGTCGGCAAAGTTTGACTTGAATGATGAGCGAACTGGCGCCGCTCCTGAAATTCCGCCGGTTTCCAATGCTAGATGGGCCGACGTGTCCCGGATGAAGAGCACGCTAAAGGCCAGACCGGTGGCGGCTATGGCGGTTCCCAGGTAGAAGGGCTCGGGCCTAAGGCCGTAGGAGTCGGCGATGATCCCGGTCAATAACGCCATCACTGCCAGGGATGTATAGCCGGCTGTTTCGTTGAATCCCAGCACCAGTCCTCGGAACCTGGGTCCGGCCAGGTCCATCTTCATGTTGACTGTCATGGACCAGGCAAGCCCCTGGTTTACACCCAATAATAGGTTGGCGCCGATGATCCAGCCCCAGGCAGGCGCCCAGATCAACAGTAGCGGCACCGGGATGCCGATCATCCAACCGGCGATGAGGATGCGCCGGCGGGTAAGCCATTGGGTGAGGGGTCCGACCAGGAGGTTGGATCCGGCCTTGGCCAGGCCGAAGGTGGCGATGAAGGAGACAACGGCGGTCTTGGAGGTGACGCCGAATTCTTGTTCGGCCAGTCCCGGCAGGATGGTGCGCTCCATGCCAATCATCCCGCCGACGAACATATTGGTGGCTACCAGCAGGGCGATCTGACGCCAGTTGTCGGACAGGCCGAGGGTGACTGGCCTTTGGGTGGACGCGAACGCGGGGAGCCAGTTAGTGATGCGCATAAGATGGAGTGCCCCATCTTAACCTTCCCCCTTGCCAGGTGGAAGGGATCTTTTGCCCTATTAATCCAGCCGAATGGCTTGGGAGCCGAGTTGGGGCCAGGCGGCGGGGGCGGCGGCTTTTTCTAGGCGTTCGTCCAGGGGCAGGTCTTCGTCCCAATAGTAGCCGATGAAGCGTTGGCCGTTGATGCCGTCGGAAGCGTCCGAGGCCAGCCAGACCACGGGCGCCTGCATGACTTCAGGGTTGATCATGTTCTCGCGTTGGTGATGGGTGTCGTCTGGGATCAGGTCGGTGCTGGCCATGCCACCGGGCACCAAGACGTTGACCGTGACTCCGGTGCCCTCCAACTCGCGGGACGCCATGGCGACCAGGGCTTCATGGGCAGCTTTGGAAGGGCCGTAGGGCGCGCCGCCCTCGCGGTACATGGTGTTCGTACTGGTGGTGACGCCGATGATTCGACCCCAGCCTTGGGCCAGCATGTGGGGCACAACGGTCCGGGTCATATAGAAGGGGCCGCTGCTGTTCACCGAGACGACCCGGTCCCATTCTTCGACGGGCACCTCCCAGAAGTTGTTTTTGGTCTCGCCGCCCATGAGCATGTTCTTGGGCGCGATACCGGCGTTGTTGACCAATATATGGAGCCCGCCCAGGTCTTCGATGGTGCGCTGTATCGAACGCTCGGCCTCGCCGGTGGAAGAAACATCAACGATCTGGGTCATGACGCAATCGTCGCCGCCGATCTCGCGCATGTAATTGGAAGTCTCGTCCAGCCACTGCTGGTTGATGTCCATCATGGACACTCTAGCGCCAGCCTTAACTAACGCCTCAGTCATAGCCCGCCCTAACCCTCTAGGACTGGCCGCCCCAGTCACAATGGCAATCTTCCCTTCAAGAACCCTCTCACGCATCAGAACACTCCTGCAATCTACCAAACTCGTACGAATAAAACGCGGTTGCACCGCTGCAGCGCTATTGGGCTAGGAAGCCGCCGTCTATCACTAGTTCGCTGCCCGTTACGAACGATGATTCGTCCGACGCCAGGTATAGCACCCCATAGGCCACGTCTTCGGGTTGGCCCGTGCGGCCGATGGGAACGCGGGCGATGGACTCGGCCACCGCTGCCGGGTCGCCCTGGCGGAAGTCGGTCATTGGGGTGTCGATGGGGCCGGGGTGAATGGAGTTGGCCCGGATGCCCTCCGGCGCGTACTGGATGGCAGTGGACTTGGTGAAGATGCGCACCGCACCTTTGGAGGCGTTGTACACGGCCGAGACATAAGACTGGCCGGCGATTCCCGAGATGGAAGAGATGTTTACGATGGAACCGCCGCCGGCCTTCCGCATCTCGGGGATGGTAGCTTTGGTACCCAAGAACACGCCCTTGGCGTTGACGTCCATGACCCGGTCCCACTCGTTGACGGTGATGTCTTCGAGCTCGACCCGGGACACCACGCCAGCGTTGTTGACCAGGATGTCCAACTTGCCGAAGCGGCTCACGGTTTCCGTGATGGCTGATGTCCAGTTCTCTTCACTGCTCACGTCCAGGTGGACGAAAAGACACTCGCCGCCCAGATCGTTGATCGCAGCCTCGGTCTTGCGGCCGTCTTCATCGAGCACGTCCCCGATGACGACCTTTGCGCCCTCCTGGGCGAATATTTTGGCCTCGGCGGCGCCCATTCCCCGGGCTCCGCCACTGATGAAAGCAACCTTATTCTCCAGCCGCATAGCTACCCCCCTGCCGGTTTAATGGATAGATTCGATGTGAACCTAGACGGTTGGCAAGATTCTAACCGTTGGGCGCGGTTAGTCAATGGGGAGAGATGGAAGAATGGAACTTAGTTGATGGAACAGACGATGAAGGGCTGGATACCGCTGACGGGGCCGTCGACGGTTCCGGAACAGAGGTTGTTCAACGTGCCCGCATTGACCAGGTTCCGGTCGTTTCATTGATGATGGAGCCGGCGTTGTTGACGTCGTCGTCGGTGAGATTGGTTGAGGAACCGGCATTTGTGAGTGCGCCGCCGAGCTTGATGTCCGACAACGCGTCCAGGTTCTAGTAGGAGCTGAAGTGGAACATCTCGATGGTCTCCCGGTTGTCCTGCAGGCTGTCGAACATGTCATACAGTTTCAGGGGAATGGCCTGAGTGGTCGTTGGCCCCGAACAGGTTGATGAACTGCCCGGTCATGTCGGCCGGTGCGTGGGCGGCTAAGAACAGCGCGGCCCGGGCGATATCCTCGGGTTGGGTCCATTCTGGCCCGGCATCGGGCGGGATATGACTGCCGGCCGTCATATCCGTTTCCACCCAGCCAGGATTCAGTCCGTTGACCTTCACCCCGTGAGAGCGTACCGACTTGGCAAGGGAGGTTGTGTAGCCGATGACGCCCCACTTAGTTGCGCCGTAAGCCCCGTAATTGTCTTCGGCGATCGTCCCGGAGGATGATCCGATGTTAATCACTATTCCCTGACTCCGCTCGACCATGTGCGGCACTACGAAGTGACAACAGAGGAATGTGCCCCGGAGATTTATGCCCATCTCCTCGTCCCAATGAGAAATGGGGGTTTCCCAAACCGGAGTGCCGTCGTGAATGATGGCGGCGTTATTGACCAGGATGTCGATGCGACCCCAGCGGTCCAGTATCTTTCCCACAGTGTCTTCCACCTCTGTCTCTAGAGAGACGTCCATCTGCCAAACGGCCGCCTGACCTCCGGGCCCTTCAATCTCACCTAAGACCTGTTCCAGCCGGGAGACATTCCGGCCAGTCAGCGCAACCTTGGCGCCCTCACCGGCCATAGCGATGGCGATGGCCTGGCCGATACCCCTGCCGGCGCCGGTCACCAACACAACTTTATCTAGTAATAAATCACCCAAAGCAAAACCTTTCATGAAGAGATGGTTGGAAAAGAAGAAGAGGAAACCCTGCTGGTCGGGGTGGGGAGAATCGAACTCCCGACCTCCTGCTCCCAAAGCAGGCGCCCTACCGCTGGGCTACACCCCGATTGTTCTCGATTTTAACACGCGTGTGTGACGTAGACTGTCCGGAGCGCTCTACCGCCATCGCATCCGTGATATCCGATGCTCCAATCAATCGTATCGGACCCTCTGGCTACGTTCAAACACGAGTGGCAAATTAGTCAGTAATGGCGCGGTGGAGAGGGGCTTAAGGCGAGACTGTAGGGGTTCGTGGGTTCACTAGGCCGCAAAGATTAGAAGGGTGCTGCGGAGAGGGAAAAAGTGGTACCCCCGGAGAGGGTCGAACTCTCGTCTCCGGCTCCGGAGGCCGGCACTCTATCCACTGAGCTACAGGGGCAGGTCAATTAGAAGAATAGCATGGTTTCCGAGGGGCCAACAAGCGCACGCAGACCACCCCTCTGGTAGACAAACCCCAGGCACCCCACTAGACTAGGGTCACTTTCCCACCGAGGTTCAATCATGCCTGTTTTCACGCCCGAATACCTGCACAAAGTCGCCTACCACATCTACCGCGCCAAGGGCACCCCAGAAGATGAAGCGGAGATCGTGGCCAGGCACCTGATCAAGGCCAATCTGTCTGGGCATGATTCACACGGGATCATACAGACGCCCACCTACGTCGAGCGTATCGACGTGGGGCATATCGTCCCCGGCGCCGAATTTGAGATAATTAAAGAGGCCCCTTGCACCGCCGTCATCGATGGCCACTGGGGCTTTGGATTCGTGCAGACCGAGAAGGCCACCCGCTTGGCCATCGAGAAGGCCAAGACCAACGGGGTAGGGGCCGTCACCGTCTGCCATCAGAGTCACATCGGCCGGCTGGGCGACTATCCCACCATGATGGCCGCCGAGGACATGATCGGGTTGATAACCGCCGACTCTGGTGCCGCGCCCAAACACGTCGCGCCCTTTGGCGGCATCGCCAGAAAACTGGGCACCAACCCCATGAGCATCGGAATGCCCAGCAACTTGGACGGACCGGTCCTGATGGACATGGCCTCCAGTACCGTGGCCTTGGGCAAGATCGCCCTGTCACGCAACCGGAAAGAACAAATACCCTTGGGCTGGATCGTAGACAAGGACGGCAACCCGACCACCGACCCCAACGACTATTATTCTGGCGGGGCCATCCTGCCCGTTGGCGTCGACCAAGGCCACAAGGGTTACGCCCTCTCATTCATGGTGGAGGTCTTCTCTGGCCTGCTCACCGGGCTGGGCTTCGGCATCGACCCTGAAGGACGGCATAACGACGGCGTGTTCATCGCCGCCTTCAATCTGTCGCATTTCCGCGACGTAGCAGAGTTCAAGAAAGACATGGGCGAGTTTGTGGAGTTCATCAAGGACTCACCCCCCGCTGCCGGGTTCACCGAGGTGCTCTATCCGGGCGAAATCGAGTGGAACAGGGAGCAGGCCCGCCGCAAAGAGGGCATCTTTGTGGAAGACGAGACCTGGGCGCAACTCGCCGACCTGATGAAATCGCTGGATATCGAATCAGAAGTGGGCCAGTCGTAATTCGTTTAGAAGCGACGTGGAATCGGAAATAGGCCAGCCGTAAATAGCTAGAGGAACTTAATGAACGGTCAAGATATCAGGGAGACCTATCTGGAAGCGGGGGAGTTCTTCGCCAGCGTCGTCGACCAAGTGGACATCGACGGTTGGGACGAGCTTGCTCTGGGCGAGTGGTGCGCCCGCGATCTGACGGGACACACGTACCGCGCCTTTACAACCATCCTTAGCTACTCGGCGAAACCCGGCGACAAGGTTGACCTGGAGAGTCCGGTGGACTACTTCTTGAAAGCCTTCGAATCGCTGGCCGATCCCAAGATGGTGGCAGAGCGGGGTCGGGCCGCTGGGCTGGAGATCATCGACGACCCACGGATGATGGTTCGCGGCTTCGCCATGTACGTCAAAAACAAGCTGGGAGAACTGGCCGACGACTTCATATTGGCTACTCCGGTCGGCGGCATCCGGCTCATTGACTATCTGCCGACACGGACCTTTGAGCTGGTCATCCACACCATGGACCTGGCCAAGGCCGTGGTGGTGGACGCCGAGCCTCCTGAAAAGGGCATGGCTGCAACGTTGGAGATACTGGGACAGATCGCCCTGCACCGAGGACATGCCTCAGACCTGGTCCTGGCTGCCACCGGACGAGGGGGCCTGCCGAACGGGTTTTCGGTGCTGCCCTAGAGCGGGTCTCGTGGTAAGGCACACAGTACGAAAATCGTAAACTGCGTTGCCCGGCTCAAGGCCATATGCTATAATCTCCGCAACGTAAAAGAAGAGAAGAGAGAGAAGCAAGTACACACCTGATGCTAGACGGAGATACTAAAGCGCGGATCATCAAGGAATACCAGATTAACGGCAAGGATACAGGCTCAGCCGAAGTCCAAGTCGCCGTGCTCACCGAAAATATCAAGCAACTCACGGAACACCTAAGGGAACACAAGAAGGACGTCCACTCACGGCGCGGGCTTCTTGGTATGGTTTCCCAGAGGCGCAGACTCCTCAAGTACCTCGACGCAGAAGACGTCACCCGGTACCAAACACTTATCGCCAGGCTTGGCCTGCGGCGTTAAGTCCTCTCAGAACAACACCCTCTTTAGGGTGTTATTTCTCGTCTAGCTCTCACCCCCATCTATCGATTGCGCACGTTATTTATTGCGAGGTTGCCCTAGGCATATTATGGCTACAGAAATAGCTAATCCCACGTCGGTCACTAGCCAGGTCGGCGGCAAAACCCTAACCATCGAAACTGGAAAATTGGCTAACCAGGCCCACGGTAGTGTGACTGTCACCTACGGCGAGACCATTGTTCTCGTCACGGCGGTCATGTCCAGCAGACCCCGGGCGGAGGACATCGACTTCCTGCCCCTAACGGTCGACTACGAAGAGAGGATGTACTCCGTTGGAAAGATTCCGGGGAGTTTCTTCCGCCGGGAAGGCCGCCCCGGACAGGACGGCATCCTGGCCTCCAGACTCACCGACCGTTCCATCAGGCCCCTTTTCCCCAAAGGTCTGCACAATGACATTCAAATCACCCTGACGATTCTTTCGTCCGACATGGAGAACCCGCCCGAGGTCTTGGGCATGATTGGCGCATCAGCCGCCATATCCATATCCCAGATTCCCTTCAACGGCCCCATTGCCTCCTGCCGCATCGCCTATATAGGCGGGGAATACATCATTCACCCAACCTATGAGCAGACCAGTGAGAGCACGTTGAGCATGGTGGTCAGTAGCTCCCGCGACGCCGTCCTAATGGTCGAGGCGGGCGCAAATGAGGTCTCCGAGGAAGTGATCCTTGAGGCGATCGGCAAGGCCCAAGAGGCCAACACGGCCACCATCAATATGATCGAAGACCTGACCGGCAGGGTCGGGAAGCCCAAGGCTGAAGTCGAATACGACTATGCCGGCGCCGATGCCTTGGTCGCCAAGGTCAAAGAGGTAGTCGGATCCCGCTGGAGCGATCTGCTCGGCAACAACCCCGGCATGTACGAGATGGACGACGGTGAGCACGAGATCTCGGCGTTGGTCACCGAAGCCCTGAAAGACGATTACTCCAAGAACGCCATTGGAGACGCCTTCAAAGTCGTGTTCCGGGAGGCCGTTCGAGGCCGCATCCTGCAGGAACACGTGCGTTCAGACGGACGGGCCATGGACCAGGTCCGCCCAATCACCTGCGACACCGGCATCCTGCCCCGCACCCACGGCACGGGACTCTTCACCCGGGGCGAGACCCAGGTGCTGTCCATCGTGACAGTGGGCTCCCTGAGCTTGAAACAGACCATTGACTCCGTCGGACCGGAAAACACCCGGCGGTTCATGCACCATTACAACTTCCCGTCCTACTCCACCGGCGAAGCCCGGCGAGCCATGTCCCCCGGACGCCGCGAGATTGGACACGGGGCGTTGGCCGAGCGGGCGATCGCGCCCGTCCTGCCTTCCGAAGACGAATTCCCCTACGCCATCCGGATCGTTTCCGAGTGCCTGAGCTCCAATGGCAGTACCTCCATGGGTAGTGTTTGCGGTAGCTCGCTAAGCCTGATGGACGCCGGCATTCCGATCAAAGCCCCGGTGGCGGGAATCGCCATGGGCCTGATCACCGGCGACGACGGCCAGTACGCCATCCTCAGCGACATCCAGGGAATCGAAGATTTCCTGGGCGACATGGACTTCAAGGTGGCGGGCACCTCCGAAGGCGTGAATGCCCTCCAGATGGACGTCAAGACCACTCATCTGACCCCAGGCATCCTGAAGGAAGCCTTGGAGCAAGCGCGCCAGGGCCGCATGCACATCATGGGCAAGATGAACGAGGCCATCGCCGAGGTCCGCGGACAGATGAGCGAACACGCTCCCAAGATGGTCCGCATGAAGATCGAAGTTAGCAAGATCGGCGCTCTCATCGGCCCTGGCGGCCGGGTGATTCGCGCCATCATCGAAGAGACCGGCACCAGCATAAACGTGGAAGACGACGGCTCAGTGACCATCGGCGGCGTAGATTCCGCCATGCTGGAGCTGGCCGAGTCCAGGGTAGACGCCCTAACCCGCAATTTGGCCATCGGCGACATATTCACCGGCAAGGTGGTTCGCTTGACCAACTTTGGCGCCTTCGTGGAACTAGTCCCCGGCAAGGACGGCCTGATTCGCAACGGCGACCTAGGCGACATGGAAGAAGACCTCGCCGAGGGCCAAGAGCTCACGGTAATCATCCGCGAGATCGACTCCCAGGGAAGGGTAAACCTGTCCCGCAAGGCCCTGTTTGGCGACGACAGTCCTTCGGAACCCCGGCCCGCGCCCAGCGACGGTTTCAACCGTGGCGGCGACAGGGGCGGACGCGGCGGAGACCGTGGCGGCCGTGGACCCGGCGGACCCGGTCGTGGACCCGGAGGCCCTGGCGGCGGATCTAGTGGCGGAGGACGCTTCCAAGGCGGCCGCTAATAGCACACCGGTTAACTAGCACACCAAAAGCCCCTTCACTCTAAGGAACGAAGGGGCTTTTTATTTTTCCGGAATTCCGGCTGCGTGCTATTATCAGAGTGGGACTGGCTGGGCGGTTCGGGCTTATGCGGAGAGGTGGTTCGACGGGGCTCACCACGAACAGAACTAGGGCAAGAACGATTTCCAAACACCATCGTTCGTCCTAAGCCCCGTCGAAGGGCGCGCATCCGTGAAGTTTTTCGTGACCGCGACCCGCCCAGCAAAGCCCCGGTAGGAGCAATCATGGCGGAAATAAAAGTTGTAATCAGCGGCATGACTGGCAAGATGGGCCTTGAGACTCTGGCCGCTGTCTCGAGAGAGTCCGACCTTGAACTGGTCGGCGGTTCTCGCAGACAGGAAGGGGGTTGGCCAACGATCGGCACTCCGTACAGTACGGCTGTCCCCATCTCCACCGACATCGACTCCATATTGGAACAAACCAAGCCCGACGTGATGGTGGACTTCACCAACGCCGCCGTGGCGATGGAAGCCGCAGCCTTGGCGGCGGCCCGGAAGATCAACATCGTCATGGGCGCCAGTGGGTTCTCGGAAGACCAGCTTATACAGCTCGACGTCATGGCCAACGACAACGGCGTCGGCATCATCGTCGCGCCCAACTTCGCCCTCGGGGCCATCGTCCTCAAGAAGCTGGTCGAGCAGGCCGCGCCCTACTTCGACTACGTGGACATCATCGAGTCCCACCACGAAGCCAAGATAGACTCGCCCTCCGGGTTTGCGCTGGCCTTGATGCGCAGCCTGGGTGAGAACAAGCAGTTCACCCGTAACCAGCCGGAGAAAGAGAACCTGGCCAACACCCGGGGCGGGGAGCACAACGGGATATCGATCCACAGCATCCGCATGCCCGGCAAGAGCGCCCACCACGAGGTAATCTTCGGCGCGGCGGGGCAGACCGTGTCCCTGCGCCACGACACCCTGGACCGGAGCTGTTACATGCCCGGCGTGGTGCGTTGCATCCGCGACGTTGTAGCTAATCCGGGCCTTGTGATAGGCTTGGAGAACGTGCTCGGCCTTTAGTCGCAATTTAGGCATGAATTTTGAGTAAATAGAGAACCACCAGTGCATGACCTAACCATCGCCGTAGTAGGCGCCACCGGGGCGGTGGGCGCTGAATTTCTCCGCATCGTTGAAACCCGCTATCCCAACTTGCCCAAGCTGAAGTTGCTGGCTTCCAGGCGCTCGGCCGGCAAGCACATCACAGTGGGCGGGAAGGCCTTCGTTGTGGAAGAAGCGACCGAGAAGTCTTTTGACGGTGTGGACGTGGCTTTCATATCAGCCAGTTCGGAGGTCAGCAAGACGTTGGCCCCGGCGGCGGTGGCCGCGGGCGCGGTGGTGATAGATGACGGTTCCGCCCACCGAATGGAAGTCACGGTTCCGCTAGTCGTGCCAGAGGTTAACGGCGCTGACGTTGAATGGCACCAGGGAATTATATCTATCCCCAACTGCTCCACCACTCCTTTGGTGATGGCCGCACATCCCTTGCATCAGGTTAATCCCATCAAACGCATCGTGGCTGACACCTACCAATCGGTGTCGGGAGCGGGCGGTGGTGCCATGGCCGACCTGAGGGAGCAGTCAGAACGGCTGATGGACGCCGACTCCAACACCAGTAAGTCGGGTAAGGGTCAGATCGCCTATAACGTGGTGCCCCAGATAGACCGGTTCCTGGACACTGGCTACACCTTCGAAGAACAGAAGATGCGGCAGGAGTCGCAGAAGATACTGCACGCCCCGGAGATAGCGATCTCGGCCACCTGCGTGCGGGTGCCGGTGTACATCTCCCATTCGGCGTCGGTGCACATCGAGTTCACCCGGCCGATGCCCGTGGACGAGGCCAGGGAGCTTCTGGCTGCCATGCCCGGCATGACCGTGCTGGGCAACCCCGACGGTGGCGAATACCCCATGCCCTGGGACGTGGCCGGCGAGGACGACGTGTTCGTGGGACGCATCCGCCAGGACCTGTCCCACCCTAATGGCTTGGTGCTGTGGATCGTTTCCGACAACCTGCGCAAAGGCGCGGCGCTAAACTCTCTTCAGATTGCCGAAGAACTGGTTTCACGGGGCCGCCTGAAACCAAATCACACCGGCGGAGTGACGACCTAGGGCCGTACAACGGTGGTTAGGGACAATCTGTGAGACGGCCCGATTCTGGCCGTTTTTATTGCCTGGCTCCAGGGGGGTGCGATGTCAGGTATTCGCGGGTATAATGCAACGAATCCAAGGCCCAGATGCTTCTATGGAACGGAATATAGGAGGCGGACATGGCAGAGATAGGTAGACTTCTCACAGCGATGGTTACTCCCTTCGACGACAAGGGCGCGGTCGACTTTGAGCAGGCCAAGAAGCTCGCCCATGCCCTTCTTGACTCGGGCAGCGACGGCGTCGTCCTGTCCGGCACCACCGGCGAATCGCCCACGCTCACCACCGACGAGAAGATGCGCCTTTTCAGCGAGGTCAAACAATCGATCGGTGACAAGGGCGTGGTCATAGCCGGCACCGGCACCTACAACACCGCCGAGAGCATCGAGCTCAGCCAGGAAGCTGAGAAGCAGGGCGTCGACGGCCTGTTGCTCGTGGTGCCTTACTACAACAAACCCCCGCAACAAGGAATCTACCAGCACTTCAAGGCGATCGCAGGCAAGACTAACCTTCCCTGCATCGTCTACAACATCATGGGCCGTACCGGCGTAAACATGACTGACGAGACGACGCTGCGGTTGAGCAAGATCGATAACATCATAGGCACGAAAGAAGCCAGCGGCGACATGAACCAGATCGCCCGCATCATTCAAACCGCGCCCGACTTCAAAGTCTGGAGCGGCGACGACAACCAGACATTCTTGATCATGTCCATGGGCGGCTATGGCGTAGTTAGCGTGGTGTCCCACCTGGTTGGTAACCAGATCAAGCACATGATGGGTCTGCTGTTGGAGGGCGACATCGAGGGCGCCGCCACAGAGCACCGCCGTCTGCTCCCCATCTTCCTGGGTATGTTCGTCGAGTCCAACCCTATTCCCGTGAAGTACGCAGTGAACCGCGTTGGCATCAAAGTTGGAGACCCTAGGTTGCCCATGATTCCGCCTAGTGACATGGCCATAGGCCAGATCGAGAAGTTGCTGAACGAATTCGAGATCGACCTGCCGGTCTCACTCTAAGCATTACCAGGTTAAGTAGAAGTAAATCAGAAAATCCCCAGCGTACCTGGTACGCCGGGGATTTTTGTCATCACCGTCTTGCCGGGAAGCGATTGGATTGCGAACGCGACAGCGGGTTGAAAACCCGTGCCTACGGGTTGGACGGCAGCCTACGTAAAGACCGGTTCCACCTGGATGGTCTCTTCCCGTCTGGGGCCGGTGGATATGATCTGGACCTTGCAACCAACCAACTCTTCGATGCGTTTGACGTAGGCCAAAGCGTTCTTGGGAAGCTCAGACAGCTTGGTGGCGCTGGCGGTGGGTTTGTCCCAACCGGACAGTTCCTCGTAGATCGGTTCGCAGCGGGCCAGTAGACCGGTGTTGGCCGGGAACCTGTCTAGGCGCTCTCCATTCACTTCGTAACCGATGCAGACTTTTACCGAATCGAACTCGTCGAGGATGTCGAGGCGGGTCAGCACGATCCCTGTGAACCCGTTGACCAACTGGCTGTATTTGGCGGCTACACCGTCGAACCAGCCGATGCGCCGGGCCCGGCCGGTGGTTACGCCGAACTCCTGGGCTTTCTGGCGGATCTCCTCAGCTTCTTCGTCAGTGATCTCTGAGGGCATGGGTCCGCCGCCCACCCGAGTAGAGTAGGCCTTGAACACGCCGAGCACGCCCTTGATGGCCTGAGGGTTCAGTCCCAGCCCGGTGCAGGCGCCGCCGATGGACGGAGATGACGAGGTTACGTATGGGTAGGACCCGTGGTCGATGTCCAGAAGGGTGCCTTGGGCGCCCTCCAGCAAAACCTTTTTGCCTTGGGCCAGTAAGTCCTGGACCAGTTGTTCGGTCGCCTTTGTGTAAGGGGCCATCTGTTCGGCCCAGCGGCGGCACTTGGCCAGAACTTCGTCCATAATCAGGGCCTCGCCGCCGTAGATCTTGGTGATCAAGGCGTTCTTGTGCTTCAGCAACTGTTCCACCATGGGAACCAGCGCTTCCCAGTCCAAGAGGTCGCCGACGCGGATGCCCATACGGCCCGTCTTGTCCATGTAGGCGGGGCCGATACCGCGGCCGGTGGTGCCGATGGCTCCCTCGCCGCGGGATTCCTCTTCCAGGCGGTCAAGGACAATGTGATACGGCATTATCACGTGGGCGCGTTCGCTGATGAAGAGCTTGCTGGTGTCGATGCCCCGTGATGCGATCTCGGTCAGTTCGCTGACCAGTACGTCGGGGTCCACGACCACGCCGTTGCCGATGATTCCATAGACATCCGGCCAGCAGATGCCAGACGGCACCAAGTGCAGTTGAAAAGTGCCCTTATCGTTGACGACAGTATGTCCGGCGTTATTGCCGCCTGCATAACGGACTACGCCGTCAACGTCCCCGGCAAGATAGTCGATGATCTTCCCCTTGCCTTCGTCACCCCATTGGCCACCAATAACGGCGTATGCCGGCATCCTAATAGCCCGCCTTACAAAAAAACATACTCGTCCCCAGGTTTGGGAAAGAGCTACACGAGTATAGCAAAATCATTTTCCTCGGGAAAGTGAAGGCAAGCAAGGAAGCAAAGCCCCGTTTACTACCGGCTTCGGGTGAACCGGATGCTAAAAAGGGTAATTTCTTGCTTCGTAGCCCACATTGACACACAATTTCGACGCCAACTATAATCCCCGCGCCCCGCCCAAGCGGTAGAATGGAGGCGTAGCCTCTTTTCGCATAACAAGCAACCACAGCAGGATCGGATTACTATCATGCCCCTCAGAGAGAAACTGGAAGAAGATATCAAGTCATCCATGCGCAGCCACGACCAGGCACGCTTGGATGCCCTGCGTTTCCTAAAATTCGCCGTGCAGGCGGTCGAGAAAGAACAGAAGAAAGAACTGGACGACGCCGGGATGATCGAGGTGGCCACCAAACAGGCCAGCGACCGCCGCGACAGCATCAAGGCATTCGAGGAAGGCGGACGTGACACCATGGCGGCCAAAGAGGCCGCGGAGCTGGTGGTCCTACAAGAATTCCTCCCGCCCCAGATGCCTGCTGAAGAGATCATGAAGTTGATAAAAGACACCGTCGCCGAGGTTGGCGCCACTTCCATTCAGGACAAGGGCAAGCTGATGGGCAAGCTCATGCCCCAGGTACGGGGCAAAGCCGACGGCACGGTGGTGAACGAGATGGCCACCAAGTACCTGGAGTCTTTAGCCTAATATGCGATTTGGCATTCTGGTGTTCCCAGGAACCTGGAGCGACACTGACTGTTATTACCAAGTGAAAGACATCCTCAGACAGGAAGCCGAGTACGTTTGGCATGATGAGACCAGCCTGGACAGTTTCGATTCGGTAATCCTGCCGGGAGGGTTCTCCTACGGCGATTACCTCCGCCCCGGTGCAATGGCCAGGTTCTCGCCGGTCATGGACGCTCTGAACAAGTTTGTTGAGTCCGGAAGGACGGCCATCGGCATTTGCAACGGCTTCCAGATACTGTGCGAATCGGGACTGCTCCCCGGCGCGTTGCTGCCGAACCAACACCTGGAGTACCGTTGCCAGCCGACCCACCTGCGCACGGAGCGGACCGACACCCCGTTCACTCGGACCTGCGCCCAGGGTCAGCTTTTGGACGTGCCGGTCTCCCACGGTGAGGGCAACTATTTCGCCGACGCCGCAACCCTGATCCAGCTTGAAGAAGAAGGGCGGGTGCTCTTCCGCTACTGCGACTCCTCCGGTGAGGCCACCGCAGACGCCAACCCCAACGGTTCGGCCAACAACATCGCCGGGATCATCAACGAAGCCGGCAACGTTTTGGGGATGATGCCCCACCCCGAGCGTAGTTGCGAGGCGATCCTGGGAAGCACCGACGGCAACCTAATCTTCCAATCGATCATAGAAAGCGCGATCGAAAGCCATAGGCAGGCCTAGACCACCCTATGACGGCTGTTGCCTTTTCGATAATTGCCGCCTTTGGTTTCGCCAGTTCGGCAGTCCTCTCCCGCCAGGGGATGCAGGCCATATTCCCCCTTCCAGGCGTCATGGTCTCCCTGTTCTTCAGCCTGCTTTTTTCAGCGATCATGGTGTTGTTGTTCGCCTTCTCCGACATCAGCTCCATCCCTCAGGCGGCCATCTTATGGATAGTGGGCCTGGGATTATTGAACTACTTGGGGGGCCGGTCCCAGAATTTCTTGGCGGTCAACTTGATCGGGGCTTCACGGGCCAGTCTGTTCGTGGCCTCCCAGGCGCCGTTCGCGGCCCTCTTCGCGGTGGCGTTCATCGGTGAGAGCATGCATGTTCTGGTCGGGCTGGGCACCGCCGGGGTGGTTAGCGGGCTGATCTTCGCCAGCGGCACATCGATCTTGGAGGGATGGCGGGGCGACAAGATATTCGTGCTGGGCTATCTGATGGCATTGGGCGCCGGGGCCTCCTATGGGGCCACCAACGTGATGGCGAAACAAACGTTGGAAGTATTCGATTCTCCTCTCGTTATCACAACGCTCAGTATGGTGGTTGGCATAGTGGTTCTCGCTCCGCTGGTGGGTGTCAGCACCGCACAAAGCGGTGTCCACCGCGAAACAGGCCAGGGGGTCTCGAAGAATCTGTGGTCGTTACGATGGGTTGCTTTGGCCGGCATCGCATCGGGAATAGCAGTCATCTCACTGTACTTCGCAGTGCAGCGGACCGACGTGGTTGTGATCAGCCCCATAGTCTCCAGCAGCCCGCTGATCACTCTGTTACTTTCTCACCTGTTCCTGGCACGGTTGGAACAGGTCACACGGCGGCTGGTATTCGGGGCGATGCTCACCGTCGGAGGAGTGGTCCTGGTGGTGCTGGGCAACCAGCTATGACCGTGGTGGCGTAGCGCTGAATGGGCGCGATAGCTCTCTCGCTGTTGTCTGGCTTCGGTTTTGGCAGCGCCGCGGTCCTCGCCAGGGTGGGCATGCAGGGCATGAGCCCGCTGTCCAGCGTTCTGCTTTCGGTGGTGGTTAGTTTTTGCCCCACTCTCCTCCTTGCCCTGGTCTTCGCCTTCTCCGACATCAAGGACCTGCCTCTGGTGGCCCTGGCCTGGTTCTTTTTGCTTGGTGTGGTCAATTTTCTGGGCGGACGAACCTCCAGTTATCAGGCCATCGGGCGTATCGGCGCTTCCCGGACGGCCGCGGTCCAGAGCACGGCGGCGGTGTTCGCGTCTATCTTCGCCATCACCATCACTGGGGAGCGGCCCCATTTCGTGGTGCTGCTGGGCACGCTAACGGTTGTTCTAGGGCTCACTGCCGCCGTGGGCAACTCCATTCGCGGCGGGGTCGCCAATAACCGGGGAGTCCTGATTGGGTTCGGTCTGGCCTTGGTCGCCGCAGCCTCCTACGGCGGCACCAACGTCATTGCGAAGGAGCTGACCGAGGAGTACGGCTCTCCTCTGATGGTCTCCTCACTCGGGCTGCTCTTCGGTATCATCCTGTTGTGGCCGTTGGCTGGAAGCAGCACGGTGCGGGAAGTGCGGGAGTCCAGAGGGAACATGAAATTCGTTCTGTCCGCCGGTTCCTCAGGATTGGCCGCAGCGACCGGCGTGATCACCCTCTATTTCGCACTGGAACGGGCCGATGTAACCGTGGTCGCGCCCATAGTGTCCACCAATCCCATATTCACCTTGATCCTGGCCCAGATATTCATCTCCCGGATGGAAGACCTCACAAAATGGCTGTTCTTGAGCGTAGGCGTCACGGTGGCGGGCGTGGCGATAGTGACTGTGGGAAGCACTCTCTGATACCGAATCATTGACACCCACGCCTGCCCAAGCCCTGTCCTTTGTGGCATAATTGGGCTCAGACTATAGACAGCAAATCCCAAGGGGAATCCCCTCAATAATTAGGAGTCTCATGCCAGGACAGATCAAGACAAAACAGATCAACCACGTCACTACCATGGTCAAAGACACCGCCCGGGCCATGAAGTTCTACAACGAACTGCTGGGCATCAAGCAGATCGAGAGTCAGGTCCCGAATCCGGAAATCACCTGGCTGCAACTGGACAACGGCATCATGGTGCACCTGATCGAGACTGAGGAAGCGCCGGTGAAGCCAGAGAATACCCACCACGCCTTCGAGGTCGAGGACTTCGAGGGGACCATGAAGATTCTGGAAGAGAACGGCTATGAGATCGCCCGCCACGGCGTTAGGTTCGACGGCCAGGGCTTCATGTTCACCCACGACCCCGATGGCAACCGGGTGGAGTTCTGCACCGGTTCCGGCTACTTCCCAGCCCCCGGCCGCCCTCAATAAACACTAGGGGCCGATTAATTAGGAGATACCGTGTTCGAGAAGATTCAACATATGGGGTACCTGACCCCTGACCTGGACCGAGCCGTTGCCTGGTTCGGGGAGTCGTTCGGCGCAGTCAATGCCGGAGGTGGACCCCTGAACAAGAGCTTTGCTATGCCCAGCGGCGGACGCAATGCCTACATGCGCTTCGGCAATGCCGAGGCTGAACTGCTGGAGCCTGAGGACAAGACCGGTCTTTCCAGCGAGATCCTTACTATGCACCACGTGGGTTATGTGGTGGCTGACATCAACCGCGCCATCGACGACCTCACGGCTCGCGGGTTCAAATTCGCCGCCGACAAGCCCAACGTCAACGTGCTGGGCCAAACGCTGCTTTACTTCGACTCCAAGACTACCAACGGCGTGAAGATGCACATCACCCAACTTCCCGGCGAATCGGTGGCAGGTAACGACGGCCTGGAGATCGAACGCATAGTCCACGCGGGCTACCGCGTGAAGGACCTGGAAGATGCCATTAAGTGGTACACCGATAAATTCGACGGCACGCACATCGGCGGCGGGCCTTCCCGGAGCGGCGGCCGTAACGCATTTGTGAACTTCGGCCAGGTACAGGTTGAACTGATCGAGCCTGGAGACCCCTCAATCATGGGCGCGGACCACTCCATGGATCACGTGGGCTATGCGGTGGGCGATATATCGTCTTGTATCGGAACGTGCGAGGCCCATGGCCTGAAATTCGTTTCCGACACGCCCAACACCAACGGCGTTGGCCAGCAGGTTTTGTACTTCGAGACCGATACCAGCATGGGGTCACGGATGCACCTAACCCGGCTGCCGGACTAGACCTGCGCCCGATCTTCCCATGCAGTCAGACCAAGTGCGTAACATAATCCTGGTTGGCTTCATGGCCTCGGGAAAGAGCAGCGTGAGCCGGGCTCTCTTCCGCCGCTGCGGCTGGCCGAGGATCGACGCCGACGACGAGATAGTGTCCCGGGCCGGGAAACCCATCGCCGACATCTTCCGTGATTCTGGTGAGGATGCTTTCCGGGAACTGGAACGGTCAGTGGTTAGTGACATCTGCGGCGAGAGGGGCCGCATCATCGCAGCCGGCGGAGGGTCGTTCATCGACGATGAGAACCGGCAGACAATGCTGGACGGCGGGACGGTCTTCTACCTCAGCGCCAGTCCCGAGACCATCCACCGGCGGGTGACCAGAGGCAACCCCAACGCTCCGGCCCGGCCGTTATTGGGGGCTGGCAACTCGCTGGAGAGGATCAAAGAGCTACTGACCCAGCGAAGGCCGGCTTACTCCCAGGCCCACCACGCGGTCGAGACTGACGGCCTGACCCCGGACCAAGTGGCTGAGGCCATCCTGAAGATATGCGGACCAAATCTTGCGCAACAGTAATTTCGGAATAGACCACGGAGTGTGGCGATGATTGGCCCGCACGCGTTTGTGCCGACCCGGGATGACGAATAATCTTGCAACGACTGCTCTGGGGTGCCCGGCGGCCCGATTCACCGAACCGCGGCTGGACCTCCCGATGAATGGACTCCAGAGGCTCCCTTGCGCCAGGCCCCCGGAAAGCCAAAGAGACGGATAGGCCCCCGATGGCTTTTTCTGGCTTTCGGCGGGATACCCATCGTGGTTTCCGCCGTCGGATATGTTCTGTCGGATGGCGAGACGAAGATGGGCGACGACCCTTCAGAGGATTTGGCCCAGACCTAGACGGTTGTTCCTTCAGACTCGGTGAATCCGACTAGCACGACGGACCTTGATTGGGGCGAGCCTTAATGGGCAGTCACTCTCGAATCCGAGGTCCATCGACTAGTTAATTTCAAACGGCAGAAGAACTCGTTAGGCGTCTTGGGCCAGGACTGGCAGCTGGCTGATATCGCCCGCGCTCACAGCCAAGACATGTTGTTGAACGATTTCTTTAAGCACGAAAACCTCTCGGGCCAGACTGCCGTCTACCGGGGGAATGACGTTGGATACACATGTGTGAAGAACTTTGGCGATTTTTTCACCGAGGGGATCTCAGAGAACATATTCCAGGGTTAACTCTATTCGTCATTCAACGCACAAAGGTGGAACTACCTGGCTCTGGAGGAGCCGGCGTTCAAAGTCGTTGACGATTGGATGAACAGCCCAGGACACCGAGAGAATATCTTGGCTTAGACCTATGACCGGGAAGGCATCGGAGTCGTGGTAGGGGAACGAGTCGGTCTGGGTAACTCAGAATCCTGTTAGCGGTTTCAGTTTCTCCACGGTTCATGTATGGTTTGACTATCCAAGTATGAAAAAATAGAGGCAATCAACGCCTCAATATTTGATCGGAGACCAGAACATGGCGGACATAGACCTGGCAGCGGAAGTAAGTCACTCGGGCGGTTCCTATCCGGTAGTCGCCGGTTGGGGGCTGATCGATTCCCTGGGAGACCGGTTCACGGACCTCGGATTGATCAACACGGCCTACATCATCACCGACGCCAACGTGATGAACCTCTACGGCCGGAACGTCCAACGGGCGCTGCAGAAGCGGGGCATACCCGCCCATTGCTTCATCATCCCCGCCGGGGAGACCAGCAAGAGTTTCGAGCTGGCCCAAGGTATTTACCACTGGCTGGCAGACCTGAAGGCCGAGCGCGGCCACACTATCATCGCCGTTGGTGGGGGTGTCGCCGGAGACCTGGGCGGGTTCGTCGCGGCCACCTACCTGCGGGGCATGCCCTTCGTGCAGGTGCCCACCAGCATGGCTGCCATGGTCGACGCGTCCATCGGCGGCAAGGTCGCGGTCAACTTGCCCCAGGCCAAGAACCTGGTTGGAGCCTTCTACCAGCCTCGGGGCGTGTTCGCCGATGTCCAGAGCTTGTCCACCCTGGGCAAACGGGAGCTGGCTGAGGGTTGGGCTGAGGCCATCAAGCACGGGTTCATCCTGGACGCCAGCCTGGTGGACATGTTCGAAGAGCACGCCGAGGCGCTGGTGGAAGTGGAGCCGGAGATATCAACTGAGGTCATCAGGCGCAGCATGGCTATCAAGGCCAACGTGGTCAGCCAGGACGAACGTGAGACCCTGGGCATCCGCATCATGTTGAACTACGGCCATACCATTGGACACGCGCTGGAGTCGACGACCGAGTACGGCCAGTTCTTCCACGGAGAAGGTGTTTCCGTGGGCATGATGGGCGCGGCGACCATGGCACAAGAGATGGGTCTGCATTCCCAGGACCTGGTCGACCGCCAACGCCATCTCCTGGAACGGTTCAGCCTGCCCACGTCGGCCAAAGGGCTGAACGTGTCCGATATTCTGGGTGCTATGTCTCTGGATAAAAAGGTCCAGAGCGGATCCAAGCGCTGGGTGATGCTGGAAGAGGTGGGCCGGTCGGTGGTACGTACCGATGTTCCCGAGGAACTGGTGGAGAAGACGGTCCGGGACCTGGTTACCTAGTCGTCTGCTTCGGAAGGCATCAACTACCGGTTCTTCCGTTTAGCGATCATCATCATTGCGGCGATGATTAGACACATGGCGCCGCCCACGCCGAGCAGCACCACCGAAGCCAACGTCGACAGAAATTCCACGCTTTCCCCGAACGTCGATACCTGTTCTAGCGCCACCGCCAGGCCGCCGGCCAAGATCGTCACTCCGTATAGGATGCGAATCCGGACCGGCTCTACGAAATTGGTCGCTGTAGCCCCCAGTTGAGAGCCAATTGACGCCGCGCTGAGCATGATGATGGCCATCTTAGGGTCGACGTTGTGGGATAATGCGTAGATGAATGTGCCCCACGACCCGGTGACGATTATCTGGAATAGGTCGGTCCCGATGGCCACAGTCGTAGGCACCCCCAGCCCGAAGATCAAAGCGGGCATTAGCAGGAAGCCGCCTCCTGCCCCCAACAAACCGGCGAAGAATCCAACGCCCAAACCGACAGCCACTGGGATGAACACCGAAAGGTTCTTGATACCGGAAACCGGCAAAGAGACATATGTGGGAACCTTTCCCAAGCCTGGCAGCCAGATTGAATGAGGTGGGATACGTAAACCTTGGACCCGCCGTGCCAGGGACGCAGTTGAAATCTCCTCTTCGGCCAACTTGGAGGTACGGCGCAGCTTTAAGTAATCGTTGACTATGAACCCGCCGAGAGCTCCCAAAAACAAAATATACACATAGCGAATCACCGGTCCGATGATACCGGCTTCTTCCAGGGTGGAGTTCAATTGCTCGGCCAGAAATACCCCTGGGATAGTGCCGACGAGCATCAGCATTCCCAGACGAAGGTCCACGTTGCCCAGATGACGGTGTTTGAGGGTGTTGATGATCGAGGAGCCCATGATCAGGGCCAATCCGGTCCCGACCGCAAATGCGGGCGGTACTCCGAAGACTAGCAGGCCTCCGGTGATCAAGAAACCTCCGCCCACTCCAAAGAACCCACTTAGAGTGCCAACCATGACACCCAAGAGCAAAAGGAGGGCTGGATTGACAGCGACTTCGGCGTTGGGGAACCACATGCTAACCGCCGTCCCTTGGGCCCTTTCCTGTTTCGCTGCGGAGGGCGGCCACGGACTTGAACACCCCGGTCCAGAAAAGGTGCAGACCAACGGCAGATGAGCCGATCACACCGATGATGAGTAGCGCCCAAAGCAAAGTGTGATCGGAACTAAAATTAGTTAAGAATTCGTTCATCGTGGAGCGCCGGAGGGCAGTCTCTGCTGTGTTTGGCCCGGTAGTTTCAGGCTATTTGTAGGTCAATCAGTTGATGGGTTCAGCCCGTAGAGGATACCATGAGGTTGGCCTGCCACGACTGTCTATAACAGAATAACGCTGGCCGCAGGCTGGACAAGCGCCCAATGGCCGCACCCACATTCAACTTTCAACTCCAGCACACCGAAGGCACAGCCAGGGCGGGTGAGCTTGAGACGCCCCACGGCAAAGCGCTCACGCCGTTCTTCATGCCGGTGGCCACTCAGGCCACAGTCAAGGGACTGACTCCCGAGGAAGTGAGAGACGTTGGCGCCCAGGTGGTCCTCAGCAACGCCTACCACTTGTACCTGCGCCCCGGTGTGGAAACAGTCAGCAACTTGGGCGGGCTGCATAAGTTCATGGGCTGGGGCGGCCCCATCCTCACCGACAGCGGTGGCTTCCAGGCCTTCAGCATGGGCCCGCTTCGGAAGGTAACCGACGACGGCATCCGGTTCCGCTCGCACATAGACGGGAGCGAGCACAATTTCACCCCCGATCTGGCCACGGCCAACCAGGAAAGTTTGGGCCCGGACATCGCCATGTGCTTCGACCAATGCATCGCCTACGGCGCCACGGAGAAAGAAGTTCGCCAGGCCATGGAGCGCACACACCGCTGGGCACAGGAGTGTTTCGACCGCCACCAGGCTTCGCCCACAGGCGCGGCGGACGGGCAGGCATTGTTCGGTATCGTGCAAGGCGGCACGTTTCCGGAACTGAGAGATGAGTCGGCCCGCGCCATCTCAGCCATCCCATTTCACGGCTACGCGGTCGGCGGACTGGCGGTTGGCGAGAACAAAGAGGACATGTATCGGTTCACGGGTCAGGTCGCGGAGTTGCTGCCACAGGACAAACCACGCTACCTGATGGGTGTGGGCTCGCCCGAGGACTTGGTGGAGGGTGTGGCCAGGGGCATCGATATGTTTGACTGCGCCCTGCCCACCAGGGTAGCCCGGAACGGTAGCCTATTCACACCTGAGGGGCGGGTGGACCTCACCAAGGCGCGGTACGCGGAGCAGCAGGGGCCGTTGGACGAGACTTGTGACTGCTATACCTGCCGGAACTACTCAGCCGCCTATCTGCGGCACCTGTTTCGGGCCAAGGAGCTGTTGGGGCTGCGGCTGGCCAGCATCCATAATCTGCGGTTCGTGCTGGCGTTGATGGAGCGCATCAGGGTATCGATCGTAAAGGGCCGGTTCGATAGCTTCCGCCGAGAGTTCTTGGATGTTTACAAGCCTGCGGATGAAGTGGCGCGGCAGCAACAGAAAGAACAATGGCTGCAGACGCGGGGTGGGTAGGGCGTCAGGTGGACTCTGGGGTCGGTATGTGGAGCGGGTTAGGCTAGATCAAATTGGTGTGACCCGAGATTGGATCCTTCGACAGGCTCAGGATGAGCGGCGTTAATTGACTCTGCTTTCGTCCTGAGGCCGTCGATAGACTTTTCGGGATTGGCTGCTAGAAGCCGCCGGCAACCGCTGGGACTATGCTGATTTCGTCGCCATCTGCGGTGGCCGTCTTGAGACCGTCCATGAACCGGACGTCCTCGCCGTTCAGGTAGATGTTTACGAAGTAGCGGAGTTCGCCTTCTTCATCGACCAAACGGTCTTTGAAACCGGGATACTCGTTGTTCAACTTTTCAACCAAGTCACCGAGAACGGTGGAATCAACTTCTACTTTGGCCGCGCCGTTGGTCATTTTTCGCAACGGTGTGGGGATTCGGACCACGATGCTCATCTGGAAATACCCTCCTAAATTTGCGCCCAGTATTTAATCTTTGGGAAGCAGGACCAAGTCCTACCCGTCAATCACGTCCCCGCCAAGCGGGTCTACCCTCACACCCGTGGACCTGACCCATTCCAGCCCACGCTTTATCTCTGTCTCATCGCCTTCCAGCTCCAGTACCACCCAACCCACGTCTTCGCCGATGTCGGCCCGGCGGATGTTGGTTATGATCTGGAACTTCCGGCCCAACTCGTAAATCACCGGTTGCTTCACCAAGGTTTCCTCGAAAGTGAATTTTACTCTCTGCTTACCCATGCCCAATCACCTCCCGGGTTCCTACCTCGATTTTTAGCTCGGCTATTTCGCCCCTTCGAACACGCTTTCAAACGAACCAATGGTTGGTTTGATGGAGAGCGGGTTCACCACTTGCTCCACCGCCTCCTGGGTCTTGAGTCCGTTGCCAGTGATGTAAACGACGGTCAATTCATCGGGCTTTATGGCGCCTGACTTGGCCAGGTTCTTTAGACCTGAGACCGTCACGCCGCCGGCTGTCTCGGTGAAGATGCCTTCAGTCTCGGCCAACAGCTTGATGCCTTCCACTATATCCGATTCCGGCACCGCGTAGGCGGAGCCGCCGGACCTTTCGATCACTTTGATGGCGTAGATGCCGTCGGCCGGGTTGCCGATGGCCAGGGACTTAGCGATGCTGTCGGGCCGCACCGGGATGACCTGAGTCTGGTTACTGTTCCAGGCCGTGGCGATAGGCGAGCATCCCTCAGCCTGTTGCATGTGCATCCTTGTGGTTACGGCCGGGTGATGAACGGTGTTCTGGTCCACGCCGAAGGAACTGGAGGAAACGCCGTCCAACAGGCCCAAACAGGCCAGCTCGTTGAATCCCTTCCAAATCTTGGTGAACATGGCGCCGGAGGCCGAAGGAACGACCACGTGGTCCGGAAGCCGCCAGCCCAGTTGCTCCGCCACTTCATAACCCAGGGTCTTGCTGCCCTCGGCGTAGTAAGGGCGCATGTTGATGTTTACGAAGGCCCAGGGGTAATCGTCGGCCAACTCGCTGCAGAGACGGTTAACCTGGTCGTAGGTGCCGTCCACGGCTACCAGCACAGGGTTGTAGATGGCAGCGCCGATAATCTTGCCCTTTTCCAAGTCGGAGGGGATGAAAACGACGGCGCGGACACCGGCCCGGGCACAGTGGGCCGCTACGCTACAGGCCAGATTTCCAGTCGAGGCGCAGGCGATGGTCTCGTAGCCGAATTCCAGGGCCTTGGTTGCCGCCACGGAAACCACCCGGTCTTTGAAAGAGAACGACGGGTTAACACTGTCGTTCTTGATGTACAGATTGCTGAGACCCAGCGTCTTACCCAGGCCTCTAGCTTTGATCAGAGGCGTGAAGCCTGCTTGGATGTCGACGGGGTCGTCACCCTGGGCAGGGAGCAGGTCCTTGTAACGCCAGATGCTAAGCGGCCCCGAAGCGATACTGTCCTGACTGACCACCTCGGAGATGGTGGCGTAGTCGTATACCACTTCCAGAGGGCCGAAGCAGAAATCGCATACGTTCAGCGGATCGGCAGGGTATTCTCTACCGCATTCGCGGCATTTAAGTCCATTTATGAAAGCCACCTAGGTCGGTCCCTCCTGGCCTCAAAAAGGCTGGCGCAAAAGCCCAAATAAGCCTGGAATATATCTCTCCAGGCTGCCAGTGATAGTAACAAAGCACCTATGTGATGTCAACTTGGCTCACGCCTGGGAGAGGGCTTCCGTGAGCCTGAGAGCTCCTTCGTTCAAAATCCGGTCCGCGATGATATAATCCGCGGAGAATTTGCCCCCGGAGGGCGACCAGCATAAATAATATCTGGGGAATACCTCTGCTCCGCCCACATCACATAAGCCTCCTTCAGCAGTTCTCCATACCACTCATCATTGGCGTGATTGCCGGGTTGGTCTTTGCCAACATCGACATCCATGCCTATGAAGGCATGGTGGATTTCCACATCTTCGGCGACAGCACCAAGATCTTCGGGAAGGCGGTTACGGTCCACTTCCTGGTCAATGAGATCTTCATGGTGTTCTTCTTTGGTATTGCCACCAAGGAGATCACCGAGTCGGTCCTGCCCGGCGGAGCGCTGAACCCTGTACGCAAGGCCATCAACCCGTTGATGGGGACATTGGGCGGGGTTTTCGGTCCGGCGGGACTGTTCTTTCTGCTGGCCTGGATCTTCTACGGCGGGGGCGACGACCTCAGCATCGTGGCCAACGGCTGGGGAATCCCCACCGCCACCGACATCGCCTTGGCCTGGCTGGTGGCCCGCATCGTCTTTGGGCACTCACATCCGGCGGTCAACTTCCTGTTGCTGCTGGCGGTGGCCGACGATGCCATCGGGTTGGGGATCATCGCCGTGTTCTACCCAGACCCGGAGCACCCTGTGGCCCCGTCTTGGTTGTTGCTGGTGGTTGCCGGGATGGCAGTTGCCTATGTCATGCGGCGTTTCCAGGTGATGCACTGGCCGGTCTACATACTCATCGCTGGCGGTCTCAGTTGGGTCGGACTGGTCAAGTCGTCCATCGAACCGGCACTGGCGCTGGTGGTCATCGTGCCTTTCCTGCCCGGACCTCGTACTACCCACGGGCTTTTCGAAGAAGACGAACACGAACTTGAGCACACCCATCCCGGAGGCTCGGAGGCTGTTCCGGCACAGGTTGTAGCCGCGAAAACGCCTGAAGAGGCAATGGAGCTGCACCACCAACACGCGCCCTTGGACGCTTTTGAACATCACCTGAAGCTGCCTGTGGATTTTGGGCTGTTCTTCTTTGCCTTCATGAACGCCGGAGTGGCCTTCGCCAGTATCACCCAAGTTACTTTCATCGTGCTGACCTCGCTGATCGTCGGAAAGATGGTGGGAATCACATTGTTTTCCTGGGTCGGAGTCTGGCTTGGCTTCCCGTTGCCAGAGGGCATGGGCGTCAAACACCTTTTTGTGGCTGCCATCGTCGCTGGATTGGGACTTACGGTCGCCTTGTTCGTGGCCGGCAAAGCCTATGAGGACCCGGCCTTCCAAGACCCGGCCAAGATGGGAGCGGTGCTGAGCGCCGGCGCCGCCGTGATCGCTTTTATTGTTGGGCGGATGCTGAAGGTCAAAGACGGCAAGGACTAGTGCTATACTCGTGCCTACGGCACCCGTCTTTACCCTGAATTAGGAGCCCCAAGCGATGATTGGCGTACTTACCCACCACTGGGCGAAAGCAGACAAGATCGAAGCGGCCAAAAAAATGTTGGACGGCAATGGACTGGCCCAGAGCAAGGCCCCCGGTTACGGCACCCGTTTGACCTTTATCTCTCAGGAAGATCCCACCAAGATATCAACCCTGGTCACGTGGGACTCGAACGAGATTTACGACGCCTGGCGTGCCAGCCCCGAGCGGGCCGCGGCCATGGCAGATGCTGGTGAGATGTGGTCCAAGCCTGCCGAGAACGAACGCTTCGAGATGGCCGACTAGCTCAAATCTAGGCCGCCCGTCCTTTGAATATGGTTGCCGCGGAACAAGCAGGAGACAGTCATGGCCAAGAGAAGTTTCTGGGCATGGGGCCACGAATCGGATGAGCCCACCGTCGAGCAGATGAAGACTGCCGCCGTGGATATAGCCGAGCGCTACAACGTAGATCTAACCCCGGTTGGCCCACCGAACCCAGCGGACCTTTCCCTGCGTAAACCCCGCATCTCACCGCCGTCGTCATTGGCCGACATCTGCGCCAGCGACGACCACGACCGGGCGGTGCACACCTACGGGCGCAGCTTCCGGGACCGCATCCGTGCGTTCAACCTGGACTTCCCCAACCCGCCCGATGTGGTGGCCCGCCCCCGTAACGAACAGGAAGTGGAAGCCTTGCTGGAGTGGTGCTCGTCATCCGGTTACGCTGCCATCCCATTCGGCGGAGGAAGCTCCACCGTGGCCGGGTTCGAACCGCCTGAAGGCTACGACGGCGTCGTCACCATCGACTTGGAGGGCCTGGACCAGGTGCTGGAAATAGACGATGTTTCCCGCTCGGCCCGCATCCAGGGAGGCATATACGGCCCAGCGCTGGAAGACCAATTGCGCCCCCACGGCTTCACTCTGCGCCACTATCCCCAAAGCTTTGAGTTTTCGACCCTGGGCGGTTGGATCGTGACCCGCTCCGGCGGTCATTACGCCACCAACCAAACCCACATAGACGACATGGTTGAATCGGTGCGCATGATTACCCCGACTGGTCTATGGGAGTCCCGGCGTCTGCCTGGCTCCGGCGCTGGCCCCAGCCCGGATCGGATAGCCATCGGCAGCGAGGGAACCTTGGGCATCATCACCGAGGCTTGGATGCGCATCCAAGCCCGCCCCGTATTCCGGGCGTCAGCCGGGGTTACGTTTCCGACGTTTGCCGCCGGTGCTGAGGCCGCACGCCGCATCGTGCAGACCAAACTCTGGCCCGCCAATTGCCGCCTGCTGGACCCCGTGGAGGCTGCCGCTGCCGCTGGCATGGACGGCTCAAGCGCCCTGTTATTGCTGGGGTTCGAATCGGCTGAAGTACCCCAGGGCGAACTCATCCGCCACGCCGTCGATATCGCCCGGGAAACCGGTGGCACGATTGACGATGCGAATATCCGCGTTTCAGACGGGTCGGGTGGCAATTCAGATGGCGACACCGGCCGGCAGGGCTCGGTGGGGGCGTGGCGCAACTCTTTTTTGAACGCGCCCTATATGAAGAACCACCAGGCTGGGTTGGGGTTCGTCACCGAGACCATGGAGACCGCCGTTACCTGGGACAGGTGGCCCAACCTGGACCAGACAGTCCGGGCCGCGCTTCAGGACGCCTTGAATCGTGTTTGCGGCGGTGGTACGGTCTCATGCCGGTTCACCCACGTTTACACCGACGGACCGGCCCCCTACTTCACCTTTGAGGGCATGGGTCGCTTGGGCGCTGAGCTGGAGATGTACGACGAGATCAAAAAGAGAGCTTCCGATGCCATCATGGCCGCCGGGGGCACCATCACCCACCACCATGCCGTGGGACGGCTGCACCGGCCCTGGTACGATCAGCAACGCCCTGAGTTGTTCGCCCAAGCGTTGAAGGCCGTCAAACGAACGCTAGACCCAAATGGTGTATTGAACCCGGGACTTCTGATCGACGCCTAAATAGAGACGCATTTCGTAAACTTCCGCGTCTTTATCTAACAATACGTAACACCCGGCCCGTAAACCTCTGCGCACCCCGTTGAACCGCTTAGCTTCGCGGGTTACAATGTGGAACCTACGACGGGGGAGAGCATGTTTAGGTTTGGACGCACTCCGGCTGGTCTGGCGATCGGGAAGCGGGATGTTCATTATTCCTGGGTGATTGTCTCAGTCGCCTCGATTATGTGGATGACCAGTTCCGGCATGCGGTTTGCCGCCAGCATATTGGTGGACGAGTTTGAGAAAGAGCCGTTCGGCTGGAGCATCGGCGCGATAGCCGCTGGGTTCACCATTCAGTGGGTCGTGTCTGGGACTTTGGGTCCCATATGCGGCTGGCTGGGTGACCGGTGGGGCGTTCGCCGGGTCATGTGGTCGGGCGGCGTGCTGTTTATCATCGGTATGGTCTTGACGGCCTCCATGACTGAACTGTGGCAGTTCTACCTCTACTTTGGAGTCATCCTAGCGGCGGGTATGGCCGCCTTCCAAGTCACCCTGGTTTCCGGCGTAACCCTGTGGTTCCGGAAGCAGTTGGGCCTGGCCATGGGGGTTTTGCAGGGGCTACAAGGCATCGGAACCGCCTGCGCCATCGTTCTGGTTTTCGTCCTCTTCGACCAATTTGGCCTCCGCGCGACTTTCTTGATCCCGGGTATCGCCGGCGGGGCGATCCTGATGATCATGGTCAAATTCTTCTACAACGAGCCTGCTGACCTCGGCTTGCGGCAGTGGGGTGCGCCGGACGACGAACCGATCCGGAGCATGCAGAACAACGAAGTGGCCAAGGTGCGCACCAATGCCTTCTTGAAGCAGGCACAGAAGACCAACGCCTTCTGGAACCTGGTGGGGATTCATTTCTGGGGCTGTGCCGGCCACAACGTCATTCTGATCCTGCTGGTTGCAATAATCACATTCAACGGCCACTCGAAGGGCTTGGCCGTCGCGGTCTTCATAACCCTCATGGTTGTCAGCACAATCACCCGGTTTGCCGCGCCCGTCCTGGCCGACCGGTTTGGCAGTAAAGCCGTGATGGTGGTTCTTTTTTCGGCCCAAACATTCCCGTTATTGTTGATAATCGTTTCTCAAGACATCTCGACTTATTTCATATTTGCCGTGCTGTTCGGAATCGGTATGGGCGGCGAGATGACCGCTTTCCCCATCATCAACCGGCAATACTACGGCGACGCGCCCACCGGCACAACCTACGGTTGGCAGATGGGCGGCGCAGGCATCGGAATGGCCATAGGGCCGATTTTGGGTGGGTTCCTGAAGGATTGGACTGATTCCTATACCCTGTCACTTTGGCTGTCCTTCGGCCTCAGCGCGACAGCCGTGCTTAGCATCTTCTTCCTGCCCTCCACCCATCAGCATCAACTGCCGGACTGGGAGGATGTTCTGCCGCCAGAGGCTAGATCTTCCAGCGGAGCTGGCACACCAGCAGTATCAGCCGGCGACGATTAAAGACTTGCTCGTTGGCAAACGTAGGGGCACGGCATTGCCGTGCCCCTACGTTTGTCCGACAGGATGTTAAAGGATGGCACAAGAGAAGTTGTGGGTAGATGACGAGGTCAAAGCCGGGCCGACGATCTCAGCCACCGAGCTTGGAACCTACGCCAGGGCCCGTCTCTGCTCCCGGTGCGCCTGGATCAGGCTGCACATCAAGAACCTGCCCTACCAGAGCTTTCCCGGCATCTTCAGCAGCATCGACCGCTACAACAAACTGATCGTCCACAACCATTTCGACCGGGAAGGTCACGCCCCGCCGTGGCTGGCCGAGTTGGGCGAGTCTGGGGTGTATATCGACCCGCCCCATTGGTCCCAGTTCAAGACACTGGACGAGGAGACCGGGATCACGGTGCGGGGCGAGGCTGACGGTATCTTCAAGATGTTCGACGATTCCTATGTGATCGTCGATTACAAAACCTCCCGCTATGATCCCGAACGCCCCGGGATGTACAGCAATTACGAGGTCCAACTCAACGCCTATGCTTTCATAGCGGAGCGGCTGGGGCTGTCGCCGGTGTCCAAGCTGGCCTTGGTCTACATGGAACCGGTCACCGACAAAGAGACTGCCCAGGAACCAGATCTGGTGGACAGCAAAGGTTTCACCATGGGCTTCCACGCCAGAGTTGTTCCGGTGCAACTCAGGCAGGCCCAACTTCTGCCGCCCCTACTCCGCAAAGCCCGCAGCATCTGGGGCATGGACTCCCCGCCCAAAGGGGCTAAGGATTGTAAGGACTGCGCCGCGGTTGTTGGGTTGTTGGAGGGGTTGGGCGGGTCTGCGCTTGGTCAGAAGGGGTAGCGCAAAAAATGAAGGGCTCATCGCCCATCGTCCGGGTACTACGGCCCTCGCCCGTGACGTCGATTGGGAAGATTATATCTCCCGGTCCGAACGTCAGTTTTGTTCCATCCCCAAGCCCGATTTTGACTTATCCCGAAATTACAATCGCGTATTGCCGACGTGATTCCGGGTGAGATCGTGGAAACGGCCTGGGGGCGACTGCCGAAACTAACGTGCTCGTTGACGGGGTCTACTTGCCAGTCCTCTGGGTCGAGATGCTCAAAATGCTACTTTCCACTATCACCGAGAACAATCTTGACAATCATGTCGCCTCCGTAAAAGTTAAGTCGACGCCGGTCCCCGGCGCAGACCCCTACCCGGCAGCACTCCCGTGTTCTCTCCGTTCTGGATGACCACTTGGCCGTTCACTATCACGTAGTCGATGCCCACGGGGTAGTGCTTGGGGTCTTCTTTGGTGGCGTGGGTTTTGACGGTGCCGGGGTTGAAGATGACTATGTCGGCCTTGAAACCGTTTCGCAACAAGCCTCGGTCGGGCAGGCCCAGACGCTGGGCGGGGAATGAAGTCATCTTGCGGATGGCCTCGGGCAGCTTCAGGTGCTTCTCGGCCCGGACAAACTCGGCCAGCACGATGGGGAAGCAGCCGTAGGTCCGGGGGTTGGGGTATTCGCCGAAGAGTATCGAGTCGCTAGCGATCATGCCCGCCGGGTGGGACACGAACGCGTAGAGGGTCTGGGCGTTCGTGCCCAGACCCACCGTGGAAATGCCCAGGTTCTCCTCGATCAGCAGGTCGAACAAGGTATCGGCTGGGTCTTGGTTCCTTAGATTAGCAATGTCCGTGATCAGCATGCCGTCGTACTGCATGTTCTGTGGCTGTTTGAAGTTGGTCAGCCAGTTGTTCTCTAGCCGGTCCCGAGTCACCTCGCGCTTCATGCGCTGCCGGTCATCGGCGTCCCTAAGGGCGGCCATCAACCGCTCCGGGCCGCCGTCCTTGGCCCAGTGGGGTAGGCCTATGGTCGGCGTGGTGCCCGAGTAGGGGTAGGTATAGCAGTCGAAGGTCACGTCCATGCCTGTGTCGCGAGCGTCTTCCACCAATCCGATGTAGTCCAGGTGGCTGCCCACGCCGGGTGCAGACTGGCGGTAGTGGGTCAGGTGCACTGGGCAGTCGCCGCCCCGGCCGATCTCCAGCGCCTCCTCCCAGGGAGCGAGCAGACCGTTGGACCGCAGGCTGGCGCGGGTGTGGGTGTGGTAGTGGCCGCCCATCCGTGCCGCGACTCCGGCCAGTTCGGCCAGTTCCGATGTGCTGGCGTAGGAGCCAGGCGGGTAATCCAGGCCGGTCGATAGACCCCACGCGCCCTCTTCCATGGCCTCCCGGACCACCGACTTCATATCCTCGAGTTCGGCGGCGGTGGCGGGACGGTCGTTCCAGCCGACGCTCCAGATGCGCACCGGGGAGTTACCCAAGATGAAGGCCATGTTGATGGCCACGGAGTTGTCGTACTTGGCCAATTGTCCGGCCACGGTCAGCCAGTCGGTGGGCAGGGGCGGGTAGCCGTTCAGCCCGGCGTCCTGCCAGATGTAGCGCTCCAGTTCGTCGCGGGACTTGAACGGCGCGTGGGACATACCGTCGATGCCCACCAGCTCGGTGGTGACGCCTTGCCGCACCTTTGGGTCGTGGTGCGGCTCGCCCATGATGGTCAGGCCGGCGTGAGAGTGCAGGTCGATGAACCCGGGACAGACCACCATGCCGGTGGCATCGATGGTCCGCGCCGCATCCAGGTTCGAAACGTCGCCCCGTTGCACGGTGACCGTTTCGCCTTCCACCAGCACCGTGGCGAAGAAGCCGGGACTGCCGGAACCGTCTATCACTAGGCCGTTGGTTATCAGGAGGTCGATCATTTGTTACTCGTTATTGGAGATTCTGGTAGATGCTAAAGGGCGGCTTCAATTCTCTTGAGGAAATCTTGCCCGGCCAGCCGCAGCAGGGCCTGGGAGGACACGGTGATGAAGTTCGCGCCCAGGTTTATGAACTCGGCCACTCCCGCGGCGTCGGCTGGCGAGTTGCCGCCCGCGCCACAACTTTTGCCGGCGGCCCTGATCCTTGGAATCACCTGGCCCATCACTTCCCGCACCTTCTCCCGGCCCGGGTTCCCCATACTTTGACCCAGGTCACTGGCGGCCACGTGGACCACATCTATCCCGGAGACGCTCAGGATGGCATCCAGATTGTCCACCGCCTCGGTCTCCTCACACATTGGGACTACTAGGACTTGAGAGTTCACGAACAAGGTTGAGTCGGCGCCGCCCATCCCGTAATCATGGGCCCGCCCGCTACCCGCCATACCGCGGCGGCCGTCGGGATAGTAATGGGCCGACTGGGCCACAGACTCGGCGTTTTCTTTGGTGTTGATGTGGGGCACGATTATGCCCTGCACCCCTCGGTCTAGGTACCGCAAGATGGTGGACTCCTCGTGGTTGGGGATCCGGGTGATGGGTGTGATGTCAAAGGACTCAGCGGCCCGGACCATGTGTTCGACTTGGTCCAGGTTCATGGGGCCGTGCTCGCAGTCGATCATCACAAAGTCGAAGCCGATGGCGCCGAAAATCTCGACGATGTCGGGGGCGAAGCGGCTGACGATGGCGCCGTAGACGACTTTGCCCTCGGCCAGTTTGGTCTTGGTGGTGTTGGTTCGCATGGTTAGTTGGTATCCCTCCAGGAGGTCAGATGAGATATTATATAAAAAGCGGGCTTGGATGTGGCGCTGCTCCGCACGACGGCCAGCCTGAATATGACCTCACTTAGCTGATTTACCGGGGCTGCAGTTTCACTCTATATTTGCTGGGTAGGCGCAAACACTTGACAAGGCTTCCGCTCGCATGCTAATATAGCGAAGCGTTTCTCCAAATTGTTGGAAGCGCTCTTTTTTTGCCCAACGAATTCGGATAATCAAAAGCCCCTCAATTCGAGGGGCTTTTTTATTTTATGCCGATCGTCTTTGCTCCCATGTCGCCATTATCGGTTGGAAAGCGTGTTTCAACAGCGCGCGACGGGTCATCAGCGAATCAACGTCGACAGGAATTTCTGGGTATATTCGGTTCTTAGGCACAAACACTTGACAAAACTACTTTCCGCGTGCTAACATGGCGGAGCGTTTCCAGAAACTACTGGAGGCGCTCTTTTTCCCCCCAGCAAATATGGATAACCAAGAGTCCCTCACTTGAGGGGCTTTTCTTGTTTGTGGGGCTATTTCCGCGGTCAGGATTCGCTTCACTCTAAGGATTGTCGGCGAAAGCGGGCATCACGTCGCTGGCGAATCGCCGCAGAGTGGGGATTCCCGCCGGAGCATTGAGCAGAACGTATTCCACGCCGATGTCGTGAAGGGCTTGGATCTCTTTGCTGACGTGGTCGGTGGAACCGTAGATGGTCCCGGCTGCTGCCGCCTCGCGGGTGTCTTGGAAATTGGATTGTTGGGCCAGGTTCTGGGTGCGTAGGCGAGCGGCCATCCGGTTTTTCATTGCCTTGTCGTAGTCGTCCGTCGAGTCGAGGATATTCACGGAGCGGGCCACGGCCACGCTCATTGGATCAAAAGTGCTGCCCAGGGCTTCGACTTCTGCCTTGTAGAGGGCGATTTCTTCGGCGATCAATTCGAAGGAATCGAATTGGCCCAACAACATGTTGAAGCCCAGCTTGGCCACCTGTTTGATCGATCTGGGACTCCCGGCACCCATCCATAGTTGTGGGTGGGGTTTTTGGGTACTGGGCGGCTCGACCACCACGTCGTTGTATTGCCAGTAGGCGCCCTTGTGAGACCACGGTGTGTCTGAGGTCCAGGCCTTCAGCATCACTTCCAGGCACTCTTCGAAGCGGGCGTCCGCTTCCTTGGTGGGCATGACAAACCCCTGGAACTCACTGAGGCGGTACCCCTTACCGATGCCGGCGTCGACCCGGCCTTCCGACAAAAGGTCCAACGTGGCGATCTGTTCTGCCAGCAGTACTGGGTTGTGCCAGGGGAGCACGATCACAGCAGTGCCCAACCGCAACGTGGTGGTTCGGGCCCCGATCCACGTCAGCAGATTCAGCGTCGCGGACACCTGGCCGAAGCCGGTGAAATGGTGCTCAACCAAGAAAGTGCTGTGATAGCCCAAAAACTCCGCTTCAACATTGCGGTCTACGAACTCTCGGAACCCGGCCCCGCTATCAACGTCCGGCCCGCCGCGAGCTGCTTGTGCGCTCCCAAACATTCCAAATTGCATTGTTTTTCCTAGGTAATAGAGTCCAAGTTATTATCATTTAGCTAGGTAACAGTATCAAGCCAACGGACCCGAGTTTCAGGAAGCCAAGGATGACAGGACATTTAAATAGTGGTACTAAATTAGCTAATTTCTTTGCTAGTGGAATTGGGCGGCCAGGAATAAGCTTCAGCCTGGCACACTTGATAGTTATCATCTAAGGACGGCTGCAACAGTAAGATAGAGGCAATTCTTGCCTCTCTTGCTTCTACCGGAGTGAGGGAGCGACCGAGCAGGCTCTGCTCCCTGTATGATAGCCATTTCTTGGTTACCTGATAGCCTCCGGTGACGAATTTCCAAACATTTGTAGGGACGTTATGCAAATAGCCAGTGGCATTGAGATAAAAATCTCAGGTGCGCCCACCCAATTGCATAATGGCCCGGCCTCTTGGTTTGAGCGGTTTCCCGATCTCATTAAGCAGGGCTTCGAATGCACCGTAATAGAAGGTTTCCGGTACGCCGGCAACAGACGAATGGATATCCCGAAGCCCTCGGAAGTAGTTCTCTAAGACGCTGGGCATACCAATCACACTACCTTTTGAGGTCCCCCATCACCCGCAGGCCCGCCAGCACTTTGTCCGCAGTCACGGGTAGGTCCGTAACGCGGACGCCAATGGCGTCAAAGACGGCGTTGGCTATGGCTCCGGCTACTGGGATGTTGCTACTTTCTCCGATGCCTTTGCTTTCGTAAGGGGCGGGGCCGTTGTCGCCTTGGATCAGGACCGTTTCCATGACCGGGACATCGGCGGAGGTGGGAATCTTGTAGTCGCCGAAGCTAAGGGTGGAGATGTGGCCGTCTTCCAGTTCCAGCTCTTCCATGAGGGCATAGCCCAGCCCCTGGATGATTCCGCCCTCCACCTGGCCCTGGTGGTTCAGCGGGTTTAGGATGGCCCCGATATCGTGGGCGGTGACCAATTTGTTGACCGTGATCTCTCCGGTCTCCGGGTCAACGTGGACCTCGGCCACCTGGGTGCAGAAAGAAGTCAGCTCCGGGGCGTCTGGGGTCATAGACGCTTCGCCCGTTAGGGATTCACCACCGGTCCGGCTGACCACCTCGGCGATGCTCATGCTCCGTCCCGCGGCCACTAGGCGTCCGTTCTGCAGGGACACCTGCTCTTCCGGGGCGTCCAATAGGGGAGATGCGGCCTCGACCAGCTTGCCGCGCAGTTCTTGGGCCGCTCCCACCACTGCCCGTCCGGCGGAGAGCGTGACCCGGCTACCACCAGAGCCGGCCGTGTAGGGCATGTTGGAAGTGTCCTCCAAGACTATCTGCACGTCTTCGGTGTCCAGCGTCAGCTCCTCGGCCACCATCTGGCGCAGCACTGTGTGGGAGCCGGTGCCGGTGTCCCAGAAGGCCATGTGCAGTTGGGGGTTGCCCTTGTCACCGAGCCCGATCTTGGCCGAGAACTGGCCCGTGCCTTGCACCAGGTCAGTCATGGCCATGCCCCTTCCAGTGTTGGGCGGTGTCGGCTGGTCCATGCCGGCTGACTTGGCCGCAGCTTCCAGTGTCTCCACAGCTTTGATCTGGGCCCAGTGGTGTCCGATGGGCGACGCATCGCCCTCACGCATGACGTTCTTCAGTCGGAACTCATAGGCATCCATGGCCAATTCCTGGGCGATCATGTCCATGTGGGACTCTACGGCGAAGACCACCTGAGGTTTGGCCGGACTGCGCATGTGGCCCCGGGGGACGTTATTGGTGTAGACGGTGTAACTTTCAATCTTGGCGTGGGGAACCTTGTAGACGCCGCACAGGTGGTCAGCACCCCGCAGATAGACCGTGGGCTTGAAGGCGCCGTAGGCCCCGCTGTCGAAGACGGCGCTGGCCTGGCGGGCTTTGATGGTCCCGTCCTTCATGACGCCGGTCTTGATGGTCATCACCGCCGGGTGGCGGGGGTTGCCAGCCATCAGCTCTTGGATGTAGTCCATGACCATCTTCACGGGGCGACCGGAGCGCTTGGAAAGGTAGTAGCACAACGGCACGTCCATGAACGAGCCCTTGCCTCCGAAGTCGCCGCCGATGGTGCTGGGGTGGAGCACGATACTCTCGGCGGGGACGCTCCATGCGCTGGAGAGCTGGTCGCGCAGCATGTATGGGTCTTTGTTATTGGCCCAGATCTGCACCTGGCCAGACTCATCGGCACTGACCACACAAGCATGTGGTTCGATGTATGCCTGATGCATCAATTGAGCGTTAAAGGTGTGCTCGAATATCAGTTCCGATTCTTTGAAACCCTGGTCAATGTCGCCCTTCTCCCAGGTCATGTGGGCGAAGGTGTTCCTGATGCCGGAGGGCGGTTGCGGCAGCCCTTTGTAGGACTCCATATCTGGATGCAGGTCCGGGGCGTCCGAGCCCATGGCCTCTTCGGCGTCGTAGACCGGGGTCAATTCCTCGTATTCCACTTCGATCAGCAGCAGGGCCTCGTCGGCGGCGTCCTTGTCGATGGCGGCCACGGCGGCCACTTTCTCGCCCACGAAACGCACCACGTCCTGGGCCAGCACCGGCATGTCCACCATGCGGCGGCCGATCTTGGCGTCGGGCATGTCCTGTCCGGTGACCACGGCGTGCACGCCCGGCAACGCCTCGGCCTGGGAGGTGTCGATGCTAACGATGCGGGCGTAGGGGTAAGGACTGCGGAGAACCTTGCCCCAGAGCATGCCCGGCAGGGAGATATCCGCGGCATAGACTGCCTTGCCTGAGACCTTATCCGGGCCCTCGCCCCTGGGGATGGACTGTCCGATGGCGGAACGGGTGGTAGGCATATTTAACTCCGGTAATCTGGTGGCGTTTCAAGCGGACAGGCAGGCTAGGGCAGAACAACACCGGTGTCCCGGGGCAGATCCCACGCCTCTTCTTGGAGGCCGCGAAGATAGTCTATCTGGCCATGGTGGTTGTTCTTTTGAGTGATCAGATGGCGGAGGGAGCCGGCCACGGTGAGATCAGGGCGTTCAGGGTCGGGGGCTGTGACCGGCTGGTCGAACTTCTCGTACCAGCTTTCGTTGGCCCAAATGTCTTCAGCCAGCTTGCCGGTGTTGGTGATGCGGGCGTCTTCGTTTCTGGCACGGTATCGGAGGATGATCCCGATATGGTTGGCCGTGGGCGCCGGACGCCAGAGCAACTGCTCGCTATTCAGGCCTTCGCAAGTGGCCATCAACCTAAGGTGTACCTGGGCCAAGGAGTCCGAGATAAAGGCAACCGCATCCATAAAAACCTCAACGACCTCTGGAAGGGAATTCCAATCTGGCAAGGGGATTATGCCACACTGCCTAACCGCAGAGCAGCACTCAGATATGCCTGGAACAGGTACCGAAAACGGCTTACCGTAAAGGCTTGACTCATGCACATCTTTCGACGGGTCCGATTTCATTGAGGCTCTCGACTTTCAATCAAAGCTCAGGACGAGCGGCTTTAGGGCTTTAATCCTTTCTTACGTCCCTTATGGTCGTTTCAACTACCCATTAGAGTCACACCCCGTACCTAGCCGTCCGTAACCGAATATGTAAGCCCCTGCAATATTCAGAGTCGAATGCTATCATGTTGGGCAGGGTAATTTGATTTGAGTAATTTTCATAACGATGACATTCGCAATCTGGCCATAATCGCACACGTCGACCACGGCAAAACCACTCTGGTCGACGCTTTGTTGAAACAGGGCCAAGTCTTCCGCGCTCACCAAGATGTTGGTGAGCTGATCATGGACACCAACCCCCTGGAACGGGAGCGCGGCATCACCATCCTGGCCAAGAACGCTTCGGTCTCGTACAAGGGCGTGCGGATCAACATCATCGACACGCCGGGCCACGCCGATTTTAGCGGCGAGGTGGAGCGGATCATGAACATGGCCGACGGCTGTCTGCTGCTGGTGGACGCCGTGGACGGCCCCATGCCCCAGACGACTTACGTGCTGCGCCAGGCCCTTCAGCAGGGCGTCATACCCATGGTGGTCATCAACAAGATCGACCGTCCGGAGGCCCGGGTGGCTGAGGTGTTGGAGATGGTCCAAGACTTGTTCTTGGAACTGGCTAGCAACGCCGAGCAACTCGAGTTCCCGGTACTGTATGCCTCAGCTAAGGGTGGTTACGCGACTACCGACCCGGCCGAACAGGGGACTGACATGACTCCTCTATTCGAGGCGATATTGGAATCGGTGCCGGCGCCCACGGGAGACCCCGACGCGCCACTGCAGATGCTGGTGGCCGCGCTGGACTACGACAACTATCTGGGACAGGTGGCCCTAGGCCGCATCACCAGAGGCACCCTTAAACTGCGCGGTAATGTGGCCCTGCTGACCCGTGAAGACGAGCCCTCCACCCATAACCTGGAGCGGATATTCGTGTTCCGAGGCATGGAGCGAGTGGAAGTGCCCGAGGCCAAAGCCGGAGACATCGTGGCCATCACCGGCCCCGAAGGCGTTTCCATAGGCGATACCATCGCCTCACTGGAGAATCCCGAGGCCCTGCCAGTCATCGACATCGAAGAGCCGACTGTTCGGATGACCTTTGGCGTCAGTACATCACCGTTCATAGGCAAAGAGGGAGATCACTGCACATCACGCAACCTGCGTGACCGGCTGTTCAGAGAGCTGCGTACCAATGTCAGCCTGCAGGTTGAGGCCACTTCAAACTCGGATATTTTTGTTGTGGCTGGGCGGGGAGAACTGCATCTGTCGATCTTGGTCGAGACCATGCGCCGGGAGCAGTTCGAGTTTCAGGTGTCCAGGCCCGAGCCCGTCACCAAGGTGGTCGACGGGAGGATCTACGAGCCCTACGAGATTCTGAACATCAGCACCAGCGATGAGTACATGGGCGCTTTGTCCGAGTACCTGTCCGGCCGGTTGGCCCAACTGCGCGACATGCGCTACGACGACAACGGCTACGTGCATCTGGAGTACAAGATTCCCACCCGCGGACTGATCGGGTTCAATTCATTCTTCCTTCGCACCTGCCGGGGCGACGGGGTTAAGAGCAGTATCTTCACCTCCTACGAGCCCATGGAGGGGGAGATCAAGGCCCAACCGGGCGGCGTGCTGGTGGCTTCGGAGCGCGGCGTCGCAGTGACCTATGGCCTGCTGAACGCACAAGGCCGTGGTGAGACATTCGTCGACCCAGGTACCCAGGTCTACGAGGGCATGATCGTTGGCTCCCATCGCCGGGAAGGCGACATCGAGATCAACGTCTGCAAAGAGAAGAAATTGACCAACATGCGTTCGTCCACCGCTGACGTGGCCAAGCGCTTGAACGCCACGGTGATCATGAGCCTAGAAGAGGCCCTGGAGTTCATCTCCGACGATGAACTGCTGGAGGTCACACCCCAGAACTTCCGCCTGCGGAAGATGGACCTCTCAGCCCTGGACCGCAAACGCACCCGCCGCGACGGCCGCGAGGGAGTCCGCAATAGGGACTAGGCGCGCCGGACCTCTGGCTCCACACGTAGTAGCTCTCCATTTTTGATACACTGGCGGCTGGGAAGCTGGGTGGGATATGATATCCACTCAAATAGCCAGCAAATATCGCCGCGGAGAGAAATATGATCTACGAAGTACGCACCTACGATTTGAAGCCCAGAGCCATTCCCCAGGCTGAAGAGGCCTTTGCTGAGGCTCTGCCTCACCGCGAGAAATATGGGCCTATCGCCGCATTCTGGCACACCGAGATAGGCTCCTTGAACCAAATCATCCACGTCTGGGCCTACGAAAATTTGGCAGAGCGCGATAGCGTCCGCGCGGCAGCTGGTAAGGACCCCAACTGGCCGCCCAAAATCACCCCGGGCAACGTCCTAAACATGAACTCTGAGATCTGGAACCCGGCCCCGTTCATGAAACCCATGGGCGGCGACCAAGCCTTGGGCGGCATCTACGAGATGCGGACCTACACCTACGAGCCCGGCTCCATCCCAGAGTTGCTTAAGCGCTGGGGAGCGTCCCTGCCGGAGCGGGAGAAGCATTCGCCCCTGGCGGCCGGCATGTGGACCGAGTTCGGCGGTCTGAACCGGTGGATGCACGTCTGGCCCTACAAAGATCTAAGCCACCGGGAAGAGATACGAGGGACGAAGATAGAAGGCTGGCCCTCGGGAGCGCCTGGCCTGATTCGCCAAGAGAACAAGATTATGGTGCCGGCCAGCTTCTCGCCGATGCATTAACCGGCCCAGAATTCCTTTCGGCAACGATCGATATTTTGGTGAGGCGGACCGATGGTCATAAGACGGCACATATATCAGGTTGCCCAGCGGGTGCTGATCAAGGCCCGCGACGGCGGCCTTTACAAACCTCCTACTGAGGGAGCAAAAGGGGCTTTAGGCGTGATTGCGCCCCAATTGTTTCAAGAATGGCCGGGCACGTTCCTCGAGCGGGAGCCCGATGTTCCGCCTGAGTATTACGTCACCGTTGATAATGGGATCACCGAGACCATCTCCGAAGACTGGCTGGAACCGGCCCCGCCTGGCTCTCCACCACCACCGGAGGAAGAGTACCCTTGGCCCACATAGGTTGCGGTGGAGACTCATCAGGGAATGCAATAAGGCCTCGGCGTTAGCCGGGGCCTTATCTTTTGCCGGTGGCGACCTATCCCTGGCCTACTCCCAGGCTGTTATGCCGAGCGGCGAACCGCCATATGAGCCAGGCCGGTGAGAGCTTGCGAAGCTGACCGGATGGGTTTTTGGAGCGGTCGCAATCGAAGCCAAGTATTCCGAATATGTCCCCGACATGGTCTGGATGGAGACGCGGATCCCGGGCTGCAGGTCTACGTGCTGCCCTTGATTCGGAATCGCCTCCAAGATGATGTGAGGAGGCGCGGCAACGATCACCTGCGCCGGGCTGTCGGCCGTACCGCCATTGCTCCAATTGGCGCTGACGGTAGGCATTTCGACATTCTTGCTCTCGTTCCAACCTCAGTCGGAATGGAGCGCCATTGTTGCGAACAACACGGCGCCGAGAACAACCACAGATATTGTGAATAACTTGTTTCGTCCCAAAAGGCCCCTCTCTCGAACCAGTATTTGGCGGCTGGGGCCAGTATTTACCAAATCGGCCATCAGGTAGTGCGAGAGGAATGTGCATTCAGGCAAAAGACATAATCGGGATCCGAAGATTATATTCCTAGGCACGTGAGAGATGATAAACCAGCTTGATTATGATTCTTTCAGCCGTGGATCATCCCAAAAAATTCTTGCGAAATCGGGTATGATTCTCCGAATCAACCGGTTCAAAAGTTGAGGGTGGCTTCAAGATGATCGAAGGCCATAAAGAGATCGATGCTCCGGCGGGTGTTCCGGTATGGGATGTCGACCCATATGATTCGGCAATCCTCGCCGGCCCCACGGATTACTATGCGGAATTGCGCTCCAAGGGCCCATTCGCCTATATACCCAGATACTCGGTCCTGGCTTGTGGGCGGTACGACGAGACGAAAGAAGTCTTCTCAGATTGGGAACGGTTCGTATCCTCACGCGGGGTCGGACTCCAAGACTTCAGCCTGGAGGAACCCTGGCGGCCCCCCAGCATCGTCCTGGAGAAGGACCCGCCCGATCACACCAGGGCGCGGGCCGTCATCGAGCGCGCCCTGTCGACGAGGGCGGTAAGGCAGCTCGGTGAGTCTTTCCGACAAGACGCCGAGAGCCTGATTGACGGACTCCTGGAGAAGGGCGTGTTCGAGGCCGTGGAAGATCTGGCAGAGACCTACCCCACGACCGTGTTTCCCAACGCCGTAGGCTTGCAGGAAGGAGACCGTCGGCGGCTGGTGGATTACGGTTCGATGGTCTTCAACGCCCTGGGCCCCGACAACGAGATCCGCCGCGATGCCATGGCCAGAGGGCCCGACGTCGTTCCCTGGATCATGGAGCAGTGCCAGCGGGAACGGTTGAAACCGGAGGGCTTTGGCGCAATGATCTATGCCGCGGCCGAGACTGGCGAGATCACCGAGGAAGAGGCTGGGTTGCTGGTGCGCTCCCTGCTGTCGGCCGGTGTCGACACCACTGTCACGGTCTTGGGTAGCGCTATCTGGTGCCTGGCCAATAACCCAGACCAATTTGAACGTCTCAAGGCGGACCCCAAGATGGCGCTTTGGGCCTTCGAGGAAATTCTGCGCTATACGTCGCCCGTCCACTCATTCTGCCGCACGGCCAACTTGGACACCGAAGTCAGCGGGATCAAGATAGCCGAGGGTACCAAGATTCTTTGCGTCTTGGGCTCTGCGAATCTTGATGAGGACCATTACCCCAAGGCGGACAGGTTCGACATAGATCGCAGGCCGTCGGACCACCTGGCCCTGGGCGTGGGCATACACGGCTGCGTGGGCCAAAACGTGGCCCGGGCCGAGGCCGACGCAGTGTTAACCGCCATCGCCAACAAAGTAGGGTCCATCGAACTTGCCGGGGAGCCTGTTTGGCGTCCCAACAACTCGGTGCACACCCTCGACCGGCTCCCCGTTATCTTCCGGGGCAAGTAACGAACCTTAACCAACTATAGGATGACGATATGACCATCGATGACCAGACGCGCCGTCGGAACACCAAGACTGGAGTGACCGCTCTGGACCGGGAGTGGGCCTGCCCAGGTTACACGCTGTACGCTCCCATGAACGGGCCCGGGGACGTCTATCTGCTCAACCTCGGCGGCGAAGAGGTGCACCACTGGGCGATGCCGGACCCGCCGGGCCTCTACGGGTACCTGCTGCCCAACGGCAACCTGTTCTACGGCGGGAAGCTGCGGGACGATATGTGGGACCGGTTCCAGTCGTGGAAGCGGTTCAAGGGCGGGGTCATGATGGAGGTGGACTGGGATGGCAACGTGGTCTGGGAGCATCGAGACATTGACCATCACCATGACGCCAGGCGGACGTCAACGGGCGGGGCGATCTATCTGACCGTTGAGCTGGTGCCCCAAGCACTGGCGGCGAAAGTCAAAGGCGGTAATCCCCTAACGGGCGAGAACGGAATGTGGGCCGATGTCATCGTGGAAGTCGACGCCTCCGGGAATCGAATCTGGGAGTGGCATGCCGCAGAACATCTGGACCCGGAGCGTGACATCATCACCTTCAACGACTCCCGGGACGAGTGGAGCCACGGCAACACGGTGGTCCCGATCTCGGACGACCAGGTCATGTTCAGCTTCCGCAACATCTCCACCGTGGGAATCATCGACAAGGCTTCCGGCGAGATTGTGTGGAGACTGGGCGGAGAGGTTCTGGCGCAACAGCACGACCCCAGCCTGCTAGCCAACGGGAACGTCCTGGTTTACGACAACGGCTCCCACAGCGGCCAACATCCGCTTCCCTTCTCCAGCGTAGTTGAGGTGGACCCCAAGTCCAACCAAGTCGTTTGGAAATATTCCGATAATCCGCCCTACAACTTCTTCAGCCCCTACATATCAGGAGCCCGCAGGCTGCCAAACGGCAATACCCTGGTCACCGAGGGCATGTTCGGCAGGATGTTCCAAGTCACGCCCGAGGGCGACGTCGTCTGGGAGTACATCAACCCACACTTCCACGAAGACGCCGAGAACGCAGTCGTGAACCGGGTCTTCCGGGCCACGCATTACCTGCCCGAGGAGATCAGCCGGCTCCATTAACTGGACCTATTTTCCAAACAGCGTCGCGATGCGTTCTCCGACCACCTTGTCCTCACCCTCGTTGAGCCCAAAGGCATGGAGGACGATGCCGGTGTCGCCTTCCCTGACCCGAGTCCAGATGGGCGGGTCGCCTGCTTTCAGGCGGTCAACCACATCTTGGGCGGACATGCCGGTTAATGCGGCGTCCACCTCCATGGTCACGCCGTAGGGCTGGTGGCCGATGATGTTGTCGCTGATCTCGACTGTGACGCCCTCGATTCCTTGAAGCGGCGTCATCATGTTCCGGCATTTGATCTCGGTGTCAGCCAGGCGTTCCTCGTGGTTCATGCTCATCCAGCGTCGGACCGCCGCCACCACGCCCACCATCTCTTGCCGGTCCACCTTTTGGGGACGCCCGACGCCCCGGATGCGCCGGCCTTCATAGCTGACGAACGACTGCAGGGCCAGCTTGCGAATCATGTCAGCGCTGCCGAAAGCCAGGCCGGTGGACTGGGGAGAACTCATGTACTTGGCGGCGGTGCACTGGAAGTCGGCCCCCATGCGCACGTAGCTGCCGAACAGGTCCAGCGGGTAGATCTGCCCGGCCGCGTCGACCAGCACCGGCACACCCTTTGCGTGAGCGATCTCGATCGTGTCTTCCAGGGACAGGGCTTTGGGGTCGAGTTCCTGGGCCACCGCGTAGTAATGGACCGCGGCGGTGTTGGGGCCGATGGCCCTTTCGAGGTCCTCGCGCGACGTGCCCTCGGACGTTCCGAAATCGACCAGCTTGGCCCCTGCCAGTTCCAGGCAACGGTCGTACCAGTAGTGCTGGCGGGCCTGGATCAGAACCTCATTCTTCATGCCGGTGGTGTCGGGCAGTTGTTGGATCTTGGCGTCGTCGTCACCGGCCATGCAGGCTGCCGTGGCCAGGGTCAGCGCCGAGCCTGCCCCCGAGGTGATGTAGGCGGCGGGAACGTCCACCATCTTGGCGATGGCTTCGCCGGCGCGCTCCTCAAGTTCCATCAGCGGGACGTAGGCGCCGTCGGCCCGTTCCATGGCCTCCCTGACCTCTGGGGCCGGGGTCGAACCGCCCAGCATGGTCACGCTGCCGGTGGCGTTGATCACCGGCCTGGCGCCCAACTCTTTGTAGATGCTTCCCCAGTCTGTGGTGGTCATGGTTTTCTCCCTAAAGTGGTCGGTTAATCCGGAAGAATAGCGGTGGCGTCGATCTCGATCTTTAGATCCGGAGTGCCCAATGCAGCCACCTGGACCTGAGTGCTGGCGGGGAACCCCCCAGCAAATCGTTTCATGCGGACCTCTCCGGCAGCGGACGCCTCTCGTAGGTCGGTCACAAAACTGGTCACTTTCACCACGTTGCTCAGTGAACCACCGTTGGCCGCCAGGATCACCTCGAATTTATCGAGGATAGCTTCGGTTTGAGCGGCTATGTCACCGGTTGCGGCAGATGTTCCACCTGCGGTGCTACCGGCGATAAATAGCATGTTGCCTGAGCGCACCGAATGATGAAACGCTCCTGAGGGTTGTGGTAGATCGGGGTAGTTCTTTCTTTCGAATTCCATTGTCCTGCTCCTATCTCTCTGGGGCGATTTAATCTGTGCCGACATCCAAGAGCTTGCCGAGACCGGATGATTATAAACTCAACCTCAACCCAGATGGACCCCGTTGAGCATTCGCGGCCTTTGGACGCATAATATATCATCACGGCCAAGCTACCGATTCTTCCGAGGCGATGGACAAACCCGATGGACGCGATCGAGTCGAATATCCGGACCACTGACACAGACTTCCAAGAAAACCTCAAGCACATGAAATTGCTGATCGCTGAACTATCAGGCAGTCTCAAGTCGGTTCGGGAGCGAGGGGACACCGCCGCCGCCGAGCTCCACCGCAGCAGGGGGAAGATGCTGGTGCGCGACCGGGTGCAGGCGTTGCTGGACTCCGGGACTCCTTTTTTGGAACTCAGCCCGTTGGCCGCTTGGGAGATGTACGGGGGTGAGGACCCAAGTGGCGGCATCGTCACTGGCGTCGGCAGCATCCACGGCAAGCAGGTGGTTGTGGTGGCCAACGACGCCACAGTCAAAGGCGGGACCTACTATCCCATCACTGTGAAGAAACACCTTAGGGCCCAAGAGATCGCACTGGAGAACCGGCTGCCGTGCATCTATCTGGTGGACTCGGGCGGCGCGTTCCTGCCCCTGCAGGCCGAAGTCTTCCCCGACCGCGACCACTTTGGCCGTATCTTCTATAACCAGTCGCAGATGTCGGCAGAGAGCATCCCTCAACTGGCGGTGGTCATGGGGTCCTGCACCGCCGGCGGCGCCTACATCCCGGCCATGAGCGACGAAGTGGTCATCGTGCGCGAACAGGGGACCATCTTCCTGGCCGGCCCGCCGTTGGTCAGGGCGGCCACCGGAGAGGAGGTCGACGCCGAGAGTCTTGGCGGCGCGGAGGTCCACACCAGAGAGTCCGGAGTGGCCGACCACTACGCCATGGACGACGCACACGCTTTGGAGATCGCCCGGAACATCGCCGAAAATTTTGTATATCCAGGCAATCCCGGCCTTGAGATATTCGAGCCTGACCCGCCCCTCTACGACCCTAAGGAGATCTACGGAGTCATACCCTCGGACACGCGGCGCCAGTATGACGTTCGGGAGGTTATCGCCCGGGTGGTGGATGGGAGTCGGTTCCAGGAATTCAAAGAGAATTATGGCGAGACGCTGGTCTGTGGTTTTGCCCGTATCTGGGGCTACCGGGTGGGCATCGTGGCCAATAACGGAGTCCTATTTTCGGAGAGCGCACTAAAGGGGACGCACTTCATCGAGCTATGCGCCCATCGCCGCATCCCCCTGCTCTTCCTGCAGAACATCACCGGGTTCATGGTGGGGCGGGAATACGAGGCCGGGGGCATCGCCAAAGACGGTGCCAAGATGGTGATGGCCGTGGCCAACGCCGCCGTGCCCAAGTTCACCGTCATCATCGGTAGTTCCTTTGGGGCTGGCAACTACGGCATGTGCGGCCGGGCCTATCAGCCCAGGTTTTTGTGGTCCTGGCCAAACTCCCAGATCTCGGTCATGGGCGGCCCCCAGGCGGCTGGGGTGTTGCTGTCGGTGCGCTCTGACCAGGCCGCGCGCCAGGGAAACACTCTGTCGGAACAGGAAATTGAGGACCTGCAGCGGCCCATCATCGACAAATACGAGGAAGAAGGCAGCCCGTATTACAGCACCGCCCGGCTTTGGGACGACGGCATCATCGACCCCAAGGACACGCGCGACGTGGTCGGGCTGGCCATCGCCGCGTCGATGCACATCCCCATCCCTGAGTCTAAATTCGGCGTTTTTCGCATGTGAGCATGTTTTCCAAAGTCTTAGTTGCCAACAGAGGAGAGATCGCCGTCCGGGTGCTGCAAACGCTGCAGGCCATGGGCATCGCCACGGCCGCGGTCTACGCCGACCCCGACGCACCCGCCCCCCACGTGGGGTTGGCGGACGAGGCATTCGCATTGGGCGGCTCAACCGCTGAGGAAACCTACTTGGACCGGAGCAAGATCATCCAACTGGCAGTGGCGTGCGGCGCCGAGGCGGTTCACCCCGGCTACGGGTTCCTGGCGGAGAACCCGGCGTTCAGCAGAGAATGCGCCGAGGCCGGACTGGCTTTTATCGGCCCCAGCCCAGAAACCATCGAGCTTCTGGGCGACAAGATTCGCTCCAAGGAGGCTGCGATTCAGGCTGGAGTGCCCGTGGTGCCGAGTTCGCCCATGTGGCAGCCCGGGGAATCTCAGCCCGATGACATCTCTTCGGGGATTGGGTTCCCTTTGCTGGTCAAAGCGGCGGCCGGCGGCGGCGGCCGGGGCATGCGCATAGTCGAGAGGGTCCAAGACTTGGAGACTGCATTGGAATCAGCCAGCCGGGAGGCAGCCTCGGCGTTCGGCGACGGACGCGTGTTCTTGGAGCGGTACATCCCGGCGGCCAGGCACGTCGAGTTTCAGGTGCTGGCCGACTCCGCCGGTAACACCATCCACCTGCTGGAGCGGGAATGTAGCGTCCAACGCCGCTACCAGAAAGTTATCGAGGAGACGCCGTCGCCGGCCCTCAATGACGACCTGGGAAACAGGATGGCCGAGTCGGCAGTGGCCATGGCCAAGTCCGCCGGGTACACCAACGCCGGCACGGTGGAGTTCCTGGTGGACGCCCAGACTGAGGAGTACTATTTCCTGGAGATGAACGCCCGCATCCAAGTTGAGCACCCGGTTACAGAGGAGACCTTGAAGCTAGATATAGTCGAGCTGCAGACTCGCATATCCGCCGGGGAGGACCTTTCGCTTGCTCAAGACGATATCCGGTCCTTGGGGCACGCGTTGGAATGCCGCATCTACGCCGAAGACCCATACAGCAACTTCGCCCCTGACACGGGGCGGCTGCTGGCCTGGCGTCCGCCTTCGGGCATGGGCATTCGTCTGGACTCGGGAGTCGCCGAGGGCCAGGAGATCACGGCGTACTACGACTCGATGCTGGCCAAGCTGGTGGTCTGGGGCCCGGACCGCCAGTCATCCATCGGACGCATGCTAGCGGCATTGGAGTCGTTCCCGGTGCTGGGCGTAACCACCAACATACCGTTCCTGCTTCGCGCCTTGGCCCATCCGGACTTCCGCTCGGGGGACTACGATACCGGGTTCATCGCTAAACACCCGGAGCTAACCGACGCGCCGGAGCCGGGTGATATCAACGGGGCCGCCGCGGAGATCGCGGAGCTATTCTGGCAGACCAACGAAAACAACACGTCTAGCCAGGCCTCCGCAACCCCGCGCGAGACCCAAGGCCCCTGGCGCGGCCTCTCCAAGAGCACTTTCCCATGACCACCCGCCGTTTGAAGCAAACACACCCGCCTGAGCCTGAAGCCGGTTCAGCGCCGCCTGCGTCACCTGCCCCCGACGCCAATGGTGAGGCCGGCATCGACGTGACCGCGTCCTCGCCAGGCCGCTGGGAGGGTCGCGTCCGCCTGGAAGACGGCCACACCGTCCCCTTCGTCGCCCGCCGCGACGGCCAGCAGGTCCACGTCTGGATCGCCGGTCAGTCCTACATCTTCAGCCCGCCACCCCCAACCACCCGCGCCCGCCGCACCGGCCAACAAGCCAGCGACGACATAGTTTGCCCAGTCCCCGGAGTAGTAATAGCCGTCCACGTATCCGCAGGCGACGAGGTAGAAGCCGGCCAAGGCCTGGTGATAATTGAGTCCATGAAAACCGAGCAGATAGTAAAATCGCCGCGTGACGGCGTGGTTGAGCGGTTGTCGGTGGTAGAAGGAGATCGGGTTGATCGGGGTATGCGGTTGGTAGTGTTGGTGCCGGTTGGTGGTGGGGAGTCTTCCTGAGACCAGACGGAATAAGCGACGCTGATTTGCTTGGAAATTCGGCTAAGGATACTGGGACCCGCATCTGGCGGAGTATCTCTAGCTGGTTGGCTGGCACTGGGGTAGACTCATCGTCGGGCCGGGTGACGTAGACCGTCACGTCGGCGCGTTGGTTGTGTAGCCAGCGGGCGCAGACGAGTGACCTGCGACCGTTGCCTCCGCTGATGGATAGGACCACGATTTTTCGACCGGTTAGGTCGTCGTCCAGGAATTTGCGACCCGCGAGATCGGCCAGGTTTCGCCCGGCGTTCTCCATCATCTGGACCAGATTTATTTTGAAGTCGTCCACCATTGCCCGATCCACCTCTCGGATCTGGCCGGTGGTCAGGTAGGGCAACTCCCCGGTGAACGATTCAAATCCGGCAATCTGGTATAGACCTCCTTGACAGTCGTTTTGGACTTAGTGGAGCCTTTCTGTTGCCGCCGCCGTGGCCGACTCGACTACCGGCAGATGGCACAACCCGTTGGCTTCTATCCCAAATACCGGGTTGAATTTGCTGCGGAAGTTCTCATAGGCGATTATCGCCGAAAGTTCCACCAACTCTTCGTCGCTGAACTCCTTCTGCAGCTTCCTGAAGAAGCGGTCCGTGACGCGCTTTCCCGTGTGGGTCATGCGCTCGGAAAGCTCCAAGGCTAGCCTCTCCCGTGCACTGAAAAGGCTGCTGTCCTTGTAGTCATCAAGAAGCCCCAGCTTTTCCGGGGAGCCGTTCTCTTGCGCCGCCCTGGACGCATTGATGTCGATTCAAAAGGGACAGCCGTTGATCCAAGCCGTCTTGGTGTAGACCAAGTACTTCAGGGGTGGGTCGATTAGGCCAGAGGCGTCGATGCCGGCCGCCAAGGCAGCCGATCCTGCCAGTATCGTCGGCCTCAGGGCGATCACCGGCGTGGTGTTCAACGGCTCACCAAACAATTTCCTCTGGCGCTGGAACAACTCTTTGACTTCCGGCGTCGCGTTTTCCTCGGTTATCCCGACTACTCTGGCCATAAAGGACCTCTCCTGCTCATTTGTGTGCGAATGTGTGGCTGAGCTTAGATATTCATCGCCGCCAAGCCTGCCTGTGCGATCGACTGGTCGTCGATGCCGCTGGGCAGGCCGCCGACACCGATGGCGCCGACCACCGCGCCCTCTTTCATGACCACCACGCCGCCCGGAAGGGCGATGAGCTGAGAGTCCCCGAAGGACTCAATCGACCGGCGCTGGCTGCTGAGCTGCTCGGAGAACGCCAGAGTGTCCATGCCCCTAACTGCGGACGTGTACGCCTTGCGGAGGGCGAAGGTGGGCCTGAGGCATCGATCCATGCGTGCGTAGGCTAAGAGGTTTCCGGCGTCGTCGACCACGGCCATGTCTACCTTGCGCCGGTTGGTGTCCTCGTTGTAGTCCGCGATCATCGCGGCAACGGCGGCTTGTGCCTGCTCCAGACTTAGCATCGGCTTGTCGTACATCGTGAATCTCCTATTAGTTGGAATTACAGAGACCCCAATATACGCCAAAAAGAAAAGAGGGCACATAGGCCCTCTTCAAAATCGTGCCGGACGGGCGAACAACGCCCAGATTTACGCAGCCATGGCTAGAACCCTCTTCGTTGCCGGTGGCGCGTCTTGAGGACAGATGCTCCAGGACGCTCGGCCAGATATACCAGATGACATTGGTGACCGCGCAGCTGATATATGGGAACCATTGTTGGCAATCTCGGATATGGCTGGAGGAATATGGCCTGACGTAGCCAGGCTGGCGGCTCGGCGGCTATCAGTGCCGTCGCAGCCGGAAGACTCCAGTGGGGTAAGGCTACTCGGAGACATTAAACACGTCTTCAATTACCTGGGTGCAAACAGGGTCAGAAGCAATTTTTGTCAGTGAACTTTGTCACGGCTATCCGATTAGGTAGAGCACCAAGTCTAAAAGACACCCCGCTCTCATAAGCAGGTTTATTTACCAATTTAATGGGATGGCGGCAAAATGGCGGCAGAAGAGGTTAGGCAATAATAAAACCGGGGTCTAAT
>DCWQ01000035.1:0-9207 GCA_002328185.1 Dehalococcoidia bacterium UBA2158
AAATACACTTACAACTACGTCCCCAACTGGGCAAAGATGCCCGCGGGACAGGAGATGGGCACGGCCAGCGCAGTCGCCACCGACTCCCAGGACCGGGTCTACGTTTTCCAGCGCAAAAGCCCGCCCGTGCTCGTCTTCGACCGGGACGGTAACTTCCTGAATTCGTGGGGCGAGGGTATGTTCGACGATCCCCACGGCATCTTCATCAAAGACGACATCGCCTATCTCACCGACCGGGAAGGCTCCATCGCCATGAAGGCCACCCTAGACGGCAAGCCCCTGCTGTCCATCGGCACCAAAGGTGAATACTCGGACACCGGTTGCGAAGTGGCGGGCGAGGTCTGCCCCCGCTCCGCCGGCCCGTTCAACTATGTCACCGAGATGGTTCCCGCCCCCAACGGCGACCTCTACATCTCCGACGGCTACCGCAACGCCCGCGTCCACCGCTTCTCGGCCGCCGGCGACCTGATCTCATCCTGGGGCGAGCCTGGCAAGGGCGGCCCCAACCAGTTCCACCTGCCCCACAGCCTGGTGGTGGCCGACAACGGCCAGATCTACCTTTGCGACCGTGAGAACAGCCGCGTCCAAGTCTTCTCTCCAGACGGTGAATACATCACCATGTGGACCGACATGCAGCGTCCCCTGGACATCTCCATCGACAGCGAGGGCATCTTCTATACGTCCGAAAGGCCTACCGAGACCGGACCAGCCCAGATGAGTGTGTTGGACGGCGACGGCAAAGTGCTGGAACGGTTCCCGTGCATCTCGGCCCACGGCTCCTGGGTAGATGGCCGCGGCGACCTATACCTGTCACTGGGCGCCGAGAAGAGCGTAGATAAGTACGTCCGGGTCGGGTAACCCGTAATAACCGCGGCCGGCGTAGGGGCACGGCAATGCCGTGCCCCTACGCCGGTGATTAAAGAGACTAATGGACGACAAAAACAAACAAACCAAACGCAGCCTTTCGGGCCTGGAAGTGAAGCCGGTCTACACCCCGGACGACCTGGCCAATACCGATTTCGCCCGCGACCTGAGCCAGCCGGGTGAGTTCCCATTCACCCGAGGCCCTTACCCCGACATGTACCGGGGCCGGCTGTGGACAAGGCGTCAGATAGCTGGCTTTGGGACTGCGCAGGCCACCAACGAGCGGTACCGGTTCCTGCTGGACCACGGCCAGAACGGCATCAGCACCGACTTCGACCACCCAACTCTGACTGGCTACGACTCGGACCACGAACTGGCCGAAGGCGAGGTCGGCCGTCTGGGCGTGGCCATCGACTCGGTTCGGGACATGGACGACCTGTTCTTGGACATACCCTTGGACGAGGTCAGCGTGTCTCTGACCATCAACCACCCGGCCATAGTGCTGATGGGGATGTTCTTGTCGGTCTCCGAGAAGCGGGGCGTCGACTGGCGCAGGCTGCGGGGCACTGTACAAAATGACTCGCTGAAGGAGTTCCACGGGCAGAAGACCTTTGCTTTAGGGCCCGGTCCTTCGCTCAAGCTGACCACGGACATAGTCGAGTTCTGCACCAACCATGTGCCGAACTGGTACACCATTTCCATCTCCGGCTATCACATCCGGGAGAGCGGTTCCGACGCCGTACAGGAGCTTGCCTTCACCATCGCTCAAGGTATGGCCTACGTGGAGTCAGCCCTTGAACGGGGTCTGCTAGTAGACAGTTTCGCGCCACGCCTATCGTTCTTCTTCGGCTGCCATAACGACGTTTTCGAAGAGGTGGCCAAGTATCGGGCGGCCCGGCGCATGTGGGCCCGCATCATGAAGGACCGCTACAAGGCCGGAAAGCCCGAGTCCATGAGGCTGCGGTTCCACACCCAGACCCTGGGCTCGACCCTGATGCGGCAAGACCCGCAGAACAATATCGCCCGGGGCACCCTGCAGGCGTTGGCGGCGGTCTTGGGCGGTACCCAGTCGCTCCACGTCAGCGGCTTTGATGAGGCCTTTGACATCCCCTCTGAAGAAGCCATGCGTATGTCCCTGGCCACTCAACTCATCCTCTCCCACGAGTCGGGCGTGACCAACACGGTGGACCCTCTGGCCGGCTCCTACTTCGTCGAAAGCATGACCAACGACATCGAAAATGCAGCCTGGGAGTACATCTCCAAGATCGAAACCTTGGGCTCCGGTGAATACCCCATGAAGACGGGCATCCTCAGCGCCATAGACACCGGTTATATCGAACTGGAGATCGCCCGGTCGGCCTACGAGTACCAACTCCGCATCGAGAGTGGAGAGCAGGTGGTGGTTGGCCTGAACCAATACCAGTCCGAGGGCTCCCAGAAACTGGAGCTGTTCCAGTTCGACCCTGAAGAAGAGGAATGGCAGAAGGGACGCCTAGCCGAGACCCGTGGCAGGCGCAGCCCGGCCGATGTAAGATCGGCCCTCTCCTCCCTAAATCAGGCGGCGCGCGACGACAAGAACCTGATGCCGCCGGTGCTGGAGGCCGTAGGGGTCTTGGCCTCCGAGGGCGAGATACTGGACACCTTGCGGGACGTTTACGGCGAGTACGTGGACCCCGGGGTGTTTTAGCCGTGGCAACCCAGCCCTCTAATATCAAGATCCTCCTGGCCAAGTTGGGCTTGGACGGGCACGACCGGGGGATAAAAGTCATCGCCAGGGCCATGCGCGACGCCGGCATGGAGGTGGTCTACATGGGCATGCGGGTCACCCCCGACCAAGTTGCCCAGACCGCGCTGCAAGAAGACGTCGACGTGGTCGGCATCAGCATCCTGTCCGGAGCCCACATGCGTCTGATTCCCCGTCTGACTAAAGCCCTTCGGGAAAGGGGAATCGCCGACGATACGATTCTCATGGTTGGTGGCACCATCCCCGAAGACGACGTCGAGCCGCTGGAAAAGATGGGTGTGCGAGGGGTGTTCCCCGTGGGAAGTTTCACGACTTCCATGACCGAATTCATAATCGAGAACGTGAGCCGGGGCCGGTCCACGCCCCAGGCCTGACGGCTCGTCGCCTTATGTCTGCGCCCATGAACTGGCCTCCCCAATATCCCGGCGACTTTACCCCCAAACCCGACCAGAAATACTGGTCGCCGGAACTAGAGACCATGCCGCCCTCCGACCGGGACCGGCATATCCTGGCGAAACTGCAGCATCAGGTGCACTACGTCTTCCGGAATTCCGGTTTTTATCAAGAGTTCTACAAGGACGTGCCGGTCGACCCGGCCAACCTGAAGACCCTGGAAGAGTTCGCTCAACTGCCCATACTCACGAAGGAAGACATCCGCCGGGAGCAGGTGGAGCACCCGCCATACGGCCGGTTCCTCTGCATCGAACCTGAAGACATCTTCCGGCTTCACGGCACGTCGGGCACCACCGGCCGGCCCACGGTCTTCGGCATCGGCAAGGACGACTGGGACCGCATTGGAGAGGCCCACGCCCGCATCCTCTGGGGCGCGGGACTGCGTCGCGACGACACCGTGATGGTAGCCGCCGTCTTCAGCCTGTATGTGGGTAGCTGGGGAGCTTTGGTCGGCGCCGAACGCCTAGGGGCGACCAGTTTCCCCTTCGGTAGCGGCGCGCCGGGCCAGACGGAGCGGGCAGTGGAGTGGGCCACCATGGTGAAACCAACCGTGCTCTACGGGACGCCGTCTTACGCCCTTTACCTGGCCGAGACCGCCCGGCAGATGGGCGTCGACCCCAAGGAAGACTTCGGGTTCCGGTTCATGTATTTCTCCGGCGAGCCCGGGGCCAGCGTCCCCGCCACCCGCCGACTAATCGAGGAGACCTTCGGCTGTTATATCGTCGACCAGGGCACCATGGCCGAGATGACTCCCTGGATGAGCGCCTCTGGCTGCCGGCACCTAGACGGCGGCATGCACCTGTGGCAGGACATCGTCTACACCGAGATGGTCCACCCTCATTCCAAGTTGAACCTGCCCCTGGGCGAAGAAGGAGTGCCGGTCTACTCCCATACAGAGCGCACCTCCCAGCCCATGATTCGTTATTGGTCAGGGGACATTGCGCGCTGGGACATGGTTGACTGCCCCTGCGGCCGCACCTACCCCACCCTTGTCACCGGCATCTACGGCCGTGTGGACGACATGATCATCGTCCGGGGCCAGAACGTGTTCCCTTCCCGAATCGAGGACGTGCTCCGAGGCCTGGACGAGTTCGGTGGCGAATTCCGGTTGGTGCTGGAACGAGGGACTGGGCAGATGGACCGCTTGACGGTGCAGGCCGAGGTCTTGAATAAGGCCTTCACCTCCCAAGAGTTCGACCCAGCGGCATTGGAGTCGGTGCGGGAAAGGTTCACTGCGGAACTGCGCCGGGCCATCGGCGTCAGCGTGGCCGTGGAATTGAAGCCGGCCGGCGAGTTCGAACGCACCCAATTCAAGGCCCGGCGTATAATCGACCTCCGCAAGCCCTAACTCAGTCCAAGGGAACGAGCTATGACTTTCAGAAGACCCGTCTATGGCGGATTGGGCCACTCCCTGGGCGAGACCATCGACCTCATCCGGGACACGGTGCGGCAGTTCTCATCCCAGGAGATTGCGCCCAGGGCCGAGGAGATCGACCGGACCGACTCTTTCCCCAGGGACCTTTGGCCCAGGCTGGGCGATCTGGGGCTTCTGGGCATCACGGTCTCCGAGGAATACGGCGGCGCCGGGCTTGGCTACCTGGCCCACGCTGTGACCATGGAAGAGATATCACGGGGTTCAGGCAGTGTGGGCCTCAGCTATGGCGCCCATTCCAATCTCTGCGTCAACCAGATATTTAGGAATGGCAACGACGACCAGAAACGCCGCTATTTGCCCAAGCTGATCAACGGAGAACATGTCGGCGCACTGGCGATGAGTGAACCTGAGGCGGGGTCCGATGTGGTCAGCATGCAGCTCCGGGCGGAGAAGAAGGGAGACCGCTACATCCTGAACGGCAACAAGATGTGGATCACCAACGGCCCAGAGGCCGACACTTTTGTGATCTACGGCAAGACCGACCCCGAGGCCGGCTCCCATGGCATCACCGCTTTTTTAGTGGAGAAGAGTTTCGCCGGTTTCCAGGCCTCTCCCAAGCTGGACAAACTGGGCATGCGCGGCTCCAGCACCTCAGAGTTGGTCTTTCAAAACTGCGAGGTGCCCGAGGAGAACGTGCTTGGCGAGGTTGGCCAGGGCGTCCGGGTGCTCATGAGCGGACTGGACTTCGAGCGGTTGGTACTGGCAGGCGGCCCTATTGGTCTCATGCAATCGTGTTTGGACCTGGTTATCCCCTACGTGCATCAGCGGGAGCAATTCGGTCAGCCCATCGGCGAGTTCCAACTTATCCAGGCCAAATTGGCCGACATGTACACAGCTTTGTCGGCCTCCCGATCCTACGTCTACGCCGTGGCGCGGGCCGCCGACCGGGGCGAGAGCAACCGCAAAGACGCCGCCGGATGCCTGCTGTTCGCTGGTGAGCAAGCCACGCAGTCCGCCCTACAAGCCGTGCAAACCCTGGGTGGCAACGGCTACGTCAACGATTCTCCCACCGGGCGGTTGCTGCGGGACGCCAAGCTCTATGAGATCGGCGCCGGCACCAGCGAAATACGACGCATGCTCATTGGCCGGGAGCTGTTCCAAGAATCAGCGTAGCAAGTGCTGCACTGTCATCTGCGTGGCCTGCATCAAATCTTGTGTATCTCATCCACCGCGGATTGTTGTTCGTATTTATGGTGGCGACTGTCTAGGATTCAAGACTTATTGGCGAGCCTGGATAGGTCGGGCTGGACTCTGGAACAGTTTTCCAGCCGCGACTCATACTGGTTCGGTTGGTACACTTTTTACCTCCACACCGACACCCACTCCCCTTAACCACAACGGCGGCTACCCTCCTTCTTTCTCGTGCCATACTTGATTCGTCTGCTATCTGGTGGTTTATTTTATTGACTGAAATTTAAAAAAAATTTAAAATTGCAGATAGCTTTCTAAGCTAAAAGTAGGAAGTTCGCCCATCGACCGGTCTAGCCAGTCGGTTGCAGACGCCTGCTGAACGGAGCCTAAAGAATCCGGTATGGACCTAGGCCCCGGCCCCAGTGCCGCGCTGATCGCGGCGGAAGAATGGAGGACGAGCATGCGGAAATCGATGACGTTATTGCCAATGACGCTGCTGTTGCTGGCGTTGGTTGCGGTAGCTTTCTTCTCCAATCAGAGCACTATTCATGCGGAAGACGACCACGGCGACTACCGATTCACATCCACCAACCTGAGCATCGGTTCAGGCGCGGTGTCCGGTGTCATCGACCCGTCCGACATCCTTTTCGATGTCGATTACTTCTCATTCTTGGCCCAGAGGGGGGTCAGTTACACATTCGTGCTTGATGAGACCACGGTGGTGGACGCCAACATATCCATAATCAACTCCCTGGCCCGTGGCAACGGCAGTTCACCCGAGCAAGACCTTACCGTGTCAGGCGGCCAGAAGACGGTTACCTGGATCGCCCGGACCACCGACACTTATTACGTCGAGGTCTCAGGCACGATCAATAACTTCGATGGCTCTTTCTATCTGGGCAATTACACCCTCAGTGGGTTCGAAGACACCCGTTTCATGGACCGTCATTCCGACGAGACCAACGGCGCCACTCAGATATCTGCCGGCGACATCTACCAAGGCGCTGTCAGTCCCTGGAGCAACCAGCCCAGCCTGACCAACACCGTTGACGGTGGAGACGATACCGACTACTTCTCTTTCCAGGCGCAACGGGGCGTGAGATACAACCTTGAGGTCGACTTGGGAACCTCCGAAGGCGTCGAACTCGCCATTCAGACCGCCTTCACCGGAGTCGAGAAGACCAACGACGGCATTAGCAACACCCTTAGTTGGATATCACCCCGGAATGACACTTACTTCATCGCCGTGACCGGCACAACCCGTGTCCGCGATTCCAGTGGCACCTACGCCATCAAGCTGAACGCCGAGGCAGCCCTGCTCGACCAGCACTCCCAGACATCCGCTGGCGCTACCGTGGTCAGTTTTGGCAACTCCCATCAGGGTTCCATCAGCCCCGCCGATGACCTGGACTATTTCTCCTTTCCCGCCCTGAGAGGCGTCAGATATATGCTGGATGTCACCTTGGGCACCGCCGACGGCATCAACCTAACTGTGGTCGACTCCGGCGGCACCAGCCTGGCTTCCAACGGGGGCGTGGGTACGACCCTCGAATGGCTCTCACCAGCCAACGGGAACTTCCTGGCAGTGATGTCAGGGTCTCCCCATGTGCCAAACGTCATCGGCACCTACTCCTTGAACCTGAGCATCGACAACACGCTGCAGGACCACCACGGCGATCTCCCTGGCATCGCCTCCGTCCTAAGCTTCGGCAACGCTCATCCGGGCGCGGTTAGCCCGGAGACCGACCGGGACTATTTCTCATTCCTGGCCGAAAGAGGTATAAATTATTCCTTGGAACTGGAGCTCATCTCCACCAACGGCGCGGTCATCTCCATCGAAAACGCCGCCGGAGATACCCTGAGCAGCACCAACGGCTTGGGCACGGGCCTAGGTTGGACCTCGGCCAGCACGGGTTTGTTCTACGTTGTGGTATCCCACTCACCCCAAGCCACGCAGGGCGTCGGGTCTTATGCCTTGACAGTATCCGCCAACACCAGCTTGGAAGACCGCCACCTGGACACGGCCGCCATCGGCACTCCGTTGAGCTTTGGCACCGTCTACCAAGGAGCGATCAGTCCCCGAACGGATTTAGATTTCTTCACTTTTCCCGCCCGACGCGGTGTGGAGTATCTACTCGACCTGACCTATGGGTCGGCGTCAGCAGTTTCATTAGAGGTAAATAACGTGGACGGCAGCGCCGATACAGGCGCTCGCAACTTCGGCGAGAGCAACATTGTGCTTTGGACCGCCCCCGACACGGCCACCTATTTCGTTAAGATCGCGGCATCGGCCTTGGCGGACCAACCCACTGGGACCTACTCGCTGAAGGTCACTCCGGACACGACCTTACAGGACCGGCATAGCGACAGCGCCCCCGACGGTACACGCATCGGATTTGGCAATGCTATCGCCGGCGCCATCAGTCCCACCAGTGACTACGACTACTTCCAATTCCTGGCTGAGAAGGACATCGCCTATACAGTCGATGTCAGACCCGGAACGGTGGAAGGGGTCCGGTTCTCTGTAGAGAACGCACTCGCCGGGTTCACCACATCCAACTTCGGACTGGAACAATCTTTGGAGTGGACAGCTCCTGAAGCAGGTTGGTACGTACTGGCCTTGTCCGCTTCGGGCCGAGTGGCCGACCCCACCGGCACCTACCTGATCACCATCAACCGCCAGGGCGACGTTCGCCCCGAAACGCCCAAGGTAATCGACCCGATTCCCGACGAGCCCGACCAGACGCCACTGCCTAGAATTACCGGCCCTATCGGAACGGCCTTGATGCTTGAGTCCAGGGTTTCGCCTTTGGGCAGCATCGTCCGGGTGCCTATAACATTGAACCAGGCGGAGAGTATCACAAGTCTGGGATTCACCTTGAACTACGATCCTGACTCCCTCCGGGTGGTCAACGTGGAGCGAGGGTCGCGGCTGACGCCGAAATCCTTCAGCTTCGATGCCGACGATCTGGGTCAAGTCCAGTTTGGGTTTGCCGTGGCTAAAGGCACTGGCTCTGGAGGGACCGCAGCAGTGGTCGAGTTCCAGGTAGTCGGCCCGGAGGAAACGGTAAGTCCCCTCACGCTGTCCGATGCCCTGGTAAACCACAACTCCGAAACACCGTTGACGATGGAGTTGGTGGGCGCTGACTTTAAGGTCGGCCCCAGGATCCGAGGTGACGCCGACGGCGACAGCCGAGTCACCACGTTGGACGCCCTGCAAGTTCTAAGGATGGCGTCCGACCTCCAGAAGATAGACCTGGCCTTGGACGTCAATAATGACGGCAAGATAACCATCGACGACGCGCGAATCATTCTGAATATGGCCCGGCCGAGTTAGGGGAGCAGATCATGCGCTGGATGTTGGAAGTTACATATATCGGGTTGATAACCAGTTGGAAATGGGTAATGGGTTCAACAGTTGTTGTTGTCGCCCTGATCGGTCTTCTGTTCGGCATCGGGGTCTTTGGCGGCGGCGGCGAAGACGGGGGCACGAATCCGCCCTCTATGGCCGTATCACCAATGCCCACACCGGCGGCTAAGCCCAGTCCCACCTTGGCGCCAAGGCCGGTGCCAACCTCGG
>DCWQ01000035.1:9521-36160 GCA_002328185.1 Dehalococcoidia bacterium UBA2158
CGGTGCCAACCTCGGAGCCAACCGCGGAGCCAACCGCTGTCCCGGTGGCCGCCAAGTTTGTCTCGGTGCCCATCCTGGCCACCCGGGCCGACAACGTGGGCAGCTTAGAGTTCGTCCTGGTCTATGACCCGGCCCAGCTGGAGTTGGCCCAGGTGGAGCGGGGGCTGCTATCCGGGGATGCGCTCATCGACTCCAATTCCCCGAGACCAGGCCGTCTCTGGGCCGGCATCATCGACATCAATGGGATTAACGGAAGCGGGTCGGTGGCTGTGGTGAAGTTCATGGTACGGGACAACGTTGGCGGCACCATGCCCTTCTCTTTGGAGAGCGTCGCCGCTTTCGACGCCAACACTTTAGTGGACATTGTCACCGGGACCACGCCGGGCGAGCTCAGCGGACCCGGAACATCTCTTCTGTCTCCCATAGTGACTTTCCAGTAGCCCGATAACCCGCCGCAATCAGTAGACCTAGAGTGGAGGGCCGGTGATACCGGCCCTCCACTCATATTTTGCCCTCTTTCCACAAGTCCGGTTCTCGCCTACAATATTGCCCAGTAACCACGCCCAAGCACGTAATTTTGGAGGGGATATTTTGGCTAGTTTGAATCTCGCGGAAGCTGAAACGATCTTGGCAGGGTCCAAGGCGAAAATGATGGAATTAGGCGTAAAGATGAGCATCTCGGTGGTTGACCCACGAGGTGACCTCATCACCATGTGCAAGATGGACGGGGCTCCGTGGCGGACTCCCGTGGTATCCAGGGGCAAAGCGGTTGCCTCGGCCAGCTTTGAGGTTGCCAGCGGCGCGCTGACCGACAACTCCCAAGCACCCATCTTCCGGGCTTTCATGGCCATGGAAGGCGGCCATTTCATCCCCGGCCAGGGCGCATTGCCCGTCTTCCGGAACGGAGAGATCATCGGAGCGGTCGGCGGCAGCGGCGGCACGGCCCAAGAGGATGAAGACTGCGCCCGAGCAGGCATCGAAGCAGCCGGTTTCTCAGCAACTCGGTAACGTCTTACCAGAATTGGGAATTATGCGCAAAGAGGCGTCCCGAGTGACCGGGACGCCTCTTTTTATTACCGGCTTTTCTCAGTACAGTGGACGGGTTGTCCGCTGGATTGTAGACTGACTCTCAGTTAACTGTGATCCCAAAACGGCCCCTGGAGCGTAACGATGCACGTCGGCACATCGACTTTTTTCCAGAACTTTGGCCAGGCGATGACGGACCTAGAGGTCTATCAGAAGGAACTGCGCCTGGCTGACCTATGTGAACCTTTGGGCTATGACTCGATCTGGGCCGTGGAGCACCATTTCACCGACTACACCATGTGCCCCGACGTGCTCCAATTCCTCTCCTACATGGCCGGACGCACGGAACGCGTCCAATTGGGCAGCATGGTGGTCGTCCTGCCGTGGCACAACCCATTAAGGATCGCTGAGCAGTTCTCGGTGTTGGACCATCTGAGCGGCGGCCGGGCGGTGGTCGGCGTGGGCCGGGGCCTGGGCAGAGTGGAGTTCGATGGGTTTCAAGTGGACATGGCCGAGTCTCGGACCAGGTTCGCCGAAGGTACCAAGCTGTTGGTGGACGCGCTCGAAGACGGGGTCGCCGAGTTCGACGGAGAATTGATCAAGCAGCCCAAAGTCGACATCAGGCCCAGGCCGTACAAGAGTTTCAAAGGCCGGACCTACGCCGCCGCAGTCTCTCCGGAGTCGTCTCTAGCGCTCGCCCAGTTGGGCCTGGGCATGCTGATAATCCCCCAAAAGCCCTGGAGCGAAGTAGAGAACGAGTTGAAAGCCTACCGGGAGATCTTCCAAGAGGTCAACGGAGCGCCGGCGCCACCACCCATCGTCGTAGGGTTCACCTTCTGCCACGAGGACGAAGACACGGCGCGGGAGAAGGCCTCTGAGTTCGTCGGCAACTACTGGGACTCGATAATGGACCACTACGAGTTCCGCAGCGACCACCTGAAGATGACCAAGGGCTACGAGTACTACGGCAAGTTCACCGAGAAAATCGAGCAGTACGGCAATCAGGACGTGAAGAACTTCTTCCTGGACCTGCAAGTGTGGGGGACACCGGAACAGTGTTACGAAAAGATCATGACCAATCGCGGCCGCATCGGCAGCGAGTCATATCTTGCAGCTTTCAGCTTTGGGGGCATGCCCTACGATGAGGTCGAAAAAAGCATGAGGCTCTTCGCCGAAAAAGTGATGCCACGACTAAAATCGGTCCCTGCCGTCGTATAAGTTGGCCGGCGTCTGATCACTCGCCGGTGTACCGGATGTCCTCGCTCGTGATCTCGCCCAGGGGCCGCCAGGCGAACCGTTCGCTATAGGCGTTTTCGGTGCCTTCCAATGCGTCGGCCGCCAGCCCTCCCAGCACGGGCGCGAATTTGAATGCATGCCCACTGCCGCCGGCGGCCACCACCAACCCTTGCCGCTCCGGGTCACGGCCGATCCAGAAGTCTCCGTCCCAGGTGTCGCAGTAGAGACACATCTTGGTCCTGTGGAAGGGGAGCGACGCCAGCGACGGCAACGACTGGGCCAAGAAATTCCGACAGAGGGTTTCCTGCTCCGGGACGATTACCCTCTCTGCGTCGGCGTGGACCCGCCTGCCTGGCCCGTGGTTAGCCATCTTGACCACACCCTCATCGTTGACCGGAAAGCCGTACCAGCCGCTCCGTGGGATGTCCGCTCCCCAGGGAGGAAAGGACGGCGCCCGGTAACTCTCAATGTCCTCAGGCTTGAAATAAAAGATGGGCTGGCCTACCGGCCACATGCGGTCTGCAAGGTCGGGTAGCAAGATTGGCGTCCATACCCCGGTGGCCACGACCATCCAATCGGCCCGCAGTTCGGTTCCACCAGAGGAAACAGCCCCAGTTACCCGGTTGCCCTCTTGCAGCAGGCTTGCCGCAGGAAACCCAGTCACGATTGACACTCCGGCGTTGGCGGCGTCTTCTGCCAGGTTGGCGGTTATCTCTCCGGCCTCGGCCCACCCGGCCCTCGGATTGAAGTAGCCGTCAATGTAGTGCTCTGAGTTCCAGTGGGGGTAGCGCGAGGGCAGGTCGCCGGCCGAAAGCTTCTCCAAAGGGAAACCACGGCTGCTCAGAAGGCTGTATGAGTCCTGCTCAAACGACCCGGCAGCCATGGGGACGCTGGACATGAGCAGGAACCCGTCTTCGTGGTAGAGGTCCCGGCCCCAGCGGGCGTTCCAGCGGTGCCAGCCCTCGATCGCGGCGGCGCCCAGCGAGGAATACAGTCCGTCAGCCCCGTAATCCATGCGCACCATGCGGCTGACGTCGTTGGAGGCCGCCAGTGGGTGTGGGACCGGGCCTGGGTCGGCCACGGTCACCTGATGACCACGCTGCTGTAGTTCCAGCGCCGTGGTTAGGCCGAAGATGCCGGCCCCAATGACCAGCACCGAGTTGTTAGATGGCATGGCTCACCCGGCAGAGGCGGACTTAATGGCTTCCCGCAGTTCCTCGATGCTGACGTCGCCGCCGAAGAGCTCACCTCCGATCAAGTAGGTGGGAGTGCCGGCCACGCCTTTCTCTTTAGCAGCCTCGTACTCCCACATTACTGTCTCACGGTACTCGCCGGACTCGATGCGAGGGCCCAGGTCCGCCCAGTCCATCCCCGCGGCCTCGGCGAAGCCCTTCAACACGTCCAGGTCGTTGATGTCGGCTCCAGACTCCCAGTACCCCTGGGAAGCCAGGTGATGGAGTAACCCGTCTTTGCCTTGCGCTTTGGCGTAGACGGTGGCCTCGTGGGCCCGCAAGGTATTGGGCGACCACTGAGGGCGGCGCATCACCAGGTCCACGCCTTTGGCTCGTTCTTGCATCGCGGCATTCAGTTCCGTTTGAGTCTCTCCGTCGAACAAGCGGCGTTCTTCGCCCTCCAGGGGACGTTCCGGCCGCAACAGATAGGGTTTTCGGTCAACCTCAAAGGACATTTCTTTGGCCAATATGTCGAGCCTGCCCAGGCCGACGTAGCAAAAGGGTCAAGTGTAGTCGTACCAGACGGTGACGCTTACCGCGGCGGAAGTAGCCATTAATACCTCTAAATTCCATCCCAGGGATAATTTCGGCGTATTGTAGCACGCTCGATCACACGTTCTTGCCGGAAACTCGGCCTGATGCCGCAGATGACGAATAGACGTGGTTGAGGGGTCGATGGTTCTCTCAAAGTCATTCGGCAGCCGCGAGATATGGCCCTCGCCAAAATGACAAAGGCCACCGCGGCAATCGCGGCGACCTTATTGTTCACTCGTAGAGAGCGGGCTAGTTAATCTGCGGTGTTGGGAGCCCCAGACTTGGCGAAGGCGCTCCGCAGGGCAGCGGAAGCTTCGTCCACAGCCTGCTGGCTCTTGTCCACAACGGCATTCATGTTGAAGAAGCCGTGGATCACGCCGTCATAGCGGGTGGCAGTGGTCGCCACGCCGGCCTCGCTGAGGCGTTTGGCGTAGGCCTCGCCCTCATCCCGAAGCGGGTCGTATTCAGCCGTTATCACCAATGCAGGCGGCTGCCCAGCCAGACTCTTGGCCTGTAGTGGGGCCGCGTACGGGTTGGAGGCATCATCCATGCTTGCCAGGTAATGCTTCCAGTACCACTCCATGGTGACCTTGGTCAGGCCGAACCCCTCGGCGTTGTCGCTGTAGGACACGGTTGTGAAGTTCACATCCGTGACGGGGTATATCAGGAGCTGCAACGCGATCTCAGGGCCGCCTCGGTCCGCCGCCATCAAACACATGGCCGCAGCTATGTTGCCACCGGCGCTGTCGCCGCCTACGGCCAGCCGGGAGGCGTCACCGTTGATACTGGCGGCGTTTTCTACCGCCCAGGTGGTTGTCGCCCAGCAGTCGTCTGCAGGGCCAGGGAACTTGGTCTCAGGGGACAGGCGGTAGTCCACGGAGACAACCACGCACTTGCCGCCCACACACAGGTCGCGGGCAGTGGCATCGGCCGATTCCAGGTCGCCCACCACCCAGCCGCCGCCGTGGTACCAGGCCAGGATGGGGAAGGGCCCGCTGCCCTCGGGCGTGTAGATACGCACGGGAACATCGCCGTCGGAACTAGGTATGTCCCGATCTTCCACCTTGGCGACTTCCGGGCCCGCTGGGCGGGGCCGCTTCTTGGCGTTGGCCCTGGCTTCTTGTGGGCTAACGGTATAGGGCGCGGGCAGCCCGAGGGCGGCCGTGGCCTCCATGACTTGCTTGATCTGTGGGTCTAGCGGCATCTCATACCTCGTTCGTTGTTCCGAGTTGTCTCGTAGGATCGGTAAACAGTGATGGCATTATATCCGATGGGACGCGCGATGAATCAGCTATCTGAACCGGGGTCCCAGATCCAGTATTTGGCGATGGCGCCACCGTCTACCCGCAGGTCGAAACCGGTGATCATCTCAGCTTCGTCCGAGGCCAGGAACGCCGCAGCTTTGCCGTAGTGGCTGGGGCTAGGCATCTTCTGCATGGGCAAGCCTTCGCCTGGATTAGCCGGCCAACCGCGCATCCGCTGCCCCATCCTGGGGCCGGGCCAATCGACGCCCCAACGCTTGGCCCGCTCCAGACCCTCTTCTCTGTCGGTGGCGGTGGGAGTGATGCTATTGACCCTGATGCAGTGTTCGGCCAGGTCCATGGCGACTGCGCGGGTGAAGTTCAGCAGGCCCCCCTTGGCGGTGCCATAGCCGATGTTGCCCGGCTCACCCTGGTGGCCAGCCGTGGAGATGATGTTGATCATGTTGCCGTGGCGGCCGTGCTCAATCATCTCTTTGGCGATGAACTTGGTGAACAGAAAAGCGCCGGTCAGTAGCACGTCGGTCTGACGCCGCCATTCGTCCAGCGGCATGTCCAAGATGCCTTTGGTGTTGAAGAGAGTGGCGCCGTTGACCAGGATGTCCACGCAGCCAAAGGCCTCTTTTGCCTGCGCCACGGCTGCTGTCACCTGGGCTTGGTCGGTTACGTCACAGGCGATGGAGATTGCGCGCCGTCCGGCGTCGGTCACCGACTTGGCACACTGCTCGGCGTACTTGGGGTTGATGTCGATGCAGACCAGGTCGGCCCCTTCCGCGGCCAGGCCCTCCGCTATGCCGCCCATGATGTTAGGGCTGGTGCCCGTGACCATCGCGACTTTGCCTTCAAGTTTCATCTCATTTACCTTTATTGACCAGGCAGATCATCGTTTTTTGAGACTGGCTTGCCACTTTTCGTGGAGCGGGACTTCCTCGCCAACCAAGTGCAGGTAGTAATAACAGCCCCATCTCTCCCAAGAATTTGAGCCGCCTCCGCAGGTCTTTGACCAGGCTGGGAAAGTCCCCGTGGGATCGGAAATATGCCTGGAAATCGCTGAATTCAACCTCAATTTGCAACAACGTCTGGGCGTTGCTGACCACGGCTTCCAGCTTGCGGCGGTTTCTGATGACGCGGGTGTCCTCGGTCAATCCGTCTATCTCAGCAAGAGTCATGCCGGCCAGCTTCGCGGCGTCGAAATCATGGAACGCCTCGCGAGTGACGGGCCACTTGGATTCGACAATCTTGTAGGACATCCTCGACTGGAAGACCACTTTACTCATGATTTCTTGGTAGTCGCCGGGGTTTTTGGGGTGATCTTTTCCGGTTCCTGCATCTCTGGCATCTGTTCCTCCGGGTGCCCGGTAGGCGCTAGTCTCCGGTTAATCGATAGTAAGCACGATCTTGCCAAAATTGGCGTTGGTTTCCATGTAGCGGTGGGCATCGGCGACCTCTTCCAAGGGGAAGGTCCGGTCCACGATAGGCTTCATGCTCCCTGAGGCCAGGTGTGGCAGCACGTGGCGTTTGAACTGGGCGGTTATGGCCAGTTTTTCTTCGAGGGTGCGGCCTCTTAATCCAGTCCCAGTAACCTGAAGGCGCTTGCCCAACAGTTGGCCCAGGTCTACCTCAACCCGGGCACCTCCCATCAAACCGACCTCAACCAGCCGCCCCAGTACAGCCATGGATGCGATGTTCTGGTCCCAGTAGGGCCCGCCGATGAAGTCGATGAGCACGTCCACTCCGGCGCCGCCGGTCTTTTCTTTGACCACGGCGGAGAAGTCTTCATCGTGGTAGTTGATGCCCACGTCCATGCCCAGCTTGGCCGCGCCGTCCAATTTTTTAGGAGACCCGGCGGTGCCGAAGACGAACGCCCCGGCCTGGTGAGCCAACTGCACTGCGGCAGTGCCAACTCCGCTGCCCGCGGCATGCACCAGCAGACTCTCGCCCATCTGGAGGTTGCCCCGGTTGAACAAGGCGTCGTAGGCCGTAAAATAAACCTCTGGCGTCGCAGCTGCTTGCACGAAGTCCCAGTCAGAGGGCATGGGAATGGCCATGCGGTGATGGGTGATGGTGCGGCTGGCATATCCACCGCCGCCCAGGAGACCGAAAACGCGGTCGCCTTTGGCCATGCCTACCACCCGTTCCCCGGCCTCAACGACCACTCCGGCAAACTCCAAACCAGGGATATCGGAGGGGCTTCCAGCGGGTGCTGGGTAGTTTCCCTGGCGCTGAATGATATCGGCGCGGTTCAGGGCGGAGGCCTTGACGTCGACCAGGATGTCTTCGGGGCCGGGGACCGGGTCATCGACCTCCATGATCCGTAGAACATCGGGGCCGCCCGGCTCGGTGATTACGGCTGCGCGCATAGGTAATTCCCTTTGGTGTTTGGTTAGGTTGAACTAGTGCGCCCATCGACGCCGAAGTAGTTTATCACTGGGGATGGAAGGGCGTGGGTTTCTCTTCTGCTGAAGGGCCGAAATGACGGAGGCAGCAGGCAACGCATTCCGTTCATCCTGAGCTCTGATCTAAGGTCGAGAGTCTCGGTGGAACCGGGCCTGTCGAAGAACCCAAGTTCTGGCGCATTCATGGTTCGATAGAGCCCACCACGAACGTTCGGTGGGTCCTACTTTCGCAGAAAGACGTAATGGGATTAAGGGCGTAGGGGCAGGTTTCCAACCTGGCCTGCTCGTTGGAAACCAATCCGTCCGACGAAACTGACTCGCGAATTAACGCCAGGCGGTCTCCGGATTAGGAAAATGATCTACGAGAGGCAGGGCGGGTTTCTAACCCGCCCCTACTGTGGTGAAAACAATATCTAAACTTTAACGGCCTCGTTGTGGTCGTCGATACGCTGCATCATGTCGATGATGTCCGGCATGGCTGGGCCGTAACGGTCGGCGTCATCGATGCCATATCCCTTGTGGTAGGCGGAGCGGAAGGTGGCGATCGCGCCGCCGGCGCCAGTAACGGATGAATTACCCTCATCCCAGACTCCGCCGTGGAGCAGGTCGGGCATCGAAGCGGAGTCCCGAAAGACATTTTTTGGCTCTCCGCCGTCCTCAACGATGCGCATGTTTTCCTCGAATTGGCGACGCATGAACACGATGGGCAGGTCGGTCCGGCCCAATTGCTCCACGGTCCGGTCCGTTATCTCGCCCTGAGAGACCCAGGCGTGTGCATCCTGGGCCAAGACGAAGTCCCACATCGGCTTGCCGTCTTCGTCGAAGATCGGGATGTCGTAGTAGGGAACAGACTCTTGGACAGGAGCAGGCACGGCGTCGGGGGCCATGTAGCAGCCGTAGGCGATGTGGTAGGTGTTGGTGTCGTCGATAGGCACGCGAATCTGGAACTCCTGGCGTACCTGTCCGGGCCCGCCGGTCTGGGTGAAGAAGGGGAATATGACTGTCGAGTGGCGGGACTGGCGGTCTTTGTCCGCGCCCAGGGCCTGGGAGTAATTGATCCCTTTCTCCATGCCATATTGGGTCTCATGGGCGTAAAGGGACTCGATGCCTATTCCCATTTTTATCCGGGCGTGCAGGGTGGACATCTGCATGTCTTTGGTGCGCTCTTCCAGCTTGCCTTCTCTCTCTAGCATGTATTTGAACATGTAGCCGTGGAGGTAGACGCTATGCGCCGGATCGCCCGTGTTCTCGTGGCACTGGAGCCAGTTGCATTCTAAAAAAGAAATGCCAATCTGGCGTAAAGCATTGGGCATTACGAACAGGTCCCAAGGTGCCAGCAGTGGCACCGGCTGCGGACCCATGTAAGCCCAGACAAGACCACCCATCTCACAGACAGGATAGGACGCTATCTTTACCTGATCCTTGAGTTTATTGGTGGGCGATTCCAACGGCATGTCGATACACTGACCGTCGGGGGCAAACTTCCAGCCGTGGTAACAGCAACGGAGGCCGTCTTCATCGGGTATTCCGTACTTCATCATGACCATGCGGTGAGGGCAGCGCTCGCCGACCAGGCCCAGTTCACCATTCCTGGTCATAAAGAGAACGAGGTCCTCTCCCAGGATACGGATAGACATCACGTCTTCTTCTTTCAATTGGGCCAGAGGGCGAACAGGAATCCAATAGCGGCGCATCAGCTCGCCCATCGGAGTACCGGGGCCAACTCTGGTAAGCCTATCTTGTGCTTCGGCGGTCAGCATATCGACCCTCCACTATTGTCCTCGGCAGGTTAGGTGAATCTAGCGGATTCCCTCGGCCGATCAGACGGCGATTAGTATATCGCAGATTCACGTTACGAAGAAAACCGTATGCGGCTAATCCCGTCTAGTTTCTGGTCCTGGTCCTGACCTGAATATGCTCTATTTAGCTGTGAAAGAAGTGGCCGGCTGTCCATTGGGCGTCACATCGTAGATCGCACATGGTATAGGTCCGCAATCCAAAGTGAACTTCCATTCACACTAACCAAAAATGGCGGCGCAAGGGGTGGGTTTGCTGAGGTCATAGACCAGATTGGTAACATCCATAACGATTTCATATCCTGCTTGCTAAAACTTCATAACCATTAAGTTTAGCGCAGCTACTGGGAAGGCCGGCTCCACTGAAGGTGGGTTTCCCTTGATTGGGGTGACGGTGTTCGGTGATTACGACGGATGCGATGCCGTAGAATTTCTGCCGCGAACAAGGTAGGCGTTAAAACCGGAGAATAATTACGCTTAACCTCTTACTCATTGCCGCCCTCCGTACATTCGCCCATCCGTACATTATCCCTACATGCTCGTTATTTTGGTCCCAGGTTTGGTGACAGGCCTGTAAGTTGCCTGGGATATACTTTGGAATGTACTATGGTACCCATATGAGAGCGGTCTGATTCGCAAGCCAAACCTTAACGCCCGAGGTGCCCTATGGCTAGGGCCAAACATCCCCTGGTTGATTCTCTAGACGCCTTTTGCAGCGACACTGAAGCCTACCTGGAAGGCAAATCTGGCGGCCCCCTCTACGGACTGACTTTCGCTGCGAAAGACATCTTCGACGTTGAAGGGCATGTCACTGGGGGTGGCAATCCAGACTGGAAGGCCACTCACTCTCCTGCCGAACATAACGCCTGGATCGTCCAAACCTTGGTGGACGCCGGAGCGACTATGGTCGGCAAGACTCATACCGACGAGTTGACCAGGGGCATCCTGGGTGAGAACGCTCATTACGGCACCCCAATCAACTCCAAAGCGCCTGGCCGAGTACCCGGTGGATCTTCTAGCGGCTCAGCGGCGGCGGTGGCTGGCGGGCTGGTTGATTTTGCCTTGGGTTCCGACACCGGCGGCTCAGTGCGCATCCCCGCCAGTTTCTGCGGGCTCTATGGTCTCCGGCCCACTCATGGACGTATCCCATTAGTAGGCATCTTGATGCAGGCGGCCAGTTACGACACCATAGGTTGGTTTACCAGAGATGCCGAGACCTACGGTCGAGTTGCTGAAGCCGTGTTTGGGAACGCCATTCCTGACAACAGCCCCAGCCGCGTAGTGATAGCCGAAGACGCCTTCGAAGAAGTAGACCAAGAAGTCTCAGATGTTTTGCTGCCCGTTGCGGAGAAAATCGCCGCTCTGGCGGGAAGTTCCACCAAAGTACGGCTGGCGCCTAACGGGCTGACGGAATGGGCGGCGCAGCAGAATATCCTCCAATCGGAAGAAGCCTGGGAATCGGTGAAGGACTGGGTAGACACGGTAAACCCCAGGTTCAGCTTCTGGGTCAGTGCGCGTTACTACCTGGCCATCAACTTGACCAAAACGCAGATCAGCGAAGCGGCTCTCGTGAAAGAACAAGTCAGGAACCGGATGGATGAGGTCTTCGCCGATGGAGGGTTTGTCTGCCTGCCCACGGCGGTGGGCCCTGCACCACTGAGAGGACTACCGGCCTCGGCCAAGAAGGATATCCAGGGGAGGCTGAGCCACCTGACGTGTATCGGAGGCACCACAGGTCGGCCCCAATTGAGCCTGCCTCTTGGTGAGTTGAACGGCTTGCCAGTGGGTATATCACTAATGGGAGACCACGGATCAGACGAAGAACTGATCGGGTTTGCCCAGAAAGTGGAAACTGCGCTGGCGAACTAAAGAGAGAATGAAATTGGGTAGCCGTAAATGGTTGCTGCGCATCAAAGACTCTTGCACAACACGATTCTGAGAATGTGATCAGCGGAGTTCGCGACATCGCCGGCCAATCGGGATTCGACCCAATCCAAGGACTCTCCAAAAAGAATCAACCTTCCACTAGCAAAAGTATTACCGCGCTTATGTCACGATGCAGTCCATGACCGCCACGGCCTGATTGTACTAAGTGGGCTCCCTCCAACGCCTGAAGAGTTGGGCTCGAAAGACTACCTGTCTTCCAGTTGCTAATAACGATGGTGGATCGCCTTTGAGGGGCTTGCCTCGTAAATAGGTTGCTATCACGCGTTGCAGCAACTGGCCAGGATTTAGACCGCTGAGGACCTCATCGCGACTGAACGCCTATTCGGTGGACAGACGCGACTCTCGCCCATTAATATCTTCTCCAGCCCCCGAAACCATGTTGCATGAGGAGAAGTTAAATGGTCCATCAGGTTAATGGAGTAGTAGCAGAAACCAAGGGCGCGCCGGTCAAGCTAACCCGGATCCTGGTACCCGATCCAGGTCCCGACGAAGCGCTGGTCCGGGTGAAGGCTTGCGGAGTCTGCCATACCGACCTCCATTATCGCGAAGGCGCTATCAACGACGACTTCCCTTTCTTACTGGGACATGAGGCGTCCGGTACCGTCGAATCAGTGGGCGAAGGGGTTACAAATGTGGCTCCCGGAGACTTCGTAATCATCGCCTGGCGGGCTCCCTGCGGCACCTGTCGGTCCTGCCAGCGCGGCGCTCCCTGGTACTGCTTCTCCAGCCGAAACGCATCCCAGGCCATGACTCTGACCGACGGTACACCCCTGTCGCCAGCCTTGGGTATAGGTGCATTCGCAGAGCTGACACTGGTTGACGCTAGGCAGGCGGTCAAAATTTCGCCCCAAGCCAGCCCTGAAGCGGCGGGATTGGTTGGTTGCGGCATAATGGCAGGACTAGGCGCCGCCATGAATACCGGCAGCGTAGGCCGTGGCGATTCAGTCGCAGTGTTCGGCTGTGGCGGTGTTGGTAATGCTGCCATTGCCGGGGCTCATCTGGCAGGGGCTCACACCATCATCGGAGTGGACCTAGAGGACCGGAAACTAGCTTGGGCCAAAGAGTTTGGTGCAACTCACACCATCAACGCATCGTCCGCCGACCCAGTTCAAGAGATACGCAATATCACTGGCGGAAACGGAGTAAACGTTTCTATAGAAGCCGTGGGCAGTCCAGTGACCTATGAGCAGGCGTTCTACGCCCGAGACCACGCAGGGACAGTGGTGTTGGTCGGGGTGCCCAGTCCCGACATGAAGATAGAGTTGCCTTTGCTGGAGATCTTCGGACGGGGCGGGAGTCTGAAATCCTCATGGTATGGCGACTGCCTACCTTCCCGCGATTTCCCGATGCTCATAGACCTATACCTGCAGGGCCGCCTGGACCTAGATAGATTTGTCTCGGAGACCATCGGCATCGACGAAGTGGAAGAGGCCTTCCACAAGATGGAAAGAGGCGAAGTGCTGCGATCGGTAGTGGTCTTTTAAGGCCTGGAATCATTATTTGCCGACTGTGAGCAGATGGGATTCCTGTGGAGCCATAGACCAATCTCCGTTGTATACGGCGCCAACGCGCTTGGTCCGCGGTGCCAGGTCCAAACTTCTGATTCTGTGATCAAACAATCTTTTCTCCCACTGGGTTGGAAATCCGAATGTACCGCCATCCGGTAGATATTCTTTCCCTGTCATCAAAAACCGATACTATCAAACCCGCAACCTCGCCGCTGAATCCATGGTAATCAGCAAGTTGTCGCGGGTGTCCATTATGCTGCCTTATCCCGGACCTTTTGACTTGACCAAAAAGGCCATTAGGGACTTTGCCTTCGTGGAATCTGATGGCGTCGCCACCGACGTAGCACCGGTCAAATAGGTGGAAGGCGGCACCGTTTTTGCCAAATCGCTGCCCGCCAAGTAGGTATCGCTGCATGGCGACTTCCAGGTGCTATACTTGCCTCACTTTGGCTGGCGGCCACCGCAACTGCCAAATTTATGAGAGGTAACGATGGATTTCGGCGCTATGATGTTCTCGACGGATTACTCCATTCGACCCGATGATCTGGCCAAGATGCTGGAGGATCGTGGCTTTGAGTCTATGTGGGTCCCGGAACATACACACATTCCGGCGGATCGAACGAGTCCTTGGCCCGGTGGCCCCGATCTGCCCAAGGACTACTGGCATACCTACGACCCATTCGTGGCGCTCACCGCGGCCGCCGGCGTGACCAATGACCTCAAGCTGGGGACAGGCATCTGCCTAATGATTGAGCGCGACCCCATCACGACGGCCAAGGAGATCGCTAGTTTGGATATGCTGTCTAGAGGCCGGTTTATCTTCGGCGTGGGCGGGGGCTGGAACGCGGAAGAAATGCGGAATCACGGCACTAATTTCAAGCGCCGCTGGAGAATCCTCCGGGAAAACATCCTGGCGATGAAGGAAATCTGGACCAAAGAAGAGCCGGAATTTCACGGCGATCACGTGAATTTTGACAAAATGTGGGCGTATCCCAAGCCTGTCCAACGGCCTCACCCGCCCATCCTAATGGGCGGCGACGGCCCCACAACCTTCGACCGAGTTATTGACTACTGCGATGGCTGGATGCCAATCGGCAGCAGAAGCTCAGGCGGACCTAGTCTCGCGGAGAAGATCGTTTTGTTGAAACGGCAGGCTGAGGATGCAGGTCGGGATCCAGACTCTTTAAACATCACCAGCTTCGGATTACGCCCGGACCAGGAATTAATCTCCCGTTTGGATGAAGCCGGGGTTGACCGCGTCATCTTCACTTTGCCATCAGAAGAGCGCGAGTCCGTTACGCCGCTAATCGACGAATGCGCCAAGCTTATCTCTTAGGCTCAAAAATCCAGGCCTAGCGTTGGTCTGCCATCGCAGACCGAAAAGGCCCGCCAGGCTCCCCTATTAGGCATCCGCCGACCTTTTACATTTGAGCCAGTAATGTTGACAATCCTAGTCGCATTGCCGGCACTTTGATTCCTAGTCTCCTATACGCCGAGACAGAGGCAGGCAGGCAAACAACACCGCAGCCAACGCAAAAAGCCCAGAGATGTAGTATAGGGTCGCTTGGAAGTCGAAATAATCGTAAAGGGCCCCAGCAATTAACGGGGAGGGCGCTGCCATCATGAAGCTGATACAGGACACTACACCGAGACCGGTAGTGGCTACCTCCCGATTAACCACATCGAAATATGCAGCGGTAAGTATCGGTTGGTCTGGATATAGGAACAGACCCAGCAAGGCAATGGTGATTGTAAGAGCTACGCCTTGATCGAATACGACCACCAAAAACGCCATAACGCAAGACCAGATCAAACCTGGCACCAACACCTGCTTGCGTCCCAGCTTATCGGAGATCAATCCGGCAAGCGGCTTGGCTAGCAGCCCAACGGCAATCAGCATGGAGATGTGGAATCCTCGGTTGATGGGACTAAGTTCAAGATCGTTTCCTAGGTACAGAGAAAGCGACATCACCAAGGCCGCCAAGGCCATGGACCGCAGGCCTCGCACCAGAATCAGCCCCCATAGCATTGGGCTTTTGAACAAGGTCTTAGTCAAGGCCAGGCGTTCGGTTAGTCCGACAGACTTGGCAACCTCTTCCTTTACGTCGCCTATGTTCTTGAAGGTCCAAATCGCCATGAAGCCCATAAAGAACGGCGCTATGGCGTAGATGCTAAGAATGCCCCGCCAGCCCATCACAAGTAACAGTACTCCGGTGATGAAGGGGCCAGCGACATCGCCAACGCTACCGCCCACTCCGTGGAACGAAAGCATCACGCCTCGACGGCTGGGGAAATGATGAGACAATGACGCAGACGCCGGAAGATGCCACAATGAATGGGAAATTGCAACCACTGCCATCCCCAGCAGCAGCAATGGATAGACCGGGGAGATTCCCATCACCAGTGACCCAAGACCGGAGGCGGCAACACATCCAGCAAGCAGCCATCCCCACCACTTTCGCAGCATATCGACCACGACCCCACCAGGCAGGGAAACGAGCGCTGAAGCAACTTCCCGCATGGTTACGATCCCGCCCACACCCACGCTGTTCAGACCAAAGGTTCTTTGAATCTCAGGAAAGACAACGACAAAACTCTGGATGATCCAATGAAAAGCCACATGGCCAACAGCCAAACCGGTAACCATCACTCGGGCTGTCAGCCGCAAATCTTTAGTGTCGCATGATGTGGTTTCGGGTGTCTCGTTCATTGAACCTCAACTAGAACACGCCTGCTATCAAGACATATTCCGGCAATGATGATACAGGCTGAGCCAGGAATTCTAGTTCAGCATATCCAGGTTGGCAACCACAATTGATTGACATGCGGATAAAAAACCCCCCAGACCAACCAGATATACTGACTCCGATAGTTGACTGATACAGACTACGGGTCTTCTGGGGGCAGAAATGCGTTAGGGACGATAGCGCTGCCCTGCCCTACTCCTGTGGTGTCGCCCCTCTGGTTTTTCACCTCAATACCCACAGAAACACGGCTGCCATTAGCTTCCCTCGAGGTACCGGTCACTTTACCGGTGAAAGTGATTGTATCGCCGGGACGGACCGGTCTCAAGAACCTGAGGTCAACCGTGCCGGTGTGGTTGAACACTTCCGGGCCGAAGTGCCTCCGCAGCATCTCTATGGCAAAGGTCAGAGACATCCGCCCTGAAGCGACTGTACCTTCGGTGCCCAAAACTTCTTTGGCGGCATGTTCGTCGGTGAACTGAGATGGTCCGGTGTTGCCGGAGCTGCCCTCAAATAGATTGATGGCCTCTTGGGTCAACTCTTTCGCCAGGGGCGTTATGTCGTCGCCCTCTTCGTAGTTTCTGATTACCCGCCCCATTTCTTGCCCACCTCCGACGGCTGCTTCAGTTCATGGGTAATCACCCGGTCGATCAGCCTGCCATCTTCGTCCACCGACACGGCCTCGGTGACGATATAGTTCTTGCCCCTTCTGAGGTATTTGTCGGCGATCCAGGCCGTCACGGTCAGCCGTTTGCCTGCCATCGGCGGGTTGTAGCAATGGAACGCGCACCGGGCGTTCACCGACCCGGCGTCGGTATATCTGTCGTTGTATTGGCGCACGTCCACCTTGTGGGCGATGGTTGGAAAGCTGGCTTCCGGGTCCATCACTCCTTTTCGGTAGGTGTCGATCATCTCTTGGGTCAGTAGATATTCGAACTTTTCGAAGGTCTCGCCGACTTCCAGCGATGCCCAGTCCAGTTCGATGCGGTTATCAACATCGGCCATATTGAATGCGTCCTCTCTGGAGAATTCTTGTTTGATCGCCTTGGGAGACAGATCTTCCGCATTATACCTTTTGAGCGCGTGGCGTAGGTTGAGGCTTAATCTGGAGGCCGGACGTAGTATCTATGATCGCGGCGTTCGAGTTTTGGTATGATTCCTCGAATGATTTGAAGGCCGAAATTCCCAGTCCGGCCCAAGTGATAATCCGTTTTCATGATACTAAAGTCGATTTTGATCCGCATTCGGCTTTGCAGACGCAGACATAAATGGAAGAGCTGACAGCCGAAGTACTGCTGCAGCTCCCACACCTCGGGGCCAACTGATCGATTGGTAGCTGACGTCCGGAGAAGTTAGCTACGGCCTAATAAACCCTAAGTTATCCCGCAGCGTCCCGTCGACATAATCGTCGCGGAACAGCCCGCGGCGTTGGAGTTCTGGGATTACTAGGTTTACGAAGTCTTCGTAGGCGCCGGGCATGTGGGTGGCGGCTAGGACGAAGCCGTCGCAGGCGTCGGCGTGGAACCACGACTCCATCTGGTCGGCGACTTGGGTCGGGGTGCCGGTGAACACGGGAAACTCCCGGAGGGTGCCCCGGCCTGACGACGTTATGAAGTCATTCACACTGGGGTTCGATGTACCGCTCAGTTCGATTACCCGGTCTAGGAATCCACGCAGGCCCGTCATCGACGCTAGTATTTCGTCTGACAGCGGTTCGTCCACGGGATGCTGGGAGAAGTCGTAGTTAAAGACTTCAGAGAGCAGCGTCAGTGAGTCTGTCAGGTTGGCCAGGTCTTCTATCTGCTGGAGTTTTTGTTCCGCTTCCTCAGCTGTCTCACCGACCACCACGTACACCGCCGGGGCCACTCTCACCGAGTCCGGGTCTCTGCCAGCCAATCGCGCCCGACGCTGAAGGTCGTCGCGGTAGGCTTTGCAGGCTTCCGGAGTGGGGTAGATTACGAACAGCAGTTCCCCCCAGCGGGCGGCGAACTCCCGTCCCCTTTCGGACTGGCCAGCTTGGACCAGCACCGGGTGGCCTTGAGGCGGCCTGGGCACAGTCAATGGCCCCCGCACCTGGAACCACTTACCCGCGTGGTCTACCCGGTGCACTTTGTCCGAGTCGGCAAACCTACCGGTCTGCTTGTCCAGCACCACGGCCCCGTCTTCCCACGAGTCCCACAGTTCGGAGGTGGCCTCCATGAAATCGTCGGCCACATCGTAACGGTCGTCATGCTCCAGGTGCTCTGGCACCCCAAAGTTCTGAGCCTCGGAATCGTTGAGGGAGGTCACCACGTTCCATGCGGCCCGGCCCATGGTGAAATGATCCAGCGAGGCGAACAGGCGGGCCACATGGAAGGGCGAGAAATAGGTGGTGGAATAGGTCGCGCCCAACCCCAGACGCTTGGTCGCCAGGCCCATGGCGGTTATGATTGGCACCAGGTCCAGTTTTACCGCCCGGACGCCGTGCTCAACCGCCTCCTCGAAAGAATCCCCGAAGCGACTGGGCATTGCCAACCGGTCGTCGATGAACGCCAGATGGAATTTACCCCGTTCCAGAGTTGCTGCGATGTTCTGGTAAAACTCGAGGTCCAAGAAGCCCGGATCAGTCTCCGGGTGACGCCACGAGCCGGTGTAGTTGGAGCAGTTGGAGGCCTGCAAAAAGGCCACCAATACCATCTTTTTATCTGGGTTATCTGCCATTTATTAGCGCCCTCGAGGCCGGTTTCTGATCAGATCAGCGTTTCTTGTCCGGTGCGCAACGGCCTGGCAGGTCTGACCGGTGGTTTGGCCGTCAAGACGATCAAGCAGCAGGCCAGGGCAATACCTCCAAAGAGTAGGAACACGAAGGAATAGCTGCCTCGGGAGTCGAAGAGCACTCCCACCACCAGAGGACCAGCCGCCTGGCCGATGAGGACGCCGGTCTCGCTGATGCCCCTGATCCGGCCCAAGGAATTACGCCCGTAGTAATTAGCATACATGATGGACATGACCACATTGGACCCCGACGACGTGATGCCAATCATTCCGGCCGCCATGAACGCCCTTCCAGGGGAATCCACTGTGAGCAGGAACAGTGTACTCACTCCCAAGGCCAAGAAAGCGATGGAGTAGGCATAACGCGATTCTATCCGCTCCAACACCCGGCCCCAGATAATGCTACTGAAGGCGGAAACCACCCAACCAAGTCCCAAGGCGGCGGCCGATGAGGTCAGAGTCAGGCCTTGGTCCCGATAGAACGCGCCTATGTGCACGTTATTGCCGGTGCTCACGCCCAACATCGCCATCCCCATCAGGAACAATATCCAGAAGGACCTGGTCTTAAGCGTCTCGGCGACGGTCCACGAGTCTTCGTCAAGGCTGACGTTTCCATTAGAAACCGCTCTCTCGTTGGAATCAAGGTCCGGTCGGGGGGGTTGATCATCGTCTGGCAGCAGTCCGATGTCCGCGGGACGCTCCGCCACCAGAAACATGGCAGGCGCCACCGCCACCGCGAAGACCACTATCCCCAAGCTGAGCCAGGCGGCCTTGATGCTGAAATGCTCGATCATCTGGGCCGCCAGCACGGTGAAGACCAGTCCGCCGATGGCGCCGCAGAGGAATATCACTCCGATGGCACGGCCTCGTTTCTTGATAAACCACCGGGACACAACCGTGCTGGCGCCGATCGGAGCGGGCGTATGGAAGACGACCCGGGCCGCGGCAAAGGCCAGATAGAACGTGAGCGGCATGGTGGCCCAAGCCAGGGAGGTCATTGCCAAACCTAGCACCACCATGCTGACCACCAGCACCGGCCGAACGCCGTAACGGTCAATGGCCCAGCCGATGGCCGGCGACAGCACCAAGGCAGCCAATGCCCCGGCGCTGACCGACCCGCTGATCAAGGTTCTGCTCCAGCCAAATTGTTGCGACAGGGGGAATATGAAAATCGTCAGCGTGGTGATGTTGGGCGCCATGCGAGCGAAAACGGCGGTGCCCGACGCCCCAACAACAACCCACCCGTAGTAAAAGGGTAGGATGTTCTTGAGTTTGGACGCTACTGACAGGCGATCTACCATATTAACCACCCGCCACCGTCGCCGCCCTCTTGACCGGGGTCTTGGCCTTCAGCACTACCAGGCTGCAGGTTAGGGACAGGGCCACGAAGACCCAGAAAATCATGCTGTAGCTACCCTGAATCTCGAACAAGACGCCGGCGATGACTGGTCCGGTTCCTTGGCCAAGCAGCACTCCCGCCTCACCAAGTCCCCTGATCCTGCCCAGCGATGATCGGCCGAAGTAGTTGGCGTACATCACCGACGGCACCACGTTGAAACCGGCGGACACAATTCCGAAGAACCCGGCCGCCAAGAACACCCCCAGAGTGCCACTGGCCAGTGTCAGATACAGCGTGCTGCCCGCCTGCACCAGGAACATCCCCGAATATGTGTAACGGACTTCTATTCGGTCGGTGACCCAGCCCCAGGTGACGCTAAAGACCGCCGACACTATCCAGCTCAAACTCACCGCCAGCGCTGCCGAGATCGCGCCCAACCCTATGTCCCGGAAGTAGGCGCCCATGTGTACGCCGATGCTAGTGTGGACAAAGAAGCTGGTGAACCCCATCGAGACCAATACCCAAAAGGCCCTAGTTCCGACGGCTTCCCGCAGTGTCCAAGAGTCATCATCGTCTCTCCGAACCTGGGTAATCACGGCGGCCTGCTCACCCGAGAAGCCGGGACGGACTGCCCGCTGGTCCTCGGTGCTGGGCATCGCAAGGTCAGGTTCAACGCCGTCGGGTAAAAGGCCGATGTCCTCGGGGCGTTCGGCAACCAGCAACAATGGCGGGGCCACAGAAAAGACCAGCACGACCAGTCCGATGGCGATCCACGTCGCCCTCAGTCCATGACTCTCCACCACCAGCGACGCAACCATGGTGAACACGATGCCGCCTATCGCTCCGAACAGGAAGATTATCCCGATTGCCCGGCCCCGTTTTCTAATGAACCAGCGGGCAGCAACGGTGCTGGCGCCGATGGGGGCTGAGGTGTGGAACACCACTCTCCCCGCGGCGAAGGCCAGATAAAAAGTGAACGGGACAGTGGCCCAGGCCAGCGAAACCATGGACAAGCCCAGACCCGCAACGCTGACCACTAACACTGGCCGCGCGCCGTACCGGTCGATGGCCCACCCCACCACCGGAGAGAGCACAAGGGATGCGATAGCGCCCGCGCTGACCGACCCCGCGATGAGGGTCCGGCTCCAACCCAGTTGCTGGGACATGGGGAAGATGAGCACGGTGAGTGTGGTGATGGCCGGGGCCATGCGGGCGAATACCACCGTGCTGGAGGCGCCCACCACAATCCAACCGTAGTAGAAGGGGAATGTATCCCTCAAGCGGGACGCGAGTAGCATTAAAGCAACCTAGTCGCCCAGAGACGTGGCGGGACGGAGGTCGAATTCCGTGAGAGGCCACACACAATGTTAACGTGGTCCCATCAAGATGGCCCACCAATGATACACAAATCCCGGTATCGAATCAGTCATACCCAGCCAAATCGAGATTGACGATAACAACCGATGGTTAATATAATGAGGCACTCCAAAACAGCCAAGCAAGCCCCTTTCTGACGGCCTACTTTTGTCATGTCGGGCGTCACGTCGGGAAAGATAATCACCCACGGAGGAATAGCCCATGGTCCAACAACAGGCGGCATTACTGAAACCGGAGTCCTTGGTCGCAGAGTTCAAGAAGAACGGGGTCACCCACATCGTGACCATACCAGATAGCGAGACCAACTATCTCTACGAACTGATGAAGGACCAGGATTGGCTGGAAGTAGTTCCCTCATCGCGAGAGGGCGAAACTTTTGCCATCGCCCTGGGTCTGATCGTCGGCGGGAAAGTGCCAGTCTGCGTCATCCAGAACACAGGCATGATGGAATCAGGCGACTCCATCCGCGGCATGTCCATCGACGCCGGGTTCCCGCTGGTCATGCTGATCGGCTACCGGGGTTGGACGCGCCACGGTGTCATCACCGACTCCGCCGCCCGTTACACGGAGACCTTCCTCCACGCCATGGGCATCAACTACTACTTGCTGGAAACGGACGACGACGCATCCCGGATATCAGTCGCTTTCGAAGAAGCCCGGGCCCAGAGCCGTCCTGTCGCCGTATTGGTCGGAGACGAGTACCACGGCTTCAACCGGATGTAGGGGTGAACCAGATTTCCGGGCCAACCCGCATAGAAAATTAACGCACGCAGTTAACTGCAGTGGAGATGAAAATGTTCGACTCAGCAGACATGTTCCGGGCTTTTGTAAAACATCGAGAAAAGGCCATCGTCCTGGTAACCGGCACCTCGGGCCGCGACTGGAGAGACGTATCGGATGACGAGAACCGAGACCTGAGCCTCCAAGGCGCCATGGGCCAGACCAACACGGCGGCCCTGGGTTTCGCCCTCGCCCAGCCCAGCGAGAAAGTGGTCCTGTTCGACTCTGAAGGCGCGCTTCAGATGAACATGGGCGTCCTTGGGACCGTGGCCGGGATGAAGCCCAAGAATTTCTTCCATTTCCTAATGGACAACGAATGCTACGCCACCACTGGCGGACAGCCGGTGCCCAATGCAGGCGACATCAACTACGCCGGCATGGCCAGGGAAGCTGGGTATGCCGCCACCTTCGAGTTCGACAACTTGGAAGACTTCGCCGACAGCATCGAAGCCATCATGAAGGAAGAGGGACCCGTTTTCGTCGCCATGAAGATGATCCCGAAAGTCGAGAACGAGCCCATCGGCCGCCGCGTGCGGAAGCCCCAGCGCACCCGGGCCGAGACCATCAAGGTCCTGCAGTCTGAGTTGGGTATCTCCGTTGTCTAAGGACTGAGCCGAAGAGCTGAGTTCCAAACCACCGGCACCCTGAGTCCGTTGGTAAAAATTTGGGGCCCTCTCGGAATATAATCATTATTTATAAATACCGATTTTGACAACTGGTTAGGTGTAGAATATGATTCGCAAGTGGTTCAGGTGTGATGTCGGGTGGCCACATCATATTTTAAATATTTTAACGAAATTTGACGTGGTGCATCGAATCACGGATTAATAACTGATACGATCACCAAAAACCGCAAGAACGTCGGAACCGGCTTTAAACATCCCCTGATGGCAGCCCCATTTTGCAGCCCAAATTTATGGAAGCCACCAAATTGTTGGATTGGGAGGAAACTATTGTCTGAACAAGATATCTCATCAATCGCCCATCTGATGCGCCGCGCCGGCTTTGGCGCCCCGCTGGAAGAATTGGAAGCCCGAGCAGCCAGGGGGTACGACGCAACTGTAGACGAATTGCTCGACCCCGAGTCCCAGCCCGCCATGGAACGCGACATCATGATGCGCTACAAGACGGACTGGCTGTCTCAGGCCGGACTGGAAGGCCAACAAGAAGAATGGACCTTCCGCATGATCAACTCCAAGCGACCGCTCCAAGAGAAGATCGCCCTCTTCTGGCACTGCGTGCTGGTCACCGGCCACGCCAAGTGCGAGTATCCCAAGCAACAATCCATGGAACTAGACATGTTCCGGACGACCGGCATGAACAGTTTCCACGACCTGCTGAAGGGCCTGTCCAAGGACCCGGCCATGGTCTTCTACCTGGACAACTGCATGAGCCACGCTGGCGCCATCAATGAGAACTGGGGCCGCGAACTCCTGGAACTGTTCTCCCTGGGCGTAGGCATGGACGGCGAGTTCAACTACAGCGAGGATGATGTCAAAGCCGCGGCCCGCGCCTTTACCGGCTGGACCGTGACCAACTCCATCCCTCGCTATCCCTACGGCAAGTACGAAGCCAAGTTCATGTACGACCCTCGCGACCACGACAACGACGATAAAACTTTCTTGGGCGAGACAGGGAACTTCAACGGCGAAGACATCGTAGACATCATCGTGAAGCAGCCGGCCACCGCCCGGTTCGTGGCGCGCCATCTCTACAACTTCTTCGTTGCCGATGATGTGCAGGTCCCCGCCTGGAAGGACACTCCTCCCCAGGACATTGAAGCCATCAAACAGTTGGAAGAAGAATATTTCCGCTCCAACTACAACATCACCGCCATGCTGCGAGTGCTGTTCAAGTCCGATTGGTTCAAAAACGCCACTTTCTCCAAGGTCAAGAGCCCGGCGGAGACCGTGATCGGCACTCTGAAACTGGTCGGGGACTACAAATTTCCCAGGCCCGGTTTGGACATGATGACCATGAACATCCGGTTCATGGGACAAGACCTGCTCAACCCGCCCACCGTTGAGGGTTGGCATACCGGCCGCGAGTGGATCGACTCCGGCACGTTGGTGGAACGGATCAACTTCACCGCCGACCAAGTGGGTAACACCAACCATACCGGCGTGAAAGACATCATCAACCGGCTGAGCAAAGTCGGCCCCGTGCTGACTGCCGAGCAATTGGTTGACGGTTGCCTGGAGAACCTGGGCGCGTACCGGCTAGCCGACGAAACTCGGAACCAGTTGGTTGCATTGGCCAATGACGAAGGAGAGCTTCGCAGCGATGACGATAACTTCTCCACCCGAGTGGCGACCATGCTCCAGTCCATCGTAGCGACTACCGAATACCTGTTCGCATAAACCTTCGGTCTAAGGCCGAATAACTCGAATAATCGCTGCCCAGTTTCGCAGAGACAGGGACCGGGCAGTCCCGGAGAAAGAAATGACATCAACGAAGAAAGAGCCGGTCCTGGTCGTCCTTCAATTGGCCGGCGGAAATGACGCACTGAACACGGTGGTCCCCTACGGCAACCCCAAATACTTCGACCACCGGAACAACGTCGTGGTGCCGGAAGACCAGGTCCTGCCCATCAACGACCAGATCGGCTTCAACCCCAACATGGAACCCATGAAGAAGCTTTATGACGAAGGCCACATGGCCATCGTGCAGGGCGTTGGGTATCCCACGGGAAGCCGCTCCCATTTCCGCTCTATGGACATCTGGCACACCTGTGAGCCGACGAAGATCGGTGAAGAGGGGTGGCTGGGCCGCGTCGTCCGCGACCTTGACCCAAAGTCGGAAAACGTTCTCACCGCCGTCAACTTCGGCCGTGGGCTGCCCCGAGCCCTGGTGACGCCGGGCGTGCCTGCTGCCTCCGTGGGTGACCTTGAGACCTACGGCGTCTTGACGGGAATCGACGACGCCGACCAAAGGCTGAAGGCCCTCGACGTCTTCTCCAAGGTCTACACTCCCATGATCGGACAGGGCGCGGTGAATGACTATCTGGCCCACACCGGCCTCGATGCCCTGAAAGGGGCTGACATCTTGAGCAGCGCTCCGGGGATGTACTCATCGACCGTGGAGTACGGCAGCGACACCGTGAGCCAATACATGCGCAACATCGTGCAGACCCACCTGGCCGGATTCGGCACCAGGGTTCTGTACACCACAGCCCCGTTCAACAGCTTCGACACCCATGCCGGTCAACTCGCGGCCCACACTCGGCTCTGGAGCGAGACCAGCCGGGCCGTCGGCGACTTCTACGACGACCTGCAAGAGCATAACGCCGGACAAGATGTTTTGCTCTTGGTCTTCACTGAGTTCGGACGCCGCGTGAAAGACAATGGCTCCGGCACCGACCACGGCGCTGGCGGACATTGCTTCATCATCGGAGAACAAGTCAAGGGCGGTCTCTACGGGGAATATCCTTCCCTGGACGCCGACAAGCTTGACGACGGCGACCTGCAGTTCAACACCGACTTCAGGAGCGTGTATTCCACCATCCTGGACAAATGGATGGGCCTGGATGCCAAGCCTATCGTAGGCGGAGAATTCGAGCAGTTGGCATTCGTCTAGGCCCAGCTAAACACAAAATCTAACTCTCTGAGGAAAAGATGACTACAGAGATTTCGCACATCAACGTGCAATACAGCAAGACCATCGGCCGTGGCGAACAGTTCGGCCCCGGCTTCAACTACCCGGTCTACGTAGCCCGGGGAAAAGAGGGCATCATGTACGTCCTGTGCCGCGGCTCGGAATTTCGGCCGGAGGGCGTGCGGGTGACCGTCTGCACCACCGACGAAGAGTACATCTCGACCTTCGCCAGGGGCATCAACTACCAGGGTCCCCACGAGTTCAACATGGAAGATGGTTCCCTAGTCTGGCCCACCAGCATAGCACTGGACAGCCAAGAGAACCTCTTCATCAGCGACGAATGGCTGAACCGCATCTCCTCTTTCTCCAAGGACGGCGATTTCCTCGGGAAGTGGGAAGAGAAGACCGGTAGCGGCGACGGCGAACTCGACCGGCCTTCGGGCATGGCCTTCGACGCCGACGACAACCTGTTCATCGTGGATAGCAATAACCACCGGGTACAGAAGTTCAGCAAAGATGGCAAATTCCTCGCCAAGTTCGGTTCCTACGGCATCGGCGACGGCGAGTTCAACATGCCTTGGGGCATCACCATCGACAGCCATGGCGATATCTTCATCGCTGACTGGAGAAACGATCGCATCCAGAAATTCGGCTCCGACGGCAAGTTCCTGATGAAGTTCGGAGCTTCCGGTTCCGGAGAAGGCGAGTTCGACCGGCCCACCGGCGTGGCGGTCGACATGGACGGCGTGATCTACGTCGCCGACTGGCTGAACAATCGGCTACAGTACTTCGACCAAGACGGCAACTTCGTAGGCCTGAAGACCGGAGACGCCGGCATCTCCAAATGGGGCCAGGACAAGCTGGACGCCAACGTAGAGATGTGGGGCGAGCGCGACCGAGCACAAGGATTGGAGCGCGAAAAAGACTTCTGGGGACCCACCGGCGTGACCGTGGACGACCAAGGCAACATATTCGTGCCTGAGTCGGCCAGGAACCGCATCCAAGTCTACAAGACCCAGTCGCCCACCTTTGCTGGCCCGCGCCTTTAGACCAGCATCTCAAGGCGGGTCTCACACGACCAATAGCTGCTTAAAGATGTGGCCTCGTCCTTCCGCGG
>DCWQ01000035.1:36502-82166 GCA_002328185.1 Dehalococcoidia bacterium UBA2158
ATCTATCTTCAATTCAATGTGACCGGTGTTAACACGTGCCCATCAAAGTCGGCCGTACCCCATATCTAAGCTCAGAGCCCATGTATTTCGACATGGAAAAGCGGGGCATACAGGTCGAAGAATTGCCGCCGAATGAGATGCTTTCGGCTATATCAGAAGGGCGTTTGCAGGGCGGGTTGGTGCCGTTGGTGGACACCTTCGATCTGGCTGAAGACCTGCGAACCGTGTCGGCTTTCTGCCTGGCGACCGTATCCACAGCGGTCAGCGTCAAATTCCACTCCAAGGCATCCATAGAAGAGCTTGCCCGCACCAGCGTCGCGGTCCCGGCAGACGCGCCCACGGCAGTCAGACTGCTCCAAGTTCTGCTGTCGGTGAAGAACAGTGTTATTCCGGCGGCATACGTGAGTCCCGATGAACCCCACGACGCCCAACTTATGGTCGGGAACTTGGGGTTGCGTCACCGCCGGGGCTTGCGTGGCTTCGAGCACACCTATGACCTGGGAGAGGAATGGAGCCGATGGACCAGCCTGCCTTTCGTCTTCGCCCGGTGGGTGCTGAGAACCGACGTAGAACGTCAGGACGCCCTAATAATCGAAGACTCCCTCTACACCAGCCTCCAGGACTGGGCTGACGGGCTCTACCGCGTCTCAGGCCCCAGCGACCGGGTCCCGGTCCACCCTCAAGAGATCCACCAGTACACCCAGGGGTTGCGGTACTTCATGGGAGTGCCTGAGGAAAGGTCTGTTGCTCTGTTTCAGAAGTATTTGGGGCAATTGAGTGAGGGGTAAGGGCTCACGTCTTTGCTACTTGCCGTTTGCCAGATGGATCTAGGTTCCTGAAGGGCGTTGAGGAGCCCTCATCTCCGACAAGGTCGAGCATATCGACTTCGTCGGGCTAACCTTCCCCCTTACGGCGGAAGGTATTTTTCTGCGTGGGTTATGGCCCATCTTCCGGAAACGGTCTTGTGGACGTAGATGCAGGTTTTTAACCAGCCCTTTCTTGCACCAACCAACGCTGAACAATCAAACTAAAACCCACCCCAAACCGCTCATGGTGAGCCCGTCGAACCATCCAAGTATGTGGTTAAGTGTGCTCTCCTAAAGCAGCCGCACCGTCTCCTCACGCGCGTAGTCCCGTAGCTCCTGGGGCATGGGTTTTAAGTTGCCGGCGAGGGCATTCTCGGTGATACGCTCGGGGCGTGAAGTGGCTGGGATGGTGGTGCTGACCCTTAGGTCGGCCGCCACCCAGGCCAGCAGCGCTTGAGCCCAGGTCTCAGCCCCCAGATCTTTCAGGGGGCTCAGGTCAGGAACTCCCTTCAATTCTTTCACGTAGCGGCCCTTTTTCAGGGGTTCCATGACCATGACGCCAATACCTAGTTCTTCGGCCAGGGGCAGCAGCTTTTCCTCGACCTCGCGCTGGACAACGTTGTAAGGTATCTGGACGGTATCGATCCGGCGGTGCACATCACGTCCATCACTCCGTCGTAGATTGATATAGATCCGGGTGTCTACGCGGCCGTCCGTTGGTCAAACTCGGCTTTAGCTGCCAACAGCGCTGATGGGTCCAGCAGCAGGTCACAGGCCGTTAACGTCATCGCCTTGGCCACATTGATTGCGGCATTGATTGCGTACTCGGAGATGGCGGTCTCGGTCATCTCCCGGGAGTGGGAGGCGACTGGCGTTTCGCTCACGGCGTAGCGAAGCTCGTAGGCCGGCAGGGCCTGGCTGACATTGCCGAAGTCGGTGGATGCGGCGCTGCCTTGGCGGCCCGGAAACGGTTCGTCAAGCGGGAGGCCAGATACCCCAGCATTGTTCAGCAAGAGCCCCGCGATCACAGCGTTGGGGCGGACATTCTCGTAGAAGGGGTAATATTCCTCAATCTCCAGCCGGCACCCGGTCATGGCGGCGGCGCCCTCGGCGGCCTGCCGCACCCGGCCCACTATCACGTCGCTCAGATAGTCTCGGTCCCGGCAGCGGAGCATGAAATTGGCGGCGGCGTACTCTGGCACCACGTTGGGGGCCATGCCGCCATCGGTGATGATGCCGTGGATGCGCGTGTCCTCCCTGAGGTGCTGCCGGAGGGAGTCGATGCCGTTGAACAGATGGATCACGCCGTTCAACGCGTTGATGCCCTCGTGGGGCATGGCGGCGGCGTGGGCAGCCTTCCCGTGGAAGATGTACCGGTAGCCCACCATGGCTAGGCTCCAGCTTTCGCCCATGGGAATTTCGGTGGGTATGACGGTGCGGTTCGAGGAAGGATGCGAGGACAGTACCGCGTCCACGCCCTTGAACACGCCAGCGTCCAGCATCCTAATCTTGCCGCCGCCGCCCTCTTCGGCAGGGGTGCCGATAACCATAATATTTCCGGGCAGGCCGCCAAGATTGGCCTTAAGTCCTAACCCTGCGCCGATGGCGGCCATGGCGATGAGGTTGTGGCCGCAGCCGTGGCCGATCTCCGGCAGAGCGTCATACTCCGCGAGAACGGCGACAGTTGGCCCACCTCCGACCTCTCCGGGAAGAGTGGCGGTAAATGCGGTCTCCACGCCGCCAACGCCCCGCTCAACCTTGAACCCGTGCTTCTCCAATGTGCCCGACAGCAGTTGGGCGGCGTGTTGCTCTTGGTAGTTCAACTCGGGATGGGCGTGGATATCCAGAGCAACTTCCACCAGCTCGGGCCTGGCTGCCTCGATGGCCTGGGTGGTCGTCTCAGACAATGTTTCTTTAGCTATAGTCATGGCGTCCTCAAAATTCTCGGATGGCTAGGCGGCTCACGATTGCCAAGACTTTACGCCATTTTCGCGCTGGGCGCATCTCAATCTGGGCGTAAGGTGCAGTTTCTTGCTAAAATCTATCCTGCTTAGGGGACCCACGGTCTAAGGAGAGAAACCATAGGCCAAAGCGCTGAAGGAGTTTCAAGATGCCAGATAAATTAGGATGGCGCGCCAACTGGGGAGTTATCGCGCCCTCAACCAACACCTCGGTCCAGCCTGAGTTCGACGAGATGCGGCCCAGGGGCGTCACCAACCATATGTCCCGCATCTGGGTGCCCGACGAGCCCTTGGCCAGCAACGACGACTTCAACAAACTGATGGACGCCATCCGCCTGGAGTGGGACAACGCCATCCTGCGGGTGATGACTTGCAACCCGGACTACCTAGTGATGGGCATGTCGTCGGAGACTTTCTGGGGTGGGCTGACACGGGCCAACGAACTGAAAACCCACATGACCGGCCTGACCGGGCTGCGCGTGGCCATGGGCTCCGACGCCTGCCAAGCTGCCATACGCTGCTACGGCGATGTCAAGAAGATCGCCGTGCTGACCCCGTACTGGCCGGTGGCCGACGAAAATGTCACCTTGTTCTTCAACGACTGCGGGTTTGAAGTGGTCGCCCTTAAGGGTCTCTGCTGCACCGGTCCCGCCGCCATCGCCCAGACCACCGAGAAACAAATGATGGACGGCCTGCGTGAGTTGGCCGAGTCTGACGCCGAAGTCCTGGTCCAGGTGGGCACCAACCTTGGGATGGCCCGGATGGCCGCCGAGGCCGAGAAGTGGCTAAATAAGCCGGTGATTGCCATCAATACTGCAACTTATTGGTTCGCAATGCGCGACAACGGCATGGACGACGCCATGGAAGGTTTCGGTTCGCTTATGAGCGACTACCGGGAGCTTCCCAAGCTGTACCATGACGCACTCAAGGAACAGGCCGCGGCCGCCTAAACCAATCTAAATTTAAGGACTCCACTGATGCCTGCAGGCAACCTCAAGAAAACGCCCAAGACCACCCTGGTCCGGAACCCGGCACGGGCCGACTACGACCGGGATGTGGTCAATGAGATAATCGACGCAACACCTCTGTGCCACGTGTCCTACATCATCGACGGGCGTCCTTATGTGACACCCACTTTGCAGTGGCGCGAGGGCGACACGATCTATTGGCACGGTTCGTCCGCCAGCCGGTTCCTCCGCCAGATTGTGGACAAGGAAGTCTGCATGGCCATCACCCATTTTGATGGGTTCGTTTTAGCCCGCTCGGCGTTCCACCACTCCATCAACTACCGCTCAGTCATGCTCTTCGGCGAGGCCACCAAGATTCCAGACTCTGAGAAGAACGCTCTGCTGGATAGCTTCGTCGAGAACCTGATCCCAGGGCGGTTGGAGAACCTGCGGCAGATGACCGACCAAGAAGCCAAGGCCACCACTGTGTTTTCCATGCCCATCGATGAGGGTTCAGCCAAGGTCCGGTCCGGCCCGCCCGTGGACGACGAAGACGACTATGCGCTGCCCATCTGGGCCGGAGTCCTGCCCCTGAGCCAGGTGCTGCACGCCCCGGAGCCCGACCCCAAGAACGTCGGTGGCCTTGAAGTCCCCGCCCACGTGCGAGACTTCAAGATCGGTTAATCACTTCAATTTTTGATTCGATAGGAGAATAGACATGGTCGACCAGATACGTTTGGGAATAATCGGCGCCAGCCCCACTGTTGGTTGGGCCTGCCGCTCACACCTGCCCGCTATCGCTGCCAGCCCTGAGTTTGAGCTGACCGGCGTCTGCACCACCCGCATGGAGACCGCCGAGGAAGCCAAGAAACTATACGGTGCTAAGCTTGCCTTCGACGACTACCAACAGATGCTGGCCCATCCCGACATCGACGCCGTGGCCGTGGTGCTGCGGGTCCCGGCCCACTATCAGATCACCAAAGACGCCCTGAACGCTGGCAAACACGTCTTTACCGAGTGGCCTCTGGGCAAGACCATCGAAGAAGCCACGGAGCTTGCCGAGTTGGCCAGGGCCAAGGGGGTCCGCGCCGTAGTAGGGCTTCAATCACGGGCCGCGCCGGCCATCATCCACATGAAAGAACTGGTGGAGGAGGGCTACGTGGGTGAGATCACGTCCTGTTCCATGCGCCTGATCCGTGGCGGAGCCCTGGAAAGGCCCTCCGGACGCACCTGGCAGCGGGACAACGAGTTGGGCGCTCATACCCTGACCATCGCCGCCGGGCACTCCATCGACGCTCTTCGCTTCGTGGCCGGTGAGTTCAAAGAAGTCTCGTCGATCGTTTCCACACAGGTTGACCAGTGGTACGAGACCGACACCAAACAGATGCTGGACGTGACCTCGCCCGACAACATCATCGTCAGCGGTCGGTTGGCCAACGGGGCGGTGGTCTCAGCCCATGTCGCCAGCAACCCTTGGGCCGGTAGCGGCTACCGCATGGAGGTCTACGGCCGGAAGGGAACTCTGGTGGCAACTTCCGAAGACTCCCCGCAATTGGGAGAGGTCTATCTCGCGGGAGCCCAAGGCACCGACGACCTGGCGGACGTTGCGGTTCCTGATAAGCACACAAACGTTCTGGAGGGGATGCCCAAGGGCCCACCCAAGAACGTGGGCCAGCTCTACTTCCAGTTCGGCGCAGGCATCCGCGGTCAACAGTCCAGCTTCCCCGACTTCGACACTGCGGTGGAACTGCACCGGCTAGTCGACCACATCCGCCAAGCCTCCGATGAAGGCCGGGCGGTGGGGACCGCCAGCTAGGGGATCTACCCAAGCCAGGTCCTCTGCCACCTGTCACCCCGAGCGAATCGAGGAGGTCTCTTTGCTCTCAACTGTGCGGGCCCACCAGCAACGAGATTCCTCGACTTACGCCTCGGAATGACAGGGGGAAGCGTATCGCTCTTTGCGAAGGCCGAAAACGCTAAACCGGCAGCACCGGCTCCGTGACGTTGTCCGGTAGCTCGGCCTCGAAGGCATTCAGGTAGAACGATGTCTGGGCGTAGTGGCCCATGAGCGTGGTCAGTTCCACCAGATACTGCGCGCCAAACTCTTTCAGCGCCTTATCGAAGGTCGGCTGGCTCACTTTGTGGTATTTGAAGAACTCGTTGCCATAGTTGATGATCGCTTCTTCGTCAGACGCCATGGCTGGCAACCGTTTCCGGTCCCGTATGGAGTCTACCAGGGCGTCGGCAACCCCTTCTTTGCGCGCGGCTGGGGCGTGGGCGTTCCAAACGTATTGGCAGTCCATCGCCCTTGCGGTGTTTATGATGGCCAGTTCCTGGATTCGCTTGGGAAACCGGGTCTCGTAGCGCAAGTAGCTGGTCAGGTGATTACGGCGCTTGGCCATCTCCGGACTGTTGATGGTGAACGAGCCGGGGCCGCCGGTTATGGAGCCCCCGGCCAGGGCGGTAACTTCTTCAAATGCTTCCCGGAACTCCGCCGGGACCATGTCGGCCGATACGATCGGTAGCCTTGCCATTATTCTCCTCCGAACCTGGGACAGTATCTGGATAACTGGCCGAGAGTCTACCACTACTGGGCGTACATCAGAAGCGCTAACCGTCCGGCCCGCCAGCCAGTCGGCCTGCTAACGAAATGGCCGCTTGTCCTCCGAAAACAGGCCGTACGGCTCATGTAGTGATAATGTCACCGCAATAGAATTCACTTGCCGTTAGATTTGCATCGGAGGAGGAAGGTCATGTACGACCGGATTCTTGTACCCCTTGATGGTTCACCGCTAGCCGAACAGGTGCTGCCCTACGTCAGCCGGATCAGCCTGGGAATGGGCGTACCGGTCCACCTGATGCAGGTACTGCACCCGGTGAACGAGGAGATGGCGGACCCAGCCCACGGTCTGTTCAAAAGCTCTATCGACGCCGGTATGCACGACCAAGCGATCGATTATCTGGATAGCGTCAAGAGAAATATGACGGGAAAGGAAATAACTTGCCATGCGGTCGAGGGCAATGTCGTGTCTAGCATCATAGAAGAATCGGACAAAATGCCCCGAGCCCTGGTGGTCATGTCCACCCACGGCCGTTCCGGCGTCACCCGGATGCTGATGGGCAGCATAACCGACAACATCCTCCACCATATCAAGAACCCGATGTTGATCGTCTGCGGGCATCGTGAAGGAGAGCCGGAGTTGGACACTAATCTGGAGACGATACTCGTGCCTCTAGACGGTTCACCCCTGGCGGAGCAAGTCCTGCCGCATGTGGCTGCGCTGGCCAATGCGTTGGAACTCAAGGTCACACTACTCCGGGCGGTCGCTACCCACGACCAGTTTAGCGCCGCAACCGGGGTTGGCCGTATAGACGGCGCCAGCGGTATCCATTTTCAGAACTTCGAAGCCATGACCCAGACGGCGGGGAACCAGGCGCTGGATTATATCGAAGCGCAGGAGGCCGCTCTGCGAAGGCAAGGGGTTGCCGACGTGGACCACCGGATGATACCCGGAGGCGCCGCCCACGTCATAGTGGACGCGGCGTTGGAGACGCCGGACAACCTGGTGGCGATGACCACTCATGGCCGCTCGGGGCCGGCCCGGTGGACGCTGGGCAGCGTTACCGATCGGGTGGTGCGGCGTTCAGGAGACCCGGTTCTGGTCGTCCGGACCGCCTGATCATTCGCCGGGGTTGGCTGCGGCGGGCAGTGGCCACGGCGGAATCAGGTAATTACGCCTTCCGCAACCAGCCGGGACATCTCTTCGTCGTCCAGGCCCAGAACCCCACAGTAGATCTCTTCGTTGTGCTGGCCGTAGGTAGGGATCGGGCCGGCAGTGGTGGGAGTCTTTGAGAATTTGATGATGGTTGGGCCGGGTACCAATATCTTCTTGCCCTCGGGCAGTTCCTCTTCCATCATCACCTCCCGCTCCCAGAGGTGTTTGTCCGCCAAAACTTCAGGGATGCTCAGAGCGGGGCCGACTGGGATGTCCGCGGCCACCAGCGATTCTTCGACCTCTTTGACCGGGCGTTCCTCGCACCACAGATTCAGCAGTTCCATGCGTATCTCGGCCTTGTTCGTGGCGAACATGGGGGCGGCGAATTCAGGGTCGGTAGACAGGTCGTCGTAACCCATAACCTTCAGCATGCGCTCCCACATACCGGCCCTTGCCGCACCCGTCGAGACATAGCCGTCTTTGCATTTGATGAACGAGCCGGCGCGGGTGAAGTCGTTCGTGCCGGTCTCGTGGCACACGGCCAGGGCGACCTCCTCCAGGGTGATGCCGCCGTCCAACATGGCCACCTCTAGCCACTGGCCCTCGCCAGTACGGTCCCGATGCCGCAATGCGCCAAGAATTCCAATAGTGGCGTGCAGGGCGGCTGTGCGGTCCATGATAGGGCCCTCGGCCATCACCGGCTGGTCGAAGCCGCGTCCGGTCTGGTGGCCGATGCCGCTCATGGCCTGGATGATGGGGTCGAAGCACTGCCGGTCCCGGTAAGGTCCGTACTGGCCGAAACCGGAGACCGAGGCCAGAATGATGCTGGGGTTGACCTCGCACATCTTCTCGTAGCTAAACCCCATCTGTTCCATGGTGCCGGGCCGGAAGTTCTCGAGCACGACGTCGGAGACCTCCAGCATCCGGAAGAACAGTTCTTTGCCCTCCGGGTGGCGTGTGTTGAGGGTGACGCTCTTCTTGCCCCGGTTATAGGCAGCGAATTGGACGCTCATCTCCCCGACGAAGGGGCCGGAATTGCGAAGGTCGCTGGATCTGCTCCACTCCAGTTTTAGAACCTCGGCGCCCATGTCCCGAAGGATCATGCCGCCCCTGGGAGCGGCCTGCCAGCGGGCCAACTCCAAGATTCGGACGCCGTCCAGCACACCGGTGGGTTGAGTCGGGGGCATCTGTTACTCCTCAAATGCGGGTTGTCGCAAGACCGTCAGAGTATAACGCTATTTCTTGCAGCCCACACGGTCATTCCGACGAAGGCCGGAATGACCGTGTGGGCTGCGTCAGTGAAAGGCTATCTCCTGAGGCCATTCTGGATTCCAGCTTTCGCTGGAATGGCGACATACAGCGTCCGAGGAATGTTGACTGACTCACGGGGAAAGGGCGCCCTCACCTTAACCCTTTTCCATGCGTAGGAGAGGGGACTTTTCTTCATGCGAAATGTCATTGATGGCCCAAAAATAAAGGCCCCAAATTAAATTTCCGAGGCCTTTGTGGATTCCTGGTTGTGGACGCTGCCGGAGGCGTTAGAGGCTTTCCAACACTGTGGTGATACCCATTCCGGCGCCGATGCATTGGGTGGCCAGGCCGTACTTGCCGTCGGAGCGGCGTAGCTCGTGGGCCAGGGACAGCACCAACCGTGCACCGGTGGCTCCCAAGGGGTGGCCGATGGCCAAGGCACCGCCATTGACGTTCAGCTTCTCCATGGGGATGCCCAGCTCACGGGCGCTGGGTATGATCTGGGCCGCGAACGCCTCGTTGAATTCGACGCGGTCGATCTGGTCCATGGTGAGGCCGGCGTACTTCATGGCCTTGTTGGTGGACGGCACCGGGCCGAGACCCATCAACTGGGGCTTAACTCCGGCGACTCCGAACCCGACGATGCGGGCCAGGGGTTCTAGACCCAGGGCCAGGGCTTTCTCTTCGCTCATGACCAAGATGGCGCTGACGCCGTCGTTGGTGGGCGAAGAGTTGCCGGGTGTGATAATGATCTCGTTGCCGCCGTAGCTCTCGACGCCGGGGATGGCGTTCAGGTTCATCAGGGCTTCGAAGTTGGTGCCGGGACGGATGCACTCGTCCTGTTCGAAGGCGATCATTTCGCCCCGCTCTTCGGGCAACCATGCGCCATTGTCATCGAAAATCGGCTGTTCAACTTCCAGAGGCACGATCTCGTCCCTGAAATTACCAGCCGCGTAGGCTTCAACGGCCTTCTGGTGGCTAGGCACCGCGTATTCGTCCAGGTCGGCGCGGGTTAGCCCGTAGACCTCGGCCACGTTCTGGGCCGTCTGCAACATGGAAACCTTGGCCGGCGAGTCCAGGATGAAATCCGGGAACGGCACCGAGAAATTGTCGTAGTGGTCCGGCGGCAGGTCTCGCTGTGCCTTATTGAACTGAACGGGAGTGGGCTCGGTGATCCTGGTGAAGGGACCCTCGTCGCCGGGGATGGTGCGCGCCATGCGCTCAGCGCCCAGAGCGATGCCGCAGTCGATGACCCCGACCATGATCGACTGAGCGATCCGGTGCAGGGTTTCCATGCTGGAACCGCACTGACGATTGGAGTTGAACGTGGAGACCTCGGGCGGCAGTCCGGCCATCTTGGCAACGCGGCCCAGGTCAACAAACTCGGCATTGCCCAGCACGTTGCCCAGTCCGACGTCTTCGATCATCCGGTCTTCGACCTTGGGGTTCCGGTCCATCAGGTTCCTGATGATCTGGGCGCCAAGCTCGTCCAAGCGGGTCGCTACCAGCTTGCCGCGGACGGCCCGGGCGAATGGGGAACGGACACCGTCGACGATCACTGCATTTCGGAGTTCCATGACTTACCTCTCGTTCGAGTTCAGGGTTGGTTTATTTATTGGCTTATTTAAAGGTTACAGAATTGGCTATCAGGGTAACACAGGCCGGGTTGGCGTGGCCTGTCTGTGTGACTACAATGCTGACGTTACTGATTAATGATTGGAGTTGACCATGACAACGTTGGATGAACGGTTCCAGAAGGGCATCGAAACGCGCACCAAGTTCGGCGGCGGCACGCTGACCGGAGGCTCCACCCCTCTGGCCTGGCCGATGGCCCCCGATCTGGAAAAGATCACTGGGCAGTTCTTGTTCGGCAGCATCTGGCACCGGCCCGCCCTGAAGGACTTACAGCGGGAGATGGTCACGCTGACCTGTCTAACCGTGTTGAAAAGAGACAACCAGACTCGCCGTCACCTGGGGAACGCCCTCAACCTAGGTCTGACGCCCATCCAAATCGTCGAAGTATTGATGCATTCGATGTTTTACAGCGGCGTGCCAGCAACACTGGACGCCCTGGCCATCGCCAGAGATGTCTTTGAGGAACGGGGCATCGACTACACCCCTCAGGAGGTGTTCGATAACTCGGAGACGCCTGATGATCTCTACAACCGTGGCATGGCCCGGCGCATTGAATACATGGGGCCACCGGCCAGCGGAGGACAGGGGCCGGCGACCGAGGCTGAAAAGGAGTTCGGCCGGCTGACCCAAGAGTATTACTGGGGTTCGATCTGGACCAGGCCAGGTCTGACGCTGCCCGAACGCTCCATCTGCACCATGGCGGCGCTGACAGCCCTGGGGCGAGAGAGCCAGTTGGCCAGCCACATCCGCGGAGGTCTGAACGTGGGGTTGAGTCAGGAGGAGATCGTGGAGGTGTTTATCCACGCCACTTTCTACTGTGGGTTGCCGTTTGTCCGCTCAGCCATTGATCTGGCGAATGAGATCTTTAGGGCGTAGTAGGCTGGGATGGTCTTTCTTTGGCTTCCCAGAAACGCTGGCCCCCACCCTAACCCTCGCCTCCTTCAGAGGTAGGAGGCGAGGGAATCTTTTCGCTGGCTCTTACTGGCCCGGCTTATTCATCATCCTTCAGATAAGGGAACATGGCCAGAGGCGTGGCGGCTAAGAGCCCGGCGTCTACGGGCAGGGTTACTCCGGAAATCCAGCGGGCCTCGTCAGATGCAAGGAACAAGATGGCGTAGGCTACATCCCAGGGAGTGCCGTCGAATCCCAGAGGACCAGCCCGGCGGCGGAGGTTCAGCATCTCCTCTGAGCTGTGTCTGGCGACCATAGGGCTGTAGACGTGGCCGGGGGCGATGCAGTTAACCCGGACGTTGTCTCGGCCGTAGTGGACGGCCATGGAGTTGCTGAGCCCCAGTATCCCGCCCTTGGAAGCGGCATAGGCATGGCTGGGTCGGCCACCGCCGGCCCGTAGACCTACTATAGACGACAAATTAACGATGGACCCACCGCCGTCCTTAATCATCTCGGGGATGGCGAACTTGCTTGTGAGCATCACGCTTTTCAGGTTGACGTCGATCACCGTGTCCCAGAATTCTTCCTTGACGTCGGTGACCGAGCCGGGACCGCTGATGCCCACGTTGTTGATCAGCACGTTCAGCTTCCCATAGCTCTTTACTGCGGCTTCGGTCATCTCTTGGCAGGAATCGATGTTGGTGACGTCGCCGATGAAGACCGTGGCGTCGCCGCCCTCTTCCTTGATCTGGGCCAGTGTGATCTCGGCGTTCTTCTCGTCCCGGTCAACCAACACTACCTTGGCCCCTTGGCGGGTGAACAGCAAGGAGATGGCCTGGCCGATACCGACGAATTCGCCGCTGCCAGTGGCGCCGGCGCCGGTGACGATGGCGACCTTGCCTTCTAGTCTGTTGCCTTGGGTGGTCATGGGGCCTCCAATTGCCTGGTTTGGGGCGTGTGGGATGTTCGAGGTGCAGTATATATCATCATGCAACGTCCGCTGACCCGGCCTCATCACAAGCATTTAACCGGCAACATGGCCACAACGCCCCAAATAACCAGACCGGACCAACATCCTGGAGATAAACCCATCCAACGCCGCCTCTTGGGACATGGAGAGTGGCGATAATGTGGAAGTTCGCAACGACAACGTGTTCACCCAGATCGACGGACGGACAACCGTTAGATTTTCCGCAGTTGCCTACCTCACCGGCCAGGTCCCCGCCGGAGTTACCTGCAGTTACTTCCTGTTTGGCCAGGGGCGCTTGGATATGGCTGCAACCTCGGTGTCTCACGGCAAAGCGGACCCCATCAACAACCGCTACCGGTACAAGTTGGGGAAAGGGACCGTCACCCGGACGGGCGACTAGGAGTTCAAGCAAACCATGAGCTTCGTCCTCCGGAACCTTACCTAGACTGCATGTGAACGGGCTGCAGCCCGGTGTATCATCTTCAGAACCGACTGTTTCGGGATTCCAAGCCTGGCCGGAGAATAAATGAAACTCGGACTTTGTGTCCTGGGCTGCGGCTCGTTCGCGCAGATCTTCGCCGAATCCTTATTAGACGCGCGAGACCATATAGAGCTTTATTTCGCCAGCCGTGACTACCGTCGTGCCCAGGCTTACTCAGAGGAGCTTGGCGGCGTCGACGCTTTCGGTTCTTACGAAGAAGCTGTGTCCGACTCAAGGGTGGAAGCAGCATACATCTGCACCCCCCATGACCTTCACCTGGAAAACGCCCGACTCGCGGCAGCCGCCAAAAAGCACATCCTAGTCGAAAAACCCTTGGCACGGACCCTTCAAGAAGGGCGCGCAATCATCGAAGCCGCCAACGACGCTGGTGTAACGTTGATGGTCGCTGAGAATTATCGATTTCTCGCCCCGGTCCAAGCGGCAAAACGGATCATCGATTCGGGGGCTTTGGGCCAAGTCCGTCTCATCCAATTGCATGAAGAACATCCATTTGAACCAGGCTCGTGGCGGAACGACAGAAACCGGAACGGCGGCGGGGTGTTCATCGACGGCGGGATCCACAAAACCAGCGTATTGGCCTACCTGACGGGACGGCCCACGCGAGTGTATGCCATGCCGGTGCTACCTGGCACTCCAGGTCTGGCGGCGGAGGACGGCATGGTCGTTACCACCCGCTCTGCTGAAGGAGTGGTGGGCATCGTCAATCACACCTGGAGCATCAGCAATCCGGTCCAGCGCCCCAGGGTTAGCGTGACCGGCACGCTGGGCAACTTGAACTTTGAGTTGGGGCGTCCGTGGCTAAACATCGAGTACAGCGATACCAAAGAAACCCGACAGTTCGATGACGACCTCCGGGGTATCATGGCGATGGTGCTTGAGTTCCGCCGTAGCATCATCGAGAAATCACAGCCGGGGATGACCGGGGAAGAGGGCCTGAACGACTTGGACCTGGTGCTCAAGGCCTACGAATCAGCCGAATCCGGGCTGCCGGTGGACCTCAACGGGGTTTAACGCCCTGGCCAAATCATGAAATATGAATCAATCGCCTGACATTTCAAAGTTAGACGCCATAGTGCTTGCCGGGGGCGAGAGCAAAAGGATGGGCGTTGCCAAGGCCACCCTCCCCTTTGGCGACACATCGCTGGTTGGATCAGCAGTTGCGGCGCTGCGGCCGGTCTTTCGGCGGGTGTTGGTGGTGACGCGGGACAAGGACTCGCTGGCCGGCATCGATGCGGAGGTCCTGGAAGACGAATGGCCGCAGCAGGGACCGTTGGTCGGTCTCGCCCGCGGCCTGGCTCACAGCGACGCTGATTGGTGCTTCGTGACCGCCTGTGACATGCCCTTCCTTCAGGTTGCCGTTATCAAAGAGATGGCGAAGCGCTTGACCGGCTGCGATGCCGTAATCCCCGAGTACGAAGGCCGCTTGCAGACCCTCCACGCCTTCTACAGCCGGGCCTGCCTGCCCATCGCCCAGGGCCTGCTTGAAGAGGGGACCACATCCATGAGAGCCCTGGTGTCGGGCTGCCGGATAACCAAATTCTTCCAAGACGACTTCGCCCACATCCCGGACGGTCTGCGGTCGTTCCGCGACGTGGACACCGCCGAAGAATACCGGGCCGCCCTCAACGATCCTCCTGAATCTTGACCTATATGATGGATTTAGGCGTAACCACTTGACAACTCTCAATCGCTTATGTTAGGATGGCCAACAAGTTCCCGAGACATGGGGGCTTATTTTTTTGCCCAGTTATATCCCCAGTCCACCCTCAGGCGGTTAGCTTAGTTGCTCGATACCTACTCCCGGTTCCAATAAAGGCCTCAGCGTTCGCTGGGGTTTTTTTGTAGATAGTCCTCACGCCCATTTACCAGGCCCCGCCGCGGCCCCACGGCCCGGTACCTTACTAAAAAGCCAGGAGAAACATGAGTAAGCTATTCTCGCCGATTACCATCCGGGGCGAAGAGATCCCCAACCGCGTTTTCGTGGCGCCGATGTGCCAGTATTCCTCTGAAACCGAAGACGGGCACGCCAGCGCTTGGCACACCGTCCACTACGGCACCCGCGCCGTTGGCGGAGCAGGCCTGGTAATGCTGGAAGCCTCGTCTGTGCGTGCTGACGGTCGCATCACACCTTGGGACCTAGGCATCTGGGACGACAGCCACGTTACTTCCATGGGCCCGGTGGTCGAAGCTATCGTTGGCAACGGCGCAACTCCCGCTATCCAGCTGGCCCACGCCGGCCGTAAGGCCGCCCACGGCAAACCCTGGGAAGGCAGCAAGATGTTAAGTGCCAGCGAGGGCGGATGGGAGACCATCGCGCCAAGCCCCATCAGCTTCCAAGAAGACTGGAATGTCCCCCGCGAAATGACCCTAGACGACATCGGTCAGCTTGTAGACGACTTCGCCAGCGCCGCCAAACGGTCTGTGAACGCAGGGATGAAGGTCATCGAACTGCACATGGCCCATGGCTACCTTGGCTGCGAGTTCCTGTCTCCCCTCTCCAATCAAAGGGACGACCAGTACGGCGGCTCCCTCGAGAACCGGGCCCGCTTCCCACTGGAGATCACCAAGGCAGTACGCAGCGCCATCCCTGACTCCATGCCCCTGTTCGTCCGCGTATCGGCTACCGAGTACATGGACAACGGGTGGGACGTGGACGAGTGCGTGGAATTCAGCCGCTGGCTCAAGGACGAGGGAGTTGACCTGATCGATTGTTCCTCGGGCGGCAACTCCGCCACCCAATCGCTGACTCCCTTCCCCGGCTACCAGGTCCAATTCTCGGCCCGCATCCGCAGCGAGGCGGAGGTCACCACCGGCGCCGTCGGTCTGATCACGGAGGCGGCCCAGGCGGAGAAGATACTGGACGACGGCGACGCCGACGTCATCCTGCTGGCCCGGGAACTGCTCCGGAACCCGTACTGGCCGATCCACGCTCAGACCGAACTGGACGGCGCGGCCGAGTGGCCAGACCAGTACAAGCGGGTGGCTGAGCTGCGCAATCGCTAACCGCTCTAGCATTTGAATGAAGATAGGCCCCGTTCCTCCGAGGAGGAACGGGGCCTATCTTTTGCCTGCCGCCACCTCGCCTTATAGGTATTAAATGACCTTCGGCCCTATTTAACCAGTCCGTTCGGCTCTGCAACCCTCCGTGGCATTGGCCTTATCTTGTTCCGCGAGACTAGGGGCATCTTTTCGACCGCCCCGAAGGCAACCGCAACTTAAGGAGATGGGACGAATGGTGAAGCCGACGCAGTTGGGCCATATCAATATTCGAGTCAAGGACCTGGCCCGGTCCGAAGAGTTCTATACCGATGTTCTGGGGCTGGAGGTAACCCACCGCCGGGAGACGATCCTCTTCCTCAGCACCAACGACCTTTCCCATGAACTGGCCATCAGCCCCCTGGGAGATGGCGCGTCCGGTCCCGACAATAACCGGGTTGGCACCAACCACAACGCCTGGCTGATGGGGTCGTTCGACGACCTCCGCCAGATGTACCGCCGCCTGAAAGAGAAGAATGTGGAGGTCCTCCGCATCCGCCAAAACGCCTGTTCCATGGGCATCTATTTCGCTGACCCCGACGGCAATGAGAACGAGGTCTACTACGAGACCCCCGACGCCCGTTACCGCGAGGGTGGCTGGCAAGGAGAGTTCCCCGAGAAACTGGAAGAGGTTACGGCCTAAGACACCCCAAAATAAATCGATTAACTGAGGTATCGAATGGTTACCGCAAAATCGATCCACCATATGACTTTGGTGGTCAACGACGTTGAAAAGACCAGGGATTTCTTCACTCGCATCATGGGACTTCCGGAGATTAAGAAACCTGACGAGACCATGTCTATCGTTTGGTTCGGCGTCGAAGCCAACGAGTTGCACTGCATGGTGCGGCCCGATTATGTGGAAGACGGTCGGTCCGAAATGAGCCTCAATGGCCGCGACCGGGGCTTCGAAGGACGCCACATCGCGCTCACCGTCTCCGACACCCTGGATGAAGTGGCTAACGTGTTCGAGGCCGAGGGCATCCCTTATCACCGTGGGACCGCCGGACTGCCGCAGATATTCTGCGAGGACCCGTCGGGCAATTTCGTCGAGATAAACACCGGTTGGTTCCAAGCGCCGCTGTAATTGCTAAGGCCAGCCGCATGAAAGCTATTGGGAGGAGAACTCTATGCTGACGACCACACTCATCCATCACCAATTGGTGGTTGTGAACGATGTAGACCAAGCCCGCGACTTCTACGGGAGGGTGGTGGGGCTGACCGAGATCAAGCGGCCCAATACTGGCCGCAACGGGATCTGGTTCGCGTCGCTGAGCAATGAACTGCACATCTCGGTGCGGGACGACCTCACCGGCTTCGGGCCCACTGAGATGCCGCTGAATCCCGGTCTAAGGCCGGGACGATTGGGCCGTCACATCGCCTTCGCCATGGACGGCGACCTAGATGAGATTGCCGCGCATCTTGAAGCAGAGGGTATTCCATACGAGGTGGGCACAGCCGGCTTACCCCAGATCTTCTGCGAAGACCCCGCCGGCAACTTCGTGGAGTTCAACACCGGCTGGGACAAAGAGTTGGTGTAGATGAGTTAGCCCCAGGGACAATAGAAAATATCCCATCTCTTGAGGAGAGAGCCCCGGTCCCACCAGTCGGGGCTCTCTCCATTCTTACGAGTCCGGCTCCGACTTCCATTCTTCTAGGCGTTGCTCCAGCTCGGATTGAGTCCGGACATGCTCGTCACCCAGCCGGGTCATCTCTTTAAAGTCCTGGTTCATCGTCGCTTGTTGTAACTGGCTTTCGATCTCTTTCAACCGGTCTTCCAGATCGACTATGACTTTTTCCATGTCAATCACCGGCGCTGCGGGGTTCCTGCGTTTCGGGCCTTGAGCTTTGGCCGGCTGTGGGCGCAGGGCCGGCTTGACCCGCTCTTGCACCCGGTTGGCAGCAGCCTCGGTTTCGGCCTTCTGTTGGGCCTCTGACCACTCTTCAAACGTGCCCTCGAATGCCTCTACCTTGCCGTCTGCCATAACCAACAAAGACTCAGCCAGCAGCGAGACAAGATGGCGGTCGTGGGACACCAGCAATATGGTGCCTGGATAGCCAAGCAGCACCTGCTCCAGAGCCTCCCTGCTGGGTATGTCGAAATGGGTGGTGGGCTCGTCCAGCACCAGCAGGTTCGGTTCCGTGATTAACAGCCGGGCCAGTGCCAACCGGCTCTTCTCTCCACCGCTGCAAGCGCCCACCTCACGGAACACATCATCGCCCTGGAATAAGAACCGAGCCAGGTAGAATCGGGCTTGCTCGTAGGGCATGTTCTTGATCTCTAGGAATGAATCTAAGACGGTGTGCACATCCGTCAGGGCGTCCAATCCCTGGCTGTAGTAGCCGACCTTGACGCCTTGGCCCAGAGCAACAAAGCCGTCGATAGGCGGGACCATCCCCAATACTGTCTTGATGAAGGTCGTCTTGCCGGTGCCGTTGTCGCCGATCACAGCCGTGCGGGAGCCGCGGGGCAGTTTCAGGTCGGGCACCTTGAGCAGTTCCTTGGGACCGTCCCCATGGGTATAGCCGACCCTTAGGCCCTTGGTGTTCAACACTATCTGTCCAGTGCGGGTGGCGCTTGCCTGCTTCAGCGAGACCGAACGGTCGATGTCGGGCCGGTCGATGCGTTCCAGACGTCCCAGGCGGGTCTCACGGCCCTTGGCCTCGCGGGACCTCTGGCCGGCGCGGTACCGGTCGATGAACGCCTGTTCTTTTGCGATGAATTCCTGCTGCGCCTCGTATTCCTTGGCAAGACGCAGGTCGCGCTCGCTCTTCAGCACCCGATACTTGGAGAAGTTACCGGCGAAGGTGTTTATGCGGCCGTGGTCGATCTCCCAGATCTGGGTGGCCATCTCGTCCAGAAAATAACGGTCATGGGAGACCACAACCACCGCTGGGGCGAAGTGAGTCAGGTAGCGTTCCAACCAGGTGACGCCCTTGAGGTCTAGGTAGTTGGTCGGCTCATCCAGCACCAGCAGGTCGGGATTGCCGAGAAGGGCTTTCGCCAGCGCCGCTCGGGTCCGTTCGCCTCCGCTGGCCGAAGAAGCCGACGAGTCCAGGGTTTCCGATCTCAAGCCAAGGCCGTCCACCATCCGTTCCACGGCGCGTTCGTAGGTGTAACCGCCCAGGGCTTCGTACTGCTCCAGAAGGGCTGCGTAACGCCGTCCGGCCACTTCCGAGTCTCCATCCGGTTGCCGGGATGCGACCTCCATTTCTTTTTCCAACACCCGGACCTGGTCAAACGCCCGCATCACCTCTTCACGAAGGGTACCAGCGATCTCCATCTGGGGGTGCTGGGGCACATAGCCCACCTGGATGCCGATGGAGCGGGCCACCTTTCCCTCGCTGGCGTCTTGCTGCCCCACCAGGACTCTGAGAAGAGAGGTTTTGCCGCCGCCGTTGGGGCCGACGATGCCGATGCGGGCTCGTTCATTTATGTCCAGATCAACGCCTGAAAAAATGATGTCGGCGCCGTAATGAACAGCCAAACCAGAAGTAGAAACCAGAGGCATAACGCGGGTGGGTCTCCCGGAAGCGAACTATCTCGCAGCCTAAGAACGGATGCAAGTTGTCTATAACTATAACCGAAAATAGCCGCCTGCCGCAGGCCGGTCCCGGAGAACTCCGATCGGCATGCTAGACTTCCAAAACCAATGGAGACGAATCGATTCCGCTCACGAGAATCTGGTCCAGTAATCGTCATAGATCCGGAGATTTCGGTTGACGCAGATCAAACAGCCCGGCTTCAGAATGGGCCGCATGCTCAGTAGGGCCCACAAATATCTCTATGTTCTGCTTAGAGGCCGGTTCGTATCCCACCGGGGCGGCGTCAACTTCCTTCTGCTGACCACCAAAGGCCGTCGCACTGGGCGGATAAAGACGGTGCCCCTGTTGTATCTGGTGCACAACGGCGACCCATGCGTCATTGCTTCCCGCGGAGGGAGCCCCACGGCACCGGACTGGCTGCTAAATATCCGGAGCGACTCCAAAGTCAGGGTGCAGATCTGTGGCGTTCGCCGGGAAGGGACCGCCCGCATCGCGTCGGGGGAGGAGAGGGAGGAGTTGTGGCCCAGGTTCATAGAGAACTACGCCGGCTACGAGGGCTACCAGGCCCGGACCACCCGGCGGTTTCCCATCGTAATCATCTCCCAGCCGAAGGATTGACCCCTATTTTCTGGTGTTCCTCCAGGATGTATACTGGTCGCATACTCCAGAAATCAGAAGTTGCAGGCAGGAGGGATCTATGGCTACCGAAACGCAGAGCCAGACTTTGAACCAGGCACTGGTCAAGATCACCGAGATGGACCACATCGTCTTGCGAAATAGGGACGTTGAGGTATCGCTCAAGTTCTACACCGAGGTCTTGGGCATGAAGGCCGAGCGCGTCGAGCAATGGCGGGCCGGCGAGATCCGTTTTCCCTCGGCCAGGATCAACGCCGACACCATCATCGACTTCTTTGGCTCCGACCAAGAGCCCATCGCCAAAGACGGCGTCAAGAACCAGGACCACTTCTGCATGGTCATCGAACCCACGGACATGGAAGAACTGAAGGCTAAATTCGAGGCCATGGGCGTTGAGATCCAGGCGGGACCAGGCAAACGCTGGGGCTCCCACGGCGACGGGATATCCCTCTACATCTACGACCCGGACGAAAACGTCGTGGAGCTGCGCCACTACTAGGCTTCATCTACGTTGGACCGGCGCAAATACGAGCCGAAACGAGTGGCCAATCTCATGTTGATTGGCCACTTTTTTGTTGGAAGGGGTGAGGGCGATGAGCCAGGACTGGACCATCCCGGAATACAGCATCCGGGAGAGCAAGCGGGCCAGACAGGTGACTATCAAGGTGTCGTCTTGGACGGGGCTGGAGTTGGTCGTGCCCGTTGGGTTCAAGCGATCGGAGATTACCAAGATCCTTCAGTCCAAGGCCCGGTGGATCGAAAGAAGCCTCGCCAGAACCCACCCAGCGGAAGAACTGAAACGGCCGGAGTCCATCCGACTTGGCATGCTGGACGAGATCTGGCACACCGAGTATTCCATTGTTCCGACCGAGCGTGTGAAAGTATCGAAGCAGGCCGGGAATGTTCTGTTCTTGACCGGCCCGGTGGATGACGCTGTTCTTGTGGCGGAGGGGTTGAACCAGTGGCTCCAGAAGCGGGCAGAAGACGTGTTGGCACCTTGGCTGGGACGGTTGAGCGAAGAACTTTCGTTGCCCTTCAGCCGGCTGTCGGTGCGGCGGCAGAGGACTAAGTGGGGAAGCTGCTCCGCCGAGAAGTCCATCAGCCTGAATCGGAACCTGTTATTTCTCTCTGAGCCGATGGCCCGGTACGTGTTGGTCCATGAACTCTGCCACGGCCGGTACCTGGACCATTCCAAGAGGTTTTGGAGTCTGTTGGAGACCTTTGAGCCCAACGCCCGGCAGACAGCAGCCAAGGTCAGGGTGGAAGCTGATTCGGTGCCCCGGTGGGCCCAAGTCTAGAACCGAAGCTAGTCGGCGGAAGGGCCGGAATGACAAGATGGCGTAGCAGGAGCGTAGGCGAGGGTTTTTAACCCGCTGTGCTCAGGGGATTAAACGCCCAACGAAGAAACTGAACTGGTCTTTCGCCATACCGTGGCTATGTCATTCGAAGATTGGTCTAACTACAACCAGGCGGGTTGGAAACCCGCGCCTACGGGCAAACGTAACCGTGGTATCAAAATGTCTCGGGCCCGGCCTCCGCAACAATCACTGATGAAGCGGCAACACGTAGGGGCAGGCTCGAAACCTGCCCTGCTCGGGAAACGGAAATGAGCTAGTGGAAACCCCTGCAGACCCACACAAAACCCTGGTTTGCGAATTTGGAAATCAATCAGGAGAGGCTGGGCGGGTTGGTAACGCGCCCCTAGGATCGGACACATACCACTATAGTGGGCCGAATCGGCAATCTACCCGTCTAGAACCGGCGAAGCTTGGGGGCTATGAGGGCCAGCACGACCATCATGCCTATTCCGAACAGCCCAGAGAGCACTGCTGCCGTCGACGCGCCCATGACCCCGGCCAATGCCCCCGCTGCCATGCTCCCAAACGCATGGGCGTAGATCGCCAAGGTCCGTAGCCCCATAAGCCTGCCTCGAAACTCGGGATGGCCGGTCTTCATCAGCACGGTGAGCACCAGCACCACGCTTGATGAAAACATCATTCCCGTGACCACCAAGATCCCTACCGACAGATAGAAGTTGGAAGAGGCGGCGAACACAATCATGGTGGAGTGCCATCCCATCACGACCAGGATGCACCACATTCCCGTGCGTTTCAGGTTGGGTATCGCCGCCCAGAACATGGACCCTACAAGCCCGCCGATGCCGAAGGACGAGATCAGGATGCCGAGTCCCACTGAGTCGCGGTCCAACACGTCCTTGGCGAATATGGGGACCAGGGTGGTGTGGAACGAGAATCCGGTGATGTTGAATATGACTGCCACCAAGAGCACCGACCAGAGCAACTGCTCGCCCTTAACGTAACGCAACCCTTGGGCGACCATAGTGAACACCGACTCACCTTTCACAGATGCGCTGACCTTCGTCGTGCCGATCAGAAACGTCGCCGATCCGCTCAAGATGTACAGAGACGCCACCAGCACATATGCGCCCTCCGGTCCATAGATGTCGAACAGCAATCCTCCAAGGATCGGCCCGAGCACTAGAGCGATATTCGAACCCGCGTTGATCAGGGCTACGGCGTTAGGGATACGGTCTGTCGTTACGCTATCGACCGCCAGCGACTGGATGGTGGGCATCTGGAAGATACGAGCCAGCCCAGCGGCCAGAGTAACGATGAAGATGTGCCAGACCTCGATCAGTCCCGAGACGATCAGCGTTAGCATCACGATAGCTAGCGACGCCAACACTGCCTGCACGATAATCATCAAGGTCCGGCGCGGCACTATGTCGGCGGTGGCTCCGGCAAAAAGGGCTAGGAAGTTGAACCCCAACCGAGCCGCGGCGGTGAGCCCGACCAAGAACGGCGAGTCGGTTAGGTTGAGCACGTACCAGACAACAACCACCATCTCCATCTGCGACCCCATCTGAGACATGGTCATTGCCGACCAGATGAGGCCAAAGTTGCGCTGGCGCAGGATGGATATAGGTCCTGCGGCCCGGCCTATTTTCAGTTTCACGAGTTCATGGAGTGCCGGGCGGGAGGCATGAGGCTATAGAGACCGCCTTGAGGGAATGGCGAGAGTTGCCCGAAACGGGCCTTCGAAAGAGTACCGCCCCAGGGTAAGCCTGTCCAATCGCCAATAGACAGAACGCCCAGACCCTGGTTGTTCGTACAGAGTCAGGGCGTTCTAGCCGTTGCTTATCAGTAAACGTTACTAACGAGTGTTAGGCTTTTGCTTCCTTCTTGCCGTCGTAGTATTGTTCGTCGGCCCGTTTCAGCCCGGCGAGGCGGCCGCCTTGCATGACGGTCTTCCGCTCGCTGGCCCAGCGCGCTGTGCTCTCGATCCCGGCCAGGGTTCCTTGGAAGTGCGGGAACACGTACCGGGCCAACAGCTCGTAGCTGTGGAGGATTTTCTCCCGGGTCGCCCAGTCGGCCACCAGGATCATCAGGCCGCCGAAGCCCCCGCTGATCTCCTGAAGGCGCTCAATGGCCACGATGGCGTCGTCGGGCGTGCCCACGATCCACTGGTTGTTTTCGACCATGTAATCGACGACCTTGTCCGAGGGAACGTCGGGCGTGTCATTCCCCAGAATGTCTCCGAAGTATTCCTTGATCAGCCGGCCGCCACCCAGCCTCACATCTTCGATGGCCTGCTCGCGGGTCTCGGCCAGATGACAGGGTATGACCAACTGCCAGTCCTCGCGGCGGACGGTCTTGCCGTGCTTGTCCGCCGTATCTTCGGCGATGGCCCACAGCTCGGCTAGACTGGTGCGGCGCACGGTGTCGCGGGGCACGCTCAGCGAAAGGATCGAGAGGCCATGCCGGCCAGCTAGCGTTGGTCCCGCAGGCGATTGGGCCGACGCCACCGCAATGGGGATGTGTGGTTGCTGGTAGGGGCGCAGCTGGAGAACGGCCTCGTTCAGAGTGAACCAATCGCTTTTATGGGAGACGGGTTCGGTCTCAGTGAAGAGCCGCACGATCACGTCGAGCGACTCGTCCATCATCTCCCTCTGCCGCGCCGGATCCAGCCCCAGCATGACGGCGTCGGAGGTGAGCGCCCCAGGCCCTACGCCCATGATCACTCGGCCCTTGGTCAGGTGATCCAGCAGCACCATGCGGTTGGCCACCATGTATGGGTGGTGATAAGGGAGGCTGATCACGCCGGTGCCCAGCCTGATGTGGCGAGTGCGCTCTGCCGCCGTGGCGATGAATACCTCAGGCGAGGCAATGGTCTCCCAGCCCGCGCTGTGGTGCTCCCCGAAATAGGCTTCGTCATAGCCCAATACGTCGAGCCATTGGATCAGTTCCAGGTCCCGGTCCAGGGCTAGGGTCGGATTCTCGCCGATGCGGTGAAAGGGCGCCATGAAGACGCCGAACTTCATTCGGTGATGGGCCATTATTCCGTTATCTGGCATCATTCTCCTCTGCGTGAATGTCTTTAGGGGACTTTACCGGCGGCCGCTTCACATCCCTTTCCCAGTTGCCGCTGATAATCTCCAACTGTACTTAGCCGCAGGGATGCCAGACAGATGCGGATTAACCATTCGCATGATGCGATTGCATCAGAGGGGGCCAAAGGAACACCACCGTCATTCCTGCTTTCGCAGGAATGACGGTGGTGTGGAAGTCGGTAGCGCAGGCAGCGCAGGCTGCTAGGCCCCCGGCATCACCTCATCTACGAAGTGGTTTATGGAGCGCATGGCTTTTTTATGGGGAATGTTGCCCCAGGCGAAAACGCCCATGAAGTAGTTGATGTTCGATTCTTCGATGGACCGCCAGACCTGCTCTTTGACCGTCTGGGGCGACCCGGCAATGATCTTTTCGTCGGCCACCAGGGCGTCGAAGTCATACAGCCATTTCAAGAAGTCGGAATTTCCCACGTTCCACAGGTAATTGATGTTATCGCACCACGCTTTCCAGGCGCCGCGGGCATCTTCCATAGCCTCGGCGTCGGTGGGGGCTATGTAGACGTGACGGGTCTGGCCTTGTTTGGGCTCGTCCGTGCCGCTATTGATCCGGTCCGGTTCTCCTTTGTGCTTCTCCCACAGCTCTTGGTACAGGTCAAAATGCTGCTTGGTGACGGCGTTGGTGTCGAAGATGTGGCTGGTGTGGATTCCGTTCTTGGCCATCCAAGGCACAGTCTCGATATTGCCGCTTGCGTACCAGATAGGCGGGTGGGGCTGCTGGTAGGGCCTGATCCAGAACTTGATGTCTTTGTAGTTGTAAAACTCCCCTTCATGGTCCAATGTCTCGTTGTTCAGGCCCTTTAGGAGCACAGCCAAGGCCTCGTCAAACATGGCCCGCCCTTCTTCGGGGTCTACTCCGAACCGCGCCACCTCATAGGGCACTATGCCCCGGCCCACGCCCAATTCCAGGCGTCCGTGGCTCAGGTGGTCCAGCATACAGACCTCCTGTATCAGCCGCAGGGGATTGTACAGGGGCAGCAGGTAGACCAGTGGGCCTAGCCGGATACGAGAAGTGCGCTGGGCGACCGCCGAGAGGTACATGCCGGGCGAGGGAGCCACGCTGAGGGGCGTGGTGTGGTGTTCTGCCACGTGGTAGCAGTAGAAGTCCTGTTTGTCGGCGTATTCCAGAAGACTCAGCCGGTCATCGAAGATCTGCGACGGAGAGTTGGGATCCCACTCGACCCAGTCGAATATCCCCCAGTGGATATCTCTTCCGTCTTTAGATTTACTGGCCATGACATACATCTCTAATCAGACCAAAGCCCAGTCAAAAAATGCCGGGCTTTGGAGCTTTTTAAACTATCTTTGGGGAAGAATCACCTAGGATGCAATCCCAGCGTCGAATTGGACCAATATGCCGTCGGGGTCGAAGGCGAAGAATGTGCGGACGTGTCCTTCCGTGTCGGCGAACGCCTCGATGCCGCCTGCGATCTCCACGCCCATTGCTATCAGCTCGTCGGCCAGAGCGCGTACGTCCTTGACCGTGAATGACACGTGGCTAACGCCTACCTGGTCCAACTTGATGCCCTCGCCGTCGGTCTTGTCGCCGGGGTGGCTGGTCATCACGAAGAACTGGTCTTGACCCCAATCGAGGTAGACAGTACGGCGGTTGTCGCGCTTGTGTTTGTAGGTGTGGGTCAGCCCGCCGGTGCTCGTGTCCTCGATGAAGTCCTTCTTCACTGTCATTCCGAGGATGTCCCGGTAAAAGGCCAGGGCCTTGTCCATGTCCCTGACACAAACTGCTATGTGAGAGATACCTGTGGCTTCCATGTTGGCATGCCTCCGTGGGAAATTATTTAACGCTTGGGCCTGAGGCGCCAATCCTATTCCCGCGTCCCTTATTTGTCAAAATCACTATGCCTGGTCAGTCGAGGAAGTTGGAATTCTTGCGCCACTTGATGTAATCGGCCAGACCAGCTCTGAGGTCATACTTAGGCGTCCATCCCAGATCGCTGAAAAGGCGGTGCCCCGAGAGTGGGCCCCTTGAGTATGTGTCGCCGGTCTTTGCTTTGGGGGCCGGGGTATTGACCTGAGTGCCTGGCGAAAGCTCGATCACAGCGTCCAGTATCTCCTGAAAGGTCAGCCAGATTCCCGTGGTCAGGTTATAGAGGTCATGGGGCAGCGACGGGGCGTCCAACACTGTGCGAAGCCCGTCGGCGATGTCTGGGATGTAGATATAATCCCGGCCCTCGTCCATATCTTCAGGGGTGATGCTCTCTCCTCGCGCCGCCCGCCCGGTCCAGTCGTAGAACACCGACATGACCGCCCGGTAGCCGGTGACCCGCTCCATGGGGCCGTAGGGGGTGCTGAGGCGCACGCTGGCGGTGGATAGGCCGTGCAGTTGGCCGTAGCGGCGGGTGATCATCTCGCTGGCGAACTTGGTGATGCCGTACAGGAAATCCGGGGCGGGCGCCGCCTCCTCGTTCAGGGTTTGGTCTCCGGGAATGGCCGGACCGTAAGCCGCCCCGGAACTGACATAGATGAACCTGGCGACCTTCTGAGTTCGGGCCAGCTCCAACAGGTTGGCCGTTCCTTCAAGATTGATGGCGATGACGTCGCGGCTACGCTCTTTTTCGAGGGCTTCCCGATTCACGGTGTAGACCGCTGCGTGGATGATCTTGTCGATCTGATGGTCTTGGCCCAATCGCGCCACCGACACCGGGTCCACGATGTCGCCCTGAACGAAGGTCACCGGTGAATCGCCGAGGAAATCCTGCAGCAGGGAGTCCGGCCCATTGATATCAAAGCTGACCACCTGGTGGCCGTTATTGGCCAAGTCCTTGACGATGTTCGCCCCAACGAATCCCGTGCCGCCGGTCACGAGTGTTGCCATGAGCTGCCTCCCGATACGTATCCAAATTTGATTATTTCAACTGAGCACTATGGTCTGCCCTGCAAATCAAGTCAATTAGGACTGCCAAAATCCTGCCGATGGGCGAGCAAACCGGACGGAGTCCGCGGGTATAATACCTCCGTAGAAACACGCTTAGAAGCTAAATCACTCACCAAACACTACGGGCAGACTATTGCGCTGGAGTCGGTGTACTTCTTGGTGCAAGACGGGATAACCGGAATGCTGGGCCCCAACGGAGTGGGTAAGAGCACGGTGATCAAGCTGTTCTTGGGCCTGCTGAAGCCGACGCCCCGGTCCGCAGAGGTGCTGGGCGTGCGGCGTCTGCAGCGGATAGACGTGCTTAGTACGGATTTGAGGGCGGACTAATCAGAGATGAAGATCACCGATATCACCAGCGAAGTTTTTGAGTGGGAGCGGCCGGGAATCTGGAACGGCGGCCACTTCTACGGACCGGGCCGGTTGCACAAAGTAACGGTACACACCGATGAGGGCATCACCGGCTCCGGCTGGAACGGCGGCACCGCTGCCGAGCGGCCCCTGAACCTGTTCCCCGGTTATGTCGACTACTTCCGGCCTCTGGTGTTGGGACACGACCCCATGGAAACCCGCGCTCTGTCCTACGATCTGGGCGAGAAGCAGATCAAAATACTGGGTATCGGCGGCATCAACACCCAAGTCTTGGCGGCCATCAACATCGCCTGCTGGGACATCAAGGGCAAGGCCACCGGACAGTCCATCCACCGGATGCTGGGCGGGGCGCAAGGCCGCATCCGCACCTATATCGCAGGAGGTTATTACGCCGAGGGCAAGGGCCTGGAAGAACTCCAGGAAGAGGTGCGCTTCAATGTTGAGGAGATGCACGCTTCAGCGGTGAAGATCAAGATCGGCGACCCCAACGTGGGCGTGGCCGGAGACATGCGCCGGGTCGAAGCCGCCCGCAACGCCATTGGCGACGGAACAACACTGATGGTGGATGCCAACTGCGCGCTGGACATGGAAACCTCTCTGGAGTTCGCCCGCCAGCTGCCCCAATACGACGTCTACTGGTTCGAAGAGCCATTGCCCATCCACGATTATGAAGGGCACGGCCAGCTTTCCGAGGCCTCCAGCGTCAAGATCGCCACCGGCGAAAACGGCTATCATCTGGCCCATTTCAAGACCTTGCTGGACCACAAAGGCGCGTCCATCCTGAACGTGGACGTGGGCATCGTCCCCGGATACGACGTGGCCATGGACATAGCCAACTTGGCCGCCGAGCGCGGCGTTTCCATCGCTCCCCACGGATGCCAAGAGCTGCAACTGCCGCTGGCAGCGGCGATACCCCACGGCGAGTTCCTAGAGATCTACCCCGTGGCCGTGGACCCGCTGCGGGCCGAGATGTTCCAGCCGCTGCTGCAGCCAGATGATGACGGGTTCGTGACCGTTCCCAACAGGCCGGGCATTGGCTACGAACTCAACATGGACCTCTTGAACCGGTACCGGGTGGGGTAGACAGATGGCCAACAAGATTCGCATCGAACCAGCCAAGCCCGGAGACGCCCCTCTCGTGTTGCAGTTCATCAAGGGACTGGCGGACTATGAGAAGTTGACCGACGAAATGGTTGCCACCGAGGACAACATCCATGAGTCCTTATTTGGCGCAGACGCCAACGCTGAAGCCTACCTGGCCTACCATGAAGACGAGGCCGTTGGCTGCGCGATATTCTGCCAGCACTACTCCACCTACTCGGGGCGTTCCAGTCTGTATCTGGAGGACATTTTCGTGCTGCCAGAGTGGCGGTCCTACGGCATCGGCCGGAAACTGATGGCCTACGGCGCCGGCCTGGCCCAGTCCCGCGGCTACCCACGGATGGAATGGTCGGTCCTGGACTGGAACGAGCCGGCCATCGGCTTCTACGAGAAACTGGGCGCCGAGCGGCTAGAAGGGTGGTACATCTACCGTCTGTCCGAAGATGCCCTAAAGCGGCTAGGGCCGGACAGCTAGTCCGTCAGCAAACTGTCATTCCGAGGAGGCGAAAGCCGACGGGGAATCCCCTTGCACAACTGCAAACCTGTGACTGCTTGCAAGACCGGCAGTTGGCCTACCTCAGGAACGAGATTCCTCGTTTCGCTCGGAATGACAGTTGAGTGGTGTGGAGAAAAGTTCCCTCCCCCATGCGTGGGAGAGGGTTAGGGTAAGGGCGCCGGTTCTCAGCAAGTCAGGCAACAGTCGCAAGAGGTGATTGCCTGGATTCCTGCTTTCGCAGGAATGACGGAAGAGGCAGCAGTCATCACATTCCGCTCATCCCGAGCCTATCGAAGGACCCAAATTTCTGCGCAGGCATGGTTCGACGGGGCTCACCACGAACTTGTGGTTGAACACCGTACTTGTTGAAGGACTAAATCCCCTTGAACCACTGGCTGAACTGGGCGGCTAGTTCGCTGTCGCCGTCGACCGCCAGATGCCCAGCGGCCATGGCCTCAGCGGCTGGCATCCGGCCGTACATCAGCAGGGCGAAGATGTGGGTGTGGCAGCGGAACGTTACGTCGGCGTCTCCCTGGGGTGACTTCTCGTAGCGGAACTTGTCTCCTTCTACCACGATGTCGGCTGTCACCGGCACCGGCGTCTTCACCTCGAACCGATAACGAACTTCACGGTCCAATGCCGGGCCGGCCCAGAAAGCCCACCGAAGCGAACCGGACGCGAACGACTCCTGGATCAGGATGACCATGGAACCCAAAGACGCAGCGGAAAGGCCCGCTTTCTCCTCGATGGCCGACCGGATGTCCCATTGATGGAGGACGATCTCTTTGAAGCGCAGGTCAACGAAGTTGCCAGCGGGCACGATGCTGCCGGGGTGGTAGCAGGGCTTGGACTGGTCCTCGGCATTGAGCCCCGTGAGAAGGTTGATCAGGATGTTGTCCTTCTCGATGTAGGTGCTGAGGAGTTGGTCTCCCAGGCGCTCTTTGGCGGCGATAGAGGACTTGGCCAGGGCTTCAGCGCTGATGGACGGATGGCCAGTCCCAGCGTCTGGGCGTCCCTCAGGAGGAGATGACTCACCCGTCAAACCACGGGCGACGGTTCCGGCGTAGAACTCGGAGTTGCCCACCAGATGGGCGACCACATCGCCGACCAACCATTCGTCGCAGGCGCTCTGCTTGGTCCACGATTCTGCCGGAAGGCCTTTCAGGTATTTCTGGAAAGCTTCAGATTCAGATCTATATAAACTGGCCCTCTCTTGGAATGAAGCCATTCGCCCTCCTGTGATGCTGTGAGTCCGCTGGCAGTATAAGATTTGGACAAACTGTAATCAACACGCCTTCTCACTGCCGCATTGGTGCGGTTAGAGTTGGGACGAGAATTCGTTTGAGGGACTGATGAAGCTTCTAGTATTTGTCTTCATTGGGGATATGGCTGCGGCGTTGGCTTGCGGCGGCGGGGCATGGAGGTCAGCGTGGGCCAACTGGTGTCCGGGACCATCATATCGTCGGACTAGGACGACGGCGAATGGAAATCACAGACCTACGTGATCGACGTCCGCGAATGCGTTGCCTATGAATTCGAGCTGACCAGCGTGGACGACGGCACCGTGGGAATCTGGAATTCCGAGGCAAGTGGCTACATAGTCGAGACCAGTCTCATAGTAACGAACCGGTCGGCCACATTCATATTCGAAGGCGGCGGCTCGCAGAAACTCTACCTGCAAAGCCCAAAGTCCGACGTCCCCTCACCTTTCACGTTCAAGGTCACTATTCGATAAGGGCGCCGGTCGCTAGGACTACCTGAAGTCCCGGAAGAAGGACCTGACCTCTTCGGCCAATTGCTGGGGTTCTTCCAATGCGGCAAAGTGGCCGCCGCTGGTCAACTCGGTCCAGCGCCGCACGTCGTAGGAGCGCTCGCCCCACTCTCTCGGCGGCTTGGATATCTCCTGGGGAAACATGGCCATCCCGGCGGGAGCAGGCACCTTCTGGTCTTTCTCCATGGTCCACAGGTTCTTCTGGTTCTCGAAGTACATGCGGGTGGATGAGCTGATGGTCTGGGTCACCCAGTAGATGGTGACGATGGTCAGCAATTCGTCCTTGGTGTAGCTCTTCTCCACGTCGCCGCCGCAGTCGCTCCAGGTGCGGTATTTCTCCACGATCCACGCGGCCAACCCCACTGGGGAATCGTTCAGACCGTAGGCCAGGGTCTGGGGTTTAGTGCCCTGAATATGGTTGTAACCGCCCTCGTCGGCGAACCACTTGTCGCGCTGGGTGATGAGCGCCTGCTCGGCGTCGGTCACCGGTTTGGAACCGGGGCCCATGTAGGGCGTGGGCCGGGTGATGGAAGTCAGGTGGATGCCGAAAAGGGTATCCGAATGGGCAAAGCCCAGCCGGGCGGTAACGCCACTGCCGATGTCTCCTCCCTGGGCGGCAAACTTGGGGTAGCCAAGGTTCTGGGTCATCAGCTTGTTCCACATGCCGGCCACCCGTTGCACCTCCATGCCCCGCTCCTGGGCATGATCCGAGAACCCGAATCCGGGTAGAGACGGCGCAACAACATCAAAGGAGTCGGCCGCGTCGCCGCCGTGGCTGGCGGGGTCGGCCAGCAGAGGTATGATCTTGGTCATCTCGAAGAAACAGCTTGGCCAGCCGTGGGTGATGATCAACGGGATGGGGTTCGGCCCCTTGCCCTTCTCGTGGATGAAGTGGATGTCCAGACCGTCAACCTTGGACTTGAAGTGGTTGAAGGCATTGAGTTTGGCTTCTTGGGCGCGCCAATCGAACTTGGTCCGCCAGTACTCGACCAATTCTTTCAAGTAGCCTAGGTTGCTGCCGTAGTCCCAGCCGGTGTTGGGAATCTCGTCGGGCCAGCGGGTGTCAGCCAGGCGCTTTTGCAGGTCTTCCAGGACACTGTTTTCTATGGCGATGGTGAAGGGTCTGACATCCATCTCAGGGTTGCTCCTTTAAGGGCTCGGTTAGTAATTGATCTTGTAAACGCGGGCGGCGGTGTCGTGGAACATGGCGGCCCGTTCAGTGGCCGAATAGGCTTTGGACAGCCGTTTGAAGGCGTTCCACAGCACGTTGTAGGAATATGAGATCTTGTCCACCGGGTAGTTGCTCTCGAACATACAGCGCTCCGGCCCGAATTGTTGGATGCAGTGGTTCATAAGGGGTCCCAACTGCGCAGCTAACTCCTCGGAGCCGATGGGTTTCTCTAGCTCATCCCAGCCGTAGGCGAAGCGGGTCTGCCCGACGCCGCCCAGCTTCAGGACGATGTTGGGACACTCGGCCATCTCTTCGATGCCCTTGCGCCATGCGGGCAGCACTTCATCGTCGCGGTTGGCGTAGGGGCCGACCCGGACCAGCCCGCCGATATGGTTCAAGACGATGGTCAGGTCAGGCACGGAATTGGCGAAATCAACCAATTCCCCGGCCTGATGAAAGTAAAGGGAGTTCTCCAGGATCAGGCCCATGTCGGCCAGGACTTTTGCCCCGGCCCGATAGCCGTCGGTGCCCAGTGCTCCTTTGATCTCGCGATTGGCCAGTTCCGGACTCTCATCCCAGCCCACCGAGTGCCGTACCCCCCGGAAGCGGTTGGGACTGGCGGCCTGCATGGCTTCCAACACCGGACGCACACCCTCGCCCAGCTTCAAGTCGGCATGTCCGACGATGGCGGCTGCGGCTTGGGTGGGGCCGTGGCCCCCGGCGGCGCTGGCGTCAGCGATGGTCTGGACGTATTCAACCTCGCCAACGGGCTTCATTTCGTCAGGGCCGTCGGCACGATACTCACAGCGGACCTCTATGAACACGGTGGAACGCACGTTGTGGCCGCTGTTAACGTCGCCAGCCAGTTCTGGCAGAAGGTACCGCTGGTAGTCGACGGGCTCCGGACGGTGAACCCAAAAATGGTGGTGGGGGTCGCAGATGGGGATGTCCCGCTCCAGGGTCTCTTCAGTGGTCAGGGCCAGCCAGTCATTGCCTGTGGGGGGCATATTGGTCCTCCGTGCTCAGGATTGCGGCCCAATAATAGCATGGTATCGAGACGTGTATGATGGCTGAAGCCATCCAAAAAGGAAGTGCGGGTATTTCTGAATTGCAGGGCCGTGTTGTCGCGGTGACCGGCGCCGCCAGGGGCATGGGCCGGGCCATGGTCACGGGATTCTTGGCCGAGGGCGCCAAAGTGGTGGCCATGGACGTCTCTTGGGACCCCACCGGGCTCTCCGGGGACAGCGACGTCGCTTTCTTGAAGGAATTACAGGGCCGCCAGGATAATGTGCTGGTTTCCACAGTCGACATCAGCGACGGCCCGGCAGTCGAAGCCTCCTACCAGGCCACCATGGACAAATTCGGCACCGTGGACGCGCTGGTCAACAACGCCGGGCTGCGGCAGCGGAACCTATTTCCGCCCACCGGCAAAATCACGACCCTGGAGACCACGGACTCTGACTGGGAAAAGATGTTTGGCGTGGGCGTTTTTGGGACTTTGAAGGTCACTCGCAAATTCATCCAGCCCATGCTGGAGCGGCAGAGCGGCAGCGTCATCTCGGTCATCAGCGGCGGGGCGATGCACACGGCGGTGGGCGGGGCCTACGTGGCCCAGCGTTCCAGCAGCCGGGAGATGCCGTACCAGTCGGCCAAGGCGGCCACCCTGACCATGATGTTCTACTTGGCCGACGAGGTCCAGGAGAGCAACGTTGCGGTGAACATCTTGATTCCCGGAAACGCTCGCACCACCGGGTACGACGAGCAGAATGAAGCCCGGCGCACCGAGGGCCAGACCGGGAGCAGCAACAGGCCGGGCCGCTTCTCGATGACGCCGGAACACATCGTCCCCATCACTCTGTTCCTGGCCAGCCAGGACGCCAACACCGGCATCACCGGCAAGTGTTTCGACGTGCCCACCTGGAACATGGAACACGGCCTCGGTGGGCCGGAAGCGTGGCGGGACCCGGACGCCAACCGGGCGTAGGTTAGCGGCACCCAATTTGGAGCCGGCCTACGAGTATGCCATTTTTTAAACATCTTAATATCAACAGATGTCGGCCAGAATGGCCGATGTCAGATGACCAGAGATTGGCGACCAAGATAGCCGGCGAGACCTACCGCGGTGAAGCGATAACACTGCCCTTGTCCCTGGACGGACAAGTTTCGATATATCTATGGCCCTGCACGATATTGAACGTGCGCGGCATGGGCATGGGCGGACCGACCATCGGCGTCGATGTGGGCAATACGAAAGTCATCAGGTTCGACTGCCACGACACCCCCGGCCATTGGCACAAAGGCGGCTACGACCTGCTGGGACGCCCCGGCAATTCCCACGTGGAGTTCCCTGACGACCTGAGGCGAGTTGCGGACCAGGTGGAATGGGCGCTCTCCCAGATCAAAGACAACGGCGCAGAACTTCTTGAAGTCGCTGAGCAGGGCGACGCAGCCAACCTGTTGTACTCTAGAATGGTCGACGAGGCCCTGGCCGGTATCCGCTTTCACGTAGAGAAGAACTCGGGACTCCGGGACCAGGCCATCGCCGACAAACTGATCGACATCACGGAGTAACCGGCCGCAGTCCAGGCGAGTGCCGATTTTGTAGAGGCGGGTTTCCAACCCGCCCCTACCTGTAGAAGATGTTCCGATCCATTGACCCATAGGATTGTTCGGTGTGGCAAAGATCGTGGCTGTGTGACAGGGCAGGTTGGAAAACTGCCCCTACATCATCTAGGCGTCCATAATGGGGTTAGAGTTAAGGGTTGATCAGACCCGCTTGGTGGCCGATGATGAAAGTTTCCCAGCGCTCGGCGTAATCGGTGACGGTGTTTATCAGGGCTTCCGGGCGGTCTCCGATGATGCAGTGTCCGGCGTCGTAGACGAGGGCAATGTTGCAGTTGGGTATCTTCTCCCGGTAGACCCTGGCCGCTTCGGGAGAGACCAGGCGGTCTTCCTGTCCGAATACGGCCAGCGTGGGGCAGTGGATATCGCCAAGCCTCGCCTCAACGCCCGAACCCAGTCGACGTGCCAACTCCGATTCCTTGGCAAATATTTCCTGGGATAACGCCGCGTGCTTATCAGCATTCTCGCCGTGGGCGAACATCATCTTGTGAACATCTTCGGCATTTGCACCGGCAGGAGTATCTTTCGCCTGAATGGCGGTGGGCGAAACTAGGATCAGTGCCTCGACCTGGTCCGGGTTCTGGACTGCCTGCCAGATGGCGACATCGGCCCCGAATGACATGCCGATGAGGGTGTACCGCTCCGTCGTGAGCGCGGCTGCTGCCTTGGCAGAGGTGGCTGCCAGCTCTCCGAGGGACTTCGATTCAACGTTGGTCCGCGAATCCCCTGTGCCGGGCAACTCCAGCGAGAGCACGTGGAATTTCTCGGCCAGGGCGTCATGGAGTTTGGTGCCGCGCCATCCGGTTGCGTCCAGCGTCATCACCGGCCGGCCTTGCCCAGCCTCCCAGTAGCGAATCTTAAAGCCGTCGGCCTCTACCTCTTTTCCCTGGAAGACCATGGCTAGAACTCTCTAAGTTGGGGGATGACCGCCCTTCCGAACAGCTCGATCTCTTTCAAAACGGCTTCGTGATCGACCTTGTTCTGCTGGAACGGCATGTCGACCACTCCCACGCCGCAACGGTCGTGGAATTCCTTTATCTGTTTGGCCACCGTGTCGGGGCTGCCCAGGAAATTGATTCCCAGAGAGTTTCCCACCACGTCGCCCTCCGGACTGCCCGCAACCACGCCCCGCAGGTCGAAGACGTTGCCAGCGCGGGCCGCGCCTATCGCTTCGGCCACCGTCCGGCGTAGGGGGATGTTGGGACCCGGTTTGGACTGCTGCAAGCCTTCAAACCACTCTTGGGCCAGCTCGTCAGTCTCGGCTACATAGATGCTGCCCCGGTAGACGATGTTGTCGGGGCCGGGGGTCCAGCCGGCCTCTTCACACCAATCGCGGTACTTGTCGGTTATCGTTTGCACCTGTTCCACAGGCAGGAATGACACACCCAGACCGAGCCTGTGCTCAGCGGCATAGCGGATGGTATCGTCGCTCCGGGTGCCGACGATCACCGGTGGTGTGGGCTGCTGCACCGGGCGGGGCCAGACAGCCACGGTGCGGAACTGGTAGTAGCGGCCTTCCCAGGAGAATGGCTCGGGCTCGGTCAACGCTCTCAAGATCAGGTCCATGCCCTCCAGCAGGCGGCCCCGGCCCTCAGCCGGGTTCATGGTGTAGACCTGGTCCTCGTTGGGAGTGCCCCGGAGGAAACCGGCGACCAAACGGCCATCGCTCAGGTTGTCCAGCAACGCCAGTTCTTCGGCGACCCGCACCGGATTGTTCAGCGGCAGCAGGTGCCCCAGCAATGCGATGGTTATCTTTCGGCACCGCTCGGCCACGGCAGATGCCATGACGGCGGGTGTGCCGGTGGGTATCCGGCCTGAATAGTGGTGTTCGGAGAAGCTGAGCCAATCGAACCCCATCTCTTCGGCCAACTCGCACTCTTCCATGCCTTCCCGGTAGCTCTCCACCGAGGTCTGTGGGTCAGCGTGGACCGGCGCGACCGGCCAGGTGGAAGGGAAAGTGTGCCGCTTGGAATATCCCATGGCGGCGAACATTGACGCTTTCATGCTTCGTGTCCTCTGCCAACGCCGGGGCGCTGACCGCTTGCGTTGGGGGAATATTACCGTCGTGGCGGGTGTGGCGTCCACCGCCAACTGCGTCCCGAGTGCCCCCGGTGTCCTGGTTTCCAAAAAACCGGTGTTCCGTTTCTGCGCCGGGCGAACTATTATAGTGGGCGTAAATAAGGTTCACACTAAACTATTGGAGGGCCCGATGCTCGCTGACAACATCCGGCTGAAGAATATCAACCACATCACCTACAACGTCAAAGACAAGGACGCTGCGTTGAAGTGGTACCAGGACATCCTCGGGGTGGGCCAGATCCCCAAGATGGTCAATGGCGACCACCTATACTGGTTGCAACTGCCCAGCGGGGCCATGATCCACATTATCGAGAACGTGGACGCTCCGTCGACGCCCTCCCATCACACTGCCTTTGAAGTGGATGAGATCGAGGAGTCCCACAAGTACTTCGCCACCAAGGGCATCGAGACCACCGACATCCAAACCAGGAACGACGGCCAACGCGCCTTTTACTTGAACGACCTGGACGGCAACCGCATCGAGATCTGCACCGTGTCCGGGTTCGGCGTCCTGGTCTAAATTTAGGAGCACATCATGATCTACGGCGCGATAACCAACTCGTGGCGAGAGCAGTTGCTCTCGCACACGGTCAAAGAACTGGTGGGCGCGGCGGTTGAAAAGGGCGCCAAGCACATCGAACTGAGGCAGACTTGCCTGGGAGAATGCGAAGAAGGGGCCGGAGATGACTGGCGGCCCAATCTGGAGAAGCTACAGGCTGTGGTTGACGCCTATCCATCCCTGACCTTCGACCTGGCCATGGCCTTGCCGTGCTTGACGCAGAAGATCGACCCACAAGGCGAGATGTTCCAGGCTGCGCTGGCCGGGGCCAAACTGGTCGGCGGCTCCCAGCCCCACCTCCGGGTGGTTGACCCATCTCCTTTGGAAGGACCTTGGTCTACCCTGAGCGACATTCCCGAGGAGGCCCTGGGCCTTACTAGCTTGGCTACCGAGGCCGCGAGCCAGGGCGTGATCATGTCCATGGAGAACTCGTCGCTGCCCATCCGCGACATGGCCATGCTGGTGGAACATGTTCGGGGCCTGGTGCCGGAAACCGTCGCAAAAGGACTGGGCCTCTGCCCCGACCCCACCAACCAACTGCGCCGTTTCCCCGACTCCGACCCATTGGCCGAACTGGACGCGCTGCCATTGGACATGATCAAGATCGTCCATTTCAAGCAAATCGCAGGCGGAGACAGTCTTCCCAGCGTCGCCGACGGCGACCTCGATTGCCACAAGATGCGGGACATACTAGACGCCAAGGGTTATGCCGGGGCGGCTATCATGGAGATACCCCCACACGCCGCAGTGTTCGACAACCTAGAATCTAGTTTCCAATACCTGAATTCGTAACAGATCGGGAGGGAATCATGGGGCTTTTAGACGTTCAGGACGTAACTCACTGGTCCATTGCAGTGAACAACCTGGAGGAATCGGAACAGTTCTACGGTGAGTTCCTTGGCCTGGAACATGTGGGCCGGCTGGGCAACTCGCGGATGACCTGCTTCAAGGTGGCGGAGCACCGGATCCTGCTGGCCGAACGGACCAACCCGCAGGACGTTTCTGCCCAGACCGAGGAATTCGTGCATCATTCGTTCACGGTTAGCCCCGAGACGCTGCTCAAGGCGTGTAAACTGTTCCTTGAGCGCGATGTTCCCATCGACGGATTGGTGCACCGCAAACAGGGATTCTTCACGGGCCGGGAACTCTATTTCTTCGACCCCAGCGGTAATAAATTGGAATTACGCGACCCAACCTGGAGCGACGGAATGCCGGAGCCCAGTGTTGAGGAACTTGCTCAGCAGGCGTAGAATTACCTCCGCAATAACCCAAATAGCACGAATGGAGTGGCAACATGACAACGATGGATTTTGGATTATTTGATACCTGGAACGCTTTGTACGCCGGTGACAAGGTTCCATGGGACCCCGCCTATTCCGGCGGAGAGATGCTCGAGTCAGAGGCTTACGACAAGAACTTTGAGCAGGTCGATCTGGTGGAGTCGGCGGGTTGGGATTATATCTGGCTCGGCGGAGGCCACTTTTCCACACAGGCGAGCATGGACCCCCAGGTCCTCATGCTGTCCGCGATCATCGCCGCGCGCACCAAGAACATCAGAATTGGATCGTCGATCCACCGCCCGCTGATGAAGATGGCTAAAGAGGAACTATCGGAAAGGGCGCTGCCCCACGAACGGTACGCCTTCGACAACCTGATGTTGGATGACCCTTTCCAGACCGCGGAACAGATCTCCATAATCGACCAGGTCAGCAAGGGTCGGTTCTACTATGGAGCTGGAGCACGGTCTCGCGGTTCTGAGGAACGCCGGGATTACTTCTATGAGTTCTTGGAAGTCATGAAGCAGCTCTGGACGGAGGACACTTTCTCTGGCTTCGAGGGGAAGTACTACAACTATCCCGCGTTCTACGAGCCGTACTTGTCCATCCCCAAGCCCTACCAGAAGCCCTATCCCCAAATGGTGCTGCCGGTGGACAGTTCAGAGAGTTTTATTCCCATGGGCACCCTGGGCTACAAGATCGCCATCGGAGCCGGGAGCTCCACCCACAATCTCAGGGGGACCACCATCCAACTGCAAGACGTCGCAAGCTACCGGAAAGCCTGGTATGACGCTGGACACGAGGGTGAACCGACAACCGTGGTCCGTATCCCAACTCTGTTGGCCGACACGAAAGAGGAGGCAGAGCGCCTGAGCGACGACCTCATGGACCTGGCCAAGCGGTATTTCAACGGTAGGATCGGCATCGGTAGCACCGACGCCGGCTCCGCCAGCCCTGAAACGACCGCTGAGGTCAACCTGTTCGGCACCGCAGAAGATGTGGTCGATAAGATCGAGGTTCTGCGGGAGCAATACGCCACAGACGAGATCATGTTCGAGGTCAACTGGACGTCTTCAGTCCCGCGAGATGTCGTGATGAAGACCATACGCATCCTCACCGACAAGGTAATTCCCAAGTTTAAATAGACCAGTCTTAGAAATTTAGCGATCTAGCATGCTGAGACCCCGCTCCTTCTGTGGAAAGAGCGGGGTCTTGTTGCTCTGGTGAAGCCCGGTTCCGGCGCAAAACGAGATTCCTCGTCGGACTGCGGCACTCCTCCGAATGACAGTTTTGTGGCAGTGTTCACCGGAGGAGAGACAAAAACCCCTTCCTTCACGCACGGGGGAAGGTTAGGATGGGGGCCTTCCGTGACTCAAGGTATGACGCCCAATCCACCCTACCTAAACTTAGGCATGACCGTTTCGGCGAACAACTTCATCGAAGCGATGACCTTGTCGTGTGCCATATCGCCGAAGGCGAAGTTGGCTCCGAAGTAGCTGATGCCATGCTGGCTCTGCAACCCGCATATCTTCTCAATGCATTGGTCCGGCGTGCAGAAGTAGTTGTTGGACAATTCCGACTCGTAGGTGCGCGGTTCGTCCGTCCGCGTCGTCTTCCATTGCTCCAGATCCATGTTTATCTCATCGCCCTGGGTAAGCGTGTGCCGGTAGGCGCTGAGGTCCCGCACCCAGGTTATGGCTTTTTCGGGGGTCTCATGAGCCTCTTTCTCATCTTCGGACAGGTAGATGAACCGGAAGAAGGGCATCTCGTCCATCTTGGAAACCTTGCCGGCGGCGGCGCACCGGTCGGAATATAGCTTCATCAACGCCAGTGTGTCCTCCACCGGCGTGAAGTAGGTGGTTAGTACCGGCATGTCCCGTGCGACTGCGACATCGATGCTAGCGGCGGTGCGGGAAACAGCCACGTGCACCGGCGGATGGGGTTTCTGCAACGGACGGGGGGCAATGGTGATTCCGTCCACCTGGTAATATTCTCCGTGGTAGGTGAAGTCTTCGGTGGTCCATAATCCCAAGATGATGTCCAGCACCTCACGGAAGCGGTCGTTGCGCGATTCGAAATCGATCTTGAAGTTCCCGTACTCATAGTCGGCCGAACCTCGTCCCACCCCAAGATTCAACCGGCCGTTGCTGAGCAGGTCCAACATGGCCGCTTCTTCAGCTAGGCGGATCGGGTGATGAAACGGCAGAACGCTGACCCCGGCGCCCAGGCGGATGGTCTTGGTCTGGGCGGCGATATGTGCAAGGATGGGCATCAATGATGGGAATATCCCATAGCGACTAGAGTGGTGTTCGGCGATCCAGATGGAATCGAAACCCAATTCCTCGGCGTACTGGACCTGCTCCAGCACCTCTCCGTAGATGCGGCTCTGGTGGACCGTGTCCTTTTCGGCCCAAGAGGCCGTGAGGAATAGAGCGAACTTCATGACGGTTTTCGACTCCTTAAGGCTGGCGGCGTGCTGGTGCGCGTCCGCCCGTGGGCAATGGCGAGTATATAGCAGGCTGAGGCGGCAGGGAATGGCGAATTGATTCCACGCTCTGTCTACACCCGCGCTTGGGCATCGTCCCTGCGCTTCCGGGACTTCCGGCTGTTCTGGCTCTCCACCCTGTTCTACTCCTTGGGCACGGGGATGGAGCACGTGGCGGTGGGGTGGCTGGTCTTCGACATCACCGGCTCGGCCTTCATGGTCGGCATCGCCGCCGCTGCCCGGATGGCGCCCATGTTTTTCCTGGGAATATTATCCGGGGCCATGGCCGACTGGCTGGAGCGGCGATTGTTCCTGTTCTTCAGCGCCTTGGGTGGAGTACTGGTCGCGGCGGTCATGGCCACGGTTCTGCTGAACGGAGATCCCGCAGTATGGGTGGTGGTCGTTTTGGTCGGCGCCGGAGGCTGCGTCTTCGCCTTCACGTTGACCACCCGGAACGCCTACACCTACGACATAGTAGGGCCGGAGCATGCGTTGAACGGACTGTCCTTGAACCAGATGGCCATGCAGGCGGGCGGCATCGCCGGTGCGATCATCTCCGGGGCGCTGATCGAGGCGGTCGGGCCGGGCTGGCAGTATCTGGCGGTGGGGGCCAGCTACCTGGCGTCGGCATCTGTTTTGCTGTTGATTGGAAAATCCGCCATTACAGCACAGCCGATACGAGAGCCGGTGCTGCAAAACTTGGCCGGGTACGTCCGGTTCCTCAGAGAGAACCAGGTGATCTTCGTCCTGATGTGCCTGACCTCCGTCACCGAGGTCTTGGGCTTCACCCACATGACTCTGCTGCCAGTCTTCGCCAAAGAAGTGCTGCACGTCGGCCCAGCGGGTCTGGGCTACCTTACGGCGGTGCGGCAAGCCGGTGGGCTGCTTGGCCTGGCACTGTTGGCCAACCTTCGGGACTACCGCCGTAAGGGTCTGCTGATGTTCATCATCGCCACCGGGTTTGGCCTGGGGTTGATGGCGTTCTCGGTTTCTTCCGCCCTGGTCTATTTCATAATCGTGCTAGCAGCGGTCAACGCCTGCGCTATGTCGGTGGACACCCTATACAAGACACTGATGCAGTCCAACGTGCCCGACGAGCAGCGTGGGCGGGCTATGGGCTCATGGGTGCTGAGCATCGGAGTGGCGCCGGTGGGGCACATGGGCGTGGGCGGTCTGGCCGGGGCCCTGGGCGCGCAGGGAGCGCTGCTGGTCAACGGCGCAGCGCTGGCCGGGATTAGCCTGGCCGCAGCCATCGTCCTGCCTAAGATACGGCGGTTGGAGTAGCTAGGAGGCAGGTCGTTCACCGTCTGGTGCATCATTCTTCTCGATTCGAACACCCTCGGAGAAACGGCGTGCATGACCACGAATTGTCCGACACCTGCATCATCGACCATGTTGTATGGTTGCGTGGGGGAGCTCCGGTGCACAAGGTTTCTCCGCAGTCGGTGTTGTGGCGCGCCCTGCTAACGCTGGACCGGAAGATGCATTTCACCGGCGTCCGCGCGCTATATGGCGTTTTTTAGGCGTGAATCGCAGCCTCAAAAAACCCAATCTTTGCAATATTTGAGCCGCTCACTGGGAGGTGGGCCGCATCTCCGAGGTTACCGTCCTTTTCGCCGACGTACACGGTTTCACGACGCTGATCCACCAACACGGGCCCCAGGAGATCACTCCTTATATCGACGAGTTCTTTCGACGGTGCTCCAATATCGTTGTCGGCCAAGACGGCATCATCGACCACTTCCGTGGCGACGCAGTCCTGGCGTTCTTCAATGTTCCGGTGAGGCGTGAAGACCATCTGTCTCGGGCCATTAATGTCGAGGAAGAGATTCAGAAAGCGGTCCCGGAAATCAATCAAAGCCGGGGGCCCGATCTCTGAAGGCGGGGATCGGCATCACGACCGGTCTGGGACTGGCCACAAACGCCGGGTCGGACACCTGCACCGATTACACCATCATGGGCGATGTGGCCAACATGGCCTGAAGGCTGTAAAGCATGGCCAAGCTCGGCGAGATACTGATCCCCAACGAAGTTTACGAAGGTGTTCGGGCCGACTACCCCAACGCTGAGGAACGGATGATCGACCTCAAAGGCAACGGCGAGCCGGTGCGGGTCTATTCGCTGGTTTCGCCGGGCGATTAACCGGAGTCTGGCAAGCGCCTTATTGTCCGCCGATCACGCTTGGGAAAGGCACTTGGCCGCGAACTTCTTCATCAGGGCGACGGCCCGGTCCGATTCGGGACCGGCTGTGTTGCCGAACAGATGGGGCATACCGGGGAATAGCTCCAACTCGATGTCTCCACCGGCCTCCTGAAAGGCAGCCGCGAATCGCTCGGTCACCGGCACCGGCAGATTGGTGTCCGCCGTTCCTTGGACGATCAATGTGGGCGGCAGGGCCGATTTTTCTCCCCTCTTAAGTATCTGGAAAGGCGAGCCTTCTTTCATGGCGTCAGTGGTCCCGAAATACCCCTCGGAAAGCCCTATTATCCGATCATTGCCGGTTTCTTGGACGTACTTGTACCGTTCGTACGGAGCAATGATTGGCCAGCACAGAAGCAGGTATTTCAAAGTGGCGTCAGCGTCCGAGTCCGGCAGGTCGATGTAACTGTAATCAGGGTGATAGGGCCGCATGGCGCTCAGCGAAATCGTGTGTCCGCCGCTGGATGAACCTATTCCGCCGACGGTGTTGGGGTCGGCATTGAAGTCGGCTGCCCTGGATTTCAGCCAACGGCTAGCGAGATTTACATCTGCAACCTGCGCTGGATATGGGTTATCAGGGGCCTGACGGAAATCCACGGCCGCCACCACGATGCCGCTTTCGGCAAGAGCCCTGTCCATAACTTCGTTCTGAGTTCGGTCGGCGTTGGTCCAGACCCCTCCATGAACGTCCACCAACGCGGGGAAAGGCCCTGCGCCGGCGGGCTGGTAGACCCGAACGGCCAGCCCGTCCTGGTACTCCAACTCTTTGACGGTGATCTCAATCCTATTATCAGGGTCGTATTTGATCATTGGTACTCTCACGATATATGCGCTTTGGTGTCAGCCGCCCCGGAACTATGAGCGTTTGTACTGATAGTCCTTGGATATGCCTGCTTCAGGCACCGGAGACGGGTTTTTGACCGTGAATCGGTAGCCGGGATCTAGTTTGGGCTTGGGGCCGATCGTGCCTCGGAGAACGCCGATTGCTTCCACTTCGTGTTCGACAACGTCGCCGGGCTCCAAAAAACGGGCACCAGGATAGCCTTTGCGGATTGCCTCCCGAATGGAACCGCCGCCGACTGTGCCGCTGCCAATGACGTCACCGGGCACGATGCGGCTGTCTTTGGACGCCCGCTCAACCATGTCGGCAAAGCTGAAATAGGCGTCTATCGCGGCGCCGTCCTTCAACCACGGGACTCCGTTGACCCTGACCTCGCAGATCAGATCCAGGCGACCGTCTTTCAGGTGGGAGGCTAGTTCGTCGGTGGTCACCAGCCAGGGGCCGATGGAGGATGCCGTGTCCTTGCCCTTGGCCGGCCCAAGTCCGAAGGCCATCTCGTCCACCTGAAGGTCCCGGGCACTCCAGTCGTTGAACAACGTGAACCCGGCGATGTGGTCCATGGCGTCCGCCGCCGCTACGTCGTTGCCTTCCTTGCCGATGACACAGCCGATCTCCAGTTCATAGTCGAACTGCGATGACGCGGAGGGGAATGGTATCTCGGAGTCGGTCCCGTAGATGCACAGTGGGTTGGAGAAGTAGAAGACCGGCATCCGGTACCAGACCTCGTTGGGCTCGCGGGTCCCCTGGCTGCTTGCGTGCTCTTCGAAGACTATGAAATCCCGCACCGTGGGCGGTTGGATTATGGGAGCGCGAAGGTTCGCGCCGGCCAGAGGCACCCTGACGGCAGGGGTGTTGCTTGAAAGCGCCTCGCGTATCCTGTCTAGAGGCGAGTCGCCCCGTTCCAACAGTTGTTTCACGTCATGGATGGTGTGGCTGGTGGCCCCCAACAGGCCGCTGACATCGACGATTTCGTCGTTCTGCAGGACTCCGCAGCGAGGTCCTTTGTCGGTTTGATAGGTAAGCAACTTCATCTTGGTCTTCAATCCTCCAGTAGATCTGCTCCGCCTAGTTAGCAAGGAGGAACAGAGAGGATTACAGCACACGCGCCTGCCACGGTCAATGAGAACCTGGGGGCCGGGCGCGTTACGTTCCTGGCTCATCGGCAAGAAATGCGACTATGGATCCGGGTTCCATCAGAGGAAGAATCTGGAACTCACAAGGCACAGCCTCCATCCACTCCGTGAGCAGGCCGTGCAGTGCTTCATGGGAGTCTACGTCGAAGACCGCCACGGCGCCTCTGCCTGCCCTCGGGTAGAACGACCGAGCAACGCCACGAGCAATCTTGTCCTCCACCCAGGGCCAGAAATTCTTCCGCGCCTCACGGGCATCAGATGGACGGGTCGGCAAGGGCGAGCTAATCACCAGAAACAGCATTGTTATTCCTTAAAAGAATCGCCGGCTTTCTACCTAGGCGTAGG
>DCWQ01000035.1:82494-89668 GCA_002328185.1 Dehalococcoidia bacterium UBA2158
TTCTACCTAGGCGTAGGTCATCGCGGTCCGCTCCGCGCCCAGCAGCGCCTGCCCGCCGTACTCGTAGTTGGAATGGAGGCCAGATATGTGCTGTCCGCTCACGTGCAGGTCCCTGAAATATCTTTCCAAGAGATTGGAATGGTGAATGGCGCCGGTGCCAGCGGCGTAGAACAGCATGTCCACGACTTTCACCGACTGACGGATGGCGTGGGCGATGGCCAATCTGGCGTGGACCGCCTTGTCCATCAGGTCGGCAGATTTCGCGACCTGGGATTCCCACATCGACCCAACCGCGCTCAGAACATAGCTTCTGCCGGCGCCGATGATGGCTTCGCACTCGCCAACAGTTGTTTGAACGGCAGACCTGTCGCGCAGCAGCATGGTGGAGGTGGTGGAGCCGGCGGTCGCCAACTCCATGAACGAGTCCATGGCGCCCCGGGCCATTCCCAGAGCGTTTGCAGAGGCCAGTGTCCAGCTCAAGAGGATGGCGGTCTGGGGATTCCACAGCGGTCCTACGTGGACCGCTGGCGCTGCGCGCGAGTAAGTGTGACTTTCAGGGACGAACATGTCGGTATATTCAGCGTCGTTGCTGGCTGTGCCCCTCATTCCCATCGTGTTCCAGTTGGTGATGACCTTACCTGAATCCACGGGGACGACCGCCACTTTAGTTACCTGGCTGCCGTCCTCAGACAACACCGGGCCATTGTCATCGACTAGATCGCAATTAAGGAATAGACACTTGGCGTGGTCCACACCACTCAGGTAATTCCAGCGGCCGTTGATCACGTAGCCGCCGTCTGTCACCTTTGCGGTGCCGCCTGAGCGCGCTGAGCCCGAGCCCCGGATGGTGGGCGGGTCTCCGAACAGTTCTTTGGCCGCTTCGACGCTTATCCGAGAGACCGCGGCCGTCAAGGCTGTGCCATTGAAACAGCACCAACCTGCGGAGCCGTCGGCTCTGGAGATCTCTTCCACCACTGGGAAAGCGGTGATTGGGTCTGCTTCTGGGCCGCCGAGGGATTTGGGAACGTACAGGCCAAAGAGGCCTTTGTTGCCCATGTCCTCGGCTAAATCGCTGGGAAGTTGGCATTCTGAATCTATTTGGTCCAGATTTGCTCTAATAAGTGGGACGAAGTTTTTTGCAGCTTCTAGAAGGGTTTCCGCCATTTATAGTTTCCTCTGGTTTTTCATCTGGTTGATTTGCCGTGGTTCTTTCGCGGTTCTTTCTATGAAGACCGGACCGGGACGCCGAATCACAATCTACGCCTGACTCTGCTATTATAGCCAACATAGGTGAGGCGGCCCAACCGGGACCGAGGCCATCAAGATTTAGGCTCCGTGGTGTCCAGCCTGTGTAGTTTGGCGTGTGATTTGGCCGGTTTGGCAGGATTTCTCCCTGCTTGCCAGCCTAGGCTATGCTTGAATCAGTAAAATTTAAAGTGCTAACATATGCACTAACTATTCTTCCGCCAATAACTAGGAGAATAACGGATGGCAAACAACGATGTAGCCCTGATGGGTCATCTTATGCGGCGCGCCGGATTCGGCGCCCAATACCACGAGCTTGAGGCCCGAGCGGCCGTGGGGTATGAAGAGACGGTAGAGGAACTTCTCAATCCGTCCGAAGATACTCATGGCATGGACCTGGACCTAGCCGAGCGTTATTTCATCGAATGGAACCACCACGTACGGTGTGTACCCGAATACATAGCATTTCGGATGGTCAATTCCAAGAGCCAGTTGGAAGAGAAGATGATTCTCTTCTGGCACGGCATCTTGTGCCACACCGACAGCAAGAACCAAAGCCAGATCGCATCGCATGCAGAGTGGGAAATGCTCCGCCGGTGCGGCTTGGACAGTTTCAAGGACCTGTTGATAGAGATCTCCAAAGACCCGGCCATGGTCTACTTCTTGGACAACTGCCTGAGCCACAAAGACGCAATCAACGAGAACTACGGCCGGGAACTGCTGGAATTGTTCTCGCTGGGCGTGGGCATGGACGGCGAATTCAACTACACCGAGGACGACGTTAAAGAGTGCGCCCGGGCTTTCACCGGCTGGACCCTCGCCAACGGCATTCCCCCGCAGCCCTACGGCCGCTACACCTCGACCTTTGTCTACAACCCCGATGACCACGACGACGGGGAGAAGACTTTTTTGGGCCACACCGGCAATTTCAACGGCGAGGACATCATTGATATCCTCTGTAAGCAACCGGCCACCGCACGTTTTATCTCGCGCCATATCTACGACTTCTTCGTAGCCGATGAAGCCCAGGTCCCGACCTGGATGGAGACCCCGCCCAGGGACCCGGAAACCATAAAGATGCTAGAAGACGAATACTTCCGCTCTGATTACAACATTCGCTCCATGCTCCGGGTCCTATTCAACTCCGACGCCTTCAAGAACGCCCGTTTCGCCAGGATAAAAGGCCCGGTCGAGACCGTGATCGGCACCCTGCGCTTGGCCGGCGACTGGACGACCCCCAAGCCTGGTTTTGAAAACATCTTCGAAGAGATGAAGCACATGGGCCAGGAGATACTGAATCCACCCTCTGTCGAAGGCTGGCATACAGGCAGAGACTGGATCGACGGTGGTACCCTGGTTAGGCGAATCAATTTCATCGCCGATTACGTTGGCGATGCTGGCTATCCTGGCATACAGGATATGGTCCAGAGACTTGCTGCTGAGGGACCGACCACGACGCCTGAGGGACTGGTTGAAGGTTGCCTCCGGCTGCTGGGCCACTACGAACTAACAGATGAGAACCACCAAATGTTGGTGAACCATGCCCGAAACGGCGGCGTCTCGGCCACTGACTCACCGGAGTTCCCGAAGCAAGTCGGCGAGATTCTGCAGATGATCGTCGCAACTAAGGAATATCTATACGCCTAGCTTAAAAACTCGGTGTTTCGGGTCTGCCAACCGGTGGGCCATGGGACAACAGATCAAATTACTGAGGAGTAAACGATGACCTCCAACAAGAAAGACCCGGTCCTGGTAGTACTTCAAATGACGGGGGCCTACGACGCCCTGAACACTTTTGTTCCCTACAGCGACCCCCATTACGTTGACTACCGGGCCAACCTGCAAATCGGCCCGGACCAGGTCCTGGCTGTGGATGACAAGGTTGGTTTCCACCCGGGTATGGACCAGATCAAGGATATGTACGACCAGGGCAAGGTTGCCGTGCTGCAGGGCATCGGCTATCCCAACCCCAACCGCTCGCATTTCCGCTCTCTGGACATCTGGCATACCGCCGAGCCCGAAAAGATGGCTCCCGACGGTTGGTTGGGCAAGGCCATCCGCGAGATCGACCCCAACAAAGAGAACATCCTGACCGCCGTGAACTTCGGCCGTGGCCTCCCTCGTGCGTTGGCCGCTCCTGGGGTCTCAGTAGCCTCAGTAGGCGACATCACCAACTACGGAGTGCTGACCGGGATCGACAGCACCGAGAAGCGGAGTGAAGCCCTAGATATCTTCGCCCGCATGTACGCGCCACTGATCGGCTCAGGCCCCGTGAGCGACTACCTTTCCCAGACTGGACTGGACGTCCTTAAAGGCGCTGACATCCTCAAGACGGCGCCCCAGATGTACTCCTCCAGCGTGGAGTACGGAGGCAGCCCGCTGGCCCAGTGGATGAAAAGCATTGCTCAGGTGCACCTTGCCGACTTCGGGACCCGCGTGTTCTACACCGGCGTAAATCCAGGCACCTTCGACACCCACGCCAACCAGGCCACCACCCTTCCCAAACTGTGGGCCGATGTTTCCACCTCCATCAGCGACTTCTACGAGGACCTGAAAGAACACAACGCCAACGAAGAAGTTGTGATCTTGCTGTTCACCGAGTTCGGCCGCCGGGTGCAGGAAAACGGTTCGGGAACCGACCACGGTTCTGGAGGAGTGGCCTTCGTCATCGGCGACGCGGTAAAGGGCGGCCTCTACGGAGAGTATCCTTCCCTGGAGCCGGAAAAGCTGGACTCCGGCGACCTGCAATGGAACAACGACTTCCGGGGCACCTACGCTTCGTTGCTGGAGCAATGGATGGGCTTGGACGCCAACCCCATTCTTGGCGCTACCTACGAGCAGTTCGACTTCATCAGGTAACTTTCCATAAAGAACACCGGGCAAGAAGCACCGAACTTAAATCAGCTAATCGGGCCGGCATCTGCCGGCCCACTTCATTAGGCTACCTGATACAGATGCGCCCATTGTGAGGAAAAATGGTCACCGAGATTTCACCGATAACGTTTGGATATAGCCACACCATTGGCCGGCAAGAAAACCGGAGCGGGAACGGGTTCTTCTATCCGGTGGCGATAACCCGGGACAAAGATAACCTTTTGTACGTGGTAAGTCGTGGTTCTGAGACGCCGGCGTTCTTCCCCTGCAAACGGGTTACCGTGTTAAACATGGACGAAGAACTGGTCCGTGAGTTCGGCACCAAGGTCCCGCCGGAAGAGGCAGACGAATCCGCCCCTGACGGCAGCTTCATGTGGCCCACGTCGATCGCTTTGGACAAAAGTGGTATCGCCTTCGTGTGCGATGAGTGGCTCAACCGGATCTCCGTGTTCGACAAGAACGGGGCTTGTATCAACAAGTGGGGAAAACTCGGAGATGGCGATGGCGAGATCGACCGCCCCGCCGGGTTGGCGTTCGATTCCGAAGATCGTCTCTATCTGGTGGATAGCGCGAACCACCGGGTGCAAATATTCACCAAAGAAGGAAAATTCATCTCCTCATGGGGCAGCGAGGGAAATGGGGATGGAGAATTCAGCTATCCCTGGGGCATAGAAATCGACCACAACGGCGACGTGTTTATAGCCGATTGGCGGAATGACCGAATACAGAAGTTCGACCAGGACGGCAATTTCTTGATGAAGTTCGGTTCTTCCGGAAAAGGGGATGGAGAGTTCAACCGGCCCAGTGGTATCGCAGTCGACAAAGATGGAATCATCTACGTTACTGATTTCAAGAATGACCGGCTCCAGGTGTTTGGCTCTGATGGCAGCTTCATCACCGAACTCACCGGCGACGCCACTCTGTCGAAGTGGGGCCGGGAGCGGCTAGAGTTGGACCCAGGAATGCTGAGAGCCAGGGATAGGGCTCAGGGCCTTATGGAAAGAGAGAAGCATTTCAACGGGCCTGTCGCGGTGGAAGTGGATGATGAAGGCCGGGTATTTGTTGTAGAGAGTCCCCGCCAGCGCATGCAGGTTTACCGCAAGCAGGTCGCCAGTTTCCATGGTGGCCCGCTCTAAGCGATTCAAGTGGTCTCCTGGCCACACTCATGGGCAAAAAAAGACGCCCTGCATGAAGCGGATTCGGTTCATACAGGGCGTCTTTCTGCGTACTGAATAAGAAATCAGGTCAGGAGAAAGACTCGATCAACCGCCTGACCTCGCTCATATCAAAGGGTTTGCTCAACACTGGATTCGTGGTGGCTCCCAAAAAATTCCTACCAGAAACACTTGAGGTGTCTCCGGTTACGAAAACCATATTGCTTGCCAAGTCTAGTGATATCTCGCTGGGAAGACGGTAAAGCCCCTCGCCATCCAGGCCAGGTCAAGCACATCATTAATAAGACGAGTCAGACGGTCGCATTCGGAGTTGATGATGGCGAGAAATTCTTCGTGGATCTACTCGTTCACTCCCTCCCCGTCCGACATTATCTCGCCCTAGCCCTTGATTGCGGTCAGGGGGGTCCTCAGCTCGTGGGACACGGAAGATAGCAGATTATATTTCAGTTCGTCCAACTGCTGAAACTCTACGTAGGCGTTCTCCAGGCTCTCGGTGTATTGGTCGATCTCGCCTTCCAGATTCTTACGCTCCGAGACATCGCGCACGATACCAGTGAAAAGCCGCCAGTCGGCTAATTGCACTTCATCGACGGCGATGTCCATGGGAAAAGTGGTCCCGCCCTGGTGACGTCCTTCATTCTCGCGGTTCGTAGTCAGTCCTTTATTGGCTCCGTTCGCCATATACTGGCACAAGCAACCATCCGTGGAATATTGGCTTGGCTCGGCCACCAAGACTTTCACATTTTCGCCGATAATCTCGGCGGCCGCGTTGAACGACTCGATGGTCCCTTCCTCATCGATGGTGATGATCCCGTCGACGGTGGCGTCCAATATGGCGCGGAGTCCCGCCTCGCTTCTCTGCAAGCGGGACTCGACTTGTTTGCGTATAGCGGCCTCTTCCAGTAATTGCTCGTTGGCTTGCGAGAGCTCCACAGTGCGCAGCCCGACCAACTGTTTCACCGTGGCCGTGCGGCCGAGGGCCACCATCATGTAGGCCAGCAGCAGCACAGTGAGCATCAACCCAACGGCCAGAAACGTCCATGGTTGCCAGGGCTCCAGGTCGGCTCGGGAAAATAGAACAACGAAGCCTGAGATGGACATGACAAGTCCCAGTCCCAGGACAGACGTTAAGAATATGAATTGGCGTTTGTCTTTGAAGAAGCTCAAAAGACTGGTCTATCCGACTCTGCTTCGGAGAGTTTGTGTTACGCAGCCGCCGGGAATTCGTATTCGTGCGACGGCTGACTAAGCAATTCGTTGGTCTCACCAGCCGCCTGCACGGTAAAGCCGCCAGAGACGTCGGCTCTCTTCATCCACAATTTTCCAGGCGCGACCAACAAGCTCATGGCGGCGGCGCAATCGGAATCTCCACCGGGGCCGGCCTTCTGTCCGCCTAGATTTCGGGTATGATGATGTATCTGACCTTAGCCTCGGGTGATTCTGCGTTTGATGCCAAGCAACGGCGGAGTTCTCAGCGATATCAAAGTCCTGGACTTGAGCCAGGGTGTGTCCGGTCCCTTCTGCGCCAAGTTTCTGGCGGGGTTGGGCGCGGAGGTCATCAAGGTTGAGCCTAGCGTCAAGGGGGACTCATCCCGGCATTCGGAGCCCTTCTTGGGCATGCGCGACGATGTAGAGAACAGCGCATTGTTCGCCTACTTAAACACCAGCAAAATGAGCGTGACTCTGGACCTAGAAATTCCTGAACAGGCATTGTCCGTGAAGCAACTGGCCCAGGAAACCGATATCTTGGTCGAGAGCTACGCGCCCGGTTACCTGGAGTCATTGGGATTGGGGTACGACGCCCTGTCCAACAACAACCCCGGCCTGATCTATGTGTCCGTCACGCCCTTCGGCCAGACCGGGCCCTACCGGGACTACAA
>DCWQ01000035.1:90066-96127 GCA_002328185.1 Dehalococcoidia bacterium UBA2158
GAACCGCTGAAGGTCGGCGGGGAGTCGGTGCTCTACACCATCGGCATCAGCGCTTTTTCCGCAGCCATGCTGGTCCTGCACGTTAGGGACGCCCAGGGCTTCGGACAGCACGTCGACATCTCCGCCATGGAGGTGATGACCGTAGCCCAGATACACTCCTCCATCAACGATCAGTTCGGGCACACCCCAGTGCGCCGCCCAACCAACCTGGTGCGCGCTAAAGACGGCTGGGTCAGTCCCGGCCTGGAGTCGGGGGTGCAACAGGGCACCTGGCCCAAGGTCTGCGAGTTGATGGGCGTGCCTGAATTCGCGGAAGACCCCAGGTTCACCACCCAAGAGGGCCGGCGGACGAACCAGCAGGAACTGCTGAAGGTCATCGGAGACTGGGCGGCTACTAAGCCCAAAGAAGAGATCTACCACACGCTCCAGGCCCTGCGGACCATCACCGGCTATGTGGCCACCGTCGAGGACCTGCTGGTGGCCAAGCAGTTGGTTGACCGGCAGTTCTTTCAGACCCTGGCAGACCCGGCGCTGGGAGACGTGGTTCATCCGGGCGCTCCCTTCCGGATGGCCGACGAGGATTGGCGATTGCTTCCGCCACCCCGGCTGGGCGAGCACAACGAAGAGATATTGGGCGGCCGTCTGGGTTATTCCGCCGAGGCATTGTCTGAAATTTCGAAGAGTGGTCAGACCTAGATTGGCTACGACACAAAACAGGCCGGCGCTGGAGGGACTGCGAATCCTGGACCTGAGCCAGGTCGCGGCCGGGCCGTACGCCACCATGTTCCTAGGCTTCATGGGCGCGGAAGTGATCAAACTGGAATCGCGCTCCCGCATGGACATCAACCGTGGCCGGGCCAAGCCGGGGCCAGGCGATCCGCGAGTCTACCCCGACGGCGAGCAGGGTGAGCGCCCCTACAACCGCACAGCCCACCACGTGCACCGGAACATCAATAAACTGTCAGTCACCCTTGATCTTACCGCCGACCGAGGCAAGGAATTGTTCCTTGACCTGGTCCGGGTTTGCGACGTGCTGGTGGAGAACTACCGGGGCTCGGTGATGGACCGGCTGGGGCTGGGCTACGACGCCGTATCCCAGGCCAACCCGCAATTGATCTACCTGAAAATCAGTAGCCAAGGGGCCACCGGCCCCGAGGCCAACTATGGTTCCTTGGGCTCAACCCTGGAACAGACGGCGGGGCTGGCATCGATCACCGGCTACGAGGGTGGGCCTCCTCTGATGACAAACGAGGTCTATCCCGACCCGGTGGTGGGAATCTTGTCGTTCGGCGCTTTGATGGCGGCCCTGCGGCGGCGGCGGCAGACGGGACTCGGCTGCCTGGTTGACCTCTCGCAGCGGGAGGTCACTTCCATGCTTCTGGGTGAATCGGTGCTGGATTTCTCGGTGACTGGCCGAGTGGCGGGGACCATGGGCAACAAGCACCGGGATATGGCCCCCCACGGCGTCTATCCTTGCACGGGTGACGACATGTGGGTGGCAGTGTCGGTCGGCTCCGAAGACGAGTGGCTGGGACTGTGCCGGGCCATAGGGCAGCCAGACCTGGCCCGCGACCCCCGGTTCCAAGACCGAACGAACCGCCACGAAAACCATGAAGCTTTGAACGAAATCATCTCTGGTTGGACAGGGGAGCGCGACCACTACCAGGCCATGCACCTGCTTCAGGCCGACGGCGTTCCTGCCGGAGCCGTGCTGAAGGGCAGCGAGACCATCAATGACCCCCACCTGGAAGCCCGTGGGTTCTGGGACGTGGTCGACAACCCGGAGGCTGGTCGCTACATGCAAACTACCCTTCCGTGGATGCTGTCCAAGAGCCCCCGGCAGACGACGGTTACGGCAGCGGGTTTGGGTGAGCACAACTACCAGGTCTTCAACGGCTTGTTGGGCCTCTCGGCAAGCGAGATCGATACCCTGGTAGAACAGGGCATCACTGGCGACGTGCCCAACCCGGAAGCTTAGAGTCCCATCGCCGCCAAGCCGACCTTGGCCAGTTCTTCGTCGGCGTTGTGCCCTCGTATCCCGCCCACGCCGATGCCGCCCAAAATCATGCCGTCTTTGATGATAGAGACGCCGCCCTGCTCGTAGGTGACCATCGGGTCGCCGTTCTCGCTAACGCTTTGGCCTATGTTGGACATGTTCTGCCCCCAGTCTCCGCTGTTGATGCCCAGGATCGCGGAGGTGTAGGCTTTGCGCACGGCGTGCCTGCGGGTAAACACCCGGGCGTTGTTCATCTTGGCGAAGGCTTCCATATTCCCCGATGCGTCGACGATGGCCATGCAGACCGGCGTCTCGGACGTGGCCTGGGCTTGCTCCATCATCGCCTTCATGGCCGCCTGCACCTGGTCCAGAGTCAGTTGCTGGTTTGCGATAGCCATGCAGGGCCGCGGGGTGTCGTTGTGCGTTGACATCTGTTTGATCTCCTAATGGTCGGGCTAAAGTTGGTTTGATTTACGTTGGGTAATCTTAAATCGGATGGGTCGTAATGTTCCACCGGGGATTGTACCAACGGTGCGCATCCCGATTGCGTGTAGAATACCGGGAGCCATTTGTACCCATGATTCTAGTGGAGATTGATGAATGAGAGTTGGCGTGATCTCGGACACTCATAACCCCAGCGTGGGAGCGGAGCCCCCCTCGGAAGTGGCCTCCGCCTTCAAGGGAGTCGACGTGATCATCCATGCGGGCGATATCTACCAGCCCTCTTGCCTCGATTGGTTGGAAGAGATTGCTCCGGTATACGCTGTTGAACTGGGCGCTGACGCTCATTTCAGAGACGATGCCCGCGTGGTGGACATGGCCCGCGTCATTGAGCTTGAAGGTCACACTGTCGGCATAATCCACGACCTGCTGGTACCTGGGATGGTGCAAGAGGTCACCGAGTTCACCCCCCTCTCGAAGCATTTTCCCCAGGATGCCGATCTAACATCCGCCCTTGAAAAGGTGTTTGGCACCAGAGTTGATATCGTGGTATTCGGCCACACCCACTACCCGGTGGTCGAGGAATTCCAGGGGATCTTGATGCTGAACCCCGGCAGCCCCAGCCTGCCGAAACAGATCAACCGCCTGGGCCAAGTGGCCATCCTGGAACTGGGTCCGGACAGCAAGAGCGCCCAGGTCCTGGACCTGTCTACCTTTACCTCCGTCCACTTTTAGCAAGGGAGGCTTTTAATGGCGCCACAGGGACCTTCTTTATTACTGGAACAATTCGGACCGTTGCGGGGCGTTCGTGTTCTCTCCACTGGCTCTATCGTGGCCGAACCGGTGGCCGCCGGCATGGCTGCCGAGATGGGCGCCGAGGTCATCCACATCGAGCGGCCTGGAGGCGGTGAGGACTGGCGGCATGCCGAGTTTCCCATCGAGGCCCCCGACGGCGAGCAGGTGGCCAGTTCCTGGGTGCAGGACCGCCGCAACACCTACTACACGACCCTGGATTTCAGCACGTCCGAGGGCCAGAAGATATTTCTCAATCTCATTCGCCGCACCGACATCTGGATGGAGAGTTCCAAGGCCCGCACCTACGACAAATGGGGGCTGGGTGACGCGGCCATCCTAGAGGCCAATCCCAGCATCGTGGTCTGCCACGTTTCCGGATTTGGGCAGGACGGTGACCCGGAATACGTGAAACGCGCCTCCTACGATTTCACGGCCCAGGCCTTTGGCGGGATGATGAACCTGGCGGGCAGCCCCGACCCCGAACCGCCTTCGAGAGCCGTCCCCTGGACGGCCGACTACATCACCGCGTTGTTCTGCCTTTGGTCGTCGCTGGCGGCCTATATCCACGCGCAGAAGACCGGGGAAGGACAGGTGATTGATCTAGCCCAGTACGAGGCGGTACACCGCATCCTAGCAGGAACGATGGTGGCCTACAACGAGTTGGGGATGGTGAGGGAACGGGCGGGCAACAAGGCGGGCAATGCCCAACCATGGGACACGTTCAAGGCCAAGGATGGCTGGGTTGTGGTCGCCGCCATCGGGCCGGTGGTCTACTCCCGCGTGTGCCGGGTACTGGGCCTGAACCCGGAGGACGAGAAATGGATATCGGCCCGCCGGGAGGTCGAGTCCCCCCAGGGCATCGAATTCGACGCCATACTGCGGGGTTGGGTGGAAGAGCGCACCATGGATGAGGTCGTTGATGCCATGAACGACGCCCAGATTGGCTGCAGCAAGATAATGAACGCCCAGGAGATGGCGGAGAACCCCCATTACAAAGCTCGGGGCGTCCATGTGGAGTGGGAAGACGAGCAACTGGGGAAGACCGTAAAAGGGGTTGGCGTGGTCCCCAAATTCTCAAAAACCCCAGGCAAGATCTGGCGCGGCTCGGTGCCAGTGGGGCACGATAATGATTTGGTCTACGGCGACCTGTTGGGACTTGAAACCCAGGCGCTGCAAGACTTATCTCAAAGCGGTGTCATCTAGGTTTGAAGCCGGTTTCAGGAAGTGATTCCTGTTGATATATTTTACGAAATTCCGGCTATGAAGGATGACAAACATGAGCGGTAGGTCTATGGAATCCAGGAAACAGCTAGACCGCAACAAACTAGGTCTCGGTCTTTTTGGCGCGAACTGCTCCGGCGGACTTGCAATAACCACGGTACCCGAGCGGTGGGATGCTAGTTGGGAGAACAACCAGAAGCTCGCCCGCATGGCCGACGATGCCGGCATGGATTTCATGCTGCCTCTGGGGCGTTGGAAGGGGTACGGCGGGGTTACCGACCACAACGCGGCCAACTTTGAGACAATGACCTGGGCGACGGGCATATTGGCCAGCACGCAAAACATCGTGGCTTTCGGGACGGTCCACGTGTCCCTCTTCAACCCGGTCGCCGCCGCTAAACAGATGGTGACTGCCGATCATGTCGGCCAAGGCAGGTTCGGCCTCAACATCGTCTGCGGCTGGAACCACGACGAGTTCGACATGCTGGGAGTCAACCTAGCCCAACATGAAGACCGCTACGAACAGGGGCAAGAGTGGGTCGATATCATCACCCGGGCCTGGTCCACCGATAAGCCCTTCGATTACGACGGCAGATTCTACCAGGTCCACAAGACCGACGTGCGCCCCAAGCCCTATGGCGGCGACCGACCCATGATCGTCTGCGCCGGAAACTCTCCCCGTGGCCGGGACTATGCTGCCCGGAACGCCGACGTTATGTTCACCAATCTACGCTCCGAGCTTGATGAAGTGCCAGAGAATGTTTCAGAGCTGAAAGCCATGGCCGCCGCCTACAACCGGAACATCAACATATTCTCCAACGTAGCCTTGGTGTGCCGTCCGACCAAGAAAGAAGCGGAAGAATACTTCCATTACTACGCGGTCGAGAACGCTGACTGGGATGCCGCTGAGAACATGATCGTGGGGCGCGGCATCAAGAAACCAGGCATGCCGGAAGAAGCGGTCCAAGCGGCACTGATCCGAGCTGCCGGAGGTAACGGAGCATCGCCGATCATCGGCGACCCTGACGACGTCGTTGCGATGATGAAGCGCCTATCTGAAAGTGGTATATCGGCGCTGGCCATGGGATTCACCAACTACTTGGACCATTTCCCATATTTCCGCGATGAGGTGCTGCCACGACTGGTGCGCGAGGGACTGCGCGCAGAATAACAGCTAGCCGGTCATAAGTCAGGCGGCTTTTCCGCGGTGATCAGGCCCAGTTGTGTAGGAAGAGGGACCGATTTCGGGTTTATGAATCCGGCTTCTTCAAGCCAAGACATGACTTCGGCGCCCTCACGGTCGCCAGCGCCAGGGTTGAAAACAACCAAGACGTACAGGTCTTCCAGGGTGTCGAGGCGCTTGCGAGCCGGGTTGTCTTCCAGGCGCATATAGTCTTGAACGACCACCAGTCCACCCGATTCCAGAGCATCGAATGCAAGCTTGAAAAGCTTTCGGCAGTCCTCTTCCGGTGAGATCAGAACAACCCCTGATATCAGGCAAACGTCGTACCCGGTCCCGATATCCGTATCAAAAAAGTTGCCTTCCAAAAGGGTGATCCGGTCCGCTGAGCTGCTTTGCTCCACGAAAGACTTGGCCACAACCAGCGG
>DCWQ01000035.1:96509-117364 GCA_002328185.1 Dehalococcoidia bacterium UBA2158
CTGGCCGCGCCGCCGCCCAGGTCAATGAGATTTCGCTTGTCTTTGAGGTCAAGGCTCTGCACCAATTGCCGGGACTGCCCGGAGGTGGCCCGGTTGTGCTGGCCGATCATGTAGTCGTTCCAATAGGTGTCCGCATCCACGAATCCGGTTTCAAAGGGCAGCAGCGTCTTCCCTTGCCGGACGACCTCATCAAGGCGTCCCCAAGACGCCCAGGTGTTGGTGTGGTGCACGGCGTGGTCCCCGACATAGGAGTCCTTTCCCTTGACCAGAAAGCCGGAAGCATTGGCTGAATTGGAGAACTTGCCGTCCGAGACTTCTAGCAACCCTAGGACCGCACAGCAGTCCAAAAAGGCTTGGGTGTACCTGGGCGATGCGCCTATGGACTGCGCCACCTGATCATGCCTAAGTGGGTTATCTTCCAACAGGGCAAAAACGTCCAGCTTGATGGCGGCGCGCAGTATTGCGGAGTACCAGAAGTTCCGCGCCATTTCCCTGACAAACTCCGCTCCGGAGAATTCGGGTGAGCCTGGTTGAGTCATTGGATCGTTCCTTGGTTTTAGTGTCCGTAGTCACGGGTTTGGGCTATTGTAAGTTCTGGTTAATACAGAGACAACCAACCCCCAAGAGGAGGCCCAGGTAGACCGCCTCAAAGCCGCAGGCGCAGATGCGATTTCCAGGTGGGCCACGCCTCGCCAGGCATCAACGGCTCTCAAACACGCACGGTTGGACCTAGACTGGGATGTGCCGGCCGTCCACACAATCGGCAGCGCCAATGAGTTCACCATAGGACTGTCGACCCCTGAGGTGATTTAGGGCATGGTGACCGTGACATACGCGCGCCAAGGCTGGGAGGTTGATAACCCAGGCATCACCAAGCACTTGGAGATCATCCAGGAGTACGCGGGCATCGATAGTGCTTCCAACCTAACCATCGTCGGCCAGATGGTCGGTGAGATGGTCGTGGAAGCCCTAGAAATAGCCGGCGACGACCTCACCCGCGAGAACCTGATCGAAGCGGTCGAGTCCATCGAAAACTTCCTGTGTTCGGTGTGCTTGGTCCCGGCCACCATGAGTTCTGGGGACCATGACCCATTCCAAGGCGCGTATCTCATGAGGGCTGAGGATGGGATATGGAAAACTTTCAGCGACCTCATCAGCTACGAAGGAATGCTATCGGGGACCATGAGCGCTGCCGATGTCAAGGAGTAGACCGTTAGTCTCCAACTACGTTGGCACCAAGACCGGCTGCGAAGGCAATTTCGCAGTCGGTTTTTTTTCGTGGAACGGGTATACTGACACGTCTAATCGCCACTTAACACAACACGCCGGGTTTGTCTCAAACCGACGGCCCGATGCGGAGGAGAGCACGAATGCATTGTGGAGTGATGGTCACCGGCTACAACCAAGGAGACTGGGACCGTCTGCTGGAAGGAGACTACAGCCGCCCTCCGGACGTCCCGGACGCCGAGAAATTTGATGACACCCTCTATATGGGAGAGTTGGTCGAACCCCTGGGCTTCGATTCCATCTGGGCTACGGAGCACTATGGTTCCGCCTACTCGATGCAACCCAATCCATTGCAATACCTGGCGTATTGGGCGGGCCGCACCAGCCGAATAGATGTGGGAACAGCGGTGATCGTAGCGCCGTGGTGGAACCCAGTGCGGCTAGCCAGCGAGATCTCCATGCTCGATATCCTGTTGAAGGGCCGTCGCCTCCACCTGGGCATCGGCCGTGGCATAGCCCCCCATGAATACGCCTCGCTGGGCTACCCGATAGAACAATCCCATAAGTATTTCTACGATGTAATCAACACCATCAAGGCCGCTGACGGCGCGGAGCGATTCGAGTTCCAGGGCGAAGTTTACAACATTCCGCCGACCAGCATCCGCCCTCAGGCCCGCCATAAGGGTGACCTGACCAAGAATATCAAGGTTGCCTTCAGCACCGAGGCGTCGGCAAAGATGGCCGCCGAGAACGGTCTTGGCCAGATGTTTGTCGCCGGCGACGACGTCAACGAGATGGTGGATAAGGTACAGAGGTTCAACAAGATCCGGAACGACCTCGGCCTACCTCCGGACCAACCCACCACCCTGCTGTGGATGTACTGCGCTGAGACCACCGAAGAAGCCGAAGAAGGATGGGTCTATTTCCAAAACCAAGGCATCGCGGCCCAGCACCACTACTTTGATTGGAATAATCCTGGCTACGAAGGGATACAGGGCTACGAGGAATACCTTCTGCGCCAAAACGCCGACATCAGCCCTGCGGAAGCCAGGCTCGCCGCCCGTCGCGCCACCCAGCCCATCGGCACTCCCGAGCAAATCATTGAAAAAATCAAGACGCTGCAACAGACCATCAGCATGGAAAAAGTCGTGATCCACATGATGTACGGAGGTATGCCCCGGGAGAAGGCCGAAAAAAGCCTCCGCCTCTTCGCCGAGAGAGTGCTACCCGAGGTTCAGTCCATGGCCACTCCGATCAACCCAAGGTCATTGGGTGAGACCGCCGTTTGATCCGGACCGAATAGGCGCGTTAACCGGCGTCGATCTTCCCGGCGAAATCCCTGACGGTTCCAGCCAGCAGGTCTGGAATTTCCACCTTCATGTTGTGGCCCACGCCTGAGAAGGTCTGTAGGGTGGCGTTGGGCATCTGCTGGGCCATCAGGTTTTGGACTTCGATAGGAGTGATCTCGTCCTGGGCCGATGCCATGATCAACGTCGGTGTCGAGATCTGGGGTAGCAACGGAGTGAGGTCTTCCCCCAAGAGACAGCCTTGGAGGGCCAGGACCACATCAGCCGGGGTTTTTGCGCCCTCGGCGGCATACCATTCCACAAGACCAGGTTCAGCCTGAGGGCCAAACCTCTTCTGGGCGTCGGCCAGCAGCCACGCCTTGGTGCCGTCTTCCTCCAGCGTTCGCCGCCACAACCCGGCATCGATTCCGGCCCCCATCTGGGCCAGTTTGGGGGTCGAAGCCACCAGACTAAGAGAGTGGAGCCGCTCTGGGAAATCATGGGCGAATCGCAGGCTCACAATGCCTCCCGCCGAGGCGCCCACCAAGTGCGCTTTCTCAATCTCCAGGCTGTCCATCACTGCCGCGATATCGGCTGCCAACCCTGGCAGGGTGAACGTGCCGTCCGCGGGAGATTCAGTGCCGGCATGACCCCGCATGTCGAAGCGCAGCACCCGGTGGTGGCGAGCCAGCGCCGGTATCCAAGACCGCCAGCGGTGGATGTTGCCCGCCGCCGCATGGTGCAGCAATACGACGCTCCTGGACTGCCAGGGTTCGGTGAAATCGTCCCAATGGTAGTGGAACCGGCTTCCGTTTATTTCCAGGTACGGCATTAGTGCTTACCCTTGATTAACGGTGAGCTGAATCAGCCTGTCGGCCCGGTCCTGGTTGTCGAGATCGCGGCACGTCGCGATGATCTCTTCGAACTGTGCCTCCGGGATGGGCAGACCGGGGACGACGTCGCGGATCCGGCGCGCCTCTTCGTTGAAATCCCATATGAACTCCCGCCCGGTGGATTGTTTCGTGTAGCTCTTGCCGTCTTTGGTGAAGACCGTTATGCGTGGACCGAAGAGCGTCATCGTGTGAGACGGGATAATCTTTACCCGGTGCATCAGTTCCAGCACTTCCGGCGGGTCCCCGCCACCGTCCGGAACGCCCATCTGCTGGCTCCGCAGGACGGGGAATCCCCGCATTGCGACGCCGTATGCGGTGTAATAAGCCGTGCCGCCAGCCTTGGATTCACCGTCTTCCCGTCGGCTCGGGAAGGCCGGGCTGGGGTACTGGGTCTCCATCCAATTCACCACGGCCTCGACGCGCTCCACGTCCTCATACTTGATGTCGTGCTCGGTACAGAGTTGCGCCGAGACGTCGATATGCGCGATGTTATAGCCTGCCGTCGAGTAGATGCGGTAGAGGGTTTCGAGGAACATCCAGTCCTGCCCCAATCCTTCGGTAATCTTGTCCAAACTGGTCTGGGTTTGGCCAGCAAAACTGTGGGTGAGCACGCCTCTATTGTTGCCCGCATAGGCGTGATAGAAGCCAGCGTCACCTTCAAGGGTGGTGTCACCACCCACATGTCCGTTCCGCGCAAGCGCTACGGCAAGCATTGCGTTCCGTACTGCGGCGCCTTCCCGAAGAGCGCGCCCTCCGTTGCGTGGCCCTTCCAGGTTTCCCGCCGCCAGGTGCACGCAGAGCGCGATGGCGCTGTTCACCTGGTCCTCATCGAGATTCAGCATCTTTGCGGCAGCGATGGCTGGGCCAAAGATGCCAAACACTGGGCCGGCGTGAAAGCCCCGCGCCATCACCGTTGGAATGAAATCGGACGCCATCCGCTCCATGACCTCGTAACCGGCGGCGACTCCAGTGAGGAATTCCTTACCAGACGCGCCGGAGGTTTCCGCGCCTACAAATGCGCCTGGCAGTATGCTGGTGCCCGGGTGAGTGAGCATGCGGTAGGTATCCCACTTGCCCCCCAGAAAGGCCATCTCCGCATTCGCGAATGCAGCGCCGCCTCTGGTCACTTTCGAACCGTCCACCATGATGGTGGCACCCTGGCTCACGCCGGATTCTTCTCCAGTGATGAACTCCACTGCTTGCTTTCCACTGGCGGCCTGAGAACCAAGGAGCACCGAGGCCAGACTCTGCAACGTGACGCCCTTGGCGCGGTCGACCACCGCGGGCGGTAGATCGTCGTAGTTCAGTCCTACGACCCATTGGGCAAGTTGCCGGCTGAGAGATACCATGTTTTTCTCCGATGCTCTGTTATAGTTTTGGCGCTCGTCGTGGAAATGGCGGCGCGGGTAAGACGAGTCCGGCTTATGGTAGTTCCAGTTCTGCAATCCCGATGCCACTTTCTCCGGCCACGGAGTAGAGCAGATATGTGTGGGCGCCTTCCGAAAATATGGCCGGGTCGCGTAGTTGGTTGACGTGACCGTAAGCCACGCTCCGCACCGACGGTTCCAGTGGCGCATCAGCCCCTTCCCATGGGCGCTCGGGACGTAAGACCTCTACTGCCTCGGTCTCTCGCCATTCTTGCCAGTCTGCTGACAGGTCAATGGTGCTCAGCAAGATACATTCCGGCGTGTCGCCTACCTGGCTCCAGAACACGTAGAGCGTATCTTCTCTCTTCAATAACGCAGAATGGCGCATCTTCTTATTAAACAACAGCGGGCCTTCTTGCAGGGGAGGCAGTCCATCCGTGAAACGGTATACCTGACCGGGCATAACCAACCCGAAGGTGTGGCCGTCGTGTTGAAAGGCCCTCAGGTAACTCCGGCTGAGGATCAACGGTCTCGCTGAAAAATTTATGCCATCTGTTGAGGTGGCAGTGCGGGTCACCTGCAGGCCAAGACCTTCAAGGCCGTGGAAATACATGACGATGGTCTGATTCGTGGAATCAACGTGCACGTCAGGGGAGGCGATGTGAGGCGTGGTTAGCTCCGTCAGAATGTCGTGGAGCATAGTCTCGGGGCCCCTTGCTGCGCGCTGTTTCTTGATCTCCTCGACGGCTTCAGGAGGAGCGTCCGGTGGCTCGATGAGGAACAGGGAGTCGGCAAGTTGCAGGCTGCCCGGCGGATGCACCGTCCACGGTCCCTTCAAGTTATCTGCATACGCCAGGCGGATGTAGCTTCCCTTGTGGTCTGCGAAATAAAGATAGTACTTTCCGAGAGGGGACTCGACCCAATCGGGCACTCGGACCAAGGATGGGCCCTGGATGTTCTCCCCGATGCTCGGATGAGTTTCAGGGCCGATTATGGCGGCATCAACCAGACGGGTAACGCGCATTCTGCCTTCTCCAAGAAAATTGAACGGTGAATCTCGACCTCCAATGTGGCCTCGATTAAAGGAACCAGCCCATCCCTTTGTAATAGCCTCTGAGGTACGCGATCTGCCCGCCGTGTACGCAGTTGTCAAAAACCACGATCCCTAAAAACGTGGCTATCGTAGCCGGAGGCCGAGGAGGAATCTCTAGCTGGCGCTCCAGATCGGAAGCAGACAGGGAATCGAAATATTTCTTAGACGCGCCCTTCACTGCCTCGTAGTAGCCCAGGACCGATTCTTTGGGCGGGAGCTGCCACGCCGCTACCTGCTCCTTGGTCCAGCCCCCTCCCGTATTGTTGAGGTCGTCGTCCAGGCCGAATTTCTCATTCCAGCCGTCCTGAATCCACACCTGTGGAGCTTCTTGGCACCACGTATGAGTGAAGCGGTCAACGATCCTGCTCATGTGCCACAGGAGCCACCCCATCGAGTTCGACTCGTCGTTCGGCCGGTCTCCCAGCATCGCGTCATCAACTCCTTCCAAAGCTCTATCCACCATCCCCCAGTTACGTTCGAGGGCAGACATGGCGGTTTCTGTAGCTGGCATTGTTTCAACTCCAAGTGTAGATGTTACAGAGGATTAATCTACAGTGGGCCAACGCGGTTGTCCAACTACGATGCACTGGCTTTCTGAGCCATCCCGTCTTAAACTCTCGGTTATCACCAGAGCATTACGAGCGAAGGGTAACAAAATGTCGATATCGAACGAGACCTTGAAGGCGATGATTCGAGACTACAGCGGGCTGGAGTTGTCCGACGAGGAGCTGGACCTGGTCCGCCCCGAGTTGGAGTCTTATTTCGCCGAACTGAAAAAGTTGGAAGACCTGGACCTGTCGGACATATTTTCTGGCCGCTTGATGAAACTTCCTGACTAGCGGTTAACCCGACCCGATTCGCTGATTTCAGACTGATTGAGAGGTCAAGACCATGCCGAACGTTGATCTACTGCGCATGACTATCTCCGAGCTCGCGCCCATGATCCAGAACAAAGAAGTTTCCCCCGTTGAGTTGACCGAAGCCGCCCTGGCCGAGGCGGACCGCCTGCAACCCACGTTAAACTCGTTCATCACCATCCTTCACGATCGGGCCATGTCCCAGGCGCAGGAGTCTGAGGCTGAGATATCTCGCGGCAACTACAGGGGCCCGCTGCACGGCATTCCCATGGGCCTGAAGGACAATCTGGCCACTGCCGGCATCACCACCACCGTGGGTTCCAAGGTGTTGGCCAACCATGTGCCGGAAGAAGACGCCGAGGTCATTGTTCGCTGCCGGGACGCTGGGGCGATCTTCCTTGGCAAAGAGAACCTCGAGGAGTTCGCCGCCGGGGCCACATCCAACAACCCCCATTACGGCGCGGTGCACAACCCCTGGGGGCTGGACCACATCCCAGGAGGGTCCAGTGGGGGAGGAGGCGCAAACGTCGCCGCCGGGGTGACCTTCGCCTCTCTCGGTACCGACCTGGGTGGCTCGGTGCGCTTGCCGGGAACTTTCTGCGGAGTGGTCGGCCTCAAACAGAGCTATGGGCGGGTCAGCCAGCGCGGTTTGATGGTAACCAGCTTCAACGGCGACCACATCGGCCCCATGACCCGGTCGGTGGCCGATAGCGCGCTGATGCTGCAGGTCCTGGCCGGAAACGACCCGCTGGACCCGAGCACAGTGCCGGTGCCGGTGCCCGACTACAGCGCCTTCCTGGGTAAGAGCCTCAAGGGGTTGAAGATGGGCGTGCCCTCCAATCATTATTTCGACCTGCTGGACGGCGAGGTCGAGTCGGCGGTGCGGGGGAGCATAGCAGCCTTGGAGGAACTGGGCGCCGAGCTGCAAGAGGTCAGCCTGCCCATGATGGAGTACATTGGCGCCATGCGTATCTCGGCCATGGCCGACGGCGTAGTCACCCACGAGGCGATGCTAAAGTACCACCGGGAAGATTACGGCCCAGACGTCTTCTACCGCACGATTCCCGGGCAGTTCGTGCTGGGGAAAGACTATTCCAAGTCGTTGAGAGTCCAGCGCATGATCCAAGAGGAGTACGCCCAGGTCATGCAGCAGGTGAACTTTCTGATCACCCCAACCGCGCCGGTGCCCGCCCCTCGCATCGATGCCGCATATATCAAGGTGAACGGCGAAGACCACCGGGTCAGAGGTCCGGGTTCGGGTCTGATCTCTCGGAACACCAGCCCCATGAACTCGGTCGGATTGCCGGCCATCACGGTGCCCTGTGGGGTCAACTCAGCCGGCCTGCCCATCGGCGTCCAGTTCATCACCGGCCCCTTTGAAGAGGCATTGCTGTTCCAGGTGGCGGCCAACTACGAGCAAGTCTCGCCGAGCCAGGGTCTCCGTCCCGCAGTGGCCGTCGGAGTATAGGCTGGTTAAATCAGCGGATGTCCGACAAGAAATACGAAATTACGGTGGGAGACAAGACCGTCTCCGCGATAAGAACGTCGCCGGAGGGGAACGCCCGGTATACCTATGTGTACGCTCCGGGCGCCGGGTCGAACATCCACGACCCATTCGGGGAGTACCTCAGCGCCCGGTTGCCTAACGCCGGAGCATCTCTAGTGCGGGTCCAGTTCCCTTACATGGAAGCCGGCAAACGGGCTCCGGACCAGGCTCCGTTGCTGGAAGCGACTTGGTGGGCAGTAATCGACACCTTCCTAGTCGACTCCGCCAAATTGGTCGTCGGAGGAAGGTCCATGGGAGGGCGCATTGCCTCCCAAGTGGCAGCTCAGGGAGCTAGTGTTGATGCGCTCGCTCTGTTCGCCTACCCTTTACATCCTCCGGGCAAACGTGCCGTTTCCCGGGACGGCCATCTGCCGCACATCGCCGTCCCAACACTCTTCTGCTCCGGCACGAGGGACACTTTCGCAACAACTGATGACCTGACCGCCGTGGTCGGCAAGATGCCGAGCGCTGCCTTCCACGAACTCGAAGGCGCAGACCACGGTTTCGCGGTGTTGAAGAGGAGCGGCCGGGCACGTGAAGATGTGTGGAAAGAAGCAGCCGATGTGCTGCTGGACTGGATTGACGGAATTTCCAATTAGCAGGAGGTTGTTCGATGGCTTATTACATGTACGTTTCGTTGCAGGATGATGACAAGATCTGGAGCTACTCCATGGATTCCGGGACCGGAAAATTAACCCGGGGCGCAGATATGCCCGCCGCCGGTGGGCCGTCCGCTTCGGCGATCAGTCCGGACCGAAGCACCTTCTACGTGGGTCTTCGCAACAGCCAAGAGCTTTGCAGCTACCGGATAGACCCCAGCACCGGAGGGCTGACCCAGACCAGCAAGGTGTCGGTCGAGGCATCGCCAACATTTCTGTCCACGGACCGCAACGGCCGGTTCCTGCTGTCCGCATATTATCAGGGCGCACACGTGGCGGTCCATCAGATCGGGGATGACGGATCAGTCGGCGACAAGCCCATCGTGTGGCTGGAAACGGCGCCTGCAGCCCACGCGATTCAGACCGACCGGTCAAACAGGTTCGCGTTCGTGCCCCACATAGCCCGGATGAACGACAGCGTGATGAATCCTCCTGGCGACAAACTTGGGCCCAACGTGATCTTCCAACTCAGGTTCGACGAGAAAACAGGAGAACTCACTCCCAACTCGCCGCTCAAGGTCGAGCAGCAAGAGTTCCTTGGCCCTCGTCATTTCTGCTTCCATCCCACCCTGGACGTCGTTTACTTCTCCGACGAGCAGGGAGGCAGCGTCACCGCCTACCGCCAAGACGCTTCCACAGGCACTTTGACGACCTTCCAAACGATCAGCACCCTGCCCGACGGTTTTTCGGGAAGGAACACCTGTTCCCAGATCCAAATCACCGGGTCAGGGAAATTCTTGTACGTCCCCAATCGAGGCCACAACAGCATCGCCGGTTTTTCAGTGGACGCCCCTTCAGGACAGTTGACGGCGCTCGGGCAAACACCGACCGAGTCTGTTCCCAGCGCGTTCAGTCTGGACCCGGACGACAACTTCCTATTCGCGGCAGGATCGGAGTCAGACCGTCTGGCCTCGTACCGGATCGACCCCGGCACGGGAGCGCTTACTCCCCTCGATACGTACTCAATGGGTAAACGGCCCATGGGCGTGCTGATCACAAACCAGGGTGGCTGATTCGCCTGCGTTCCCATTTCGTGTTGAGCGAGACTCTGGAACAATTTTGTGTGGCGACTACTGGAGAGGATTGATATGGCGGTGAAGATGGGCGTGGCGATCGTCAGCAACGACGCCCGGGAATACATCCAACAGGTGCGGATGCTTGATGAGGCCGGGGTGGCCATGATCGGCTGCGGCGACTCGCAGGCGCTCTACCACGAGCAGATGATCCGCTGCGCCCTGGCTGCAGAGCACACCCAACAGGCGCGTGTAGGCACCTGGATCACAAACCCGGTGATGCGCCACCCAGCGGTGACGGCGGCGGCCATTGCCACGGTGGACGACCTGGCACCGGGTAGGGCGTTTCTGGGTGTTGGCACCGGAGATTCCACGGTCTACAACGCCGGTCTCAAGCCTGCCAACCTGAAAACCCTGGAGCGGTTCATCAACACGGTACGGGAGTTGCATCAGGACGGCGAGTCTCAGTGGAAGGACAACCGCTGCTACCTGACCTGGGCCGACCGCCGGATCCCCATCGGCATGGCAGTTTCCGGCCCCAAGGCAATGCGCATGGCCGGCCGCCTGGCTGACATCGTATGGGTCTGCTTCGGAATTCAGGAAGACGAGATCCGCATCGCCAAGCAATATCTGGCGGAGGGCGCAGCCGAGGCCGGCCGCAGCGTAGATGACATCGATGTCTGGTGGATGGTCCAGTTCAATATCGCCGAGAGCCGGGAGGCGGCTCTGGAGCCGTTGGTAGCCAATCTGGCCACCTCAGGCCATATCATCTTCCGGTACGGGCTGGACGGCAAAGCGGTCCCTCCGGAGCACCAACAGGGAGCCAACGACCTGGCCCGTTTGTATCAACCGTTGAAGCACTTCGGCAATTCGGACCTGCCAGGAGAATTGGGACTGACGGACTATCTGGCCGACCGCTTGGCCATCGTTGGCAACACCGAAGACGTCATCCAACGCATCAAGACCCTGGAATCCCAGGGCGTTGACCAGGTCTTTTTCTACACGGCGCTCCCGGACAAGCAGCGGCTGTTCAACCAACTGGCGGAAGAGGTCCTTCCCACGGTTAGCTGAGGGCGTTTGTTAGCTGTCATCTAGGTATATTTCTCAAACGGGGGCATCGATGTCGATCGGTTGGGCAATCATCAGTTGTGGCGATTATGCCGACTCCAGAGGCGCACCGGGCGTAAACCAAGCCGAGGGTGCGGAGTTGGTGGCGGTGCACAGCCGTGACCAAGGCCGGGCTGATACCTTCGCCGAGAAACACGGGGCCAAAACCGCCTACACCTCGGTGGAAGCCGTGCTGGGCGATTCCAGAATAGATGCCGTCTACATCACCTCACCCAACCACCTTCATACGCAGTACACCACCATGGCCGCCAACGCCGGCAAGCACGTGCTGGTGGAGAAACCGCTGTCGCTGGACCTGGCCGAGGGCGTAGAAGTGTTACGAGTATGCGAAGACCGGGGCGTCAAAGTAGGAGTGGGGTTGCACCTCCGGCACCATCCTGGGCACATCGAAACGCGGCGGCTGGTGGCCGAGGGCGCGCTGGGCACGATCGCCCTGGCTCAGGCGCAGATCGGGCAGGGTGAGCGCGGCAACGTGCATTCGGTGCCTCGGGCCGGATTGCGCGATTGGTGGACCCACCCGGAATTGGTTGGCGGGGCCTTCGCCATGTTAACCATCGGCGTCCACGCCATCGACGACCTTCAATTCCTGTTGGGACAGCAGGTCGTGGAGCTCGCCGCCATCACCGACGGACAAACGCAGGAAAGGCCACTGGAGGACCTGGCTTCCATGTGTCTGAGTTTTGACGGCGGCACGATCGGCACAATGATCTGCGGAATGCGCCTGCCCGAGTTCCAGAACGATGTCGCCCTTTACGGAAGCCAGGGCAAGGCGATGCTGGCCGATGGCTCCTGGCCGCGCCTGCAAGGGGAACTGCGGGTGTCCAGCGAAACGGTGAACACGACGGTTGCCTACGAGCCCGACTACGTCTTCCTGGTCAAGAAAAACATCGAGGACTTCCAACGGGCCATTTCAGAAGACCGGGAACCGGCGGCTTCAGGAAAGCACGGGCTCAAATTGGTGCAGTTGACGGCAGCAATGGTGGAGTCGGCCAAAACCGGCCGGACGGTCAAGCTGGAGCCTCTCGGCTAGCGGCTACTCTTCTCCGCCGCTTCTTTAGCTGCTTGGGCTGCCTCTGGGTCAGTTGCTCGTAAGGCAAAGTATTCGATCTTTGGTGCAAATATGTCGAGCAACCGCCGCAGTTCCACGATCGGCGTAGGGTGTTCATCAACCCGCAGGTCGACTCTGGAGAACGCGTCCGAGCCGTAGACCAGCAAGGCAGCCGAGTGTTCAGGCGTCGAGTCTTTAGCTTCCCCGCCGGCCTGTTGCCCGGCTTCCAATGCCTGCATCAGACGTTCCTCCAGGTCCAGTTCGGCGGTCTCCAGGAACGCCGTCGCCATGGCTTGGACCACACTCTCCCCAACCAGGCCATTGCCCATGGCGACGTGGTCCCGTCCGGTGACGTGGCCGGCCCAAACGTTGTTCATGGCCCCGGTCCTTGCGGCTGAGTTGCCATTGCGGTCGACTATCCCCAATTGGCGGCGCTCGATATAGGGGTCGCTGGTATCCAGTTGCTGCAGAGCGCCTTTGGCCGAGTAGCCCTGCTCCATCAGTCTCAAGGCGAACGGGCCTAGGGTGGGGTCGGTTGAGGCTTGGGTTGAGATCGCTCCGACCGAGGGCATAACGTACGGGCACCGGGAGCCGACCGTGATGTCGCTGGTGGTGATGGCGATGCCCAGCATCCTCGTCCGGGCGCAGCGGGCGGTAATGGAGAATGTATTGAACTCGATGCCTGGGATGACCCCCATGGTCAACCTCCTGTTGGTTTCGCAGAAGACTAGGTTACTCGGACTCGGCTTGGCACACGTCTAAGGCGGTGAGGGCAATAACCTTGGTGCACTGGACCATCTCGCTGATTATCACGCAACTGTCGTCCTCGTCGCCGCTTCCCCGAATGACCGAAGGGCCGTAAAGCAAGCAGGGAATGCCTGCGTTCCAAAGATGGCAGGTGTCATTGGCGGTGTACGAGTAAGGCAACACGGTCCCGATGGCCTGGGGAGTTTGGCCGGTCACGTCCTCGTGGCTCCGGGCCACTGCTTGCACTATCTCTGCATCCTGGGGCACGTCCAATGGGTCCATGACCAGGCGGCGACCGCCCTTGAAGAACTCCGGAGGCGGAATCTCGATCTCATAGGACAACTCTGGGTCCTCGGCCAACAACGGGTCCAACACCCGGCGGATGTCGGCCACGATGCCGTCCACAGTCTGGCCGGGCAGGAAATGAACGTCCACGATGATGGTGCACATGTCGGGAATGTACGGCGGCTCCACCAGGATATAGTCCTCACCCAAGCCGCCGATGACGCTCCCCACGTTCAATTTAGGTAGGTCTGGCAGGTCTTCCCGTGGCTGACAGGTAAACTCGACTTGTTGTAAAGCATTGATGATCGCGGTCATCTTCACTACGGCGTTGACGGTTCCTTCTAGCTGACGGACGTGCCCGGTCACGCCATAGGTGTGGATAGCCATGTGCACGATGCCGGAATGGACGGTCACCAGGTTGCTGGCCCCAAAGGGTTCGGCCACCACCGCCATGTCAGTGCGAAGGCCGGTGGCCATCAAGAAATTGGTCCCTTCACCGCCTTGGGTCTCTCCCAGCACGCAGGCGACCACCAGGTCGCCCTTCAATCGGACGCCCGATGTCCGCACCGCCTCCGCCGCCATGATGATGCTGGCCAGGCCGCCCTTCATGTTCTGAACTCCATGACCGTACAGGCGATCGCCTTCAACAACTGGGCTCCAGGGGTCACGGCGCCAGCGGCGGGTGAGGGAATTGATGTCGGTGTGTCCGTTCAGCATCAGGCTGGGGCCGCCGCCGGTGCCCTCGAGAGTGGCGATGGTCTGGAACCTGCCTGGCTCAACTTCCTGAAGCTCCACTTTGTAGCCTTTTTCGCCGAAGAAGTCAGCCAAGAAAGTGGCCACCGGAGTCTCCTCCGGCTTGAAACTGGGGATCTTTATCAGCTCACTGGCCAGACCGACGATTTCTCTCTCATCGACCTGGTCAATGACCTTGGCCTGTGTCGGGTTCATTTAGGCAATCCTATCCTAGGCTTGGAGGTTTAGGCTTGGCCGTGGCGTATGGCTCTGCCGGCCAGAGCACCGGTGTGTTTGCCTTGGTCAACCACGACGGTGCCGTTAACTAGAACGTACTCGATACCCACCGGGAATTGCTTGGGTTGGGCGCGGGTGGAGGGAGACATCACGGTGCTCGGATCGAACACCACGATGTCCGCCTTCATGCCGTCCCGCAACATGCCACGGTCTCGAATATCCAGGCGAAGGGCGGCCATGGACGTCATCTTCCTGATCGTCTCTTCCAAGGTCAGCCTGCCCGTCTCACGCACGTATTCGGCCAAAATCGTGGGGAAGGTCCCATAACTGCGCGGGTTGGGGTACTCGCCTAGCAGGACGGCATCGGTGCCGACCATGGTCCGGGCGTGGGATATGAAGTCGGGCAGCGTCTCCAGGCTGGGTCCGGGAGAGACGTAGGAGATCTGAAGGTCTTCATCCAACGACAAGTCGCAGATGGCATCCACTTCTCCTATCTTCATCATCTCCGCCGCCTCTGCCAGAGACTTGCCTTCGAACTTGCGGTTATGAGGTTGTTTGAAGTTGGTCAGCATCAGGTCCGTGAACGAGCCGCTGCGAGGGCGGATCTCTTGGCGAAGGCGCTCCCTGCCGTCCGGCGAGCGCAGGACCTCCTTGAGCTTCTCCGGCCCTCCGTTGAAGGCCCATTCTGGAATCAAGATCAGAAGACGTGTGCTGCTGTAGGCGTAATGAAAGCAGTCCATGGTCACGTCTTGGCCTTTAGCGGCCGCGTCATCGACCAGCCCCAGCAGCTGACCGGCGCTCCCTGAGTGGGTCAACTTCTGGTAGAAGTGGGTCAGATGGCAGGGCGTCTCTCCCCGCTGGCCTATCTCCAAAGCCTCTTTCACTGGATCCAAGAATTCGTCGCCGAGTTTGTTCCGCAGGTGGGTGTGGTAGATGCCGCCGTGACGTCCCGCCTCCTGCGCCAGTTCCACCAATTCGTTGGTGTCCGCATAGCTCCCCGGCGGGTAGTCGAGGCCAGTGGAGAGCCCGAATGCTCCTTGCTCCATGCCTTCCCGGAGCATGGCCCGCATGTTGGCCCGCTCGGCTTCGGTTGCCGGTCTTTCATCCCAACCCACGGCAGATATTCGGAGTGGCGAGTTCCCGATGATGTAGGCGATGTTGACAGCGACCGTGCCGTCAAACATGTCTAGGTATTCGGCCACGGTGGACCAGGTCCCAGGTAGTTGGGGAGCGCCGTCCAGGCCTGAATTCAGCTCGAAGAATGCCAAGAAATCATCGTGAGAAGTGAAAGGTGCGTAGGAGTTGCCGTCCACCCCCACCAGTTCCGTGGTGATGCCCTGGTGGACTTTCGGGTGGTGTTCGGGCTCGGCCAAGATCATGAGGCCGGAGTGGGCGTGCACGTCGATAAACCCCGGACAGACCACTTTCGATCGGGCGTCGATGACCCGGGCGGATTCCGTGCCCGACGAATCCCCCCGGAATATGTGAATGGCATCCCCCTCCACGCCCACCGAGCCGTAGAAGCCGGGGTTGCCGGAGCCGTCAACGATAAGTCCGTTGTTGATCAGAAGGTCAAGCAAGGTGCACCTTACGCAGGGTTAGATTTTGCTGTTCGCCAGCATCTTAAACGAGGTGGCTAGGCCGAACGCACCTCGGCCCAACCGGTGTCGAAGGGCGTGCTGAAGACGCCGGTGGATTTTTTGCTTTTGAACATCCACTGGCCGTCGACGCGGACGTATTCCTCGTCATCGATACCCGCCCGCCACATGGCCCGGTCGCCGTCGCTCACGGTACAGGGCATGAACAGGTACCAGCGCGCCCTGGCCGTGTCGCCGGTGACCTCGATCTGGGCATTCAGGCTGTAATGGACGGCAAAGGTGAAGATCTCCGCGGCGCCTTTGAAGAACCCGCGGATGGCCTCCCTTCCTTCGAACCGGCCCAGAGGCCCACTCTCCCACACCGCGTTCTCGACGAACAGGGCCGCTATCCCATCCGGGTTGTAATTGTCGTCGCACAGCTCGGCATACCTGGATTTGAGGTTCCGGATGGCATCCGTGTCCTCCAGCGTCCGGACCCTGGTCTCCAGCTCTTCTAGCCTGCTGATGAGGTCTGAATCTGCTTGAGCGGTCATTGTTCCTTTCCCTGCCTGCGAAAATAGATGGTTCGTGATGGAGATTGTAGACGAATCTGTCTACAAGTTGGATGTACAGCTTAACCCCGCATCTGATCCGATGAACCAGGCACGCTAACGCCCCGTCCTCCTGCGGAAGGACGGGGCGTTAGCGCTACTGGCGTTTGTTGGGGCCTTTATCCAAGCTGCTGGGTGATGAATTCTGTAGCTACCTTTGCAAATTCGTCTGCTTCCACGCCTGCTTCCCTGGCCCAGCCATGGCCCTTTCCCTGGAAAGGCACGAGTTGGGCCTTGCCACCAACTTTGTTGTAGGCGGAGACGAATCTCTCGGAGGCTTCGATCGGCATCACATCGTCGGCAGTGCCGTGTAAAACCAACGCGGGAGGCAATGTCAGGCTCTCGCCACTTTCTATGATGTTCAAAGGGGTGGATTCGTGCATCGCTTCGTCGCCCTGGAAGAACATGTGGTGTTTTTCCATCAACGCCGTGTTACCTTTTTCCCTGGCGATCTCGTACCTGAGATACGGTTCAATGACCGGCCAGCATGAAATCATCCAGGCCAATTTGGCGTCGTCAGGAGACGAGCCTCCCAGAGGCAGGGCAGTATACCTGGAATCATTGATGCGCATGGCGGCTAGAGGCAAGGTGTGTCCACCGCTGGAGTAGCCGATACCGCCCACGGTGTGGGGGTCCCCGTTGAATTCGCCGGCATGAGCTTTGAGCCAGCGGACGCCATAGTTGATGTCCTGGATCTGCGTAGGGTAAGGAAACCCTTCGCCTACTCGCATACCGATGGCGGCCACTACCAGGCCGGTCGCGGCCAGTGGCCTGCTGGTTGACGCGTATTCGGTGTGATCTTTGTCGGTCCACGCCCCGCCGTGGATGCTTAAAAGCATGGGGAAGGGCCCTGGGCCTCCGGGTTGGTAGATCCGGACCTGGCGGATTACGCCTCCTACGTTGAGGTACTCCTCGTCATGCACTCGAACCTCGTACAAGTCGGAAGGGTTGTATTGGTGCGCCTTTTCGGTGGTCATGGGCTGTCTCCTTATGATTTCTGGGATGCCCAACGGATTCTAGTTTCATCGAATAGGTGTCACTTTGATTATAGGAAACTATAAAACGGCAGTATAAGGGCGTCAATCTCAGGTAAAGAGATACCGGTCAATTCAAATATACCAAGGTTCGACGATTAGGCGGACCTATCGTATAGTCTCTCAATCTTGTGTTCGGAGGAAACCGAGGATGTACATGGTGAGAAACGTCTGGAAGTGTGCCCGTGGAAAGGTGCCTGAGTGCTTGGAAGTTGTTAAGGATGTTAGGGCTTCCTGGGCCAGGGATGGGAATACAACGGGCAAGATCTACGTGGATTTCACAGACCGAATGGATACCATCGCCTTTGAAATCGAAGTGGACGGGATAGATGAGTACTTTAGCAATCAGCGTTCCAATTACGACGAGCTTTCCCCCGAGACTATAGAGTCTGTTAGACAATTTAATATCAACACAGTAGAAGGCCATCGCCAGTTCTGGGAGGTCGTTCCGTAGAATAATAAAGTGACCGAAATTTCGACGACCCGAAAAAATTTTCTCATTTAGGAGAACCAACATGATCTGGTGCCGCTTTGAAGTGGAGGGAGAACCCAGCTACGGTATCATCGAGGACGACTGCGTCAAACAGGTTTCTGGAAGTCCATTTGGGGAGTATGCCGTCACTAACAACGTCCACCCATTGACACAAGTGAAGTTGTTGGCGCCGATCAAACCAGGAATGCTGTACGCCGCGGGCCCCAATTACCGGGGGCACGTAGAGGGCATGGCCGCCCGGCGGGGCTCACCGCCAAGCTATCCCGACCGACCTTCTCCCAATTATCGGTCGGTCCACGCTGTTATCGGCACCGAGGAAAATATCGTGGTGCCGAAGGAGAGCGCCGGGGCTGTTCAACCTGAAGGGCAGTTGGCAGTGGTGATAGGCAAGATGGCCAAGAATGTATCTGTGGATGAGGCATTGGGCTGTGTGTTCGGATACACCATCGGCAATGACATCAGCGAGCGGCCCTGGCAGCAGGCCGACCGCACCATGTTTCGTGGCAAAAATTGCGACACATGGAAGCCGATGGGACCGTGGATAGTTACTGATCTGTCCCCCACAGGATTCCGTATCATCGTGCGGCACAACGGAGTCGTCTGGGAGGATTTTTCTTCCTCCGACCAAATTTGGGACACCGCTACCTGGATCCATGAGCTCAGCAAGTATGCCACTTTGTATCCTGGCGACGTCTTGTGGATGGGAACTCAGGGAGCCGACGGCGACATGATGCCCGGCGACACCATAGAAGTTGAGATCAGTGACATTGGCACCCTCAGAAACTACGTGGTTGCCGAAGAGCAGGGGTGACCGGCTAACACTTTCACCACCACTCCTGTAGTGGCCTCCTGGAATCAGATGTCTCTGGAAAAAGCCCCTAAACGAGAGGCTTTTAACATCTTTGTTGTTGGGCCCGAAAGAGGCCAAGCAAGGCTCGGCAATCACCCAATGGAATTCACACTCGGTACTACATTGGACTGGACCCGGGTTCTGTCTTAACATTCAAGGAATAATCAGGAGGTAATATGCCCAAGATAATCCCGGTTCCCGACGAGTTGAGCAAACCTTTTTGGGACGCAGTCAACGAGAAGCGCCTATTGTTGCAAAATTGTACTGCCTGCGACAGGCTCCAATACCCACCGCGACAGACATGCCTGGCCTGTGGTTCCGCGGAGAATCTGGAATGGAAGGATGTGGAAGGGAGAGGTCACGTGTCTACCTACATCGTGATAGAGGACGGTCGGCTGGGCCGGCGTATGCCCGATCAACCCTACAACTTGGCGTTAATAACCCTGGACCAGGACACGAGCGTTAATTTTTACTCCAACCTTCCGGGAGTTCCTCCCTACGAGGTCCCCGTGGGGGCTGCTGTTCAGGTGATTTTTGAACAGGTCGGGCCGGACCAACTGATCCATGAATGGCAGGTGGTGGATTAAACCACCGGTCCGTCCCAAAGATTAATGTAACAAGAATAGGTGAGTGATGGCTACGCAAACTCCATATGGGTGGCGAAGAGATACAGACGGGCTGGGGGTCTGGAAGCACCGCGGCAAAGTAGCGGTGGCTGGATTCGGTCATTCCCCGGTTGACCGGCGATGGGACGAGACATCCATGGATAAAACCCTGGGCGCGTACTCTATGCTCGCCTGTGAGCTGGCCATGGAGGACGCGGGAGTTACCCCGGACCAGATCGATGGGGTCATCTGTTGCGATAGTCATATCGCTGGCAGCAGTGGAGGCACCGCGTCCAACTGGGCGCCGCGGCCCTACTTCGAAGCGCCCTACGACTCTGAATGGGGTCTCACGCTGGTAAATGGCGATTGGCTTGTCAAACAGATGGAGTTGCCGAATGTCAAATACACCCCGTCCAATGTACCCACCATTGGGGAAATGATGGGTCTTGCCGCCCAGTCCATAGCCGACGGGCTATGCACCACTTGTTTAGTGATCTACCCAACGGGAAACATGGAAGGCAGGTATCGCCGCGGTGGCGAGAACGCGGAGGACCATGCTGATGGGGCCCGGCAATGGACATTCCCCTGGGGGAACCACGGAGGCAACGATTTCATCAACATATTCCCCCACAATCAATATTGCCTAAAATACGGCGGGACCCACGACGACGTGGCCCCTTTTGTGATCAACCAACACCGAAACGGACTTTTGACGCCGTGGGGCTACAATGCCTCCAGTGGAATGGTCCAACTTACCGATGAGGATTACGTGAACTCCAGATATATCCTGAATCCGCTCCGGATATTTGATTGCGACAGGCCGGTCAATGCTTCGGCTGCCTACCTGGTCACAACTGCCGAGCGCGCCCGGGATATGCGGCAACCACCCGTGTACGTACTCAATCATTCCCAGCACAATTTCGCACAGCGCACCACTCAACCGGATCTGGCCGAGATAGAAGAATGGACGGACCGCGCCGCCCGGAGAATGTTTGAGGGAGCCGGACTCGGTCCCGCCGATGTTGATATTTTTAACCCCTACGACGGTTACTCCATAATGGCCCAGTTCTTTCTGGAGTCCTTCCAATGGCACGGCGTAAAGAGGGGAGACGCTTTCGCCTTTTACGCGGACGACATCAGAGTGGAGGGTCCCCATCCTTTCAGCTCCAGCGGTGGCAATCTTGGGAACGGCCGGACCCGCACGGCTATGTATACCGATAGTATCGAACAGCTTCGAGGAACGGCCGGTCCACGGCAGGTAACAGTTAAAGCCGAAACCGCGCTGGCTGCCTTCACTACTCCCAGTAGTGGCGGCTGGATGATGTTCGGCAAGCACCCCAGCTAAATAATTTCATCAACCATCCCTTTTCCTGGAAAGAGTCGTCACCAAAATACCTTTTCCAACCGGGCGTTTGACCTCTTTTTTCGGGGGGCCGTTGATTATGGACAAATGAGCTCACGTTAGAACCAGCCCACTTGTTCAAGATTGCCACGTCCCGGGCGGATAGCGGGATGGTTCTAACAAAACAGAGGCCCCAGTCTCAAAATGAGACTGGGGCCTCTGTTT
>DCWQ01000035.1:117674-117910 GCA_002328185.1 Dehalococcoidia bacterium UBA2158
TGAGACTGGGGCCTCTGTTTGATTGCTGGTGGAGACGGGGGAGTGTCAAACTCTGGAGATGGTCTCTTTAGTCGTGGATGCACTCCGTGATCTCTCCGAGGGTTTAGCCCGCCTAGCTGACACTCTTGATCAAGACAGCTCAAATTAGTTAAAGCCGTGAAGAGCGGTTTCGTTGATTCGGAATGGAATATTGGCCGGACAGTACCTGGTGACAATATTGGCGGACCCATACATTA
>DCWQ01000029.1:0-17005 GCA_002328185.1 Dehalococcoidia bacterium UBA2158
GGAAGCAGCTGTAGGATCACCTACACCCAGGCCACGCCGACGCCCCACTGCTGCAGCAACCACCGAGACTGCCGCACCCAACGTCGCAGCTGGCAGTCCGGATGAGGAAGGAGCGCCCAAGTCTCGCCGCCGCACGACAGCCGCGAAACCTAACGCCACTGCTGAAGCCGCCGCAGAAGAAGGAGTTCCTAAGCCGCGAACTCGCCGCCGCCGGGCCACCGCCAACGCAGCTGACGAGTCTGCGGAAACAACTGAGACGCCAGAGCCTCCGGAAGAAGAGGCTTAAATGGATATTCACCGAGTACTCGTCAAGCCCACAATCACGGAGAAAAGCACCCTGCTACAAGAGTCGGGTAAGTACACCTTTCAGATAGCCCTTGGGGCCAACAAGGTAGAAGTGAAACAGGCCGTGGAGACTAATTTCGGTGTAACGGTGCTGGATGTGAACATCACCAAGTTACGCGGAAAGAAAAAGCGCTACGGTCCGCGTATCAAACAACGGCCCGACATCAAGAAAGCTGTTGTCACCCTGCAACAGGGCGATCGCATCAACCTGGTAGAAGGGTTGTAGGTAACCAGCAATGCCATTGAAAAAACTAAGGCCGATGACGCCAGGGACCCGGAACGCGGTGGTCGCCTCTTTCGAGGAAATCACAGCCAGAAAGCCGGAGAAATCCCTGCTTGAGGCCAAACAGAACCACGCCGGACGCAACAACCGGGGCCGCATCACGTCGCGGGGCCGGGGCGGTGGATCGCGGAAGATGTACCGCAAGGTCGACTTCAAGCGGATCAAGGACGGCGTTCCGGGCCGGGTAAAATCCATCGAGTACGACCCGAACCGGACCACCCGAATCGCCTTGATATATTATGTCGACGGCGAGAAGAGCTACATCTTGGCGCCCCACGGTCTGGAGGTGGGCTCATTCGTCCAGTCCGGACCCGACGCTGAGATCAGATTGGGCAACTGTTTGCCGCTGACCAATATCCCCACGGGGACAGTCGTCCATAACCTTGAGTTAACTCCGGGGCGGGGCGGCCAGATCGTCCGTGGGGCCGGCACTGGGGCCCAGGTATTGTCCCGGGAAGGTGAATATGTCTTGATGCGTCTGCCCTCGGGCGAGATGCGCCGGATATTGCTCCGTTGCCGGGCCACCGTTGGGCAACTGTCCAACCCCGACCATAAGAATGAGAGCCTAGGTAAGGCGGGAGCCTCCCGTCATCGCGGTCGCCGCCCCCACGTTCGTGGTGTGGCCAAAAACCCGGTGGATCACCCCCACGGTGGTGGCGAAGGTCGTTCTCCCATCGGCATGCCGGGGCCCAAAACACCCTGGGGCAAGCCGACATTGGGTTACAAAACAAGGCGCAAAAAAAAGGCTTCAAGTAGATTTATAATGCGCAGGACCAGGAGACGCTAGGATGTCCCGATCGATAAAAAAGGGACCGTACGTACATCCCAAACTGATGAAACACGTGGAACAGGTCCAACGCTCCGGGGCAAATACGGTGATCCGGACGTGGGCCAGAGCCTCTATGATCATGCCAGAGATGGTTGGTCTGACCATCGGCGTGCATGACGGACGCCGGCACGTGCCGGTGTTCATCACAGAAAACATGGTTGGCCACCGGCTGGGTGAATTTTCGCCCACCAGGACCTACCGTGGACATATATCAAGGTCCGAACGGACCAGCCGGGTGAGGTAGAAATTTGCCGCCGGTCAGAGCATTAGCTAAATCAGTGGGCACCTCCCAAAAGAGACTCAAACCCATCATGGACCTGATCAGAGGCCAACGGGTGGAAGACGCCTTGAACAGTCTGAGCCTGCTGCCTTCGCCGTGGGCCAAGCCTATTTATAAAGTGGTGGCCTCGGCCGCGTCCAACGCCGAGAACAACATGTTGATGAATCGGGACAATCTCCGGATCATCCACATCTCAGCAGACAACGCCAAATCGCTGAAACGGTTCCGGCCTAGGGCCAGGGGTCGCATAGGCCGAATAGTCAAGCGCTCCAGCCACATAATGGTGGTTGTGGACGAAGAAGATAGGAGCTAGGCATGGGGCATAAGACCCACCCTTACGGGTTCCGTCTAGGCATCGTCAAGGACTGGAAGGCGCATTGGTATGCGCCCAACAGCAGCTCCTACCGAGCCTTGGTGACACAGGATTTACGCCTGCGGGAAAGCATCAAAGACGAGTACAAAACGTTCTCCGATGCCGGTATCGCCAAGGTCGAGATCGACCGGGGCGCTCAGGACAGCGTTATCAACATCCACTCGGCTCGCCCGGGTATCCTGATCGGCCGCGACGGCGAGCGGGTGAAGAACCTGCGCGCGAAACTCGAGGCCATCATCGATAGCCGGATACAGCTAAATATCATCGAGATCGAACAACCCGAGACCAACGCCTATCTGGTGTCACGGAACGTAGCCGATCAGTTGGAACGCCGGGTTGCCTATCGCCGGGCCATGCGTCAGGCCGCCCAGAGGTGCATGCAGGCTGGAGCCCAAGGAATCAAGATAATCATCAAGGGCCGAATCACCGGCTCTGAGATCGCCCGCGTGGAGAAGTTGATGATGGGCCAGGTGCCCCTTCATACCCTCCGGGCCGACATCGATTACTCCCTGGCCGAGGCGCACACCATCATGGGACAGGTTGGCGTCAAGACCTGGGTCTATCACGGCGAGATCCTTCCCCCACAGCCGGAAGAAGCTGAAGAGGAAATGGATAATATCGAAGTTACAGTTCAGGCCGAAGACATCGAGGAAGCGCTCGAGGCCGTCGACCTGGAAAACCCCGAATAGAGACCGGACTAGGAGCTATCCATGCTGCAACCCAAGCGAACAAAGTTTAGGAAGCAATTCCGTGGCAAGATGCGGGGAGCCGCCGCCACGGGGAGTTCTGTTTCCTTTGGAGAGATCGGCCTCAAGACGATGGAGGCCGCATGGATCACCTCCCGCCAGATCGAGGCTGCTCGTGTCGCCGTAACGCGGCATCTGAAGCGTGGCGGGCAGGTATGGGTCCGGGTCTTCCCCGACAAACCGGTCAGCAAGAAACCCGCCGAGACTCGCATGGGTGGTGGAAAGGCGGCCACAGACTATTGGGTGGCCGTGGTAAAACCGGGCAAGATACTCTTTGAGGTGGCCGGTGTGCCCCACGAAGAGGCGGTACAGGCCCTGCGTCTGGCCTCCAGGAAACTGCCCGTTCCCACTAAGACAGTGCTAAGAGACAGGTTGGCCGCCGCCGTGTCCAACGGCTTGGTTTGATATGCGAGTCCACGAAATAAGAGAATTAAGCAACGATCAGTTGTATGAGGAGCTGGTCAAAGCTGGCCGGGAGCTGATGAACCTTCGGTTCGGTGCGGCTACCAACCAGTTGACCAACACCAACGAGCCCGGTTCTGTGAAAAAGACCATCGCCAGGCTCCGGACAGTGATCAGAGAACGGCGGATTCAGGAGGCTGGTTAGTGGCAAGATTCATGCGCAAGGCCCGCGTCGGAGCCGTCGTGCGGACCAATCAAGACAAAACCGCCATCGTCGAGATGGTGTGGAAACAGCGCCATCGGCTCTACCGGAAGCAGATGCGCCGGGTAGCGCGGTTCTACGTCCATGACGAAGAGAACCAATGCCGCTTGGGCGACACCGTGCGTATCGAAGAGACCAGGCGCATCTCCAAGAATAAACACTGGCGTCTGATAGCCATCCTTGAACGCAAGGAGGTTGCCGACGTCCGTCCCATCGATCTGGAAACCGACGTAGGTCAGGAGATCACCCAGCCTCGCATTTTGGCCGCTGAAACCAGGGCCGCGGCAGCTGAAGCCGAGCCTCAAGACGTTTTAGAAGAAGCTGTCGTCGAAGAACCCGAAGCCGAAGAAGCTGTTGAAGAAGAGTTTGAGGCTGACGAAGAGGCTGTTGAAGAAGAGCTTGAGGCTGACGAAGAGGCTGTTGAAGAAGAGCCTGATAAAGAAGAGCGTGAAGCCGAAGGCGAACCCGAAGAAGTAGAAGAAGAAGCCGGGCCCGAAGAAGAGCCTGCAAAAGAAGCGCCGGAAACTGAAGAGCCGGACGAACAGGAAGAAGAGGAATGATCCAGACCTACACCCGGCTGAGGGTTGCTGACAATAGTGGGGCGAAAGTCATACGCCTCATCAACATCCCCGGCAGCAGCAAACGAAAATACGCCCACGTTGGCGACGTGATCGTCTGCAATGTGAGAGAAGCTGCGCCCAACTCCCCCGTTCGTAAGGGTGAGATCGTGCGGGCTGTGGTGATTCGCCAAGCCCAGGGACGGCGCCGCCCCGATGGAACCTACATCAAGTTCGACGACAACGCCGCTGTGTTGATCGGAGAAGACCAGATGCCCCGCGGCACTCGCATATTCGGCCCGGTGGCCCGCGAGCTGCGAGACCAGGGTTTCATGAGAATCGTATCCCTGGCCCCAGAGGTTGTCTGATGCGTATTCGCACAGGAGATAACGTGCTGGTGATCGCCGGCAAAGAGAAGGGCAAGACCGGCCGGGTGGAACGGCAGGTCTCCGGTCAGGACCGGTTGATCGTCGAGGGTGTAAACTTGGTTACCAAGCACATGAAAGCCCGCCCTGGCGTGAGCCAATCTGGACGGATCCAGAAAGAGGCCTCCATCCACATTTCAAATGTGGTTTTGATTTGTAATAAGTGCAACGAACCGACCAAGCCTAAGATCAACTTCTTGGACACCGGCTCCAGAGTTCGTGCTTGCACCAAATGCCAGGAAGTAATCGACGATGCTCGATGACGAGAGACAACAACCTGAAGGAGTAGAAGAGCCTGAGGAGTCTGAAGAGACTGTCGTTGACGCAACTGCGTCCGTCGAATCTTCTGATGACGAAGGGAACTCTGCCGACGAAGAGAATGGTGAAAAAGGCGCTGAGGGGGAAGAGCAGCGGGATGCCCCCCGGCGTGAGCGTCGTCAGCGCGGTCCTGCGCGGGGGGAAAGGGGAGAGGCCCCATTGGAACCTCCCACGGAACCCCCACCGCCGCCCCGTCTTTACGACCAGTTCAAGAAAGATATCATTCCCGCGATGATGGCAGAATTCAATTACGGGAACATGATGGAAGTCCCGCGACTGCAGAAGATCGTGCTGAATATTGGTGTGGGCGAGGCGCTAACCAACGGCCGGTCCATGGATGCCGCCACCCAAGACCTGACCATCATCAGCGGCCAGAAGCCGGTCATCACACGGGCCAGGAAATCCATCGCCAACTTCAAGGTTAGGGAAGGAAACGCCATCGGCACCGCGGTTACCCTTCGCGGCGCCAGGATGTACCACTTCCTAGACCGTTTGGTTAACACCGCTCTGCCCCGTATCCGTGACTTCCGCGGCCTACCCAGGCGTGGATTGGACGGGCGCGGCAATTACACCATCGGTATCCGCGAGCAGATCATCTTCCCGGAGATCGATTACAACCAGATAGACAAGATTCGTGGACTGCAGGTAACCATCGCAACCACGGCCAAAAATGATACCGAGGCCATACGCCTCCTGGAACTCTATGGCATGCCCTTTATCAAAGACACGGTTGGGACCTAAGGGAGACGACCTTGGCGAAGACATCAACAGTCCAGAGATGGCTTAAAAAATCCAAATTCCCCGGCCGGGAATATAACCGGTGCAACCGCTGCTTCCGTCCGCGCGCCTACATCAGGCACACCGGACTCTGCCGCATCTGCTTCCGGGAAATGGCCCTGAACGGCGAATTGCCCGGCGTGCGCAAGGCCAGCTTATAGTCTGCGCCACCGTGAATTCTTTAGACGATATTTATGCAGAGAACACACAAGCTGTTAACTTCAGGCGGAGAGGGGAGATAAACCTAAAATGCCGGTAACCGACCCAATTGCAGACATGTTGACCAGGATTCGTAACGCCATCCAAGTGCGTCACGATTCTGTCAGCATGCCCCACTCTAAAATGAAGTTGGCCGTGACCAAGATCCTCAAAGAGGAGGGCTTCATCCGGGACTTTGATATGCCCCGGGGCCAAGCTCATCCCACCATCCGGATACACCTTACCTACCGGGAAGGCAGACAATCGGCCATCGCCGGCCTGAAGCGCGTCAGCAAACCCGGACTGAGAGTCTACGTAGGCAAGGGAGAGATTCCCAGGGTCTACGGAGGCATCGGCGTAGCCATAGTATCCACCTCCAAGGGCGTTATGGCCGGGCGCAAAGCCTGGCGTGAAGGCGTCGGCGGAGAACTACTCTGTTTTGTCTGGTGATTTGGCTGTGAACGAGCAAAAACAAGAAAAAACTCTCTCCCGCATTGGCCGGAAACCCATACCCCTGCCTAATGGCGTCCAAGTGGAAATCCAGTACGGGGGAGTCAAAGTCACCGGTCCCATGGGGACACTTGAGCAGAAATACCACCCGGAAGTAGTAGTCAAGGTGGAAGACGGGACAGTCATAGTGGAACGGCAGTCGGCCGGCAAGTTCCACCATTCGCTGCACGGCCTGACCAGGAGCCTCATCTTCAATGCTGTGACTGGAGTGTCCGAAGGGTTCTCCAAGACCTTGGATCTGATGGGCGTCGGCTACCGGGTTGCGGAAGCGGGCAAAGGGATCACGTTGAACGTAGGCCACAGCCACGCTGTTGAGATCCAGCCGGATGACGGCGTAACCATGGAAGTGGAAGGAAACAACCGGGTCCACATCCGCGGTATTGACAAACAGAAAGTCGGGCAATTGGCGGCCCGGGTCAGAAGGGTCCGGCCCCCGAACGCCTACAAAGAAAAAGGAATCAAGTACTCCGACGAAATACTTCACTTTAAACCAGGAAAAGCGGCGGCTAGGAAGGCTTAATATCCTGTTGGAGCACCCCGAGCCAAGTAGAAACAAACATGCCTAAAGATAAGAACGCAAAACGACTGAGAAAAATACGGCACATCCGGCTACGGAACAAGATTTCCGGAACGCCGGAACGCCCCAGGCTGGCTGTGTTCCGCAGCCTACGCCATATCTACGCCCAGGTGATCGACGACACCACCGGGCGCACCCTTGCGTCCGCTTCCAGCGCCGATGCCGTCAAAGAGGCCGGTGGGCCCATCGTCCCCAAGATGGACGCGTCCACTGCGGTGGGCAAATTGGTGGCGCAGAGAGCGATCGCCGAGGGCATCACTCAGGTCGTGTTCGACCGGGGCGGCTGTAAATTTCATGGCCGGGTCAAAGCGCTGGCGGAAGCAACTCGCGAAGCCGGCTTAAACTTCTGATAGTGATTCGAATCGCAGATTCTGCTTACCACAGAGACAGGGAGGTCTAGTCCGAATATGGCCCAAGCCCCTAACAGGTTCTTCAACGATAGAGACCGCGGCCGAGGCCGGGAAGAAGACACCGGTGGATTCACCGAAAGGGTGGTCTTCACCCGCCGAATCGCCAAGGTTGTTAAGGGAGGCCGTCGTCTCCGTTTTAACGCTTTGGTTGTAGTGGGAGACGGTCAGGGCGAGGTCGGCGTTGGCCTAGGCAAAGCACTGGTCATCCCAGACGCGGTCAGGAAAGGCAACGCTGTTGCCCGGCGCGAAACGGTCAAGATTCCTATTAAGGGGACCACCATTCCCCAGCAGATCACAGTCAAGAAAGGCGCCACCATTGTGATGATCAAGCCAGCCCAAGAAGGCACCGGAGTCATCGCCGCCGGCGCCATGCGCGCCATATTGGAACTGGGCGGCGTGAAAGACGTTGTCGGGAAATCCATGGGATCCAGGAACCCGATCAACATCGTCTACGCGACCATGGAAGCCCTTAGGCAATTGAAAGACCCTGACATCGAGCTGGCCCGCAGACTGGGCCGGCCAATGCCAAATGAAGAAAACAAGATTGAAACCGTGCCTGTTGGCGCCAATCCAGATGGGGTCCCAGCCCAAACGCCAGACGAAGTTCAGGTCGATACTGGCGCTGTTGAATCACTGATGAGCCAAAGACCCGGCGAAACCCTTGAGGGAGAATAAAGGCCGAACTCCCTAATCGGGTATACGGTCGAATTATCATGGCGGAATTAAAGATCACCTGGACCAAAAGCACCATCGGAAAACCGGGCAACCAGGCGCGGATCATCAAGTCTCTAGGACTGCACCGGTTGAACCACACCGTGGTCCATCAGGACTCACCGACCATCCGCGGCATGGTGAATAAGGTCAGCCACCTCGTAAAGGTGGAGATAACCTAAACCGCCTACAGCAGGCGGCCCTACCTGGCAAACCGGGCAAACCGGCATTACAGCAACCTCGAAACCGTTTACCAACGGTCTCGAGGCATCTAAAATTATACTAGTCGGCGTAGTAGAACAAAGAGGCACGCCCATGATGGAACACCAGATAGCACCTAGCAAAGGCGCACGGAAAAATAGAAAACGGGTCGGACGCGGCGACGCGGCAGGCCAGGGAAGCACTGCAGGCCGGGGCAATAAGGGACAGAAGTCCCGCTCTGGTGGCGGAGTCCCCCCTTGGTTTGAAGGTGGTCAGTTGCCCTTAATCAAAGGTTTGCCCATGAAACGGGGCTTCCACAACCCCTTCAAGACCTATTACTCGCTGATCAAGATCGAAACTCTTGAGACTTTTGAAGCGGGAGAGCACATCACTCCGGAACTTCTTCTGGAGCGCGGCTACCTGCGGAACCTCAATCTACCGGTTAAGATCGTCGGCGACGGCGAGATCAGTAAGGCTTTGACTGTGGTGGCGGCCAAATTCACCCAGTCTGCTAAAGCCAAGATCGAGGCGGCACAAGGTACGGCGGAGGAGATTGCGGCGTAATGATGAACGCCGAGGTTCAGGCTGGTAAATTTCCTAAGCTGATTCAGGCGGCGATTGACGCCTTCAGCCTACCTGACCTGCGGGCCAAGATTCTCTTTACGCTGGCCATCCTCGCACTCTACCGGTTCATTGCCCACATCCCCCTTCCGGGCATTGACCAGGTACAACTAGACAACCTCTTTAGGAACAACGAACTCCTCGGCTTCTTGGACCTGTTCAGCGGCGGAGCGCTCAGCCGTATGAGCATCGTCGCACTGGGCGTGTTCCCCTATATCACTTCGTCCATCATCATCCAGTTGCTGACTCCGGTCATACCCATGCTCCAGGACATGTCCCGCGAAGGTGAGGCAGGCCGGGCCAAGATCAACCGGTTGACGCATTATATAACCATCCCCATCGCATTTGCCCAGGGGTATGGACAACTGGTCCTATTGCAGCAGAGCAACGTCATAGCTGAAGTGGGATTCTCCGGAGACGCGCTCTTGCCCACCATCGCGGCCCTGTTTTCAATTGCCGCCGGCACCATGTTCTTGGTCTGGTTGGGCGAGATGATTACGGAGCGGGGCATCGGTAACGGCATCTCGCTGATAATCTTCGCCGGCATCGTCGCTGGATTCCCTAGGCTGTTGACCCAGGGTTTCTTGGACCGTGACAACGTGCTCGGGATCGGCTTCTTCGCCCTCATCGGCGTGCTGATAATCGCCTCTATCGTGATGTTCAACGAGGCCCACCGGCGTATCCCGGTGCAGTACGGACGCAGTATCTTCAGAGGCGGGAGGATGTACCGCCAGAGCGGTGCCACCTATCTACCCCTGCGCATAAATTCGGCGGGCATGATACCGCTGATCTTTGCCTTTTCCATTGTCATTTTGCCCGGCACTATTGCCACTTACTTCGCCACCAATACCACGTGGATCGGCGACGTGGCCAACTTTTTTGCAGACTTGTTGATACCAACCTCGCCCCTTTACTGGGTGATGGTGTTTATCCTGGTGGTAATGTTCACTTTCTTCTATACGCTGGTTGTGTTCAACCAGCAGCAACTTGCTGAGAACCTACAGAAGAACGGCGGGTTCGTTTTGGGTATCCGGCCCGGAAAGCCGACCCAGGACTATCTGAACCGTGTGATCGTGCGCATAACCCTGGGTGGCGCCCTATTCCTAGGCACCATCGCCATCATGCCCTATATCGCGTCGCTCATCACCGACGTCCAAGCCATATCCTTAAGCAGTACCAGCCTTTTGATCATGGTGGGGGTCGGCCTGGATACTCTGCGTCAACTTGAGGCGCAGTTGATGATGCGGAATTACGAAGGGTTCCTGAGATAGCATGGCCCAGGGACTGCGATTGGTTTTATTCGGCCCTCCGGGCGCCGGAAAAGGTACTCAGGCGCAATTGCTACGGGACCGCTTCGACCTGACGCACATTGCCTCGGGCGACCTATTTCGGCACCACCTTGGCCAAGGAACGCCTCTGGGACTGCGGGCCAAAGAGTACATGAACAAAGGGGAACTGGTCCCCGACGAAGTGACCATAGACATCATCCTGGACGAAGTTATGTCTATCCGGGACGACGACGGATTTATTCTGGACGGGTTCCCCAGAAATCCCAATCAGGCCCAAGTATTAGAAAAGAAACTGTCTGCCGAGTCCCGGAACCTGGACAAGGTGGTCCATATCGACGTCTCAGAGCCGGAGCTTTTGCGCCGCCTCGGTGGCCGGTACGTCTGCCGTGCCTGTCAAGCGCCTCACTCCATAAGGGAGGGCGAAGAGGTCAAGAATTGCGATCAGTGCGGCGGGGAACTATACCAGCGCGACGATGACGCACCGGTGGCGATCAAAAAGAGACTAGCGGTCTATAACGAAGAGACCTCGCCTCTGCTGGGCTTTTACCGCTCGCGAGGAGTATTAGTTGACGTCTCCGGCGACAACACCGTCGACGAGGTCAACAAACAGGTATTGGCGGCACTCGGCGCTTAAAACGGTTGAGCCAAGGCCGGAAATCGGCAACGCTCTTTGGGATCTGATTTTGAGGGGTTCTAACTGGGTTCCCAAGACAGCTAATCCGGAGTAGAATATACCAGTGAATCGCGGCCAAAAAACAAAGACCGCTTCTAACTCGCCGTCCACCTACTCTGGGGGGATCACAATAAAGTCGCCCCAAGAGTTGGACTCTATGCGTCATGCAGGAGCGATAGTCGGCGCGGTTATAGACTTGTTGAAGGCTGCGGTGGCCCCAAACATGACCACCCTGGACTTGGACAAGATAGCGTACAAAGAGATTACTCGGCAGGGAGCCAAACCCACTTTCTTGGGTTATCAGGGATTCCCGGCCAGTATCTGTACGTCGGTCAACGAGGAAATCGTCCACGGAATTCCCGGCAAACGGGTGCTCCTGGAGGGCGATATCGTCAAGGTCGATGTGGGCGCGACCATCGAAGGCTTCATCGGCGACGCGGCGGTTTCCCTGCCTGTGGGCGAGGTTACCCCCGAAGCCATAGCCTTGATGGAGCACACACGCATTAGTCTTGAAGAAGGTATCAACGCGGCCCAGCCCGGTGGGCGGGTCGGAGATATAGGCGCGGCGGTGCAGGCCTACGGCGAAAGCCGGGGGTATGGCGTTGTTAGGGAGTTCGTGGGACACGGTGTTGGCCGGTTCCTGCATGAGGATCCCCAGGTGCCCAACTACGGGCAAGCGGGCCTGGGCCCGTTGCTCCACGTTGGGATGTGCATCGCCATCGAGCCCATGTTCAACTTGGGCGACTGGCACACGAAGATATTGGACGACGAGTGGACCGTGATCACCGCCGATGGTAAGCTCTCGGCCCACTTCGAGCATTCCATAGCCATAACCGAGGACGGACCGGAGATTCTTACCGTCCATGGGTAACTAGGGGCCAAGAATGGCCCTCCGCTTGATTCCGGAGTAGAAACCGGGGTGTGCGGAAATTCGCACGTGAAGGGGATTTATGGCGAAGAAACAAGCGATAGAGGTCGAGGCCAGCGTTAAAGAAGCCCTGCCCAACGGGATGTTCCGCGTGGAACTGCCCAATGACCACGAGGTGTTGGCCCATGTGTCCGGCAAAATCAGGATGCACTTCATCCGCGTGTTGCCTGGCGACCGGGTGTTGGTGGAGCTTTCTCCATACGACCTGGCCCGGGGCCGCATCACCTATCGATTCAAGTAACCCGCCTTAATCAACCCGGTTCAAGTATATGAAGGCTGTCCATCATGAAAGTATCAGCATCGGTTAAACCCAGGTGCAATAACTGCCGTGTGATCAAGCGCAAAGGCGTGGTCAGGATTATCTGTTCCAACGCCCGTCACGCCCAACGGCAAGGCTAATCAAAGCAATATTCATTTAAACGGCGGCTTTTAAAGGAGGCCCGGAGTGGTCCGTATCGCTGGAGTAGACGTTCCTGACCGGAAGAGGGCTCACGTTGCCCTCAGAAGTATCTATGGCATCGGTCCCAAGATCGCCGAAGAGATTTTGCTTAAGGCCGAGCTAGACCCGGTTATTCCCCCGCGGATGAACGAATTGTCCGAAGAACAGATCGACCGCATCCGGGAACTTGTCGACCGCGATTACGTCTCGGAGGGCGACCTGCGCCGGGAAGTACAACAGAACATTCGCCGGCTGATAGAGATCGGTTCCTACCGTGGCAACCGCCACCGCAGGAACCTGCCCGTCGCCGGCCAGCGTACCAAGACCAATGCCCGCACTCGCAAAGGCCCCCGGCGGACCGTAGCCGGTCGTGGCAGGCGCAGCGGCGGCAAGTAGTAGGCATTTAAGGCTGAGTGAGAATAACTTATGGCTAGACCCAGGACTAGGCGCCGCGAGCGCCGCTCTGTTCCCCAGGGACGGGCGTACATTTACTCCACGTTCAACAATACGCTGGTGAGCCTCACGGACCCTCTGGGTAACGTGATTGCCACGGCCAGCGCCGGGACCGTGGGGTTCAAAGGCTCCCGTAAAGGAACTGCCTTCGCCGCCCAACGCGCCGCGGAACAGGCCGCCCGCAAGGGTATGGACTCCGGCCTACGGCAGATAGACGTGCTTATCAAAGGCCCAGGCGCAGGACGCGAGGCCGCCATCCGGTCTCTACAGGGCGCCGGGCTGTTTGTAACCAGTATCCGGGATGTAACTCCCATCCCTCACAACGGGTGTCGCCCGCCAAAACGAAGGAGAGTGTAACTCCAAACCCATGGGAAGATATACAGGACCATCCTGCCGCCTTTGCCGGCGGTCCGGTGAAAAGTTATTCCTGAAGGGCGATAAGTGTTTCACGCCCCGATGTGCCTTTGAGAAACGCCGCAACCCGCCCGGTGACGTGTCCCGCCGCCGCAGACGGCCCACGGACTATGGCGTTCACCTGCGTGAAAAGCAAAAGGCCAAGTACATCTACGGCGTCATGGAAGGCCAGTTCCGCCGTTATATGACCGAGGCTTTCAATACCCAGGGTGTCACCGGCATGAACCTGCTCCGCTCTCTTGAGCGCCGACTGGACAACGTAGTGTTCCAACTGGGATTCTCCGACTCTAGGAAACAAGGCCGCCAGAGCGTCATGCACGGCCACTTCCGGGTCAACGGAAACAAGACTGACGTGCCCTCTTTCCAGGTCAAACCCGGAGACGTGGTCTCCTGGAAGCCGGCGCTAAAGACCACCGATTTTTACGCTGGGCGCATCGACGGCGTGCCCAAGCGCCCCGTGCCTGCCTGGTTGGCCCTGGATTCGGGCGATATGGTCGGCACGGTCGTATCGTTGCCTGCCGATGAAGACCTGCAGGCGATAGTAGATTCAAGGCTAATAGTAGAGTTTTACTCGAGGTAGTTTGTCCATGCTGGACACCCTGATCCCCACTCCGGGTACGCCGGAGGCTGGTACAGAAACGCTTAAACCCGAGATTCGGGTGATGGAAGCGGAAGACACCTACGGTAAGGTGGCTGTAGAGCCGCTGCCCCGCGGGTTCGGCCTGACCATCGGCAACCCTCTTCGGAGGATCTTGCTTAGTTCCACCAACGGTAGCGCTATCACGTGGGTGAAGATCGACGATGTCGTCCACGAATACGCGGCCGTGCCTGGCGTAAAGGAAGAAGTCATGGAACTTCTCCTGAACGTCAAGCGCATCCGGATTCGATCCCAATCGGACCGCGCCGGAAAGATGCGCCTGGATGTGACCGGCGAAGGTCGGGTCTGCGCAGGGGACATCTCGACGTCTAGCGACTTCGAGATTGTCAACCCTGAGCTTCACCTGGCGACCCTGGACTCCGATGACTCCCGTCTGTCCATTGAGTTCAATATCGAGCAGGGTGTGGGTTACCAACCCGCAGTCCAAACAGATGGCACCACCAACCCGCCCGTGGGCGTTCTGCCTGTGGACGCGGTGTTCAACCCGGTGCGAAAGGTCAACTACAACGTTGAGCGCACTAGGGTCGGGCAGGTTACCGACTACGAACGCCTGGTAATGGAAGTCTGGACCGACGGCACCATCAAGGCTGTTGAAGCTATTCAACAGGCCGCGGAAAACCTGGTGAACCACTTCTTCCTGTTCAGCAACCTAAACCGGGTGGTTGAAGAAGGCTCGGAGCGAGTGCCCCTGGTGGTCTCCCCGGAGATCTACCAGATGCCCATCGAGAAGCTGGAACTCTCACCCCGTACACTGAACTGCCTGAAACGGTCTCACATCTCCAAGGTTGGCGAAATACTGGAGATGTCCGATGACGAGCTGCTAAAGATACGCAATTTCGGCGAGAAATCCCTAGTCGAATTGAAAGAGAAGGTGGCCGAACACGGAGTCACCGATCTGTCGCATGGTGCCGGTGGGTCCGTCCCCGATATATCGCCCGAGGACCTGGGCGAGCTCATGGGCGACGAACAAGATGATTCCGACGCGCCTGCCGACGCGCCTGGCATGTCCATCGAAGACGCGGACGATGACGGTGGCGATGACTGGGATGACGACGACCCAGACGAGGACTAACCATGGCTTCCCACAGAGTAGCTGGCAGAAAACTCAGCCGGTACAGAGACCAACGCGTCGCATTGTTGCGCGGTCTGGTCGCGGAATTGATCATCCACGAACGTATCACCACCACCCTGGCCAAGGCCAAAGAAACCCGGATGTTGGCCGAGAAATTGATCACACACGGAAAGAAAGGCAACTTCGCCAACGACGCGATCATCCGCCTGCACCACCGCCGGTTGGCGATGGCCCAGGTGCCTAACACCGGAGTGGTTAAGAAGGTATTTGATGATGTGTCCGTTCGGTACGCTGAGCGCGCCGGTGGTTACACCAGGATCTTGAAATTGGGACCTCGCAACGGAGACGCAGCGGAGATGGCGATCATAGAGTTGGTCTAACACAGCAGGTAACTAGAGGTATAGACTAGATATACCGGGTCTAATACAATAGGTAATAATGAGGTATAACTTAGATAGAAAAAGGCAGAGTCCAAAACCCAGACGGCGAGTCAGATAACGAAACGGGCGGGCAGCTTTGGCGGGCCGCCCTTCTGGTTGAATACCAAGGGACCGAATACGCCGGATTTCAACTTCAAGCCAATGATCCTACGATCCAAGGCGAGCTCGAGAAGGCCCTGGCACGGTTCACGGGCCAACCGACCCGGATCAGGGGCGCCAGCCGCACCGATTCCGGAACCCACGCCAAGGGTCAGATGGTGGATTTCCTCACCGCGACCCAGCACCCCCTTGAACGATTTGCCCCTGCGCTCAATTACTATCTTCCCAAAGACATCAACGTCATTGGTGCCTACCGGGTAAACGACGGGTTCAACTCCCGAAGATGCGCCCTGAGCAGGACCTACCAATACAGCATAGTGAACCGGCCGGCCCCATCACCCCTGCGGCGCCTCACCCATCTTTGGATCAAGGAGAGCCTTGATGCAGAGAAGATGGCGGAGGCAGCCCAGCTTCTGGTGGGCACCCACGACTTCCGGGCCCTGGCCGTGGGCCACCCTCAAGGCCGCAGCGCGGTAAGGGAAGTGTTTCGGTGGGAAGTGGCCAGATCTGAAGAATCGATAGTCATAGAATGCGAAGCCTCCGGCTTCTTGAAACAGCAGATAAGAAAGGCAAACGGGATACTAACGGAGATAGGAAGGGGTAAATACTCGGTAAACAAGGTGACTGAGGCTCTGGCGGGCGACGTAGGCGGCACTCCGCTGCTCCCTGCCCACGGGCTATGCCTAATTAGTGTAAAATACTCAAGTTCCACAGAATTCGAATCAAGTTAATATCAAGGTTCTACCAAATTTGGATCTGAGAACACAGGATCGGAATAACACAGCATGAAACGAACCAGCACATACTTCGCTAAACCCGGCGAGAACCCCGAAAGGTGGCGGGTCATGGACGCCCAAGGCCAGACCCTGGGCCGCCTGGCGCGGAACATCGCCATCGCCCTTCAGGGCAAAGACAAGCCCACTTACGCGCCCCACACTCCAACGGGCGACTTCGTGGTCGTGACCAACGCGTCAGATCTGCGAGTCACTGGTAAGAAACTTGATCAGAAGATGTACTACCGCCACAGCGGTTACGTTGGAAACCTCAAGACCTTCCGGCTTCGGGAGATGATGGAATCACGTCCAGACCGGGTGCTGGAGCTGGCGGTAAAGGGCATGCTGCCCAAAAACCACCAGGGCCGACAAATGCTGCGCCGCCTCAAGGTATACAGCGGCCCGGACCATCCCCATGAAGCCCAGGTGACCGGTCACCCAAGGACACAGGCGCCAACCCCGCAGGCTATAGAGGACGGAGGATAGACTTACCTTGGTACAAGCTGAAACCAACCAGACCTATTACTACGGCACCGGTAAGCGTAAGACCTCCATCGCCAGAGTGCGTTTGTACTTGGACGATAACGGTCCGATCCTCGTCAACGGAAAACCCGTGGACGAGTACTTCAACTGGGCCCCGTGGCAGAAGACCATTAACGAAGCGTTTCGCATCAGCGATACCGTGAACAAATTTCGCGTTGTGGTAAAAATTGCTGGAGGTGGAGTCAGCTCTCAGGCTGACGCCATCCGCCACGGCATCGCCAGAGCCTTGGTAGTCTTCGACCCCGACCTAAAGCCGGGACTACGCAGGGCAGGCCTAATCACCAGGGACGCCCGCATCAAAGAAAGCAAGAAATACGGTCTCAAACGTGCCCGCAGAGCGCCGCAGTACACCAAGCGGTAGAGACCGTCAACAACAGCCATTAAATAAAAGGCCCCGTC
>DCWQ01000029.1:17342-65132 GCA_002328185.1 Dehalococcoidia bacterium UBA2158
GACGGGGCCTTTTATTTAATGGGGCTTAGGAACCGGGGAGCATTGCCTTTGAATGTGGAAGGCCCCCATCTCCGACCTCGTTGAGAGTCTCGACTTCGTCGGACCTAAACCTCCCCCTTGCGAGGGAGACGGGATATCGCTCTCCTAACTATCTCATACACCTGTCACTCCGAGGCGTCAGCCGAGGAATCTCGTTGCCAATTGACCAACACTGGTGGAAAGTAAAGAGACCCCTCGGTGAACTCGGGGTGACGGAATAGATGGCTCGTCTAAGCCTATCTCTTACACCTTCAGATACGCCATGGCCCCATCAAGTAGCTTGCCCACCATCTCTGGGGCGGCGGCCTCGGCGTAGATGCGGAGCAGGGGCTCGGTGCCGGAGAACCGGACGGCCAACCAGCCGTCTTCGATGTGGAACCTTCTTCCGTCGATGGTGTCTGTGTCTAGGACCGGCACTCCGGCAATCTCGATTAATCCTGGGGCGTTAACCATTTGCAGGATGCGGTCCCGGTCGGTGGCCTCAAAGGGGATATCTCTACGGTGGAAGGAATGTGGGCCGACCTTGTGGGTCAGCCGCTGCAGCAGCTGGGTGGGGCTGTCTCCGGTGGTGGCCATGTATTCCAGGAAATACAACCCGCTGAGGATGCCATCACGCTCGGGAATGTGACCCCGGAAGGCGAACCCGCCGCTCTCCTCTCCGCCCATCAGCGCGTCAACCTCTGTCATCTTGGGCCCAATATTCTTGAACCCTACCCGCATCTCGTGAACGTCTACCCCATAGGCCTCGCCCAGCTTGTTCAAGGCGATGGACGAAGTCACACCCTTTACCAACGCTCCCCGCTCCTGCTTTTGCTCCAACAGGTATTGGGCGAGTATGGAGAAAGTATCGAGGGTGGTCACGAACCGTCCCTGCTCGTCGATGATGCCCACCCGGTCGGCGTCTCCGTCCAGGGCGATTCCTATCGAAGCGCCTTTTTTGGCGATCAGAGACGTAGCCTTGGTCAGATTGTGAGCGATGGGTTCTGGCTGCTCCATGCCGGGAAAAGCCGGGTTACGGGTGCCGTGAATCTCTCTGACGGTGGTCTTGCCGCCGGACAGGAGCCTAGGAAGGTATCCGCCGCCGGCCCCGTACATGGAATCCACGAGCACATCCAGCCCCGCGCCCTTGATGGCGTCCAGGTCCACCAGAGCGGCGATACGCTCCAAGTATGGTTGCGATGGCTCCAAGTCGACCACCAGGCCGTTATTCCGGCCCTCAGCGACGCTATGGGCCGAAGCAGTGGTAATCTGGGCGATCGACTGCTCCAGCCGGTCGGTTATCTCTTGGGTTGCGCTCCCGGCGTACTCGGGTTTGAACTTGAACCCGTTCCACTGGCTGGGGTTGTGGCTGGCCGTGATGATGGCGGCGCCACCGGTCTGACGGTGCAGCACGTTGTAGCTGAGCACAGGCGTGGGAGCGGGCTTGTCGGCCAAAAAGACTTCTATGCCTTGCGAGGCGCACACTGCGGCCACTGTTTCAGCGAATTCAGGCGACAGGAACCTGGTATCGTACCCCACAACGAGTCCCTTATCTGCCGTGCCAACCTCTTTCAGGTGGTCGCAGAGTCCCTGGGCGCAACGGGCGACGTTCTCAAAAGTGAAATCCTCAGCAATCAGGGCCCGCCAACCGTCCGTGCCAAATCTGATGTCCGTCAAGGGCGTCTCCCTCCGCATACCGGATACTAACAGCATATCTCAAGCGAGGAAGATTGTAAGTAGCCCAATGAGTTCAGGAGAATTGGCCGCTATCCGACTGGAAACCCAAAAACCTCGTCCTTTCCCGGAAACACGGGGCATTTGATTTAATACACCTTAGGAACAGGAGGGCATTTTCTTTGAACAAGGGGGACCCCATCCTAATCTTCCCTTTGCGAGGGGGAAGGGAATTGCTTTTCTCGTTGTCTTAGGTGTCATTCCGATGCGTCAACCAAGGAATCTTGTTGGTGATGGAATGGCCACAGCCGAGAACAAAGAGAACCCTCGCTCCACTCGAGGTGACAGTGGCAGAGGAGGGCTCCGGTCTATCTGCTAGGCAACAAAAAGGGGCTTCAGTACTCGACCGAAACCCCCAGAGTCTCGCTAAAAAGCTGACAACTAATAGCTGAAAGCTTAAATCCCAGCGTCCTCGCGGAGGGCGTCGGCCTTGTCCGTTTGCTCCCAGGACAGGTTGAGGCTCTCACGGCCGAAGTGGCCGTAGGCAGCCGTGGCCTGGTAGATGGGCCGGCGCAGGTCCAGGTCTCGGATGATGGCCGCGGGACGCAGATCGAAGTGCTTGGCCACCAGCGCGTGGATGGTGTCGCTGTCGACCTTGTTGGTGTCGAAGGTCTCCACCGCAACCGAGATGGGAGTCGCCACGCCGATGGCGTAGGACACCAAGATCTCGCAGCGGTCGGCCAGACCGGAGGCCACGATGTTCTTGGCTACGTAGCGGGCTGCGTAGGCGGCAGACCGGTCGACTTTTGTCGGATCTTTGCCCGAAAATGCGCCGCCACCGTGACGGGCGATGCCGCCGTAGGTGTCGACCAGGATCTTCCGGCCGGTCAGGCCGCTGTCGCCGGCGGGTCCGCCGGTGACGAACCGTCCGCTGGGGTTCACGAAGATCTTGGTGTCGGCATCAAGCAGGTTGGCGGGCACGATCTTCCTGATGACGTGCTCGGTGATGTCCTTCTCGATCTGATCGTTGGTGGCGTCGGGGTCATGCTGGGTGCTGATGACCACGGTGTCTACCCGGGCGGCGACGCCATTGCGGTACTCAACGGTTACCTGGGACTTTCCGTCTGGCCGGAGGTAGGGAATAACGCCCTCTTTCCGGACCAGGGCCAATTGCTCAACCAATTTCTGGGAGAGGCTGACGGTTAAGGGCATGAGTTCCGGGGTCTCGTTGCAGGCGAACCCGACCATCATCCCCTGGTCGCCGGCGCCGGTGGCCAGCATGGCTTCTTCAGCAGCCGAGCCGCGCTGTTCCAGGGCGGTGGTAACGCCTGCGCTGATGTCCGGAGATTGCTCTTGGATGGAAACGATCACTCCGCAACTTGTGGCGTCGATGCCATATTCAGCGCTCGTATATCCGGCTTTGGTCAGCGTGTCACGGACGATCTTGGGCACGTCCACGTAAGAGGACGTGGTGATCTCTCCCATTACTACGACCAGGCCGTTGGTGACGGCGGTCTCGCAGGCCACGCGGCCCATGGGGTCGTCCCTAAGGACGGCGTCCAGAACTCCGTCAGAGATCTGGTCGCATAGTTTGTCGGGGTGTCCCTCGGTCACTGACTCGGAGGTCAGCAGGTACTTCGGGGACTCGTGGAATAGCATTGGCATGTTTGATTCTCCTGTCTCGGTCTGATGTCGTTCAGGCGCTGTTTCCCGAATTTTGGTTGTGTTGGCTTAGGTGCCTTCTTGCCAGCTATCCTGGTACTTCTGTTGGGCAGCGGATAGCTTGTCGATGCTGATGCCCATGGACTCGAGTTTGAGTCGTCCGATCTCGGCGTCCATGACTGGGGGCACGACGTGCACGCCAGGTCCCAGCGCCCCTTGGTTCTTGTAGAGATACTCGGCAGACATAGCCTGGTTGGCGAAGCTCATGTCCATGACCGCTGAGGGATGGCCCTCTGCGGCGGACAGGTTCACCAGCCGGCCGTCGGCCAACAAGTAGATCAGGCGTCCGTCCTTCATCGTGTACTCTTGGACGAAGGGTCGCAGCTCGCGGTTGGACACGGACATCTCTTTCAGGGAGTCAATGTCTATCTCGTCGTTGAAGTGGCCGCTATTGGAAAGGATCGCGCCGCTGGGCATGACTTCGATGTGTGCCTTGCTGATGGCGTGCAGTCCGCCGGTTACGGTGATGAACACCTCACCTTGCTTCGAGGCCTCGAGCATGGGCATGACCTGGAACCCGTCCATCACGGCCTCAAGGGCGCGGACCGGGTTGGTCTCGCAGACTATGACGTTGCCCCCCATTCCCTTGGCTCGGGAGGCGACACCCCGGCCGCACCATCCGTAGCCCGAAACGACAACCCGCCGTCCGGCCCACAGGATGTTGGTGGCCCTGGTGATGCCGTCCAGAGTGCTCTGGCCGGTGCCGTAGCGGTTGTCGAAGAAGTGCTTGGTCTCGGCGTCGTTGACGGCGATAACTGGGTACTTGAGCTGTCCGTCGGCGGCCATTGCTGTCAGGCGGATGACGCCAGTGGTGGTTTCCTCGGTCCCGCCGATGATGCCGTCGATCATGTGGGGGTGCTTGGTGTGAAGCAGAGTCAGCAAGTCGGCCCCGTCATCCATAGTCATCTGGGGTTCAACGGCCAAAGCCGCTTCCAGATGCTCGTAATACGTCGTCTCGTTCTCGCCTTTGATGGCGTAGGTCGGGATGCCGTACTCCTGGACCAACGCCGCGGCGACGTCATCCTGGGTGCTGAGGGGGTTGCTGGCGCAGAGGACTACGTCAGCCCCGCCGTCCCGCAGGGCGATGGCCAGATTGGCCGTTTCGCTGGTCACGTGCAGGCAGGCTGACAGGCGTACGCCGGCCAGTGGCTTCTCGTTCTCGAAGCGCTCCCTGATAATCTTCATCACGGGCATTTCTCGTCCGGCCCATTCAATCTTGTTGACTCCGGCTTTTGCCAGGGACAGGTCTTTCACGTCCCCTTTCGTCTGTTGTGATGCCACTTTAGTTCTCCTTAGTGCCAGGTCCCGTAATTTAGTCGTCTACTGACCCGCATGTTGTTGATTGTCTTGTCTCGGCAACTGTATCTATGCCTAAGCGTCGCCGCCGTAGGATGTTGGGTGCCCGCCGGCGATCCAGGCGGGGGTGCCGTCCTCGATGTTGTATAGGTTCGTCGATTCATAGCCTATGGACGCGGCCATCTCGCAGGCCAGCCCACTTCGGACGCCCGCAGCGCAGATGAATAGGACTTTCTTGTCGGTGGGAATCTGGTCCATGTTGTCGGTCAGGTCGTCCACCGGGATGTGAATGGCGCCTGCAACGTGTCCGGTGACCCACTCGTCGTCACGCCGGACGTCGATCACGATGGTCCCGTTGGGGTCGCCGGCCAACATGGCCTGGCCCTCAGCGGAATCTACGCGGAAATAAGGCTCGCCTGGGTCTTGTCTAGGCATGATTATCCTCCTGGACCCTTACGGTCATTAGCTTAGATATCTTTCCGTTACCGGGGCAAGTTTCTTTTTCAGTTCCTCAGGAATCTGGTCTTTCTGAGTGATGATCGCGTCTCGTAGCGCGGACTCACAGGGGCAATCGCGCGCTCCGCCTAGGGCGGGAATAACTTCTTTTAGCAAGGCCTTGGACGTGGCCACATTCTTCAGTAGATTGGCGATGACCATCTCCACCGTGACTGATTCTGACGTTTGATGCCAGCAATCGTAGTCGGTGATCCAGGCCAAGGTGGCGTAGCACATCTCCGCCTCTCGAGCCAGTTTGGCCTCGGGTAGGGCGGTCATGCCGATTATATCTGCTCCCCAGGAGCGGTACATGAAAGACTCTGCCCTGGTCGAGAAGGCGGGGCCTTCCATGACCACCATGGTGCCGCCTAGGTGCACGTTGATGTCCAGTTTTTGGGCCGCCTGGTGGACCACCTGGCTGGCATGGGCGCAGAAAGGGTCTGCCATCGCCACGTGCACCACCACATCGGTGTCGAAGAAAGTGCTCTCCCGCAGTCTGGTGCGGTCGATCAACTGACTGGGAATTACCAAGTCCAGGGGAGCGAACTCCTCTTTAAGGCTGCCCACGGCGCTGACGGATATGATCCGCTCGACCCCGATCGACTTCAGGGCGTAGATGTTAGCCCTTGTTGGTATGTGGGTCGGGTTGAATCGGTGGTCCTTGCCGTGCCGGGGCAGGAACGCGACTTTAACCCCTTCAAGCTCGCCGACGACGATCGAGTCACTGGGTTTCCCGAAAGGTGTGTCAACGTTCACGGTCTCGACGCCGGTCATGCCATCCATGTCATAGAGACCGCTGCCGCCGATAACAGCTATTTTTGCTTTCTGTGTTGTGCTCATCAGGCCGACTTCACTGCCAAGTCCAGGCTCTCGATAAAAGGCGGTCGGGCGACCCCGGCCTCGGTGACGAAGGCGGTCACGTATCTGGCGGGCGTCACATCGAACCCCGGGTTCAGGGCCTCGATGCCTTCTGGCGCCACCTGTATCCCGCGGAACTCGGTGACTTCGCTTGAGTTGCGCTCCTCGATCTCTATCTCGTCTCCGTTACTTAGGCTCATGTCCACCGTACTGATCGGCGCGGCGACGTAGAACGGGATGCCGTTCTCCTTGGCCAGCACCGCCAGGGTGTAGGTGCCTATCTTGTTGGCCGTGTCCCCATTGGCGGCGATGCGGTCGGCCCCGGTGATCACGCAGCCAATCTCTCCTCGGTGCATGAGCATCCCAGCTGCCGAGTCCACCACCAAGGTGGAGGGTATGCCGAGTTTCTTGAACTCCCAGGCGGTCAGCCTGGCGCCCTGCAGGAAAGGCCTGGTCTCGGTGTTGAACACCTTGAACCGCTTGCCGTCTTCCCAACCGGCCCTGATCACGCCCACAGCCGTGCCGAAGGCGGCCGTTGCTAGCGCTCCGGCGTTGCAGTGGGTCAGTACCGAGCCGCCGTCGGGCATCAGTTCGATGCCGTGGCTGCCCATTCGTCGGTTGATCTCTTCGTCTTGTTTCTCGATGGAGACCGCTTCTTCCAACAGCCGCTCCTTGATCCTGGCCGTGTCCGTTTCCGAGTTTGCCAAGTCCAGCATCCGGTCCACGGCCCACATCAGGTTCACGGCGGTGGGCCGCGCGGCTTTGATCTCCGTGCCGGCCTTCGCTAATCTCTGTAGGAAAGTGGACCGGTCCGGGATATCCAGGTCGCGGGCCGCCATGACGACGGCGTATGCCGCGGTGACTCCGATGGCCGGAGCGCCGCGTACCTGCATCGTCTTGATAGCGTTCACTGCTTCCAGGTATCCGTGCGCCTCCACGATCACTTCTTCAGAGGGCAGGCGTGTCTGGTCAAGCAGCCTGAGTGTGCCGTTGGCCCACTCAATGGGTCGAATCTCGTTCACCGGATATGCTCCAAAGGATTAAACCGAGGGTTCTGGATAAAACTTACGCATAAAAAAAGCCTCTCAGATAGAGAAGCTCACAGCTATATTGAGCCCCCTCATCTTTCGCCTGACGTTATGAGCGCCAGACGCCGGAATTAGCACCGTATCCACGCCCGCCGTAACGGACTAGGACCGGTTGCTAGGCTTCATCGGGCCGTCCCCTCTGCCGTTCTGGATAAGGGTTTCTGGGTCGCCTTCTATTTTTAAGCGCGTCTGTCTCACGCGCGCCTAGGGGTTGGGTAAATGTTACTAAGAGGCAGTCTGTGTGTCAAGAAGAGCCAGCCCAGAGCGGCCTTTCTAGGTCTAGGCGTAAACCACGCTCAATCTCGGTTGACACGGACTTCGGAACGCCAACATAATACCCGCTACTGCATGGCGTATCCATTGCTCTTGTTCCGGATTTGATGACAGAACCAAAACTTCCGCTGCCCGGAGATGATCTGGGCCTGTTCACGGACCTTTACGAGTTGACCATGTCCCAGGCGTTCTTTCGCCAGCGGATGTCGGCCACTGCCACCTTTAGTCTGTTCACACGCACCTACCCGCCCAACCGCGCCTATTTCGTCTCGGCCGGGCTGGAAGATGTGCTTGATTACCTCTCCAACCTGAATTTCAGCGGACGGGCCATCGATTACTTGCGGGCCACAGGCATTTTCACTGACGACTTCCTGGAGTATCTTCGCGGTATCAGGTTCACCGGGAGCGTCAGAGCCATTCCCGAGGGACGCCTGTACTTCACCGACGAACCGGTGGTCGAGGTCACTGCGCCCCTGATCGAAGCCCAACTGGTTGAGACATTCATCATCAACCAGGTCAACCTTCAGAGCATCCTGGCCACCAAGGCCGCCCGCTGCGTCTGGGCCGCCAAGGGACGGGGCATCGCCGATTTCGCCTCCCGCCGCACCCAGGGCACCGACGCCGCCCTTAAGATGGCCCGTGCCAGCTATATCGCGGGGTTCAGTTCCACCAGCAACGTGCTGGCCGCCAACCTCTACGGCATGCCCCCGGCCGGCACGATGGCCCACTCTTTCATATCCAGCTTTCCCTCAGAGTTGGCAGCCTTCCGAGCCTACGCCGAATCGTTCCCCGGCCGGACCATATTGCTCCTAGATACCTATGACACCATCGCCGGTACTTGGAACGCGGTGCAGGTGGCCAAGGAGATGGAGACCGCTGGCCAGAAGCTGATGGCCGTACGCCTGGACTCCGGCGACTTCGACGAACTGAGCCACCAGGTGCGGAAGATACTGGACAATTCAGGCCTGGATTATGTCAAGATACTGGCCAGCGGCGGCCTGGATGAGTACGAATTGGAGACCCTGGTCAACGACGGCGCGCCCATCGACCTATTCGGAGTCGGCACCAAGGCCGGGGTATCGGCTGACGCCCCTTGGTCGGACATGGCTTATAAGCTCGTTTGCTTCGATGGCCGGCCCGTGATGAAGCTAAGCCCCGACAAGGTCTCCCTGCCCGGCGGCAAGCAGGTGTTCCGCACCAAGGATTCGAACGGCATGTTCGCCAAAGACCTCATCGCCCTGGAAGATGAGCAACTCCCCGGCGGGCTGCCCCTGCTGGAAGAGGTCATGAAGGACGGAAAGAGGGTTGGTCCTCCGGCCATCCTCGATGAGGTCAGAAGCAGGTTCCAGGAAGATTTCACCTCTTTGGATGAGCGTTTCAAAGTATTAAACAACCCGCCCCGGTTCCCGGTCTCCATCAGCGGAAAACTGGAATGCTTGACCGCCGAGGTACGGGAAGAAGCCCTGGGCGTCAACGTTTCGGACAGCGACTAACCCACCATTCCAAACCAGAGGCCCGGCTAGACAATGAAGATCGCCCTGTGCATGAAATACGTGCCCATCCTCTCCCGTATCCAGTTCGATTACGAAGCCAAGACCATCATCCGGGAAGGTGTTCCTTCCGAGGTCAATCCCTTTGACTTGTTGGGCCTGGTGCGGGCCGTTGAACTGAAGAATTCCCCTGACGATGAGGTCGTGGTTATCTCCATGGGGCCTCCGGGGGCCGCCGAGGGTCTGACCAATTGTGTGGCCCTGGGCGCAGACCGGGCCGTGCTGATCTCCGACCGCGCTCTGGCCGGTTCCGACACCCTGGCCACCTCCCGGGCGCTCTCTCTGGCTCTTAATAAAGAACAACCCGACTTGATCATCTGCGGCCGCAACAGCGCCGACGGCGACACTGGCCAAGTCGGTCCCGAGACTGCCGAGTTGATGGGTCTACCCCATATCAGTCACGTGCGGAAGCTGGACTTGAGCGACGACCGAAAGTCGGTGATTGTCGAACGTATCACCGACGAGGGGCTTCAAACCATGCAATGCGACCTACCGGTGCTGGTCTGCGTGACCGAAGGCGTAGCTCCGGAGTTATACCCAGACAAGGAACAGATGGAACGGGCCGAAGGTATCTCCGCCGAGGAAGTCACCGCCTCCGACCTGTCCTCTGATATGACACTGTTCGGCGCTGAGGGCTCACCCACCTGGGTCGATGAAATACGCCTGGTGGAGCCCAACCGGCTGGGCGTCCTGCTTGAAGGTGCCACGCCAAAGGACGCCGCCAAGCAGGTGGCCGACTCCGTGCGCCAACGCCTGGCCGAGTTGGCCGGGGATTCTGGGGCCACTCCTGAACCTGTTGCGCTGCCCCGGTACCCCGATGGCAAAGAAAAATGCATCTGGGTGGTGGCCCAGACTACCAGCCAAGGCCTGGCCCACGTGACCCACGAGATACTGGGCAAGGCCAGAGAACTGACCCAGCACACCAAGAGCGAGGTCGTGGCGGTGCTCATCGCGCCTCAGAATGACGAAACCGTGGCCGCGCTGGCTTCACAGGGCGCCGACCGGGTGCTGGTACTGGACAACTCGGGAGTAGGGCCCGTCTGCGGCATGGCGGTTGGCAGTTCGCTTGCTGAAGCCGTGGGCAAGGAAAACCCCTACGCGGTGCTCTTTTCCGCCACCGCCGATGGCCGCGACCTGGCATCAAGACTGGCTGCCAGGCTGGAGCTGGGGCTAACCGGCGACGCGATGGACCTCGAGATCGACGTTGGAGGCCGCCTGGTTCAACTGAAACCGGCCCTGGGAGGCAACGTCATAGCGCCCATCTTGTCCAAGACCCTGCCCAACCTCGTGACCCTGCGCCCCGGCCTGCTCTCACCCACCGCGCCGGAACCCGGAGCAACCGCCACCGTGGAGCAACTGCCGGTAGCTCCCATTGCCGGCCCGGATGTCCGCCTGCTGAAAGAAGAGTTCCAAGAAGACCAAGAAGGTCTGTTGCTGGCAAACGCTACAGTGGTGATGGGCGTTGGCATGGGAGTCGGCAGTCTTGAGAACCTTACTAAGGTGCAAGAGATGGCCCGGTCTGTGGGCGCTACGCTAGCCACAACTAGGGACGTGATTCACGAGGGCTGGCTGCCCCAGCAACTGCAAGTCGGCATCAGCGGACGGACTATTGCCCCCACCGTGTATCTGTCGGTCGGCATTCGAGGCGCGTTCAATCACACCGTCGGGCTGCAACGGGCCGGAGTGATCATCTCCATCAACCAGAATCGGCGGGCGGTCATGTTCCGCTCCTCCGACTTTGGAATCGTCGGCACCTGGGAAGAATTTCTGCCCCCGCTGATTGAGCAACTACGGCCGATATTGCTGGAGTTGAGCGGGGCCTGAGCCCGACGAACTTGACACCTATTCGATGGCGCAGCAAAATGGCTAGAGCGTGAATTTAAGGGGCTTTTGCCTGGCTGCAGAGCTCGTTTTCCACCCAAACTATTGGAGAGTCACAGAATGGATTTTGGCTTAACAGCAGAACAGGAAGACCTGCGTCAACAAGTGAGGGATTTCATTGCTGAGAACGTCGGTCAGGGTCTCCTTGACGAGATGGAAGGCGGCGAGGAAGGGGGCCGCGGCCCAGAGTACCGCGAACTTGTCAAAAAGGTCGCGGACAAGGGCTGGATCGGTATTAGCTGGCCCAAAGAGTACGGCGGCCAAAGCGGCAGCCGTATCGACCAGTACATCATTGAAGAAGAGTTTATGCGGCTGGGTATCGGCGTGGGTGGCGCGGGCAGCGGAGCCCCAGCCATTCTTGCCGCTGGCACCGAGGAACAGAAAGAGTATTTCATCCCAGGCATGATTCGCGGCGAGATCATCTTCGCTCTCGGCTTCACGGAGCCCCAGGCAGGGGCCGACTTGGCCGGCCTACAGTGCCGTGCCGTGCGCGACGGCGACGATTTCGTGATTAACGGCCAGAAAATGTACACCTCGGCAGCCCATTACGCGTCCCACATCTACATGATGTGCCGCACCGACCCTGACGCGCCCCGGCACCGTGGCATCTCCATCTTCCTGATTCCCATGGACACGCCCGGAATCACCGTGCGTCCGCTGTGGACCATCCAGAGCGACCCGCCGGCCCCCATGGGCACCACCTACGGCATGGTCCGCACCAACGAGACTTTCTTCGAGAATGTGCGCGTCCCCGCGTCCTCCATGCTGGGCGAGGAGAACGGAGGTTGGTACGTGGGCGCCATGGGTCTGAACCTGGACCGCGTCGGCGCCAGCCGCTACCTGATCTCGGTCCGCCGCGACGAGGATATCGTCAACTGGGTCAAGGAGAACGATTTTGGCGGGCACTCCCCGGCCGACGACCCGGCAGTTCGCGACAAGCTGGCCGAACTCTGGACCGAGGCCCAGGTCTGCCGGCTGATGACCATGCGGAGTATGTCGCTGGTTAACCGTGGCGGCAACTTCACTTATGAGGGTTCGGCCGAGAAGGTCTGGGCGCCCGAACACGGCGTTAAGACGACTGAGGCCATCTCCCAGATTCTGGGGCCCTATGCCCAATTGCTGAACGGGTCCCCCGAGGCTATTGAGGATGGTCTGTATGCCCATAACCTGATGGGTTCGTTCCAGTCTGGAATCAACCATGGCAGCGTCCAGATCATGCGTGACCAGATGGCCCGCCGTGGCCTAGGCATGCCCCGCGGCTAGGAGGACAACAGCGGTTATTACGCTACGCGCGAACACTAAACGTTATTTACCCGGTACGTCAGATTGGCGTGCCCATACGGATTAACAAGGATAACCATGGATATATTGCCCTCTGAAGAAGAGCAGATGATTAAGAACGTGGCCCGGGAGCTTCTGGAAGCAGAAGTAACCACAGCCATGGTTCGTGAGATGGAACTTGACGACCTGGGCTACCCGCCCGCCCTGTGGAAGCAGATGGCGGATCAGGGTTGGCTGGGTATGGCCATTCCCGAGCAGTACGGCGGCCAAGGACTGCCCATAACCTACGTGGGGCTGATCCTTGAGGAAGCCGGCCGCGTCTTGGCGCCGGTGCCGCTGCACAGCACCATGTCGGCAGCCCTCACCATCGTCAGCGAAGGCACCGACCAACAGAAACAAGATATCCTGCCCGCTGTCTCCGACGGCGGCATGGTGCTCACCTACGCCGTCCACGAGCGCGACGCCCGGCTGATACCCGAGGCCATGCAATTGCAGGCCACCAAGGACGGCGATGGCTGGGTGCTGAACGGCACCAAGATGTTCGTCGACAACTTCATCGTTTCCCAACTGTGTCTGGTAGTTGCCCGTACGTCACAAGCAACCGACGCCAACGAGGGCGTTTCGCTGTTCTTGGTTGACCCCAATGGCACCGGCGTCACCCAGACAACTCTGACCACCCTGGCCAAGGACAAACAGAGTCGTGCGGACTTCAAGGACCACCGCATCGATGGAGCGGCCCTGGTGGGCGAGGTAGACCAAGGTTGGCCCATCGTCAAGGCGATGTTGGATCGGGCCACCGCGTTGCTCTGCTGCCAGATGGTAGGCGCGGCCCGGAAAGACGCCGAGATGGCCATTGAATACGCCAAGAATCGGGTGGCTTTCGGGCGGCCCATCGGCTCATTCCAGTCGGTGCAGCACATGCTGGCCGATATGCTTCTGCACGTCGACGGCGGCCAGATGCTGACCTTCGAAGCGCTGTGGAAGATGGATAATGACCTTCCCCACTCAGTGGAAGTGTCCCAGGCTAAAGCCTTCTGCAACGAGAAATGCGAGTCGGTAGTGCGCACCTCTCAGGTGATCCACGGCGGCATCGGCTTCATGATGGAGTTCGACCTGCACCTGTGGTTCCGGAGGGTGACCTCCTGGACCATGCGCTTGGGCACAACCTACGAACACCGCAGCCGGATAGCTGCGGCCCTTCTGGACGTCCCAGGCAGGGTTCGATTGGGTATGCCACTGCCCACAGCGGCCTAGTACCCAGTCCTAATGACAGATCAAGATGAGCCGCCTGATTTGACGGCGGCAATTATTTCGGAGAGTGACCAATGGCCAAAGATCCCGTTTGCGGCAAGGAAATCGATGAAGACCAGGCGCGGGCCGAGTCTTCGCAGACACAGTTTGGGGCCTCGGAAGTGGACCCAAATCAAGGAACCCGCATATTCCATGACGGACAGTGGATATATTTCTGCGGACTGGACTGCCGGGGCAAATTCCTGGCCAGTCCCGACACCTACCTCAACTAACCCACACCAGACCGGAGTAAGACAATGCCTGACGCCATCAAACTTGACCCGAAGAAGACCGCTTTCATCATCATCGACATGGTGAATGCCATCGCCAAAGGCGGCCCCGGCCCCGACTACACGCTGCCGGACAACCGCAAGGACATCGTGGCCAGCTTCCAGAAGATGATCGCCCACTGCCGGAAGGTCGGCACGCCGCTCATCTACATCACCACTCACCGCAGGGAAGACAACGCCGACGCGCCCAAGACCATGTCTGACATCGGTGGTGGTGGCGGCAATCCAATGCTCAACGGTTCTAAGGCCGTGGACGTTATCGATGAACTGGCCTTGCAGCCAGAGGACTTCCTGCTCGTGAAGCCTCGCTTCAGCGCCTACTTCGGCACCAACCTGGACCAGATACTGCGCTACCTTGGCACTGAGACCATCTTGGTGGGCGGTATCTCCACCCAGCGCAGCGTTGAGGGCACAGCCCGTGACGCCAAGAATCGGGATACCCAATGCGTGGTCGTCAGCGACTGCTGCACCGCCGGCGAGGTCGATGTCCATGAGATGACCATCAACCACGTCCTGCCTCTCCTAGTAAGGGTACGCAACACCGACGAGACGATTGCAGCTCTGAGCTAAGCTGGATCGTCACTCAAATTAGGTAAGAACAAAGAAGGGCGTCCCGATCAACCGGGACGCCCTTCTTTGTTCTTACGAGAAACTCCTTCCCCCTCGCAAGGGGGAAGGTTAGGATGGGGGCCTCCTGCTTGAATTCAGGGCAGTCATCTAACGAACGCTCTTGCAGCCGGTGATGCCTGCTTTACCCAGATCCGTCGCCCCACACTAACCCTCCTCCATCGCGATGGGAGAGGGGATTATTTGAATCGGCGCTCGCCATAAATTAGCAAAACCGACCTCGGCGCAACGTCAGTAGGAGCGGGTTTCTGATCCGCCCAAGCGCTGGACAACCAGAGTCGAATACTCAGGCCGAGTTCATCTACCCGGAACATTCTTGGTCTTGGCAACCACCTTGGCGAAAAAATAGGAGCAGGTTTCTAACCTGCTCCTACGTTACTTTATTCGACCTACAAAAAGGCCCTCTCTATCCGGAGGGAGCCTTTTGTCTAAACAATATGCCGGCCTAGTCGTCGTAAGGCCTGAGTTTAACCTGATGGAGTGCCGGGATGACTTCTTTACCCAGGAGTTCGATGGACCGCATGGTGTCCTCGTGCGTCATAGCGCCCTCATTCCCGTAGATGTGGACGTATCCTGGGCTGAGACGCTCGATGATCTCCGTGAATTTCCTGGTCACGGTTTCCGGGCTGCCAACGATGATGTTATTGACCGCCTGCAACTCGTCGTAGGTCGTCGGGTTGCCGAACTCGGAAGTGCCGGTTCCCAGGGCTGGACGGGCGCGCTTCACTTCCACTGCACGGCGGGACTGGTAGCCGGGAGGATCGTTGTGCTCTCGCGGGCCTTTCTGGCGGTGGTCGGCGGTCCACATGAACTCGCGTCCGATCTCGATGGCTTTCTCGTCGGTATCCGCGACCACGCAGCGAAGCAAGTACCCGAAATGCTCTGGGCCGGCCTTGTAGCCAACTTCTTTGGCAGTGTCGATGTAGATCTGCTTCAGCCACTCGGTGGTGTCCACCAGGGCGCCCAGGTTCATGTAGGGGTGGCCATGTTGGGCCGCCCAGACCACGCTCTCAGGGCTGCCGGTGCCGGGGAACCAGATGTCAGGACGGGGGGTTTGCATGGGTTTCACCCACGGGTTAACCACCCGGTACTTGAAATACTGGCCTTCATGGCGGAAGGGTCCGTCGTCAGTCCAGCACTTGATGATCAGGTCGTGGGCCTCTTGGAACCGGGCAAAGTTCTCCGTGGGGTCTTGCCCGGACAGAAGGGTCTCAACGGCGGTGCCCCGCACGAAACCAGAGATGATCCGGCCTCCTGAGTAGCAGTCCAGCATGGCGATCTCTTCGGCCATGCGGATGGGGTCTCCCACCGAAATGACGTTGCCCAAGATGGCGATCTTGACGTTCTTGGTCAGTTTTGAGATAACGGCCGCATCCAGGTTAACGGCCGGCTTCATGCACCAGTACGAAGCGTGGTGCTCGTTGCTCATGATGCCGTCAAATCCAATTTCGTCGGCCAGTTGATACTGCTCGTGGTATTGGTTGTAGAGGACTGAAGCCTTCTCTGGGTCGAAGTAGGAATTGGGGAAACCGAGTCGGCCTGAGTCGTATTTCTTGAGGTCTTCCTCGCCGACGTGACCGTAGGGTTGTTCGGAGAACCAGTAGATCTCCGGGTGCTCCGTGGGACGTTTTAGCTGGTCAACCATTTGCTCCTCCTCGCCATTGGTACCGGAGGATTATAGTCAATGGGAATTCTAGTGGCAACCATGTATCTGTAACAATGTTGTGGGATACGGGTTTTAGAGGTAATAATGGGGCCGACACTGAAAATCCGGACTGAAAACAGGAGAGGAATCCTTATGGCTTTAACATTGGGCGAGGCGAATAAGATGGTCCAGGCGGCGATAGCGGAAGCCGAGCGCATCAACATCAAGCTAAGTGTGTCGGTCTGCGACGCCGGCGGTCACCTGCTGGCCTTCAATCGCATGGAGGGGGCGATATTCATCAGCGCGGTGGCGGCCCAGGGCAAGGCGTTCGGCGCGGTGGGTTTCGGCCGGGACAGCAGCGCCATTCCGGTGGACTCGCCGGTGATACAGGCGATCATGGCCACCCAGGGCGGGCGTGTCATACCGGCTCAGGGCGCGTTGTTGGTGGTTAAAGACGGGGAAGTGGTTGGGGCCATCGGCGGCAGTGGCGGCACCGCCCAGCAGGACGAAGACTGCGCCCGAGTGGGCCTGGCGGCGCTTTAGCCGACCGATTGCCTGGGGCGAAAAAAGTAATACTGGTAGTTTAGAGACGAGACAGCAGGGTTATCGGCGGGCGCCCTTGAGGTTCTGCTTGAGGCCGTTACGTTTGCGCGCCTCCGAGTTGACTCGTTGAACGAATTCCTCGGTGGTTTCTGGTGGTTTTTCTTTCTTGACTCTGGGCTTGGACCGGACCATGTCGGGTGCTCCCTCTGTCCGATGGACAGGAATATTGCTTCTGAATCATTGGGCTGTCAATGAGACAACTGTAGGTAATCATACACTAAACGGCGTCTGAAGCCGGACCACCAGGTTCCTTGTATGAATAAAAGGGGAGCCCCGATTAGCTCAGGGCTCCCCTTTTTTATGCCTGGTTTGCGGGAAAAATTAGTTGGGGGTTACTGTTATGGAGCGGATCTCTCCGAACTCCTTCCGCAACTTGGTCCATTTTTCGCCACCGTCGGTGCTCACGTACACGTAACCAAAGAGGGTGGCCGCGACCACGACGTTGGGAATCTCAGGGTTGTTGCCCAGCCAATAGACCACCGAGTTGGGCTCGACGGGCAGGTTGACAGGGGCCCAGTTCTTGCCGCCGTCGACCGTCTTCTGCACGCAGCCGACGACGCCGGGGATGAAGTCGCCGTTGCCGACGAACATTACATCGGGGTTGTCAGGCTTGACGATCATGCCGCGGCAGTAGGAACGGACATCGTCGGGATTGAACTTGGGGAAGTAATGGTAATCCCAGCTCTCGCCCTCGTCTTTGCTGGTGGCGAACCCGAAGGGGCTGGTGCAATACACAGCGGAGTCGGTGATGGCCATGCCGTGGATGTCGCCGTGGAACGGGTCCGGTCCCAGGTCGGGCAGGTGTGTCCAATTGTCGCCGCCGTCCAGGCTCTTGTAGACGCCGTCAACTTCGATGCCGGCCCAGATGGTGTTGCTGTCTCTGTGGTCGACAACCATGTTGGTGGTGCGGGGGGTGCCGATGGGGCACTCCTTGGTCACACCCATGGACAGTTTGTCCCAGGTCTTTCCGCCATCGCGGGAACGGAAGCCCTCGGGGCGGGTGCCGGCGAAGATGGTGTCGGTGTGGGCCGGGTCCACGGCCACCGACCAGACCTGCAGGTCGCCGATGGGCGAATCCACAGTCTCCCAATTGATGCCGTTGTCGTTACTACGGAACAGTCCCAGACCGTCGGAGCCAGCTAGGATGCGATGGGGGTCGTTGGGGTAGGTTCGGATGGCCCGGATGCTGGACTCCGAAGGGATCGGGTTCCGGATCTTCGTCCAGGTCTCGCCGCTGTCGCCGCTTACGTTCATGCCTTGACCGATAGTGCCGACCAAGATCGTGAAATTGTCTGCCATGGTGCTTCCTCCTAAATTCCGCGTAAATTCGGGTGGGATATTCGGTGATCGCTTGCCGGGGAAATAAGTGAGCCTATGATAGCCCCGGCGGGCAGAAAACGCCAGCGTCAATCCGCATCTGGGTTGTATCCCGTATATCTAATCAAGGACAGATACAGTTTGGCCGTCCTGCGATTCTACCTCCGCATCAATATCGTAAGGCAGACCGTTGACACTGGCTTACCGACCCAAGCACAATGGATTCTAAATATCAAAGATCACTGCGGGAGGACGGATATGGCTCAGACACAAGTTGCGAGTTACACCATGGAAGCCTTCGTTGAGGACGTGAATAACGTCTTCAGGAACGAGACAGACCCCCATATCCAGGCCAAGACCGTTACCGCCTATCTCAAGAAACTGCTGGCGGTGCCTGGTTGGCTGGAAGAGAAACTGGAACTTGAGGAAGAAGGCGGGTTTGGCCGCTTCTCGCTCCATCTGGACGAAGAGGCTGGTCACCCCGGCAACGGCTGGTGGCTGATGGCCTCGGTGCAGAAGCCCGGACAGGACAACCTTCCCCACGACCACGGTGTTACCTGGGTCGTCTACGGCGTCTACAAGGGCGCCATCCAGCAGCGGAAGTGGCGCTGGGCATTCCCTGGCGAGGGCGTGGACAAGGCCCAGATCGTCGAGCATGGCCGGTTCATCCAGGAAGACGGCGCCGTGGCCTACTTCATGCCCGGTGAAATTCACGACACTCTGAACGTCCAAGAAGAGGGCCGCTCCCTGGTAGTGCGCCTGGAATCCCAGAAGCTGGACCGCGTAACCCGCTTCCAGTACAACCCCGAAGATGGTTCCATGAAGGTTATGGACCGCTAAGCTTCAGCGCAGACATTGGTTGTAGAAAAAGCCCCGATCCTACCGGGGCTTTTTTTGTGTAAACAGACGTGCGCCGAGAATACCGGCCCCCCATCCTAACCTTTCCCCGCGGGGGTGGAAAGGACTACTGCGCTGGCGGCGTAGTGGACATTCGATACAAAATCCCGAGCCGAAAAATAAAACCCCCTCCCCAGTCGTCCTTCCACGGAATGAGGGGAGTGTTAGGGTGGGGCAACGGTTCTGGGCAAGTCATCTTGCAGTTGTCAGGCAGAGTTTGCCTGAATTTCTGCTTTCGCAGGAATGACGGTGGGAGCATGGAACCGGCTCTGGTATTACGCCGCCGCCATCTCCACCCTCAGTTTTTCAGTAGCCGCGACGTCCAGCGCCGAGGTCTTTGGGTCCACCACCACGCCGTACTCGTGGCGTACGTAGTCGGCGGAGAGCTTCTCCTGCTCTACGTCATCGGCAACGGCGTACATGTCCCTTTCAAGCGGGTCTCCGTAGCCGCCGGCGCCGGCTTGGACCACCCGGTACAGGTCGCCCTTCTTCAGTTGCCGAAGGGTTTTGCCGGGTAGTTTCTCTTCTTGATCGGTGCCGGGATTGAGATAGTTCTCTGTTGGGGTGCCCGGCTTGCCGCCCAGGACGCCCCACGGTGTGAAGTCAGTCCGGTCAGAGCGAAGCTGGAAGGTGGCGTCTTCGGCCAGCAGCCGGAACTCACGCTCGATGCCCAGTCCGCCTCGGTATTTGCCTGCGCCGCCGGTGTTGGGCACGAAGCCGTAGCGCTCCACCAATAGGGGCTGCTCGGACTCGATGCTCTCGATGGGGGTGTTGGCCATGTTCAGGATGGGCGCGGCCAGGCCATCTGCGCCGTCTAGGGTCGGTCCGCCGCCCCGGGGGCCGTCATTGGCGAATTCCAGGTATACCCAGGCCTTGCGGTTGGGGTGGTAGCCGCCCCAGCTAACTCCGATCTCTCCGCCTCCCCAGGCAGCCGGCACCTTGCCGGGCAGGGCTTGGGCCATAGCGCCGAAGATGGTCTGGCAAATACGGAACCCGGCCAATCCCCGGGCCGCCACCGGAGCGGGGTGCTGCGGGTTCACGAAGCAGCCTTCCGGGGCCGTGATGTTGAAGGGCCGGAAGAAGCCGCTGTTTGATTGTATTGCCGGGTCAATGAGGCATTTCATTACGGCGTAGACGTTGGACTTGGTGTAGGCGAAGTTTGGGTTGATGGAACCCTTGGCCTGCGGGGATGTGCCGTCAAAATCCACGAAGAACTCGCCACCCTCGATCTTGACCTTGGCGTGTATCTCAATGGGGTGCATATCGATGCCGTCGTTGTCGATGTAGTCGGCGAACTCCCACTCCCCCTGGGGCAGCAATTCGATCTCGGCCCTGGTCAGTCGCTCGGTGGTGTCCAGGATGTCGGTCATGTAGCTCTTGAGTTCTTCCAGACCGTAGTCGTCCACCAGCCTAATCAGGTCTCGTTCGCCGAACCGGACCGCCGCCAAAAGGGCTTGGACGTCGCCCAACACCTTGTCGGGCACCCGGACGTTCTTCTCCAGGATACGCCAGACCGCTTGATTCAACTCGCCCTTTTCATACAACTTTAGGGGAGGGATGATCAGCCCTTCTTGGTAGATCTCAGTGTTATCGCAAGCGTTGCCCCCGGCCACGCGGCCGCCGATGTCGGTCTGGTGGCCGATGCAGCAGCTCCAGCCAACCAACACATCATTCTTGAAGATGGGCTTGAACAAGAAGATGTCGGGCAGATGGCTGGCCCCTTCGTAGGGGTCGTTATTGGCGAAGATGTCTCCCGGTTGCACGTCGTCGCCGAAGGCGTTCATCACACCCTCCAGCGCCGGGGCCATGGAGCCCAGGTGGGGCGGCAGGGTTAAGCCCTGGGCCACCTGCAATCCCTCGGCGTTGAACAGCGACGTCGAGAAGTCCATGCCATGCTTGATCACCGCCGACCGGGCCGTGCGCACCACGGTTAGGGCCATAGTGTCGGCGATGCTCATCAGCGCGTTCTTGATGACTTCTCTTGTGACCGGGTCTGTGACTTGTTGCATCTGGGGCTCCTTCGTTTGCCGGCGGTGCGACGTGTTTCAGGAAAACAGGGCGGGTTGAAAACCCTCGCCTGCGGCTAGCTATTCCTTCTGAAGAATGATGTTGCTCCATTGGTCGGTGGTGGCGTTCCAGCCGGGGGGCACCACGGTGGTGGAGTCGTATTCCTGCACGATGAGCGGGCCTTCGGTCTTCTCTCCGGACAGCGACTGGCGGTCGATGATTGGCGCGTTGGCCCAGCCCCGGTTGGGACCGAAGTATACATCGCGCTGGAAGGCGTCGGAGCCATTGGACGACACGGGAAGTTCCAGCCGCTCGGGCATCCGTGGTGTCTCAGGTAGACCTCGGGCGATGACCCTCACGTTCACCAACTGATACCCGGTGTCGGGACTGTTGTAGCCGAAGCTACGCTCGTGCTCCTCGTCGAATGCTTTGATCACGGCGTTGACCGCTTGCTGGTTGACCTCGTTGCCAGGGTATGGGACAGTCAGGTCTGAGACCTGCCCCTCGTATTTCATATCCAACTGGGTCAAGATCTCGTGGCGGCTGTCGTCGAAACCCTCCGCCCGTAGCTGGGTCCGACCTTGCTCCCAGAGGCTGTTGAGCAGCGCGGATAGCTCCGTTATGTCAAGTTCTGCAAAGGTCTTGAAGAAGGTCTGGACGAAATGGTGTTCGACGTCGGCGACCAACAGTCCAAAGGAACTGAACACGCCGGGGAACGGCGGCACCACCACACGGGATATGTCCAGCATCTCGGCCAGTCCTACGGCGTGCACCGGGCCGCTGCCGCCAAAGGTTATCAGGTCGAAACGCCTGGGGTCCCGGCCCCGTTCGCTGGAGACGGCGCGCAGGGCACGGCCCATGTTGGAGTTGACCAGGGTGTGGATGCCGTAGGCAGCCTCAACGTCTGACATTTCCAAGTGACGGGCCACGTTGTCTGAGATGGCCTTGCGTGCCAGGTCGGCGTCGATCTCGAATTCGCCGGCCAGAAGGTGTTTCTGATGTAGGAAACCCAAGAGGACGTTGGCGTCGGTGACGGTGGCGTCCTGCCCACCTAGCCGATAGCAGGCCGGTCCGGGGAAGGCCCCCGAGCTCTGTGGGCCAACGCGCAAGGAGCCGCTCCGGTCAACTGCGGCGATGCTGCCACCGCCGGCGCCCACTTCAGCCAGGTCGATGGCTGGAACCCTCAGGATGTGGCCGGAACCCCGCAGCAGCCGGTGGCCCACGCTAATCTCGCCGCCGACCTCATACTCGGGGGCTTGCAGCACATCGCCATTCTCGATGATCGATGCCTTGGCGGTGGTGCCGCCCATGTCCAGTGTCATCAGGTTAGGCATGCTCAATCGCTTACCCAGGTGGTAGGCCCCGACCACTCCAGCGGCCGGCCCCGATTCGATGCAGTAGACCGGGCGCTGTTTTGCGATGTCAGCCGTGGCCAGTCCGCCGTTGGATTGCATCACCGTCAACGGCACCTGAACGCCCATCTCAGTGAGTCCGTCGGTGAGCTGGGTCAGGTAGGTCTCCACCACCGGGCGGACGTAGCAGTTGATCACGGTGGTGCTGGTGCGCTCGTACTCCTTCATCTCGGGCAGCAATTCCGAGGAGATGGTCAGGTTTACCCCCGGCGCCTTCTCGGCCAGCACCTTGGCGATGTACTGCTCGTGTTCGGGATTGGCGTAGGAATGGAGCAGGCAGACGGCGACCGATTCAACACAGTTGTCCAACAGATACTGCACGACCCGGTCCACACCAGCCTTATCCAAGGGTTTGAGGACTTCTCCTTGGAAGTTCAGCCGCTCCGAGGCTTCAAGGCGAAACTGGCGTTTGACCAGGGGCGGGGGCTTCTCATAGTGGAGGTCATACAGTCGGGGGATGCGGTTGCGCCGGAACTCTAGGATGTCCCTGAACCCTTCGGTGGTAATCAGGGCGGTCTTGGCGCCCTTCTGCTCGATGATGGCGTTGGTGGCCACGGTGAACCCGTGACTGACCTCAGAGACCATCTCAGCGGTGATGCCAAGCTCCTGGAGGCCGTTCTTGATGCCGTTCAGCACCGCCTGGCTATAGTCGTCGGGGGTGCTGGCGATCTTACGGGCCAGGACCTGGCCGTCGTCGCCCAGGAAAACGATGTCGGTGAATGTGCCGCCAATATCGACGCCAACGCGGAATTCTTGCACGCAGTTACTCGCAATCTGGAAGATATTGGGCATCATACTGTGGCGGGAAATCGGTGGCAAGGGCGCGATGGGAAATCTGGCTAGGCGGGCTTTACGACGGCGCCCGGCTTGCGGGGTAATTTGATTGCGGCAATTATCACCGCTCCCAACAACAACAGCGCACCGGCATAGATGAATGCCGCTTCCGTTCCCCAAGCCGTGACAATGACCCCGGCAATGATTGGCGAAGGGAGGGTGAACACGTGGCGAAACACGCTCATGACGCTCATGGTGCTGCCCTGAACCTGGGACGAGGAGAGGTCCATCACGGCGGCGGTGGCGATGTTGCCCGTCCCATAGAAGAACAGGCCCATGGCCCCGATCACCAGGGCAAGTTGGAATCCATTGGCCGTGGCCGGGATGACCAGATACAACACTCCCAGGCTGATATAGGCGGGCAGTAGCACCACCTTTCTGCTGAATCTGTCCGATACGATTCCCATGATTGGCTGGGAGACCATGCCCATCAGGTAGAGGAGCATCAGGTAGAACCCAAGGCCCAGCGTCGATAGATCCAGATCTTCGGTCAGATAGATGGGGAGGAAGGTCAGGACGCTTAGTCGACCCATGCTCATGAACACACCGGCGGACATGATCGCCAGGACACTGCGCTCTTTGAGCATGCCTTTGATGCCGCTCAGGTAGCTCTTGGCGCTGGGTCCGGGGCCGGCGTCCTTGTATTGGGAGCCCAGAGTGCGCCAGAGGATAAAGGCCAGTATCAACGCGGGCAACAGGTGCCACTGCATCAAGGTCTGCCAACCGACTACCAGCAATAATGCCCCGATCAAAAGTGGGGAGATGGTGTCGCCGATGCTGGCGCCAACCCCGTGGAGAGCCAAGGCGGTCCCCCTGTGGTCCGGGAACCTGGACGAAAGAGAACCAACGGATGAGGGGTGCCAAGCGGCCGATGCTAAGCCGATCATGGCGATACCCGGAAAGATCCAAAGATAGCTTAAGGCTAATCCCACCAGGAAGTAGGCCAGGCCGCTGCTGGCCAGGGCAAAGGCCAGGATGAGGGGCCGGTATTTGGCGAAGGAGTCGGCCAGGTAGCCGGAGGGCATGATCAGGATTCCGCCTGCCCCCTCCCGTATCGCCGACAGTGTGCCGACCTCCACATCGTTGATGCCCAGCGTTTCCTTGATACTAGGCAATATCACGGGGAAGAGCTGCTGGTACCAGTGGATGACGGTGTGACCGAAGATGAGAGACCCCAGCAAGAACCGCCGCTGGATCTCTGTTTGTTGTGCCTCGGTTTCGGTTGTGGAGATGTCTGCCATGACAAGCGAAGCCAACCATATATAGCGAGGCCGGCCGAACGTGTTCCAATCTGGGGGCGGACGCCATCAAGAGCTTCCGCACCCTTTTAAATCTATTCGTACCCTGAAATCAGGAGTCTGCGAACACGAGAATGATACTTCTGGCGTGGACGCGTAGCAAGGGCCGTATGGCGGTTGAATCCGCTCCAACTGGATTGTTATTCTGATTCGGGTAGTGGATGGCGACTTGAGCAGAAGAAAAAAGCCGGAAGGCGTTGAGTTCTTGGATGACATGTCTCCGGCCCGGTATCTCGAGGAAACCTTATGGCCGTGAGAAAGTTCTTCTGCGGGTAGGGGCACCCGCGTGGGAGGTCTGGTCTCCGAGGGTTATTCTTCTTATGGACGGATATTCCACCCGGCCATCGAAATGGTTGGTCGAGAAGGGTTCCCGTTTAGTTGGTCCACCATTGCGGAACAGAATGGACGCACGACTCACCCTGAGATGCGATATTGGCGCGTCGCGGGTATGCCGGAGCCTCACCCCCCGCCCACATTGGGAAGTCGGACCTGAGGAACGTACGCTGCCCATTGATGAGTGCCGCGTGGTTGTCGAATCAATGAGCCAGCACACTTCGACACCTGGCCGCTGTTACTTCTGTATCTGGGAAGGATTGGCTTCGTTGACCGCAGTCTTTACGGAGCTGCACTACTTAAATTTAAACAGGGTGAATATCTGGTTTTCAGTGGACCTCTCGACTCGATCTCTTCTCCTGGTGAGGTAGGATATCCGTCGTTCCAATCGCCTTGTATCTGGTGGCCGGAGGGCCGGACTTGGTGCATGACAACCGACATAGACTCGGACAGCACCTATTCCGGCGGCACGGATGAATGCGTCCAGACCCTGCTAGATAACCCGGACTTGGAAGCGCTCCCGGCGGACATCGAGACGCGAATCGACCCAGCCGGAGACCCGGGCGACCTATTCAAATAGCCGAGTGGTTTTTTGATCAGGTCCGGTCGGGAATGTGTGCCGCGCCGTCGGCCGCTTCTTGCAGTTGTACGGCGGTGTTGATCATTGCTAGGTGGGAGAACGCCTGGGGGAAATTCCCGAGCATGGCACCGGTGGCGGTGTCGAACTCTTCGCTCAGCAGGCCCAGGTCGTTTGCGCAACCCATGGCCGCGTCGAAAAGCTTGCGGGCTTCGTCCGCTTCTCCAAGCTGGATCAGGTTGTCCGCCAGCCAGAAGGTGCAAATGGTGAATGACCCTTCGGTCCCGTCCAAGCCGTCGTCGAAGTCGGTGTAGCGGTAGACGAAACCCTGCGGGCTGGTCAAGTCCGCTTGGATGGCCCTGATGGTGGAGCGCATCTTGGGGTCGGTGGCGCGTATGAACCCGACCAGCGGCAGCATCAGGTTGGCGGCGTCCAGATTAGTGCTGCCGTAGGACTGGACGAACGCCTGCCGTCCCACGGAAAACCCCTTTTCCATGACCTCGGCTCTGATCTCTTCCCGCACCTTTTTCCAGACATCGACGTCGCCTGGCAGCCCCAGGTCTGTGGCCGCCTTGACGGCACGGTCCATGGCCACCCAGCACATCACTTTTGAAAAGATGAAATGCTGTCTGCCGCCCCTGGTCTCCCAGATGCCCTCGTCCGGTTCTTTCCAGTGGTCCATGACGAAGTTCACCACGCGGCGCAGGTATTCCCAGTATTCGGCGTCGACGTCGCCGCCGAATTTCCGGAAGATGTGGGCCGAGTCCATGATCTCGCCGTAGATGTCCAACTGAAACTGGTCGTAGGCCCCGTTTCCGATGCGCACCGGCCGGGACTTCTCATAGCCTTCTAGCTCCGGGATTTCGATTTCGGTGAGACGTCTCTCGCCACCAAGGCCATACACCACTTGCAGGTCCCGGGCCCGGCCTGAGGTGCTCCACTCCAGCCAATCTTTAAAGGCCCTAGTCTCGCCGGTGCAGCCGATGATAGAGAGGGCATAGAGGGCGAATGTGGTGTCTCTGATCCAAGTGTAGCGGTAGTCCCAGTTCCGTCCGCCGCCGATGGCCTCGGGCAGTGACGTGGTCGGGGCGGCCACCAGCCCGCCAGACGGGGCATAGGTGAGGGCTTTTAGAGTCAGCGCGCTGCGAAGAACCGCCTCCCGGTACTCGCCCTGGAAGGTGATCTGAGAGGACCAGGTCTCCCAGAACGCTGTTGTGTCTGCCAGTTCTTGCTCCAGTTCCGCCGGGGTTAGCGGCTCAGACCAGTGGGAGAACGAGAGCTGGTTGGAGACGGTGGCATAGAGCTTCTCCCGCTCAAAAATGGCGCCCCTGGCCCGGAACCCGTCGTTCACCACCGAAAGTGAGGCTGAGCAATAGACCGACACCGCATCGGCCCCGCCGTGGGCCATCCCGATGTTGGGGCTGCTCAATGAAGCGTGGGGCACGACAATCCCGTAATCGAACCTGGGGCAACATTCCATCTCGAAGTCCAGGCGACCTCTGGTGCAATGGAGGATGCGGACCACGCGCTGGAAGTCGGTTTCCTCCATTGGTTCCCTGGGCATTGCGATGTGGCGGTGGACCGGCATGAAGTCCAAGAGGACCCCAGCGCCGGTCCTGGTGGTGAAACTGGTCTCCAGGATATTGGTGTTGGGCAAGTAACGGCGGCTGGTTTCGGTGACGTTGGTGGGGGCCAGCTTGAAGAACCCTCCCTTGTTGGAATCAAGGATGCTGCTGAATAGCGCGGCCGAGTCGAACCTAGGGATGCAGCACCAGTCGATGGAACCGTCGGACCCGACCAGAGCCGAGCCGTGCATGTCGCTGATAAGTCCGTATTCGTATATCGGTTTATAGGTCAAAACTAATGCTGCCAGTTCCGGTCTAGCCAATCGCGTCCGTACTTGGCCAAGAACCGGTCAGCCTCTACAGGTCCCTTGCTTCCGATGGGATAGCCGGCCGGAAGCGGGGCGTCGGGCAGAGCCAGCCCCTGGATGGTGGGATCCATTATCTCCCAGGCCTCTCCGATCTCGTCGCTGCGGGTGAACAGAGATGCGTTGCCGTTCATGGCGTCTGGGATGGCCTGGCCGCCAGCGTTCGAATGGGCGTTGGGCGTCATTAATCAGACTTGCGGACGGCATGGCCGCCAAATTGGTTTCTGAGAGCCGCCAACAACCGCCCGCCGAAGGGATTGCTTTGCCGCGACCGGAACCGGGTCTGGAGGGACAGGGTGATCACCGGTATGGGCACGGCCAACTCAATAGATTCATCAACGGTCCAACGGCCCTCGCCTGAGTCATCGACATAGGAGTCCAACGACTCTAGGGACGGGTCTTCTTTCAGGGCGTCGGCGGCCAGGTCCAATAGCCAAGAACGGACCACGCTGCCGTAGCGCCAAGTCTCCGCGATGGCCGGAAGGTCCAGAGCGAACTCCTCCTTAGCCGCCATCAGTTCGAAACCCTCGGCGTAGGCCTGCATCAGACCGTATTCCACGCCGTTATGGACCATCTTGGTGAAATGGCCCGCGCCGCTGGGACCGACCCGGCTATACCCCTTGTCGGGGGCCGGCGCTAGGGTGTGGAAGATGGGCTCAAGACGTGTGACCGCCGTTTCGTCTCCGCCGACCATCAATGAATATCCCTCGGTTAGGCCCCAGATGCCGCCGCTGGTGCCCACGTCGATGAAGTCGATTCCCTGACCGGCCAACTTATCGGCGCGGCGCATGCTGTCCTTATAGTTGGCGTTGCCCCCGTCCAAGATGGCGTCTCCAGGGCTGAGCAGTTGAGCCATAGTATCGATGGTGTCCTCTGTTGGCTGTCCTGCCGGCACCATAATCCACAGCGCCCTTGGAGCGGCGAGCCGGGATACAACGTCCCCCAGAGATGACGCACCTTCACCGCCAAAACCGTGGCTGGCCGTCACAGCGTCGGGGTCCCGGTCGAATGTGACAACGCGGTGTCCGCCGGCTACCAGCCGTTGGGCCATGTTTCCGCCCATTCGCCCCAGGCCAATCATTCCCAATTCCACAGGCTTAACTCCTCAAGTAAAAAACAGGTAACTGATCGCCGTTGGATGGACGAAGATTAGACAGGCAGCTGTCCGACCGCCCTCTGGAGCACCTCGGGCAGGGCCGAGTGCACGTAGATCGACTGAAGGACAGCGTCCACCCCCCATCCTGCCCCGGATCACGTTCGCGGCCTCTTGGATTAATGAAACGGCGTCAGTGCCGACGGTCTAACAGCCCAGAATCTCCCCAGTCTCAGGATCCGCCAGTACCTTCACGAAGCAGTTTTTGTCTTTGATCGAAGCACCGTAGGCCGTGTTCGAGTAGTCATAAGTGGCGCCGACGTAGGCCGCGCCCTGTCCCTCGGCCTCATGTTGGGTCATGCCCACGGACGCGACTTGTGGTGAGGCGAATACGGCGTGGGGCCTTTTTCGATGATCGCGACCGATTGGCCAGCATCAGAGACATCCGCTGAGACCTCCAGGCCGGAGCCGGAACCGATCACGATAAGGTCGAACTTCCGCATCAAATCCTCCAGCCAAATGGCGGTTGGGCAGGGTCCGAGTTGTTTTCGAGCCGGAGGTTAACTGCCCCTGTTGACCAGGTTTCGGGCTTCTTGGGCGACCCGCTCCGCTGTGATGTCGAACTTCTCGTAGAGCACCCCGGCTGGGGCTGACGCACCGTAGCCAGTCATGCCCACGGAGGCGCCATCCAGTCCCACATAGCGTTCCCAACCCTTGGTGGTGCCCGCCTCGACCGAGACCCGGGCCCGGACCGACGGAGGCAAGACCTGGTCCCGATAGTCTTTGGGCTGGTCGTCGAACAATTCCCAAGAAGGCATGGAAACGATCCTGGCCGCGATGCCTTCGCCTCCCAATGTCTGTCCGGCCTCGAGGGCTATGTGGACTTCTGATCCGGTGGCGATGATAACTACCTGAGGGGGATCGCCGCTCTCCCAAAGGGTGTAACCGCCTTTGAGCGCTCCAGAAGCCGCTCCCAATAAAGAGCGGTCCAGCACAGGCAGGTTCTGGCGGGTGAATGCCATAGCGGTGGGGCCATCTCGGCGGTTCATAGCCGCGCGCCATATTTCTACAGTTTCGGTGGCGTCGGCCGGGCGGCTGACCACCAGGCCAGGTATCTCCCGCAGGGACATGACGTGCTCGACGGGCTGGTGGGTCGGTCCGTCTTCGCCGACCCCGATGGAGTCGTGGGTGAACACGTAGATCACCTGCTGGCCCATCAGCGCTCCCAACCGAATGGAGCCGCGCATGTAATCGGAGAATACCAGGAACGTCGCGGTATATGGGATGCCGCCGCCGTGCAGGGCTATGCCGTTGGCTATGGCGCCCATAGCATGCTCCCTGATTCCAAAGTGCACGTTGTGCCCAGAGTAATCTCCGGGACCGATGTCGCCTTGTCCATCGAGGAAGGTCCTGGTTGATGGGGCAAGGTCGGCCGACCCGCCGATGAACGCGGGTACGCCTTTTGAGATAGCATTCATCACCACGCCCGATGCCGAACGGGTGGCTATGGGGTCTGCTTTTTCGAACAAGCCTTTTAGGCCCTCTTCCCAGTCATCGGGCAACTGTCCGCGCAGGGCATCGTCTAGCTGTTTCGCCTCTGCGGAGAACGCCTCCCGGTACTCGCTGAAGGCGGCGTTCCATTCTGCCTGCTTGGCTTTACCTTGTTCAGCGGTTTGACTGAAGTGGGCCTGGGCTTCGGCAGGCACTGTGAATGGCTCATCGTATTCCCATTTCAGGTTCTCTTTGGTCAGGGCGACTTCCTCGTCACCCAGAGGGTCTCCGTGGGCCGAACCCTTGCCGGCCTTGTTGGGGCTGCCGTACCCGATAACCGTGGTGCAGACGATGATGGTGGGCTTGCTGGTTTCTGTTTTGGCGGCTGTCAATGCAGTTGAAACCGATTCCACGTCCATCCCTTCGATGGGGCCGATCACGTTCCACCCGTACGCTCGGAACCGTTCGCCCACGTTCTCGCGGAAAGTGATATCGGTGTTGCCCTCGATCGAAATCTCGTTGTTGTCGTAGAGTATGATGAGCTTGTTCAAGCCCAGGGTGCCGGCCATTGAAGCCGCTTCCGATGCGATGCCTTCCTGAAGGTCGCCGTCGGACACGATGGCGTAGGTATGGTGGTCGATGATCTCATGACCGAGTTTGTTGAAACGGTTGGCCAGCCAACGCTCGGCCAAGGCCATGCCCACGGCGTTGCCAACTCCTTGGCCCAGGGGGCCGGTGGTGGCTTCAACCCCTGGAGTCAGGCCGTGCTCGGGGTGCCCGGGTGTTTTGCTGCCCCATTGACGGAACTGCTTGAGTTCGTCCATCGGCAGGTCGTAGCCGTTCAGATGGAGCAGTGAATAAAGCAAAGCCGAAGCGTGACCGCAGGACAGGACAAAACGGTCGCGGTTGGGCCAGGTTGGGTCGGCGGGGTTGTGGGAAAGGAACCGGTCCCACAGCGCATAGGCCAGGGGCGCTTGGCCCATGGGAGCGCCGGGATGCCCCGATTTTGCCTTCTGGACGGTGTCTACGGCCAAGAATCTGATGGTGTTGACACAGAGTTGATCTAGGGCTTGGTCTGCCAAGATGGAACCCCCTAACGCCTGCGGTGCGAAATCGTGTAGTTCTAGATAACTGAAGCGCGGGCATTTAGGCCTATGCGCTCTGGATTTAAATGGGACCAAAATCCCCAGGTTATGTTAGCGAACCTGGGGCGTGTTGTCACTAGTAAATAGACGTTAAGTAGAGGGCAATAACAGGTCTAATTGTGAAGAGAAATCTGAGCCGGGTTAGGACTCGATTTCGGATTCTCCGTCGGTTGGGGACAACGACCAAAGTGAGGAGTACTCTTCCAGGCGTTTACGTAGGACAAAAACCCGAGGGCTGGAAGGTCGGGCATTTAGTAAATCTCCTTGCAAAATTTGATGCCGAATCATCTATTCAGATTCTACGGGAGGATTCCACCTGTGGATTTAAACAGGAGATTTGATGAGACCTTCCGCTTTCGTATCCTTTGACGGGACACTCCCGGTCCTCAGTCACAGTCATGGTAAAATCCTGGCCACATTGCCGCCTGAATCCCGAAGCTACGGAGGCTTTCCATGGCTCCTGCATCTTCTCCCCGCCCGTCTCTGGCGCCCTATCCCGAAGAACCGGTCCAGGAAATATTGCGCCGTTCGGCGGAACGTTTTCCGGACAAGATCGCACTCATTGACGGGGACCGCACTTTCACCTACAAGCAGATGGAGGAGATGAGCGACCGGCTCGCGGCCGCCCTGGCTTCTGGCGGATTGGCGTTCGGGGACAGAGTGGGTGTGTTTGCGCCTAACAGCGTCGAGTTCGCCATCAGCTTTTTCGGGATATTGAAAGCCGGAGGAATCCCCAGCCCGGTGAACTCGTCTTACATCGAGCGCGAACTGGCCAATCAGATGATCGATTGCGGCGCCACGGCCCTGATCGTCCATGAGGCCATGTTGGAGGTGGCGGAAAACGCCCGGGGCCTGGGCCTAGATGTCCGGCAATTGATCGAGATCAGGCCTGGTTCTCGAGAGCCAGGCTCATTTTGGGGAATGATCGAGTCTGCAACAGGCCGGCTTCCCGAATTTACTATCAACCCCAAGGTAGACCTCGCCGCCCTGCCCTATTCCAGCGGCACCACCGGGTTGGCCAAAGGCGTGGAGCTGACCCACTACAACCTCACCAGCAACGTCGTTCAGATGGAGGCCTGCCAGTTGGATGAACCCCTGGCGTCGGAAGAAGACGTGGTTCTGGTACACCTGCCGATGTTCCATATTTACGGGCTACAGGTATTGATGAACCTCTACCTCTCAGTTGGCGCAACGCTGGTGATGATGGGGCGCTTCGACATGGGCGAGTTCCTGGGGCTTCTTGTGAAGTACAGGGTCACCCAACTTTACACCGTACCTCCCGTGGGTCAAGGGCTGACCATGGTGCCCAGACTCAAGGAGCTTGACCTGTCGGCGCTGAAATGCGTCATGTTGGCGGCGGCTCCGACGTCAACGGACCTGCAACAGAGGCTTTCGGATGCCATCGGAGCGCCTGTGATCCAAGGTTACGGGATGACCGAGCTTTCGCCGGCCAGCCATGTGGATTTCACGAGTGCCAGCCTCAATCGACCTGGCTCGGTGGGCCGCCTGACGGCCGACACCGAGGAGATGATCGTTGACTTGGAAACCGGGGAGACCGAAGTAGCCCCGGGCGAAGTCGGAGAGTTGCTAGTTCGAGGCCCCCAGGTTATGAAAGGTTATTTCAACAATCCCCAGGCCACGGCCGAGACCCTCACTGCCGATGCCTGGCTGCACACCGGCGACATCGTTCGCGCCGACGAAGAAGGCTATGTCTGGGTTCTCGACCGCAAGAAAGAGCTGATCAAATATAAAGGGTTCCAGGTGCCACCCGCCGAGCTTGAAGGACTGCTTTTGAGCCACCCGGCGATCGCCGATTCAGCGGTGATCGGCGTCCAGGATGAGGAGTCGGGCGAAGTACCCAAGGCGTTCGTGGTGATCAAAGAAGGCCAGTCACCGACCGGGGAAGAGATCATGGAGTTCATCGCCGGCCAGGTCGCCACCTTCAAGCAGATACGCCAGGTCCAGTTCGTTGACTCCATCCCCAAGAACCCCTCCGGCAAGATACTGCGCCGGGTGCTGATTGACCAAGAGCGGGGGACAACGCCCGACTGACGGTCATCCCCACCCGTCATTCCGGCGAAATCCGGAATCCACGCCAGCCAGGTTTGTCGAGAGTTGAAGGACTCGCGGAGAAGCGTAGCCCCCACCCTAACCCTCCTCCATTGCGATGGGGGAGGGTTAGGGTGGGGGCTGATAGCTAACTGCTACGCCGGCTGTTTAGCCCGGCCCAGCGCCGGGAAAATCTTGTCCCTGAAGGCGGCTAATTCGCCGGTGGCGAACTCGTAGGTCTGGTCGGTCATGAGGTAGAGATGCTCCATGCCCGCGGCTTCGGCCTTTTTGATCCGCTCGGCGCAGTACTCTGGGGACCCGATCAGGCCCATCATGTCGCACATCTCGGCCAATGCATCATCGGGCAAGAAGGAGCACAGTTCCTTGGCTTTTTCCCAGTCCTCCGCGTGGGGGACGTCTGGATAGAGTTCCCAAAGACCTCTGGGAAGTTCAAAGTTCGAGAAATCTAGGCCGGCAGCCTTCAGCCATCGGACATAGGTCTTCTCCATCAAGCGTTGGACCGCTAGGGGCCGGGCGATCTCCCGGGCCTCTTTGATGTCGTCGCGGATGATGGTTGTGCAGGTATAGATGGTCTCGATGTCGTCCGGGTTCCGTCCCGCGGCCTTGGCGCCGTCGAAGATTAACTCTCGAGATTCCGCGACCTGATTGGGGTGGATGCCGGTCATCAAGACCGCGCCGTCCGCGACTTCTCCAGCGACTTTCATCACTCTGGGGCCGGTGGCTGCGATGTAGACCGGGGTGTTCACTCCGCCGCCGTGCTTCATGCGGCTGGATATCTCGCCGAAATCAAACTCGTCGCCGCCCATCAGCTCTTTCATCATGACGACCGCGTCTCTCATCTGGCGCACGGTGGCCGGTGGGATGCCCACCACATTGGCCGAGCTATAGCCTCGCCCGATCCAGATCTGCGCCCGGCCCGGAGCGACTTCCGAGACCGTTTGGGCCGCCGATGCCAGCACGGAAGGGTGCCGGGTGACGGGGTTTGTGACCGCCGATGCCACGTTGATGGTTTTGGTGTTCATCAGCGCATGGGCCATGGAGACGAAAACGTCGCGCTCCAACATCTGCGAGTCCAACATACCCACGCCGTCGAATCCGGCGTCCTCGCATTCTTTAACGAAGGCGGTTATTTCTGGGACCGGTTTGCACGGGGGCACTCTCAGGTCAATCTTGATGGCCATTAATTACTCCTATCTATGTAAAAGCTTAAAGCTGCCCTGATTATCGTTGACGAGTCAATTCTTCCCGCAAGCGTCTTATGACCAAGGAATTATCTTCTTCAGTCAGGTTCAGTGGGTCCACGCCCAATTCGTCGGGCTGGCCCAGAAAGTGCAGGTAAATGGGAGTCTCGCCTTCTTCCATGCCCTTTAGGATGTCAGCTCTGCTGGGGCCGTTCCAGTCTGGGTCGAAGTGCATGATCGCGTGGGGAATCAGATAGTCGTGGTCGTCGTGTTCCAGAGTGACCTTCAGACCTGGAATCTCGGTGAGGGCGTCCACCACCTGTTCGGCCAGCGCCCGGTAGGCGCGCATCTCAGCCTCTTCGTCTTCTTCTAGGAACATGTTCAAGGCGGTGATCAACCCGACAACTTCTTCTTTGGCTACTTTCATCGGCCGTCCCAGGAATTGAGCCGGATTGGCGTGGGCGGCGGCGGCCTCGATCAGGTCGGCCCGCCCGCAGAGGATACCCGTGCCTTGAGGGCCGCGGATACCCTTTCCGCCGCTGAAAGCAATCATATCTGCGCCTTCGGCTAGGAACTTCTTGAGGTTCTCGCGGGGCGGCAGCATCGAGGCAGCGTCGACCACTACGGGCACGCCCTTGCTGTGGGCGATCTCGCAGACCTGGGCGAGAGGAATGGCCCTCCGGTTGGTCATGGGAGCGCAGAGGAAGGCCACGGCGGCTGTGTTCTCGCCGATGGCCCCTTCCAGTTCCCAGGGGTGAGAGTATCTGGAGTCACCGATCTCCACCAGCTTCGCGCCGCCGGCCCGGTAGGCCTGCTCGTAGGGGAAGCGGTGCATGTTCTGGATGATGAACTCGTCTGCCATGCCGGTGGTGTCGGGCAGTTGCCGCATCTTCACTGGGTCTTTCCCGGCGATGCAGGCGGCAGCTTGGAGCACCAGGCCTCCGGCTGCGCCGCTGCAAACGAACCCCGCCTCGGCCCCGGTCAGTTTGGCGATTTCTTCTCCGGCCTTGCGGTTGAGTTCATCCACGTTGACCATGATGCGAGCCGCCCCGGCCATCACTTCAAGCACTTCGGGCCGAGTCCTGGTTCCGCCGTACTTGGTCACCGACCCGGCGGCGTTTATAACGGGTTTAACGCCTAAGCGTTGATAAGCCTGTCTTGCATCCAAAGGAATATTTGCCAAGGTGCCTCCTGAGTCCAATCCAAAGATGGGCCACATTATAGCAACTTGTTCAGCCTGCCGGTGTGATAAAATTGCCAGTCGAATCCCGAGCATATTATTCTGCAGATTTTTTTCGTGGGAGTAGGCAGATGGACCAGCTAGACATTCAGACCAAGATCGGGTTGGTGGTAGTCAGCGCTTCGTCGATCTCCGAACTGAGGTACCCCAAAGCGGCGCCTCCGGGAGTGGCTTTCCTAACCAGCCGCATGATGCTGGCCGAAGGCGAAAGCATCGACGCTCTGATCGAGATGGAGAGTAATGCCGGCCGGGCCGTGGGTGAGTTGGCCAGCGCCAAGGTAGATTCAGTGGCCTACTGCTGCACCGTCAGTGGGGCGTTGCGTGGTATGGAAGGGGACCGGCAGTTTTGCCAGGAGCTGGAGGAGCAGTGGGGGACTCCAATCACGTCCACCATGATGGCCGTTGCCGAGGCCCTGCAGCACATGGGAATGAAGAAGATCGTGGTCACTACTCCGTACCCCGACAGCCATCACGTGGCCGAGCGGGCTTATCTGAAGGAAGCCGGTATCGAGGCTCTCACCATGCAGGGCATGGGCCTGGAAACGGCAGAAGGATTCGCATCTGTCCTGCCCCAAGAGATATTCGATTTCGCCATGAACGCCTGGAAGGATTTCGGTGAAGAGGCCGACGGCCTCTTCATCAGTTGCATGAACCACGACGGCATGGCCGCCGCCCAGGCCCTGGAAGACGAGATCGGCAAACCGGTGGTAACCTCGCACACGGCCACTCTCTGGAGCGCCCTCAGCCAGGCCGGAGAGACCAAGCCGCTGCCCGGATACGGCCGCCTGCTGGCCGAGCCACGGGCCGACCGCCGCAAGACCGCCGCTTAAAACAACACTAAACAGATTGGAGAGACCAGAATGACCACTGCTGACCGATTGACCATGTCCCTTGGCGAAGCTATGTTCACCCAGCGCGCCATCCGTAGGTTGAAGCCAGATCCCATCCCCGACGAAGTCATGCGGGACATCATGGAGGCAGCCATCCGCGCCCCCAACGGCGGCAACACCCAGCAGTGGCACTTCATCGTGGTGAAGGACTCCGACGTCCGCAAACAGATGGGCGAGCTCTATCACGAGGCCTGGTGGGCCAAGCGCAAGGACCAGGGAATCATGGGCCCCGAAGATATTCCCGCGGGCAAAAACTCAACTCGGTCGGCCATGCGGCTGGCCAACGAGTTCGGCGACGCTCCCGTGATGGTCTTCATCTTGGCCCTCAACAAGGGCGGCGCCAACGGAATCATTCCTGCGGCCCAAAACCTGTTGCTGGCCGCTAGGGCCCACGGCATCGGCGGTACCATCGCCACCTTGCACGCCGTGGTCGATGACCGGGTCAAGAAGCTGCTCCACATTCCGGACACTGCGGAGATCGTCTACTGCATGCCATTGGGCTACCCTCGTGGCGAATTCGGCTCGGTCACCCGGAAGCCGTTGGAAGAAGTCTGCGGCATCGACCGCTGGGACGTTCCTTACAAATAGCCTAGCCGCCACTGGTGTAAACGCCACTAGGGCCTGGCATGGAGGAATGCTATGAAATGGTGCCGCTTCGATAACGGCGGTGTTCCCATTTACGGTCTCGTAGAAGGCGATCAGGTTATACAGGTCGATGGAGACCCATTCAACGGCCATCGGGAAACGGACGTCAGATTGGACCTAGGTCAAGTGAAATTGCTAGTTCCGGTAGTGCCGCCGACGCTCTATGCAGGTGGGTTGAATTATCCGGACCACGTGGTCTGGGCGGCCGAACACGCCGGCACGGCCCCCGTCTGGCCTAAAGAGCCCATAGTTGGCACCCGGGCTACCAGCGGACTGATCGCCCACGAAGAAAATATAGTTAAACCCGATGACGCAACCGAGGAGTTCCAGTACGAAGGGGAACTGGTGGCAGTCATCGGTAAAACAGCCAAGTACCTGTCTCGTGAAGAGGCCCTGGATTGCGTGTTGGGCTACACTATCGGCAATGATGTCAGCGAGCGAACTTGGCAACGTGACGACCCCAACAATTGGCGCGCCAAAGACTCCGATACTTTTCACCCCATGGGGCCTTTCATCACTACCGGTATCGATCCCACTGACCTTGAGGTGAAGGTCCGGTTGAACGGAGACGAAAAGATCCGGTTCAATACTGGCACTATGATCTGGGCCGTGGCTGACTACATCCAGAAGATCACCCGTTACCACACATTGCAACCGGGCGACACGATCTGGACCGGCACCGAAGGGGCAACCCTCAACATGTATCCCGGCGACACCATAGAGATCGAGATTCAGGACATTGGAATCCTCCGCAACCGAGTGGTGTCCGAGAGCTGATTTCTTTCCTGGCTTCTACGCCCGGGCGCTAGTGTCCACCGCATTCTGGCGTCTGATGCCCAAGTGAAATGAGGTTCAAATGGCGGTACGGACCGGCGAACAATTCCTGGAAGGCGTAAGAGACGGCCGGGAGGTCTGGCTGGAGGGCGAACGGGTGGCGGACGTCACTACTCACCCGAAGACCGCCCGCATGGCCAAGACCCTGGCCGGTATCTACGACCTACAACACGCCCTGGAGAACCACGAACGGATGACTTTCAAGTCGCCGACTAGCGGTGAACCGGTGGCGCTGTCATATCTGGTGCCCGAGACCCAAGAAGACCTTATGCGCCGCCGGGGCGCGCTGGAGATCGTCGCCCAGCACAGCCACGGCATGTTGGGACGCACGCCCGACTACGTGAACATCCAGGTCACGGCCTCACGCCAACTGTCCCACCTATACGGAATGAACGACAAGCGGCACGGCGACAACCTGCGCAACTACCACGAGTACGTCAGAGAGCGAGACCTGTGCCTGACCCACGCCTTCGGCCACCCCCAGGTCAACCGCTCCCTCACGCTGGCCGAACTTCCTGATCCCTACACGGCGGTGGGCGTGGTCGACCGCACCAGTGAGGGCGTGATCGTCCGGGGAGCTAAGCTGCTGGCCACTCTGGCCCCGTTCTCCGACGAGATATTCGCTCCGGTCTACCGGCCCCTGCGCCCCGACATGGAAGAAGACCGCAAGTACTGCATCGGTTTCGCGATTTCGGCGGCAACCCCCGGCCTGAAGTTCATCTGCCGTCCCAGCCACGACCTGGGCCGTCCCCTGGCCGACTACCCGCTATCCGGGCGGTACGACGAGATGGACGCCCTGGCTATCTTCGACGATGTGCTCATCCCCTGGGAGCGGGTGTTCATCTACGACGACGTCGAACTGGCCAACATGACCGTCCAGAAGGTGACGCTGTGGCGGCAGTACATGCAGCAGGTTGCGGTCAAGAACGTCGCCAAGCTGGAGTTCATACTGGGCATCGTCCACGGCATCACCGAGTCCATCGGCATCGGCGGGTATGCCCACGTGCAGGAAAAAAACGCCGAGGTCATCGATACGCTGGAGACGGTGCGGGCCTACATGCGGGCCGCCGAAGCCGACGCAGCGCCCTATGAAGGCGAGGGGCTGTGGCCGGCCGCCGAGCCATGGATCGCCATGCGCAACTGGTACCCCGACGCTTACGCCAGAGTCGCGGCAATAGTCGAGCAACTGGCCGCCGGTGGGTTGATGTTAACCCCAACCGAGGAAGACATCGCGGGGCCCATGGCCGGGGATATCGGCAAGTATTACCAGGGAACGAACATTGACGCCAAGAATAGGGTCCGGTTGTTCCGTTTGGCCTGGGACCTGATCGGCACCCAGTTCGGCTCCCGCCAGACGCTATACGAGCGTTTCTTCAACGGGGACGTGGTGCAACTGCGCCAACGCCGCTTCGCCACCTACGACTACTCCCGCGCCGACGCATCGTTGGAGCTGTTCATGCAGGAATTGGAGAACGGGCAGTGACCTTCTGTCCCCGCTCAAGCATCTCCCGGCGATCGATTAATGTCGCCTTCACCCACTACTGAGGCACGAATCAGGTTCCAGATGTTCAGTGCCCTGCGCTATAGCAACTTTCGTTGGTTCTGGCTGAACGGCGCTACGCAAGCCATGGGCCAGGGCATGCAGTTCTTGACCATTGGCATATTGGTGCTGGACAGCACCGACTCCTCCTACCAATTGGGTCTGGTGATCTTCGCCTACGGCGTGCCCAACCTAGCATTCTCCCTGGTCGGCGGCATCATTGCCGACCGCACAGACCGGCTCCGTTTGCTGGTATCTACCCGGGTCGTTGAATCGGGACTGCTCCTCGCTCTGGCAATCCTGAAGTTATCCGGCGTGATGGAACTTTGGCACGTCTTCGCAGTCTCGGCCCTGCTGGGAACGGTACAGGCGATTAACGGCCCAACGCGTATGGCTCTGGTTGCGGACTTGGTAGACCGGAAAGACTTGATGAACGCCGTGGCTCTGCACACCATGGTGAATCAGTCGGGGCAGATCATTGGGCCGGCATTGGCTGGCGGGGTCATCGAGATAGCTGGAGTGGGCAACGCTTTGGTGGCCAACGCGGCCATGTACCTGTTCGGGATCGCGTTCTTGGTGTTGATCAAAGGTTTGGTGGCGATGCCGGAGGCCCCGAAGAAGGCGGTAATCAGAGAACTTCGGGAAGGGCTCCAATGTGTTCGGTCAACCCCAGTGCTGTACACCGTGATCGGGCTGGCGCTGGCGTTCACCTTCTTTGGCATGTCTTATCGCCAAGTGTTGCCAGCTTTCACCAAAGAGGTGTTGGACGTGGGCGCGGGAGGCACCGGGCTGTTGTGGTTGGGCGCGGGCCTGGGCTCACTGCTGGGGAGTTTCCTACTGGCCAGCCTGGGTGATTTCAAACGCAAGTCGTGGCTTCTGTTGGCTTCGCTATTGCTGCTCTGCGTGTTCTTGATAGCGTTCGCCTGGTCTCCCTGGTACTGGATATCCTGGATACTATTCTTTTTCGTGGGAACAATGAGCACCGGGTTGTTCTGGCCGTTGGCGAACACCCTAGTTCAACTGAATGTGCCATCCGAGTTACGAGGCCGGGTGTTGAGCATTTTGCAGATAGCGCCCGCCATTCACTTTCTCAGTGCGCTGCCGTTGGCCGTGGCGGGCGGCCTGGTGAGCTGGCCGATCGCCGTGACCGGAGCTGCGCTCATGGTCTTGCTAGTTACCCTGTTGCTGGGCATCTGGCGGCCAACCCTGCGCCGATTTGAGGGGTAGCGCTGGCGCGCCGCACGGGTGGTCTGTATGGAGGCCGTATTCACGCATGTCACCCTGATAGCGCCGTAGGCGTGCGAAGGGTCTCGTTGCTTTGGTGCGACGTGTTCCAGCCGGCAAAGAGATTCCTCTCCTTCCGCGGAAGGAGAGGAATGACAATCCAAGGAGGGCGGTGCAAAAAGCTGAAAGCTGACCGCTGTTAGCTGACGGCTAGCCTGTAAACAGGTCTTTGACCTTACTCAGGAAGGTGCGTTTGCCACCGGCTTCTAGGAACTTGGACCATGACACTTCGGCGGAGTCGGTGCGCTTCAGGTCTTGGACGCGCTGCTTCATAATCTCCAGGATCTTCTTCTCTTCACCCTCGTCGAGCCAGTAACCGTGCAAGTACTTGCAGTGGTCGATTGGCAGGTTGTGGGCCCGGTAGTTGAACGTCTCCATGGGCTCGTTGCAATGAGGGCAAGAGATGTCGCTCTCGCGGCGTGCGTACTCGATCATCCCCTTGCGTTCGTCCTCGTCCATGGCGTGGTCTTCCAACTTGTCCATCTCGTGGAAGTCCAGCCACAGGCCCTTGCATTCAGGACAGTGATCGACGTCGATGTCTTTGTATTTTTTTTCGTCTAGAGCAACGTTACAACGTGGGCAGTTCAATCTATTTCCTCACTAATTCTGTTGGCGCTTTGGTCAACGGGCCTTTTTGGCAAGATAGCATATGGGCCACCGAGCTTTCAGCCTGGGCCGTATAGAAAATACGCACCGGCAGAGGTGTTGGATGGGACGCCTAGCTCCCGGTGAACTTGGGCGCACGCTTTTCCAAGAATGCCTGCACGGCTTCTTTCTGGTCGGCGGTGCCCCGGAGGGGGCTGCTGGCCTGGTGTTCGGTCACAATGACCTCGTGCAGGTCGGGATGGAAGCCGTTCTGAAGCGTCTTGACCGCCTTTACAGCCAAGGGTGGGTTGGCGGCTATTTCCTGGGCCAGCGACTCGGCTTGGGGCATCAGTTCATCGGCGGGAACAACATCGTTCACCAACCCTTTGGACAGCGCCCACTTGGCGTCGTAGACCTTGCCTGTAAGAGACATCTCGGCGGCGATGCCGGGCCCGGCCAGCGCGCCAAGTATCTGGGAAGTCCCGGCGTCGGGCACCAAGGAGCGTTTGACGAATACCGATGAGAATCGGGCTGCTTCTGAGGCCAGCCTGATGTCGCAGGACAATGCGATGCCCAGACCCGCTCCGGCGGCAACACCGTTCACCGCGGCGATGACCGGTTGGGGAATGTCTCGCAGATGCGGGGCAAGTTGCATGGTGATGGACGGCCCAGGGTCCGGAGAGTTCGGGTCCCTATCGCCACTCTCGGCCATGCGCGCCGGCATGTCGCCGACGTCGGCCCCTGAGCAGAAGCCGGGGCCGGCCCCAGTTATGATCACCACCCGTGTTACCGGAAACTCACCGGCCAGTTGGTCTAAAACAGCATGCAATTCCAGTCCCATCTCCCGGTTGAAGGCGTTCAGCCGGTCGGGACGATTCAGGGTTATCACCGCCATGTGCCTACGGCGTTCGATCGCTATGTGTTTGAACTCAGTTTCTGTGGCCATGGGTATCTCCTGGTTATCCGATTAGCTGCTCTCGGGCGATCTGGGCGTACTGCCGATCACGCTGATTAAGAACGGTTCTGGCATCCATTTGTAAGAATCAATCCGGCGCCCGAGTTAATGGTCATGGTAATGGTGGCCATGGCTACTTCCGCCTTGACCCGACAGATGATCGAGGGCGATCTGGGCCCCACGGAAGAGGGCCGACAGCTTGGCCCGAGCAGTGGCTTGGGTGAGTAGCGTTAGCCCGCAGTCGGGCGCCGCCTGAATCTTCTCCGGGTCATGGTGCTCGCCAGCCGCCAACAGCCGCAGGGCGATCTGCTCCGCGTTCTCTATCTCCGGGTTGGCGTTGTCGATGCAGCCGAAAAGAATGGTCTTGGACGGACAGAATTCCAATAGCGCCGGGTCCAGTTGCGGGGCCTGAAACTCCAGGGCCAATTGGTCGATCTGAGACCGTTCTAGCTCGGCAAGTATCTGGGGATAGCTGTGTTTAATTGGCCGCTCTACGCCGGGGATGGTGTAGCTGTAGCAAACGTGGACGGCTGTCTGGGCGCGCAGGCCATCGGAGCAGCGGTCCAGGGCTTCGATGCCCCATTTGGCCACTTTCTCCGGGTAACGGCTGAACACTGGCTCGTCGAACTGGATCACCGCCGGGCCCAGGGCGTCCAGGGACTTGGCTTCTTTGTTGATGGCGTCAGCCACCGCCATAGCGAAAGACCGTTCATCACCGTAGTAGGCGTCGAAAGTCGAGTCGATCACGGTCATTGGGCCGGGCAGGGTGACTTTCACGGGTGAGGTGGTGTTCGTCAGTAGAAACCGAAGGTCGTTCACAACTATGGGAGAAAACCATTCGACCGGCCCGGTGCAGCGTCCCACCTGGGCCAGGCGGCGGCCGTCGCGGATCCATTTCTCCGCCAGGGTCTCGTAATCGAAGCCGCCCAGTTGGGAGGTGACGTAGGTGAGATAGGTCTTCCGACGTTGTTCGCCGTCGCTGATTATCCGGACTCCGGCGGTTTCCTGGTCGTAGACAGCCAGGCGGACCGCATCGTCTTGGGCGTTTTGCAATGCCTCGCCGGACAACAACCAGTCGGAACCGGCGCCGTGGTGATCGAACCCTTTGGTGTCCAAAGGCACTTGGTTGTAGAGCCAAGGCGGCTTGGGCATGCTGCCCACCACCGTGGTTTCGAAAGGCTCAGCCATCTATTCCATGACCCTGCGGAAGAATTTCAGAGCGTTGCCTCCGACGATCTTCTTGACGTCTTCGTCCGAATGGCCCCTTCGGATTAGGCCACGGATGATGTTTTTGCCGTCGGCGGGGGACTCCAGGCCATTCAGATAAGGAGCCGGCATCTCCTCCAGGCTTCGGCCCAGCATGTAATGCTGGAACATCATGTGGTCGCCGATGACCGTGTCGGTGCCTATTCCCACGTGGTCCACACCGATCAAGTTGACCATGTAATCGTAGTGGTCCAGGACGCACTCGATGTCCTGCTCCGGATCATCGCTGAGGGCGTTGGGCACGGCGGTGATGCAGACCAGACCGCCCTTGGCGGCGCAGGCCTTCAGTTCCTCATCTTTCCGGGTGCGCACGGTGGGACGCAAGGTATAGGCGGCGTTGTGGCTAAAGACAACCGGCGCCTTGGAGAACTTGATGGCGTCCATCACGGTGGGAGTCGAGGCATGGGACAGGTCGATGGCCATGCCGATGTCGTTCATGCGGTGGATGACCTGGATGCCAAACTCGCTGAGGCCGCCGGGGTTGCGCTCGTACATGCCGTCGCCGATGTAGTTCTTGCGATTGTAGGTGATGCCCGCCAGGCGCACCCCCATGGAGTGGAGTTGGTCCAGCCGCTCCAGTTTGTTGCCGATGGGCAGGTGCTCCAATGTCGGCATAAACCCGACCTTGCTGGCCTGTTTCGCCGCCATGATCTCGTCAGCGTTGCCCACCCGCACCACATTCTCCCGGGTGGCGACGTCAGCCAGCATCATGCCGACTTCGGCCGCAACGTCTTCGTACTCCACGAACGACATCTCGGTGGCGTTCTGGAGCGCGCCAAACACATTAGAGGTGGTCACCGTAGACCAGCCGCCGTGAGCAACCGCCTCGAAACCCCAGTGGTAACGGTTGGTGCGCAGGAAGTCAACGAACCGGTCCATGGCTTCGGGCAGCACGAAGGGGTGCTGGTGTACGTCGATCATGACCGAATCTTCGGCCAGGGACTGGAACCGGATATCCTCTTCGGCATTCAAGGGAACGATGGAGGACGGCACACGGCCGATCTCTTTGGACATTAAGAAATCGCTGATGCTGGTCATTGTTTCCTCGCAATCTGTCTATCGGGAAAGTGCTCTGGAGTGTAGTTTAGGCTGGAATTTGAGTCAACGCGCGTCCGTTAGTTAAGCGAGATCGCCGCACCGGCTCCATGAGTCTGCTCATTGACTAGGAACGAAGCGTTGTCCTTGCCCCGGGAGGTCTCGATGTCGGCATCGAAGCGTTGGCCGCCCATAGTGCCGATGAGTTCATAGCGCTGCTCGGTGTAAAGGCGGCCTTCGTATTCGGACCCCTTGACGTTCCGCTCAGTCTCGCCAGCCAAGAACATCTCCACCGCTTGGACCATCAGGCCCTGAAACTCGTCTTGTCCCAGGTATGTAGAGGCCTTCAAGAAGACGTAGCCCCACCGGATTCCGTTGTGTTCCAACATCTATGCCGAGTGCTCCCTTTATTCCTTATCTGCGGAGGGCCTGCCGCTCATGCCAAATTGCAGCACCACTGCCGACAGCAGCACGGTGCCCAGGCAGAAAAATCCTACCGTAGAAAAGCCTCCCAGGGCAAGAAATGCCCCGCCCAGAGCCTCGCCGCCGACGCCTCCCATCTGGTTGCTGGCCCCCAGCATCCCCACGGCGGTGGCCTGGGAGTTGCCGGAAATCTCAGTGCTGATGGCCAGGAACATCGCAGCGCCGGTGACCGCCAGGAATCGGGTCTGCCTCACCACGGGAGTGGTGGTTATCTGTGCCAACTAGCACCGGCCAAAGAAACTGAGGAGGCATATGGGGCGGATTGTAGGTGCTCAGAGAGGTCCATCGACAAGAAGTTTAGCACTGGAGGCTGATTCACGCAGGAAAAAGACGATGACCACAACCGAAAATACCACGACGCCTAGACACAGATACCCGATCCCAGGGAATCCTCCCGCGGCCAGTAGCAAGCCTCCCAAGGCGGCTCCTCCTACGGCTCCGGTCTGGTTACTGATACCAAGCAATCCCACGCCGGTTGCACGGGACTGACTGGAAGCCTCTGTGATGGCGCTGATCAGCACCGTCCAAGCGATGCTCAAAAGTCCCATTGCCCCGGTGGCGAGGGCCACAACTGCCCACACAGGGATTTCCATCGAGAACAGCGCAGCGGACGCGCCTCCCGCAACCAGGGCTGAAACAGCGATCAATGGCATCCTGTCCGATCGGTTGGCGGCCTGCCCACCGACGAAGCTGCCCACAACTGTACCGATGCCGACCACCGCAAGGGGCAGTGCGGTGGCGCCGACGCTCATGTCGTAATCGTCTATCAGATAAGTTGCCAGGTAGCTGAACAACCCCATGAAAGCTATGCGCTGGGCGAAGTTGACCGTCACGATGGCGCGAATCACGGGTTTGGCCAAAAGGCTCCGGTATCTCGAGAAGAACGAGAAAGTCCTCGTCACGGCAATTTCTGCCTTCGGGAACCAGAGCCAGTTGAGCAGGGTACAGAGGGCCAGCAGCGAACCCATCACCACGAAAGGCGCCCGCCAGCCTCCTAGGTCTGCCAGCCACGCCACCATGGGTAGGCCGATCACCTGCGACGCCGTGGTTACCGCCAACAGTCCGCCGATCACCTTTGCGCGCCGCTCCACTGGGACGACATCGGCCACCGCGGCCATGCCGTTGGGCGGTATCATTCCGCCGCCAAATCCGGTCGCCACTCTCATGACCATCAGGGTTGCGAGATTGGGAGATAATGCCGATCCAAATGCGCCGACTGCAAGCAGGGTGAGACCGATTAGCGCCACCGGCCGTCTCCCGAAATAGTCCGAAAAAGGGCCGACTGAGACCACGGATATGGCCCAGGCAACAAAGGTGGCGGTAGCAACCTGCCCTGCCATCGCTACGGATGTGTCGAACTCATCCGCTATGTCCACGAGTAACGGGGCCAACATCAAAGCCGAACTCTGGGTGCCAAGAAAAGCTAGGGCGACGATGGCCAGGAACCGTTTTTCGTTCATCTAAGCCAAAGCCCCATCCGGTTCCCGCAGAATCAACCGCATCATCAACGCCGAGACCCCCACCACCGCTGCGCAGAATATTCCGACGGCCGAGAACCCGCCGACGGCTAGAAACGCGCCGCCCATTGCCGAGCCGATGACCCCTCCCATGCGGTTGCTCGTGCCCATCAGTCCTATGCCGGTGGCCCGGGACGGCCCGGCAACGTCGGTGGCGAAGGTTATGAAAACCGGCCAGCCGATGCTAATGAACAGCACTGCAGCGAATGCTATTGCCACTGTCGCCCAGATGGCCGGGTCGATGGCGAATAGGATCAACACCAACGCTCCCCCGACCAGAGTGGAGGCGGCCACGAAACCGAGCCGTTTCCGGTGTCTGGCGATCAGCCCGCCCCAGAGACTCCCAGCCACTGCGCCGGCGCCGACTACAGCCAGGGGCAGCGCGGTCTCCCCCACGCTCAACCCGTAGGTGTCGATGAGGTAGGCGGCCAGGTAACCGATGATCGCGTAGAAGGCTATCCGTTGGGAGAAGTTGGCCAGCATCCCGATTCGGAACGCCGAGACGGAGCCCAATTGCTTGAACCGACTGAGATAGGAGAACGTCCGAGGCCCGGTGGCAGTGCACTTGGGATACCAAAACCAAGAGCATACGAATGTGGCCAGCAGCAGGCTTCCAACCACCAGGAACGGCAGCCGCCAGTCGGCGACGCTAGCCAGGACGGCCACCACGGGAACCCCGATGACCGCAGCCGATTGCATGGTGCCCTGAGCGGCCCCGATGGCCCGTCCTTTGTGTTCTAGGGGGACAACCTCGCTGACGGCGGCCATGCTGTTGGGCGGGATCATTGCGCCGCCCAGGCCGGTGCCGATGAGCAGGACCATCAGAACAATGAAATTCGGGGCGAACGCCGCCGCTAAGATGCAGATTCCCATCAAACCCAGGCCGGTCAAAGCCACCACCCGGCGTCCAAACGAATCGGAAAAAGGGCCGACCAGCGGAGCAAAGATAGCCCAGGAGAAGAACGTGGCCGCGGCCAACTGCCCGGTTACGGCCACCGAAGTATCGAAGTTATCGGCGATGTCCACCAACAACGGCCCCAGCATCAAAGCGACCGTGTTGTTCAAGAACAAAGCCGCGGCGATTATGGAGAACGCACGAACCTGGTTCGTTGCTGGAGGATTCGTTGTTTCAGCGGTCATCTGAGGGCGTCTGGCTCGAAACTGTCATTCTGAGGAGCGCCGTAGGCCTCCGAAGAATCTTCCAATTCACAGCCTGGCAGCCCTTTTGTTTCGCTCAAGGTGACATATAGGCAAATCAGGTGGCACTCAAAAACACGAGAACCCAAGGGGTTACAAGGAAACGAGACTAGAGGAGGAGTGGTGGAGCTGCGGGGACTCGA
>DCWQ01000029.1:65488-138993 GCA_002328185.1 Dehalococcoidia bacterium UBA2158
CCCAGATGAGCTACAGCCCCACACTAGCGGTCAGCAACCAGCGTTCAGCTATCAGCCTTAGTGGACTGCCGCATTACAGCATAGCAAAACAGCTATGTCGGTACAACGACTTTTCACAGCGAACTAGCCCTTGCGGGAATATTTTACCACGCGACGGCCTTTGCCCCAGTCGCCAGGGGTTACGACGTAGACATCTTTGTGCGAGTCCACCCAGATGCCGTGGCAGGAGCGGTACTTCAACTCGCCCCACTGGGCCAAACGCTCACCCTCGCTGGTCAAAACGCTGACCATCCCGCCGTTGTGCTCCGGGATGTAGACGATGCCTTCATCGTCGATGTACATCAGGGCCGGGCCGATGAGTTTGGTGGGCCATGATTTCACGAATGTGCCGTCCTGAGTGAACACCTGGATGCGGTCGTTCTCCCGGTCGGAGACTAGAACCTGACCCTGTTTGTCAATCCAGACGCCGTGGGGCAGGTTGAATTGGCCGTCGCCGGAGCCGGGGTCTCCCCAGGACATGATGTGTTTGCCGTCGGAGGTGAACTTGTGCACCCGGGCGTTGGCGTAACCGTCGGCGATGAATATCTCGCCGGCGTCGTTGATGGCGATGCCGGCGGGCATGTTGAAGGGCGGGCCGCTGTGGGTCACGCTGGACCAAGTGGTGGAGCTATAGTCGTCGGGCGCGACGCCGGTGTCCGACCGGAACCCTTCCTCGCCGATGGTCAACAGCAGTTTGCCTTCAGTCGTGAACTTGAACACCTGATGTTTGTTCCGGTCCACCAGCCAAACGTTGTCTTCCGTGTCCAGGTAGATGGCGTGGGCGAAGGTAATCAGACCGGCGCCCCAGGAGGAGACGAAATTACCCTCCCGGTCGAAGATGCAGACCGGATGCTCCGGATCACGGTTGAAGCAGTAGACCCGGTCCTTGGAGTCGCCATAGACGGCGGCCGCGGGCATCTCCCAGCCCTCAGGCAACTTAGCCCAGTCTTCGTCCACCTCGTAGGTGTATTTGCCCGTGCCTACGGTTGTTGTTGCAGCCATTATTCTTTCTCCTAAGTGATTTCAGTATGGGCGGATGCCCGGAGTCTTAACCCGGAAGCTGTAGAGAGACACTCCGGGGGTGGTGAATATCGTCCGGAAGTCGGGGCCGCCGAAGGCGATGTTCCGGGGCACTTCGGGGCCTCTGATGATTCCCAGGTGAGTGCCATCGGGCTCGAATACCCAGATGCCGCCGGAGCCGGTGCAGAAGATGCGGCCCAAGGTGTCTAGTTTCATGCCGTCGGGCACACCTGGCTCGGCGGAGGCCATGCTGGCGAAGACCCGGTTGTTGCTCAGGGTGCCGTCGGCGGCCACGTCGAAGCTCCTGATCTTGCGGTGCTCGCAGACCAGGCCCTTCTCTTGTTCTTCAAAACAGATCTGGCTCTCTCGGCTGATGGCCACATAGAGGACCGACTCGTCGGGGGAGAAGGCCAGGCCGTTGGGGTATTCACAGCCGTCAGTGGCGACGGATATCTGGCCGTCGGGCGCGATGCGGAAGACTCCAGCGAAGTCGTACTCACGTTCAGCTTCCGGCAGGCGCAGGTTAGGGTCGGTAAAATAGATGCTCCCGTCGGTGCGGCAGATAACGTCATTGGGCTTGTGGAACCGTTTGCCGTCCCAACGCTCGGCGATGGCCGTCACAGTGCCGTCGGCATCCATACGGGTAACGCGGCGGTGGTCTGCGCCCTCGCACATCAGGAGACGTCCCTGGCGGTCGAAGGTGCATCCGTTGCCCTCTCCGGTGCCCTCGCGGACTACGCTCACGCCAGAGGTCTGGTCCCAGCGCTGCAGCCGGTTCCCCACCAGGTCAACAAAGGTCAGATACCCATCTGGGTGCCACAGGGGGCCTTCGGTGTTGCCCAGGTCGGTGGCTAAAAGCGTGTGTCCGGGCGATTCTAGGATATCGGCGAGGTTGTCTGGCATGGCGGTCTCCAGGGAGTTCAAACGGGGGTCGAGTTCGACAGGCGGGATTATAACAGCATGTTGAGCCTGGCGCACTCACGCTTGGACATCGATTGACCGTTCCCACAGCCTTGTTTAGAATGCCAGTCACCTAGCATAAAACCTGGGATTACTGGAGTACGACATGGTCAATATGAAGCCGAACGATTCTGTGGAAGCCATCGCCGTGGAGCTTCGCGCTCAGGCGGTCCGGCTTTGGGGAGAACATCGGGCCAGCGAGCTGGAAACATCCATCAAGCAGACCGCACAGCAACTCTGGGACGTGGGGCAAGAGACGCTTCACCGCGACTTGGAACCCGGCTTTTATCAATAAACGCCGCCCAGGAATACGACAATATCTTCGTGAGGTCAGACTATGCCCCAGCCCTATGAGCTAACCGTGTCTCAGGCAGTCCAGGAGATTAAAGACAAGAAGCTGTCTCCGGTGGACCTAGCCAGGTCGCTTCTTGAGCGCATCGACGCCACCGACAAAGACCTCAAAGCCTGGGTGACCATCGACCGGGAGGAGGTATTAACCGCCGCCAAGCAGCGCGAGGAAGAAGCCCAGCAGGGAAAGACTCGGGGTTTGCTCCACGGCGTGCCGGTGGGACTAAAAGACATTTTCTACACCGCCGGGATGAAGACTGCAGCCGGGTCCAAGGTCTACGCCCATTTCGTGCCCGAGTTTGACGCGACCTCCGTGGCCAAGATCAAAGAGGCCGGCGGCATCATCCTGGGGAAAGCCGTCACGACTGAATTCGCCACGTCGGACCCTTCGCCGACCTTCAACCCTTGGAATTTTGAACACACTCCCGGAGGTTCCAGCAGTGGATCGTCCGTAGCTGTGGCTACTAAGACCGTGGGCGCGGCTCTGGGCTCCCAGACCGGCGGCTCCACCTGCCGCCCGGCCGCCTACAACGGCATCGTGGGTCTGAAGGCCACCTACGGCCGCATCAGCCGCTACGGGGTGGTGCCGGTGAGCTGGTCGCTGGACCACGTGGGCATCTTGGTGCGCACCGTGGAGGATGCCGCCCTGATGCTTCAGGTTATGTCGGGTGAAGATGCCAACGACCCCGGTTCCGCCAGCGTCCCGGTGCCCGGTTTCTTGAAGCAGATGGCCGAATTCAACAAGCCGCCACGCATTGGCATCGTCAGCCAGTATTACTTGGAGAAGTCCACCCCCGAGGTCTGGGCCAACACCCAAGCAGCGATCAAGCAGTTGACCGCCGCCGGGGCCGAGGTTGTGGAGCTGAATCTGCCAGACAGTTTCAAGTCGGCCCACAGCGCGCAACGGATAGTGATGAATGTCGAGTGCGCGGCCTTCCACGAGCAGTTCCACGCCACCCAAGCCGAGGACTATGGCCCCAGGGTGCGGTCCGGAATGGAGATGGGCATGTTGGTCCCGGCCACCAAATACCTGCAAGCCCAGCGGCTGCGCCGTCAGTTTCGCCAGGACATGGTCACGTTGGTGGGGCAGACAGACGTGGTCTTGACCCCGGCCACACCGGCTCCCGCTCCCAAGGACCGGAACACCACCGGAGACGCCTCTTTCCAGGTGCCATGGACCACCAGCGGCCTGCCCACGATCACACTGCCTTCTGGCCTCAGTGAGGACGGGATGCCCCTGGCGGTGCAGTTGGGCGCTCTGCCATTTGAGGAAGGCAAACTGCTGGGCATTGCCAAGTGGTGCGAATCGACCCTCGGCCTGAAACTCTCCCCGCCCAATTACGGCTAGAAACGGAGTTTTCGGCAAACCTTTCATCAAACCTTAGGCGCCTCGCGGCATCCAAGTTTTGCTGAAGCCGTTTCTCGTTAGGTAGTCTGGTCCGAATATCGTTTCGTCTAGGGCCAGGAAAAATTCGGGCGTTCGGACCAGAGTTTAGTTGAAGAAAGACTACGACTTATTGTTCGTTGGCGAAAGGTGCGCGGGGCTGCGATTGCACCTGGAGCGGCTGTGTTCCCAGCAAGATCCTATTGAAGGCCGCCAAGTCCGCACAGGCCGTCAAGGATGGCGCTCGTTTCGGCGTAAGTTCACCTGAGCCGGCCATCGACCCCAAGACAGTGATGGACTGGGTCGACTCGGTGGTCAGGGAAATCTTCGAGAGCGAGTCGCCGGAGACCCTGGAAGAAGGGAGGATAGACGTTATCTAAGGTGCGGCTCAATTCATTAACTCATTTCTGCGCCACGTTGCCTCGGGTTCACCTCAACTTTTACTGGTAAGTAACGCGTCGTTTTCTAGCGGCAAAGAGATTCCTCAGCGCTACACCTCTCGGAATGACAGCTTGCGAGACAGCATCTTTGAGTCGCAAAACAAAATGGCGGCACATCTCAAGAACATGCCGCCAAAAATCCCATAGAGAGCAACCACCCCACCGCCACCGGCAGGTAATAACCGCAGGTATACGGCTAGAAAATGGCTATGGGGTTTACTGGGGAGCCTGTTGTGTTGTGGAGGCGTAGGGGGCCGATGGAGATCATGAACTCCCAGCGGTTGCGCTCCTTGCAGGCTGCGGCCACGCCTTCCAAGTCGGCGTTGTCGAGAATCCAGATACCCATGGCGGTGATGCTTACTTGATGGATGGGACTCTGCACCTTATCGTATTGTGGCGGGTTCACGTCATTACCCGTATCCGAGCCCATCATGGCGATACCCCGTTCGTAAAACAAAGGCAACACCGACGCCTGGCAGGCCGTTGAGCCCAGCGACCGGTCGGCGGGCCCCTCCACGTTACGGCGGTGCAACTGGCCGGTTCGGATCAGCAGGACGTCGCCCTCTTCCACTTTGAAGCCGCAGCGTTCCTCGGCGGCCAAGATATCGTCAATCATCACGCCCTCTCCGCGCTCCACCCAATCGATGCCCCGGATCATGGGCACATCAACCAGCACCGCCCGGGTGACGATTCCCTCGTGGGCTTCCTCAACCGAGCCAAACGTCGCACCGAGGCTGGTCGACACTAGGTGGGCTGGTTTGCCGTTGTAGGTCTTGCCGTCCCAGAAGAAATGGGACAATGCGTCGACGTGGGTGACCGTGACGCCGTGGAAGATCATGCCGAAGTAGTCGGTGGCGGCCGGGAAATTCCGGGAGCTCACCTTGTCCCCGCTGGCCCAGCCCTCTCCGCTCTCCACCATGAAGTGCACCGGCACGTTGGTGGGGGCGTCGACACTCGGCTCGAAGGTGACCGTGCGTGACATCGAGATACGGACGCCTTCCTGCACCGTAGATATGGCCTGTTTCACCTTGGCTGGGGTGATGTAATTGGGGGCGCCCAATTCGTCGTCGTCGCCCCACTTCCCCCAATTGGAGAACTTATCGAAATAAGTCAGAACCTCGTCTTCACTGGGAATATTCGCCTGCGGCATGTGTTTACTCCTATCTGCTGATTGCTTTTAACTGGAGGTTGGCGGGACCAACTGAACGTCGATTATCTTCTCGCACCACCTAGCCACGGCCAACAACCGGGCCTCCTCGAAGGGAGATGCGATGAGTTGGATACCCATTGGTAGACCAGATTCAGCCAAGCCAGTGGGCAGGGTTATGGTCGGCAGTCCGCATGAGGTCCAAGGACCCTGGAAACGAGTGTCGCCGGTATTGGTCAAGTCAGCCAGGGGCGCGGTTGGGGTCGATGGCGTGAGCAGGACGTCCGCCTGCTCAGCCAGTAGTTTCATGTCGGCGGTGAACCGGAGCCTTCTTTCCAGTGCCCTCGTGTAAGTCACGGCGTCGGTCTCGAGACCTTGACGCAGCATCTCCCGCAGCTTGGGGCGGTAGTCTTGCGCCTGTTTCTCGTACATCGGCTTGTGGAAGGCGGCGGCCTCCACGCCCATGATGAGCAACTGGTCCTGGAAGGCAGTGTTGAAGCTATCTGGCAACGTCACTTCCATCACGGAAGCGCCGGCCGACGTCAACTGCTCCAGCACGGCCGTAGTCAGCTTCTGGGTTTCTACATCGGACTCCTCCATGAAGAACGAGGCGATGAGCCCAATCTTTGGCGGCTTAGCCGATTCCAACCCCGACAGGTAGTCGCCGGCCGGTAATCGTGAAGCTACTGGGTCTAGCTCGTCGGGCCCGGCCAAGACTTGGAGCAGCAAGGCCATGTCTTCCACGGAGCGGCCCATCCAGCCCACGGTGTCCAATGACCAACTCACCGGCACCACTCCCCGGCGGCTGACCCGTCCGTAGGTGGGCTTGAGGCCGGTGATGCCGTTATATGACGCAGGGCGGAGCACGGAGCCCACGGTCTGCGACCCCATGGCTATCGGGCACATCCGGGCGGCGACGGACACCGCCGAGCCGCTGCTGGAACCGCCGGGCGTGTGGGCCGAGTTCCAAGGGTTCTTGGTGTGAGACGGGTCGAGGCAGGCAAACTCGGTGGTGACCGTCTTGCCCAGCATGATTGCCCCGGCCTTTTGTAGCAGGTCGATGGTTACCGCTGTCTCGTCGGGCACGTAATCGGCATAGACTATGGAGCCGGCGGTGGTAGGGGTGCCCGCTATGTTATAGATGTCCTTGATGCCGATGGGCACGCCGTGCAGCGGGCCGGTAGCAGCGCCGCTCTCCAGTTCAACCTGACGTTGTTCGGCGTCAGCTAAGACCGCCTCGCGGTTGACCCGGACCCAGGCGTCTAACTGGGGTTCTAGGGAGTCCATACGCTCCAGAAGCGATTGGGCAACTTCTACCGGGGTAATTTTCTTCTTGCGGATCTGGCGGGCCAGTTGCGCCGCCGATAGCTCATGGGTCTGTGGCATGGCTGCTCCTTTGAGCCGGATTGGTCGCTTGGAAAGCTTCTCCAAAGAATCTTTGAACCGAAAGTCAATTTACATTGTCATTCCGAGAGAAGCGAGAGGCCCAGCGCTATCGACCGTTGGCGCCGATTTATACAGTCAAGCTCTCGGATGGTCTTCCAAAGCAATGAGATTCTTCGTCGTTGCTCTCCTTGAAATGACATTTATGCGTTGTAGTGCTAGTTCGCTGTCACCCCGAGAGAAACGAAGGGTCTCTTTATTGTGGATCTACCTCGTACCATCCTTCGGACAGGTCTTTCCATCCAGGATTGGCCGCTTCAATCAAGTCTGTCGTTGTGGAGCGTCTCCATTTCTTGATCTTTTTCTCTCGAGAGATGGCCCTTTCATATTGGACGGTTTGTCGAAATAAACCAGCCGGGTTATTTTGTAACGCTTTGTGAATCCTTCAATCGATTCAGATTTGTGTTCATGGACCGGTTGTTCGAGGTCGTTTGTTACCCCAACGTACAGAATCCGTGATCAGTTAGTCATGATGTAGACATAGCACTGGCGATTCATGCTGGGGTGTTAAGCAAAGAGATTAATCGTCGTTTCACTCCTCGAAATGACAGTTCGGGTGGAGTATTGCTTCCTTATGACACCGGCGGGCGGCGGGTGTTCCAGTTTGTTGCTTGTTCGTAGGCGTGGGCGACTCTGAAAACCATTGATTCTGCGAAGGGTTTGCCGGCTATCTGCAGGCCCACGGGCAGGTCATCGGAGGTGAACCCGCAGTTGATGGACAGGGCCGGGACGCTGGCCAGATTGAATGGGGCGGTGAAGCTGCGGCGTCCCCCCAACATCTCCATGAAGGCCTCTTTGCTTTCGACGCCGGCCTTTTCGGGGATGGGCGACGCCGGGATGGACGAAGTTGGCATCACCAACACATCTACCTGTTCCAAGGCGTCAAAGATCTGCTGCCGGAGCATGTGCCGCAGTCGAACCGCCTTCTGATGGGCCTGAGCGGGCAGTATCGCCCCGGCCAGCAGCCGGAGTTGAATGTTGTAGTCATACTCTTTCAGACGGTTGTCGATCCCTTCCCGGTGGACACCGGAGACGTCCCCGTAGGTCACTGCGGTAGAGATGGCCGCCGATTGGGCGATCAATGGAATATCCACATGGGAAACAGCAGCCCCCAATTCACCCAGTTGTGCGATGGCCTTGACCACTAAGTCCCGCACCTGGGGATCGACAGCATCTCCCTCGACCCGTTCGGTGATGACACCGATCTTCAGTCCCTCGACCCCGTCGGCTAGCTCTGCCAGGTAATCGGGCACTGGCACGTCCCAGGTATGGCCGTCTTTGGGGTCATGCCCGGCGATGGCGCCTAGGGTTATGGCGCAGTCAGCCACGGTGCGCGAGATGGGGCCGACTTGGTCCATCGACCACGATGCGCCCAGCACCCCATGGCGGCTGACCCGCCCCCAGGAAGGCCGGATGCCGACCAGACCGCAGAACGAGGCCGGGCCCCGGATGGAACCGCCGGTGTCCTCGCCCAGGGATGTGGCGCAGAGGAAAGCGGCTGTCGCGGCGCCAGAGCCGCTGCTGGATGTGCCTGGGTTGCGGGACAAGTCCCAAGGGTTGTGAGGGCGACCGTAGGGATGCTCAAAGGCGTCACCCATGGCGAATTCGCTCATGTTCAGCTTGCCCAGAAGGACGGCCCCCGCATCATTCAGTTTCGACATCACCGTGGCGTCTTCGTCAGGCACGAAATCCTTCAAGATTGTCGAGCCACCGGTGGTGAGGATACCTTTGGTGTAGACCTGGTCTTTGATGCCGACGGGCACGCCGTGCATCGGACCCCGGTACTTGCCGGACACTATTTCCTGCTCGGCTTGACTGGCGTCGGCCATGGCCCGGTCGGCGGTAACCGTGATGTAGGAATTCAGCTTGCCGTCTAGCTGGGGAATACGCTCCAGATAGGCCTCGGTTGCCTCGACGGGGGAGACTTCCTTGGACTTGATCAGGGATGCCAGTTCAGTTGCGGATAGGAAGGGTATTTCTGTTTTGTCCACCGGGTATCCTCCAATCGGATCCGTTACGGAGTTTCTGACCCAGGCGTAGCTGGAGCACGGCCATTCTGCCCCCGGCCAGTCCTGTTGTCAATGTGATTCCACCCGCGGGCGACGAAGTAGTATAACGCGCAACAGTTATGGGACTGGGCACGGCCAACTTGGATTCCGCTGGTATAATTGTCCCAGTAAATAGACCGTTTTGACGCACAAATGCGGGGTGGAAACATGAAAGACTTGGCAGGGATCATAATGGCCGCCGGAGAGGGAATCAGGATGAAGTCCCGTACCCCCAAGGTGCTGCACTGCTTCTGCGGGAAAGAGCTGCTCCGATATCCGGTGGAGTTGCTGAGCCGAGCGGGCGTGGGCCGCATAGTCGTGGTGGTGTCCCCCGCCAGCCAGGACGCAGTCAAAGAGCTGCTGGGTGATTCCGTTGAGTATGCCGTTCAGTCCGCCAAGACAGGAACGGCGGGTGCGGTGGAGTCCGCCGCCGCTGCCCTCCGGGGACAGGCCCAGCAGGTGGTCGTGATCGGCGGTGATTCGCCGTTGGTTACTGAAGAGTCGGTGCGCAGTCTAGTCAGCGGGCATCTCGAAAACTCGCGTCAGATGTCGGTCCTCTCCGGCATCGTTGCAGACGGCCGTGGGCTGGGGCGCATTAACCGTGACCTGGGCTCACAGCAGAACATCCTGGGCATCAACGAGGCCTCAGATGACCGGGAAAGGCTTAATGAACACGTGGAGGTGAACTCGGGGGTCTATTGCTTCCAAGGCGAGTGGTTATGGGAGAACCTGGGTCGGGTGACCGTCGGCAGTGGCCCCGAGCGCTATCTAACGGACCTGGCGGCCATCGCCGCAGACCAGGGCGCCAACGTCGCCGCCTTGCCTTCAAACGACCCTGATGAAGCCTTGGGAATCAATAACCGGGTGGAATTGGCCAACCTGGAGAATATTCAGCGCCGGCGCATCCGCGAGCATTGGATGTTGGAGGGCGTGACGATTACCGACCCGGCGTCGGTGATGATCGACGCCGGGGTGACCATCGGTCAGGATACCGTGGTGCTGCCGAACACCATACTTCTAGGAAGCACGTCCATTGGGTCCGGCTGCGAGATTGGCCCCGGCTCGGTGGTCAAAGACTCGTCTGTGGGCGACGACTGCCGGGTCACATCGTCGGCGCTGGAGGATGCGGTCATGGAGGCCGGAGTAGACATCGGCCCATTCAGCCATCTGCGGCCGGGAGCCTATCTGGAGTCTGGTGTGCACATCGGGAATTACGTAGAGGTGAAGGAGAGCCGGTTTGCCGCCGGGGCTGTCATGGGACACTTCGGCTACATCGGCGATGCGTCCATCGGCGCCAACGTCAACGTGGGTGCTGGCACAGTTACCTGTAACTACGACGGTAAGGTCAAACGCCGTTCGGTGGTGGAGAAAGACGCCTTCATCGGTTGTGATACCATGCTCGTGGCGCCGGTCACCGTGGGAGCCGGGGCGGTTACCGGGGCGGGCGCAGTCGTCACAAAGGACGTCCCGCAGGCTAGACTAGCCGTTGGCGTTCCTGCTAAGATAATAGATAGATGAATGGTCCCAACTGACCTCCTGACGACTCTTCCCACAGGCGTAAGTACCGAAACGGCATAGACGTGGGTTGACCAGGGGGACGGGGTGTTTGGATACAGATTATTTACCGCAAATCATAGTTTTTATCGTCTTCGTTCTCTTGTTCTCATACCTGAGCATGATTCGCTCGGGTGGGTCTGCTGGGCCCACCGTCAGAGATGAGAACCCCTCGGTCCTCTCCGATTCGCTCCTCTTCTGGCTGAAAGCGGCCTGTTTCTTCGCGGTTGTCCTCTCCGGTGTAGCCTTGATTCAAAGCGCTGTGACCACAGACTGGTGGCTGGTCGCGTTCATGGCTGCCGGGCTATTGGCCGGGTTGTTCTTGATCGATCGGGCAGCGGATGTCGTTGACAAGCGCCTTTCTGCACTATCCCGTCCGTGGAACAAGACGGCGTCGGCCAACGGCGGTTCGCCGTCGGCGGCAAACGGCCACGCGAGCAATGGAAACGGGAACGATCATGGACTCTCCGAGGACGAGCTTGAAGAACCGGCCATCACTGAAGAAGAATTGACCAGCCTCGATGACCGGGACCGTGAGATGCTCCGATCCATCATCCGTCTCGACGCCACCACCGTCAGAGAGGTCATGGTCCCCCGGTTAGATATGGCCGCTGTGGAGGCCGACTCTCCCCTGGAAGTCGTCGCCGAGACGATGGTCAGCCGAGGTCACAGCCGTCTTCCTGTGTATGAAGAAACCATCGACAAGATCCTCGGTATTGTCCATGCTCGTGATGTCATGGGTTCGTTGGCCAAGTCAGGGAAGTCACAGGACTCGCTGCGCACCCTGGTCCGCGAGGCGTTCATCATTCCCGAGGGCAAGCGGGTCGACGACCTGTTGGAAGAACTGCAGGAGCGCCGCACCCAGATAGCCATCGTGGTGGATGAATACGGCGGCACCGAGGGCCTGGTCACCATGGAAGACCTGCTTGAGGAGATCGTCGGCGAGATCGAGGACGAGTTCTCCCGCTCCCGGGACGCCCAAGTGATCCGCCAACCCGATGGAACAATGCTAGTAGACGCCGGAGTGACTACAGAGCACGTGGAAGAGCTGTTCGGGACCACCATCGACAGCACCGAGGTCGACACGGTGGGCGGCTACGTCTACCACAGCCTAGGCCGGATACCTCAAACCGGAGACATCTTGGAAACAGACCATTTGCACATCGAGGTGGTATCGATGCTAGGTCGCCGTCTCCGCAAACTACGCATCCACCGCATAGACCAAGGGGCCGCCGAACCAAGCCTGTAAATGACCAGCCATGAAACGAAAAGAGACGCCAATAACCGGCGTCTCTTTTTTGTTGCAAAAGCCCCCTAACTGCCATTCCGAGAAGCGACGCGACGAGGAATTCTATTGCCATTGGGCAAACCAAGCCGCGGCCTGGCAAACCGGCGGTCCGCAAGAGGGTAACGGGAGGGAAAGTGACCCCTCGCTACACTTGGGGTGACAGCGAGGGGTCTAGTTGGTCTTAACGATGTACTGATAGCTGACAGCTACCGAAGTGCTATCAAAACCCCGGATACCACCAACCGGTGGTCATAGACGAACCGTGGCACCGAAGAAACCAGCTTGATGTCCGCCTCCGGTGTCGCATCCAAGCTCAAGTCGTCTTGGTGGACCACCTGTGTGGCCGTCGCCCGATAGAGGAACTGATTCGCGCCGTTGTCGGTGATGATAAAGACATCCTCTCCGCTGCGTAGTTTCTCCGGCACCTTTTGCAGGTTGAAGAAGACTGATCCTTCGCGACTGATGGGGCTCTCGGTATGCCCAAAGAACCAAGAGGTCCCCTGCTCACCGGCGTCAGCCGATTCAGGGATGTGTCCCACAGTATTGTCCGGGCTCTCATAGGCCCGGCTGTCGCCCAAGTCCAAGATAGACAGTTCGGAGATCGCCGAATCCACGCCGATGGACGGCACCAATATCCTGGTGGAAGGCTGAATGTCGCCGATCTTAACGCCGGCCTCGCCGATAGGGGAGAAGTCGTCGAGCAATTTCTGCTGTCTTAGAAAGGCGGGCTCGTAGCCGAATGGGTCGCCCCAGGAATCAGCCGTTACAGCCTTGCCGGGGAACAAACTGATACTGGTAGCAGCGCTACCAGTGATGGAGGTGATCGTTCGTGGCTCAAATACGGACGCCAGATCGTCCAGGTTGGACTTGGCGCTGGCTGAGTAGCTGTAGTAAGCGCCGCCCGATGCAAGCAGCAGAAAACCGAAGACTAAGAGGATGATTCCTGTGAGACTGGCGATGCGCCGCGGCAGACGCCCATGAATATAATCGAAACCAGCTTCCATACCACCTCCTTCAACACTCACCGCCCAAAACAAGTCCAGTAGGGAGAGCGCGGTATTGGGGATTGTCTAAAAAGACTAGCGTGCCCTGCCTAGCGTGCCCTGGGTGTATTGGCGCCGCCTGGGGAGATGGGTTCGTTCAGGTAGATATCGCCGTTGCGAATCTTGATGTTGAACCCGCACGCCGGGTTGATGCAAACCCAGGCCTTGTAATGGACCGCGGCCCCTTGACCGCCGTAGTCCGAGAGAGGGACGAGATTACCAATATCACAACTCAAGCATTTCGGCATAGACGACTCTTCCACGGACTCCTCCTCCCAACTCGGAATGGCCCAAGTATACCACCGGGGTTTGTGCGAGAACTACAAGATTTAACGCGATGTTTACTAAAAAAGACGAGCCCAGGCAACATAAGTATGGGATTCGTTATTATGTTGCCTGGGCGCATTCCCGTTCTTGACTATTAAGACTACTCTAAGAAGTCTTTAAGCTTCCGAGACCGAGACGGGTGGCGTAATTTCCGTAATGCCTTCGCTTCAATCTGACGGATTCTTTCACGGGTCACACCGAACTCACGCCCGACCTCTTCCAAGGTTCGGCTTCGTCCGTCTTCAAGCCCGAACCGGAGTTCGAGCACCCGTGCCTCGCGCTCGGTCAACGTGTGCAGCACCTCGCCAACCTGCTCCTTAAGCAGCTGGAAGGATGCAGCATCCGCCGGCGCCAGCGCGTTGCGGTCTTCGATGAAGTCTCCCAGATGGGAGTCCTCTTCCTCGCCGATAGGCGTCTCCAGTGAGACGGGCTCCTGGGAAATCTTGAGGATTTCCTCAACCTTCTCGGGTCCGATATCCATGGCCAGTCCAATCTCTTCAGGGGTGGGCTCACGGCCGTATTCCTGTAGCAACCGGCGGTGTTGACGCATCAGTTTGTTGATGGTCTCAACCATGTGCACAGGGATCCGGATAGTTCGCGCCTGGTCGGCGATGGCCCGGGTGATGGCCTGTCTAATCCACCAGGTGGCGTAGGTGCTGAACTTGTAACCCTTGCGGTAGTCGAACTTCTCGACCGCACGGATCAGGCCAATGTTGCCTTCTTGAATCATGTCCAACAGGGCCATACCGCGTCCGATGTATTTCTTGGCAACGCTGACTACCAACCTCAGGTTGGCCTCGGTCAGGCGGGCCTGGGCGCGTTCAGCCTCGGCATCGATACGACGGAAGTAAGCGCGGAACAGCGGGTCAAGCTCTTGCAGGTCAGTGAAACTGTTCAACTCCGCCAGTTTGGCGTCCAACTGCTCAAGAGTTGAGTCTTGCAGGACATCGATAGCATCGGGCGGGACCAGCCAGGAACTCAAAGACAAGCCGATCACCTGTTGGTAGACGTCGTCCTGATAATCGTTCAGGTCTTCAGCCATGGCCGCGAGCAGGTCAACGGAGACCTGGGCGTCGATGGCGTCCCTGAGTTTCTTGTGGTCCGTTATCTGGGAGACGGTCAGATTGCTGGGCAAGCCCAGTTGCTCGGATAGCGATTTGACCAAGGGCTCGGCGTTGACCATCCGCTTGAGCAGACCCGCAGCGATCTCCCACGGGCGTGCCGGGCGACCGTCCAGTCCCTCTAATTCCTCCCGAAGACCTTCAAGATGCTTGCCGCCCTCGATCTTACGGGCCAACGAGCGCTCGTCAGCGGAGGTCAGCAGGCGGACACGGCCGATTTCGCGCAGATACATGCGTACCGGGTCGTCCAAGACTTCCACAGACTCGGTCTCGGGCTCCCACTCGGGCTCTTCATCGTCGTCAGAGGAGTCGGTGGGGGAGGGAAGAGAGCTTCCTTCAGTGGCGGTGGCCGTCTCGTTGGCGTCGCCGTCTTTCTCAGCCGTTGCCGTGCCATCCCAAGCCGCGTCACCGTTGTTGTCGGTGATCGTCGCCGGCCGGGCTCCGGTCATGCCTTCGCCATCGGCACCTTCATCATCACGTCCCGCGTCCACGTTTCGGAGGATATCCAAAACGGGATTGGGAGAATCCGAATCATCTTGCCGGGATTCTAGAAAATCCTCTGGGGTCAGTTCGTTGGAGCTGTCTCTTCTGGCCATTAAGCCTCCTCAACCGGAGATTTCCTGGGCTTGGCCTCTCCGGAGGCCTTCATTTATCTTGATCTGTTTGTTCAACCGTAATATATCTTCGTGCTCGCCTTCCTCAAGGTCAGGAGGTGACTCGGCGAAGCGTATCACTTCTTCAGATTTTAGGTTTTTTAGGTTGCGCTCTTCCAGGCGGGAGGCCACTTCCAAGAAAGACGCCTCGCGTCCGTTAACGTCCAATGGTATCAGCGGCTTGTCCGTTAAAGAGCCAAGTTGTGCGGTGACTTCGTCGTCACCATCCCGTTTAACAGCCGCCAATGTTTCATCTTTATCCAATCCGGAGCCGGCGTCCAGCCATCTGCTGAACAGTTCCCGGTTTTCATGCCGTTGAAAGTACTCTGGGAGCAGCCCGGCGGCCAGGTCCCTCAACTCCGGATAGTTCAAAAGTAACTGCAGGCAGTGTTCCTCCACCGGGTCGTGATCCAACTTGGCAAAGGGCGACGCTGCCGTAGCCGCGGGACGCGGCTGTTCCTGCCTCCGGGTGCGCCGGGCCACGGATGGGCGGCTCAGGGCAGCCTTCACTGTGTCGATGGGTACACTCAGATTATTCGCCAACAATTCAACGGCGTTGGCCTGCTGTATCCCGCCTTCAAGAAGGTGGATGAACGGAGCGGCTTCAGCAACACACCTGGCCTTGCCCTCAGGTGAATCTATATCTCCCTGACTTGTTATCGCATTGATCCGGAACGTTATCGCCGGGATCGCCGATTCCACCAGCTTCATCCAGTCAGAGGGCGAACGATGGATGACCTCGTCCGGGTCATGCCCCGGCGGCATGACAATTATTCTGGGGTCGGCGTCGATTGTTTGCGTCGAGCCGTCGGGCCCCCGATGGCTGATCTCTTTGGTCCGGAAGTTTTCCAGTACCACGTCCAAGCTACGCAATGTAGCGTTCTGTCCGGCGGCGTCTTGGTCCAACGCCATGGTCATCTTGCCGGTCAGACGTCTGATCTCATCCACTTGGAACTCGGTCAGCGCGGTCCCCATCTGGGCAACCACGTTCTTGAACCCGGCCTGGTGGGCCGCGATGGCGTCCATGTAGCCTTCTACTATTACAGCGCCCTCTCTTCTAACGTCGGTGCGGGCCCGGTCCATTGCATATAGGATCCGGCTCTTGTCGAACAATGCCCCTTGGGGCGAGTTCAGGTACTTCGGCTCCGAACCGTCCAGAGATCTGGCGCCAAACCCCACCAGATTTCCGTGGGCGTCACGGATGGGGAACATCAACCGGCCTCGGAACAAATCGTGGTTTACGCCATCATCTCCGGCGCGCACCACCCCGGCGCTTGCCAGTTCTTCCTGCGAGTAACCCTCTCGAATCAGATGGTTCTTGAGCGATTCTCCGTCTGATGGGCTAAGTCCTATTCCAAAGGCCTCGACCGCCTGTTTGTTCAGTCCCCGTTTCTCCAGGTACTCCCTGGCGGACGCACCTTGAACCGACGCCAGCGTTCGCTGGAAAAAGGCTCGGGTGTCTTCATTTATCTTGTGGGCAGCTTCGTTTTGGGAGCTCTGTCCCCGCTGGGGCAGCGTAACTCCAGCCTGCTGGGCCATCTGACGCAGGGCTTCGCCGAACTCCAGATTCTCCGAGCGCATCACGAAGGATAGAACATCACCGCCGATGGCACAGGAGCCGAAGCAACGCCAGGACTGCCGGTCGGGAAACACGTGGAAAGACGGCGTCCTTTCCTGGTGGAACGGGCAGTTGGCTTTGAAGCTGCGGCCGGAGCGTTGCAGAGGCACTCGCTGCGAGATCACCTCGACGATATCCAATCGGCTTTTGACGTCGTCAACGACGGTCATCGTCTGCCCTCTTCCCCAGTGAGCCTGACACCACTCGCCTGCCTGTCTGGTTCAACCAAATGCTTTGTGGCTCCACTACCCAACAACGGCTTCATTCCGACGCAACTAGGCACGCAGCGCAGAATAGCTCTATTCTATCACGGGGGTTGACATTAAGACAGGGAATCACCTTCAGCTAGCCACGGTTATGATGCGGACAGGTTGTAAGGGGTTCAGGCCAATTCCCGCTTGCGCTCCAGCATCGTTTCGAGCGAGTCGGTGACGATCGCGTCTAGCTTGGCAGAGACCATCAGTGCCATGTCCCGGTTGAAGTCTAAATCCCAGGCCAGCACTCGTGCGCCCCCGGTATGGAACCTTCTGTGCAGTCTGGGGTTGTACGAGTCGTTGGCCGGGTCGTACCAATCGGCCTGGACGAAAGGGCTGAAGATGCGTGAGCGAATCGGAAACGGGTGGCGGCAGGACCAGATGTATCCCCTAGTGATTCTCGGCTCTATCTTGCGAAGTTCCCACAGCGAGATAGGGTTGAAGCTGGCCACCAGAGTGCTGTCCCACCGGGCGTGACGCCGAAGGGTTTCCGCCACCCTGTGGGCGATGAGCCTCATCCCTTTCATGATGACTTTCATTTCTACGTTGATCAGAAAGTCCGCCGGCAGAGACTCGAACACCTCATCCAATGTCGGCGGCCGCTCGTCTTTGAAGACAGGACTGTACCAAGACCCGGCGTCCAACTCGCGGACCTGGTCTTGGGTGGAATGGTTTACCGGCCCGTGACCGGTGGAGGTACGTTCCAAGCGGCGGTCGTGGAACACCACCAGCTTTTCGTCCTTGGTCAGCCGCACGTCAAGCTCGATGCCGTCAGCGCCCAGATCAAGGGCTTTTCTGAAGGCTGGAATGGTGTTCTCAGGGGCGCTGGCGACATCGCCGCGGTGGGCGATTATCAGTGGAAACGGCTGTGATCCGGGCGGGAAATCCCAGCGTGTGACCCGTTTTGCGCTTCCGCCTTCAGCCAAGTTCGGACCTCAATGCCTAGAGTGCTTCCACCATACCGAGGGCTTGAGTTGGGTGTCAATGAACGGATTCCCGTGTGAGGAGTAGAATGACTCAGGTCGGGCGGCGGGCACGAAATGGAAGCGCACCCATTTGTCATTCGGAGCGCAGCGAGGAATCCTGTTGCCAGGGGATTGCCGACTGCCTGTTATGCAAGGCAGTAACGCGGTAGCGGTTAGGCAAAGGAATTCCTCGTCGGCTACCGCCTCCTCGGAATGACACACAGGGTCGGCCTCAAATTCAAACTGGGACGCAGGAGAGTAGTTTATCTTGAATACGCAAGAGTCTGTTCAATGGAGCGCCTAGGCTGAATGAGACCATTTTCAGGGGTTAGAGGAACTCTGCTGTCGGTGTTGCAGAACGCCGACTTCCGCATCATCTGGTACGTGGGAAGCGTGGGCGAATTTGCCCGCCGTATGGAGCTGCTGGTCTTAAGCTGGCTGATCCTTCAATTGACTGATTCCTACTTCCAATTGGGCCTGGTGCTGGCCTTCAACAATCTCTCCCGGCCTATGACTTCCATGTTCACCGGTTACATCGCCGACCGATTCCCCCGGCGCAATGTGCTGGCGGCCAGCCAGGCGATCAACGTCCTGACCGTGGCTACCCTGTTGGCGATGATCGCTTACGACTTCGATCTGATCAAGGGATGGCACGTGTTCTCCGTGGTGTTCGTCCAGGGACTGACCAAGTCCATCGAAGACCCGTCCCGCCGTACCGCAATCTTCGACATCGTTGGTCAAAGGAGGCTGGTCAACGCCCTTTCCCTGGATGTGATCAGCCAGAATATCGGCAAGATGGCCGGTCCCATCGTGGGCGGGATACTCCTGGGCGCCGCCGGATTCACCGAGGCTTACGCCTTCTTGCTGATGGTTCACGTGATCAACCTAGGCTTGATCACCAAACTCCGAATACCCGATTACCAGGGCGTGGCTCAGATCGAGCCCGTGATCAAAAGTTTAAAAGTCGCGGTGGGCTACGCCTGGAATAGCCCAGTGTTGATCGGGTTGTTCTATATCACCATTGTGATGAACGCACTGGCCTTCCCCGTGCAGCAGTTCATACCCGCCATCGGCCGCGACCACCTGGAAGTTGGTGTGACGTTGGTCGGACTGTTAGTCGCCGCAGATGGCTTTGGACAACTAGCCGGGGCGGGAATCATGGCCATCACCCGTGACCTCCGTTACCACGGACGGGTATTCGTGTTGGGTTCCACGGGAGTCCTGCTGATGGGCATAATTTTCGTCTGGTCGCCGTGGTATGCGCTGACCTTTGGGTTGCTGACCTTAAGCGGCATCGCCCAATCCGGTTTCTCCACGATGCAGAGCGCCGTCACCATGCTGGCCACGCCCCATGATATGCGGGGCCGGATGATGGGACTGCTCAGCGTGTGCATCGGCGTCGGCACGCCCCTGGGAGTGCTGGAGATGGGAGCGGTGGCTTCGGCGGTTTCGGTCCAATGGGCCATTTCATTGAATGCATTCGCCGGATTGGTGCTTCTATTGCCGGCCATGGCGTTGTCGCCGTTACTTTGGAAACCTCTGGCCCAAGCAGAGTCGGACTCGGAATCGGAGGAAGAACCGAACACGGCCTCTGAACCGCTGCGGGGAGAGACATAGTCACGCTGGTTTCCCTTGCCCGCCGTAGGTGGAACCGTTATATTCTGGTTAATTGGTCGCCGAAACGACCCGAAGAAACCCCGGAGAAGACATGCAGCGTATCGTAGATTGGCCGGCCCGGATGAAAGAGGTTGCCGACTTCGTGGGCCTGGACCAAGCGGGCCTGGAAACCATCGAGTCGACCCGGGATCTGGTGTTGTCCAGGGGAGAAGAGATCACCGCGGACGTTTATGACCATTTTCTAACATTTCCCGAGACCCGCCGGTTCTTCGAGGACGAGAATGGAGAGGTCGATGACGTCCGCCTAGAACGCCGGAAGCATAGCCTGCTGCGCTTTTTGACAGGCTCGATCGGCTTCAAGATCGACGAAGACTATCCCATTAGACTGCTGGCCACGGGCATCGTTCACAGCCATCCCCCATCTCACCGGGCTCATATGGGTTCGGTGCCTAGCCGATTCATGGTCGGCTCCATGTCCTTCTTGCAAACGGTCCTGGCAGACCTATTTCAAGAAGAGCTAAAAGACCCGCGCGAAGCCCACGCCGCGTCGGTGGCCTGGAATAAACTGCTGATGGTCCAGCTAGATATACTTCAAGCTGGCTACATCAATGAAACCCCGACCGAGGCATCAGAACGCACCCCGGAATCAGAATAAGAACAAAAAACCAGGAGAGAATTACACATGGGCAAAGTGTTGGTGATCCAAGGCGCGGGCATGAATATGAGGGGGAAGGTCCAATTGGAGACGTTCGGACCCATGACCATGGAACAGATGAATGAGCAGATTCTTGGTTACGCTGAGGGCCTGGGAATGGACATCGAACTGATGCATTCCAATATTGAAGGCGAAGTTGTGAATGCCTTATACGATGCCCACGACCGGGATTTTGACGCCGCGCTGATAAATCCGGCGGGTTACACGACCACCACCGGTCCCATCAAGGGCGCGATATCCCAGGTGAAGTTCCCCGTGATCGAGGTCCACGCTTCTAATCCCACCGCCCGGGGAACGGTCTCTCAGGTGCTGCCAGTCTGCAAGGGCGCGGTTTACGGCTTTGGGGTCTACGGCTACAAGCTTGCCCTGGAAGCGGTCAAACAGATGCCCTAGGCGCCTGCTTGGAGAGTTAGTCACATCTGAAACAGCGGCGCTTCCCAAAGACATCGTCATGAACACCCTTGGTCACAATCAGATAATCGATGGCCGCTCGCAGTGTTTTTCCCTCGTCGGCTATGTCGTATTTCTCTTTCATGGAACGAATAAAAGCCATCTGGTCTGTGCTTAATTCGATCTCATAGGCTTGTTTGGTGCTCGCCATTTAGCTGTCTCCCGGAATTTAACTGCAACTTAAAAAACGGCGTCCACCACCGCTTGGGATATTTCCGCCAGCCTGGGAGTGTTGGTCGCTTCGGCCCTGAACCCGTTGGTTATGTAAGCAAAGGCCAGCCCTGAGTCCGGGTTTGCCCAGCCAACAGAAGTCCCCGAACCGGCGTGGCCAAACGTGCGAATGTCCTCTTTGCCGGGGGCCGCGGAGCGGGGGTCTCCAAGAGACAGCCCCAATGAACGTTTCACCTGGCGGTCCAAACTGTGGTCTAGTCCCTCGGACTGCTGTTCAGTAACTGCCGCCACCGTTTCCGGCTTCATGGTGGTCACGCCGTCCAACGTTCCGCCACCGGCCATCATGGCGTAAAAACGGGCTAGGCCACGTGCAGTGGCGATACCGCCGCCGGCTGGTAAGACAGCAGTGTGTACCTCCGGCCGGTTGTAAATCGTCACCTGGCTGGTCCGGTCGCAATCCTCCATAGGGTACAATTTGGCCACCCGGACCTCCATGGCCGGGTCGATGCCCAGGTGAAATTCTTCTATGTTTTGTGGACTGGTTATTTCTTCCCGCACGAATTGTTCAATGGGACGTCCATCGATCTTGCGTACCAATTCCCCCACGACCCAACCGAAATTACGGGGATGATAAGCGATCACCCGGCCCGGTTTGTAGTCCAGGGGTATCTGCTCCATGGCCTCGACCGCCGCTTCCCAATCGTGCCAGCGGTCCCAGGTCATGTGACTAGGAGTGTCGGGAAAGCCCGACTCATGGGTCAACACGTGTTTGATGGTGACGTCTTCCTTGCCCTTCTGGGCGAAGCCAGGCCAGTGGGCGGCGACCTTGTCATTCCAGTCCAATTTACCCCTTTCCCAAAGGATGTGGAGGCAGGCAGACGTCACGGCCTTGGTGGAGGAATAGAGGACGAACATGGTGTCCTCGGTCACCGGCTTGCCTGATTCTTGGTCGGCCAGGCCGCTATAGAGGTCCAGGACCGGCAATCCATGCCGGTAAACTGCCAGCGCCGCGCCGGGATGGACTCCAGTCTCGATTTGTTGATTGAATAGCTCTTCCACGCGGTTGAGACCCTCGGGGTCCATCTGAGCGTTTTCGGCGGCTACCACCATTGATTGAAATCCTATTATCTTCGTTTTTATTGTGGGGTCGTGGAACTGTGCCCTGGGCCGGGGCTAGATGATATCTACTTCTGCCCCTCCAAGGCCTTCTATCATTATGGAGGCCGTGTCTCCGGGTTTCACGGGCTTGGGCGACACGATACTACCGGTGATTATCACCATACCAGCCGACAGACCCGAGCCTTGCTCGGCTAGTTTGTTGGCCAACCAGGCCAGCGGTTCCAATGGATGCCCCATGACATCCGAGCCGTGGCCGTCGCCCACTAACTCACCATTGATGGTTATGGAACCGTAAGTGGCTTGCAGGTCCAGGTTCCGCCAATTGGTCACCTGTTCTCCCATGACGACGCCGGCGTTGAAGATGTTGGCAGCCACACCGGTGATGAAGCCGACCATCGGGTCCACGCCCGGAGTGCGACGGATATCGACTACCTCAAAGGCGGTCGACAGGGAATCCACCGCTTCTGAAACCCTTCCCCGGTCATAGGGCGCGCCGGTTAGGGGCAGGTCGGCGCCGAGCCGGACGCATACTTCGCATTCCAGGGCCAGTTGCACGTAATTAGCGGCGGTGAGGGTTTTGGGAGAATGGTAGATATTGTCTTCCAGCATTACTCCAAGGACCGGATCGCTGACTCCCACCGTCTGCTGTAGGGCCTTTGTGGTGTAGGCCAATTTGTAACCGGCGATGGGCCCTTGCTCTTCGGCGACGTGCCTCTGAAATTCTTTTTGGATCAGATAGGCTTCGTCCAGGTCGACCGGTAACAACCGCTCGTCCAGACAATACAATTGCTTCGTTCTAAATTGGCTTGCCAGGGTGTCGCCTGCCTGCTGAATCTTTACGTTTACCGACATCTATCCGGCTTCCTTTTAATGCGGACGAATCTCTACATTGGTTATCTAAGTATAAGGTTCTAGTTCTACTTCGTGCAGCGCGGGCACTACTTCGCTGCCCAAGAGTTCCAAAGACCGCATGACGTCTTTGTGGGGGATATTGCCGTCGCTGCCGATGAGTATTAAGTAGCCAGGGCTCAGCTTCTGGACGGTGTCCTTGAGCTTGGCTATGACGGTTTCGGGGCTTCCCACCACGATCGCGTTGACATCCTGGAGGTCTTGGTAGGTCATGGGGGGGCCGCCTCCGCCGCCCAGGCGCCTGGTGGACATCTGGCTGGCAACCCGCGACTGGTAGCCTGGCGGGTCAACGTGCTCCACAGGGCCGCGCATCCGGTGATTCTGGGCCCACAGGAAGCCCTTGCCGATCTCCAGGGCCTTCTCGTCGGTGTCGGCCACCAGGGCCCGCACCTGGTAACCAAAGTGCTTCGGCCCCGGAGTGAACCCGACTTCTTTAGCGGTGTCGATATAGACCTTCTTGAGGTCCTGAGTCAGGCTGATTAGGGCGCCCAGGTTCATGTAGGCGTATTCGTGTTTGGCGGCCCAAACTACGCTCTCAGGGCTACTACCACCAGGAAACCAAACCGGAGGATGAGGTTTTTGCACCGGCAACACCCAAGGGTTGACCACTCGATATTGGTAATAATGGCCCTCAAACCGGAAGGGGCCGGGCTGCGTCCAGCATTTGATTATCAGGTCGTGGGCTTCTTCGAACCGGTCTCGGTTCTCGGTGGGCGAGATACCGGCTTGCAGCGTTTCCACGGCTCCTCCACGCACGAAACCCGAGATGAGACGGCCCCCGGAATAGCAATCCAGCATGGCCAGTTCCTCGGCCATGCGCACCGGGTCGTTGATGGGGATGATGTTGCCCAGGATGGCGATGCGCACTTTCTTGGTCAGTTTGCTAATGACGGCGGCGTCGATGTTGGCCGACGGCTTCATGTTCCAATAGGCGGCGTGATGCTCGTTGGTCATGATGCCGTCCAAACCGGCTTCATCTGCCAACGCATATTCTTCGTGGTACTGGTTGTAGAGCTCGTGGGCTTTCTGGGGGTCGAAATAGGAATTGGGAAAGCCCAGGCGGCCGGAGTCGTACTTCTCTAGGTCTGATTCTTTGACGTGGATATAGGGCTGTTGGGTGTGGAAGAAAACTTCAACGGAGTCTTTCATAAAATCACGTCCGGGAAACACGTCCAAGTTTAAGGCGGTTGGGCACGACGGGGCCTAGTATAGCACCTAGTTACGGCGCAGACGTGGCGGTCGGGTTAGGCAATCTCGATCCCTACCGGGCAGTGGTCGGAGCCCATGACATCCGCCAGGATGAACGCCCCGGTGAGTCGGTCGGCAAAATCTTGGTCAACGAAGAAATAATCGATACGCCAACCAACGTTGCGGTACCGGGCCCGGGTCATCTGGTCCCAATAGGAATAATTATCCGGGTCCTGGTTGAAGATCCGGAGGGTGTCTTTATAGCCGTGGCCTAGAAATTTATCTATCCAGGCCCGTTCTTCAGGAAGGAAGCCCGAGACTTTGACGTTCTCTTTGGGCCGGGCTAGGTCAATTTCTTTGTGGGCGGTATTCACGTCCCCGCAGACGACCACGTGCTTACCGCTCTTTTTGGTCTTCTCGGCGTACTCCAAGAAAGCGTCATAGAATTCCATCTTGTACTTGAGACGTTCGGCCGATCTCTTGCCATTGGGAAAGTAGATGTTGAACAAGACGAACTCGCCGAAGTCGGCGATGATTGTGCGGCCTTCGCTGTCGAACCGATCGCCGAAGCCGTACTGGACGCTCTCGGGGGCCTTCTTGGCGTAGAGACCTACCCCGCTGTAACCCTTCTTATCGGGTGTGGAGAAGTAGGAAATATATCCGGGGATCGACTTGATTTCTTCGGGAAGTTGTTCTTCGTGGGCCTTGGTCTCTTGGAGGCACATGATGTCAGGGCTTTCGCCGCCGAACCAGGCCAGAAAACCCTTCTTATGCGCCGCCCGGAGACCGTTTACGTTCCAGGATATAACTCGCATGAGACCAACTCCTTACTTGCACAACCTAGATAACCCGATTAAGCACCGGCCCGGACCTATTCATAATCTGCTTTGGGACACACCTGATACCCGGCTAGTCGAAATGTGGTGATAGTTCTTTGGCGACCCGTTCCATGGACTCCATGGTCTTCGAGTGGCCCCAACCGCCGAAACCGAAATATAGGATAACCTCTTCTATCCCGGCTGCCTCGCAATCTTTCAGCACATTGATGCAATCATCGGGGCTGCCGGTGATGATGCTGCGGCCTCCCAGGTCTTCGGTGGTCATGCTCTGCATGCGCTCGACGATGTCCACGAAATAGCGGATGTGGGGCGGCGCCGAATCTCGGTCCGCCGGAAATGCCGGCAGGATGCCGTGGAAGTAATGGAGCAATCTTTCCTTGGTCTTTTGCGTCTCTGATTTGTCGTATGTGACGTTTACAAAATAAGAACACATCGCCTTGCGGCCCACGTGCCCGGTGGTTTCCGATTCCTTCTTGAACTCCGACACGGCGTTCTTCAGGCTGCCGAACATCATGGCGGCGGCAAAGGGCGCGAAGATGACGTCGAACCCGGCCCGGGCGGCGTAACGCAGGGTGGGCTCACTGAAGCAGGCCACGTAGATCGGCGGATACGGCTGCTGGACCGGGCGCGGCAGCACCGTGATCTTCGGATACTGATAATGGACGCCCTCATGGAAAGAGGTCTCATGGGTCCAGACCTTCTTGATGATATCAAGGCCCTCGAAGAAGATCTCCTGGCTTTCGGCGAAGTCCACGCCGAACGCTACGTATTCTCTGGCGTCGTAGCCCCGCCCGACCGAGAGCTGGGCCCGCCCATTGCTCAGCAGGTCCAAGAGCGCGAACTCCTCGGCCACCCGCAGAGGGTGTTGGACCGGTAGCAGGACGGTCGCTGGGCCTAATTTGACTCGCTTAGTGCGTGCCGCGACGTTGGCCAAGAACACCGGCGCCGAGGGCAGGACTCCGAACAGGCCGAAGTGGTGTTCTGGGACCCAGACTGAGTTTAGCCCGATTTCCTCAGCCTGGAGGCATTGCTCCATGACCTCCTCCAACAACCGGCTGGGGTCTTTGCGGACCGCGCCATACGCGGGAGGGTTGTCGGTCAGGGTGAAGTAGCCAAGTTTCATCTGCGTAATACCCCTCCCAAAGCTGTTTGCCCGATTATATCTGTTGCCGCGTACCAGTCAACCGGTGCCGTGCTATTATTGCGCCCTCAACTGGTAGCCTCAACTTAGGACAAGTTCCCATGACCAAGACAGGTCCAGACCACCTGGATAGCCTTCGTGACGGCCGCAGCGTCTACCTGAACGGCCAACTGGTCGGCGACGTTGTTGACCATCCGGCCTACCGCAATTCCATCAGGTCAACGGCCGCGCTGTACGACTTCCAGGCCGCCCCCGAGAACCAGGAATTGATGACCTTTGAGTCGCCCACCGGAGCTCGGGTCAACCGCTGCTGGCAGATGCCTGAGTCCTACGAAGAAATGGTGCAGCGCCGCCTGGCTCTAGAGGCTTGGGCGGAACAGACCAACGGGTTCTTGGGGCGCTCGCCAGACCACGTGGCCTCGTCGCTCTCCGGAATGATGATGCGTTTGGACCTGTTTGAGGCCCACGGAGAGAAACGGGCCAAGGCATTTTCCGGCTACTTTGAGTACGTCCGGGACAATGACCAGTTCGTTACTTACGTGGTGGTCAGTCCGCAGGCGGACCGCTTCAAGGGCGTGGGAGAACAGGCAGACGAATTCTTGACCGCTGGTATCTGCGATGAAGACAGCCAGGGAATCACGGTAAAAGGGGCCAAGATGCTGGGCACAAGCTGCATCATGGCCAACGAGGTGTTGTTAGGCACCATCCAGCCTATGCATCCAGGAGAGGAGCAGTACGCTTTCTCTGCGTCCATCCCGCTGGGAGCCAAGGGGGTCAAACTGCTATCTAGAAAGTCCTATGAGTCTTCGGCGGTGTCGGAGTTCGACAATCCGCTGTCGTACCGGTTCGACGAGAACGACGCTGTGGTCTATTTCGACGAAGTTAAGGTCCCCTGGGAGAGGGTGTTCGTCCACCGTGACCCCGCCATGTGCTGGGCCCAGTACCACGAGACCCCGGCCCACGTGTTCCACAACTACCAGGCCCAGGTCCGCCTGATGGTCAAGCTCCGTTTTCTGGTTGGGGTGGCCCGGAGGGTCGCCGAGACAACGAACGTGCTGGCTTACCCTCAAGTGGTTGAGAGTCTGGGGGCCCTGGCAGGTCAGGCGGGGTTGATCGAGGGGATGGTCCACGGGATGGAGGCCAAGGGCACTTACGTGGGGAAGTACTACGTCCCCGACCGGCATCTGATGTATGCCTCGCAGGTGCAGGCCCAGCAGATGTATCCGGAGGTGATTCAGGCCATCAGGCAGTTAACGGGAGGCGGGGTGATCATGTTGCCCTCGTCGTCGGCCGATTTCGCTAACGCGGAGACCGCTGGTTACATCGAGAAAACCCAGCAATCACCGGTTGCAAACTCTAAAGACCGGGTCAAACTCTTCAAGCTAGCCTGGGACGCCATCGGCTCGGAGTTCGGCTCGCGGCACACCCAATATGAGATGTTTTACTCTGGGGCCCAGTTCGCAGTCCGGAACCATTCTTACCGGACCTATGACTGGGAGAAGGCCACGAACATGGTGAACCGTTTCATGGACACCTACGACTTGCCTGCGTGATTGCCAGATCCACCGCTAAAGCCTCTCCACTAGGACTTTGATTTAACCGGCACGATCGGAGACGAAAATACTTTGCCAGAGAAGGGCATGCTCGTGTTCCTCAGAAGCACATAGCAGACGGATTTAAGTTGGGGCAATGGGTTAGCAACCAGCGGGCAAGGACATCTGGATTATCGGACCAGCAAATAGAAAGATTAGAAACCGTCCGATGGGTATGGAACGGTAGAGATGCCCTTTGGGAAGATTGTTTTGAAGTGCTAAAAAGGTACGTTGCTAGAGAAGGCCGTTGTAAGGTTCCGTATGACCACCGAGAGGATGGCATCGGGCTCGGTACATGGGTTCGTCATCAAAAGCGTGATGACCGGATTAATTCTCCTGAGCGTATTGCTAAGTTAAAGAGATTGCCTGGCTGGGAATAGGCTACCACCAGCCAAGTAACCAAGTGAAGTATGGCCACTGTTAACGACGCTGGCTCCGTGCTTGAGAAGATTGATGGGGCAACCGAGGCGGGGAAGAATAACATGCATTATCCTTCCTAGGAGAATCTTTGGCAGGCACTAAATCATTGGCCGTGGCCACGGGGGTGGCGCCGAATACGGTCAACTTCTGGGCCGCCTCTACCTAGAAATACCGGCGCTGGAAAAACAGGGCAACGTTTACCAGTCCGATGAGGACGGGCACCTCGACCAAGGGGCCCACCACTGCCGCCAATGCCTGGCCGGAGCCGATGCCGAAAACGCCGACAGCCACCGCGATGGCCAGCTCAAAGTTGTTGCTGGCTGCTGTGAGCGCCACGGCGGTCGTCTTTGAGTAGTCAACCCCCATCCTCTTGCCCATGTAGAAAGAGATCAAGAACATGAGCACGAAGTAGATCGACAGGGGAATGGCTATTCGCACCACATCCAGCGGGATATCCACGATGACCGCGCCCTTCAGCGAGAACATCACCAAGATCGTGAATAGCAAGGCCAGCAGGGTTATTGGGCTGATCTTGGGGATAAAAACCTGCTCGAACCAAATCCTGCTCATCGTGCGCAGCAGCACGTACCGGGTGATCATCCCGGAAAAGAAGGGTATTCCGAGGTAGATGGCCACGCTTTTGACTATCTGGGCGATTCCTATGTCCACCTTCAACCCTTCCAGTCCGAACCAGGTGGGAAGAATGGTGATGAATATGTAGGCGTAGAGAGAGTAGAACAGTATCTGGAAGATGGAATTGAGCGCCACCAGCCCGGCGGCGTATTGGCTATCGCCGTTGGCCAGTTCGTTCCAGATGATCACCATAGCGATGCACCGGGCCGTCCCGATGAGGATGACCCCTGCCATGAATTCCGGGTAACCCTTCAAGAACACAATGGCCAGCAAGAACATCAGCACCGGGCCGATGGCCCAGTTCTGCACCAGCGAAAGGGCCAGGATGCGCCAGTTGCGGAAAACCTCGCCCAATTCTTCATACCGCACCTTAGTCAGGGGCGGGTACATCATGAGTATCAAGCCAGCAGCGATCGGGATGGATGTGGATTCGACCGATAGAGAATCGGTGAAATCCGAGATTCCAGGCCAATAATGCCCGGCTCCCACCCCGATGGCCATCGCCAAGAAGATCCAGACCGTCAAATAACGGTCGAGTAGATTCAGCCGGCCGAAGCTGATCCTGGACGGACCGGAGAAGCCCGGAGCTTGAGAACTACTCATTGGGAGCCTTTCGTGTCACGGTCATACGAACTCTCGTCGATCAGTTGGCCGGAGGGCCTTCATCAAACTGGACCAATATGCCGTCCGGGTCGTAGACGAAGATGGTCCGGACATTGCCAGAGGCGCTGGTAAAGTCCTCCATGGTCCCGGCCAGGGGAACCCCCTTGGCGATCAACTCTTCGGCGTGGGCCTTTACGTTTTCGACCTCGAAAGAGAGATGGCTGATGCCCTTCTGGTCCAATTTGATGGGCTCGCCGCCTACCTCATCTCCCGGATGGGAAGTCAGCACCAAGAACGGTTGAGGACTCGCTGGGTCGTCGAAATAGATGTTTGCCACTGTCCTGGCCTTTCGGGGACACTGGTACATTTCCGCCGACTCCGCTCCGGGACGCCGCTCCATCTCCTGGGTGGTGTGCAACTTCACGGTCAGTCCCAGAATGTCCCGGTAAAACTCTAGGGATTTATCCAGGTCGGCAACGCAGATCGCTATGTGTGATACGCCTCTTGCTTTCAATTCAGACTCCATATAGTTGTTGTGTGGAAGGGAATGCCGCACATCCTGGCTGGCTGACGGGGCAACGTCAAAGACGGCGTAGCTGCGTCCGCAGTGTAGAATGCTGGCAAATATTCTTCCCGCATGGGGAGAACGAGGTGTTTCGATGACCCAAGCAGGCGATAAGCTGCCTTTGCCTCTGGATGGTATCAGAGTATTGGACGCCACCCATATAGTGGCAGGGCCATTTTGTTCCATGATCTTGGCTGACATGGGTGCCGATGTCATCAAGATCGAACGGCCTCGCACCGGAGACCTGTCCCGGGCGCGAGGCCCCTTCATCAAGTCGGACGACGGCCGGGAGACCAGCTCCCGGTTCCTGGGCGTTAACCGCAACAAGAAGAGCGTATCTATCGACCTGAGGAATTCCAGGTGTAAGACTGCCTTCGAGGAACTGGTCCGCAACTCCGACGTTTTGGTGGACAACTGGGGCTCTGGGGCCTTCCAGCGGCTGGGACTTGGATACGACCACCTTAGCAAGATCAACCCAGGCCTGGTTTATGCCAGCATTACTGGCTACGGCGATAGTGAAGAGCTAAGCGGACCCTACTCCAATCGCCCCGCCAACAACCTGGCTATTCAAGCCATGTCCGGCTGGATGGAGATCACCGGCGACCCGGGCGGCTCGCCCCAGAGCGTCGGCGACAACATTGGCGATTCCATCCCAGGTGTCTGGACGGCGTTGGGCATTGCCTTGGCACTGGAAACCAGGCGCAAGACCGGCCACGGCCAGTACGTGGATATGGCGATGTACGAGTGCATGGTCTCCCATATAGAGAGCAATATGAACTCCTACATGGCAACGGGCAGTAATCCCGCCCGCTCTTGGGACCGCTTGGCCACTGCCGGTATAAGGTTCCGGGCCAAAGACGGCCACGTGGTCCTGGCTGGATTGCGCACGGAAGCTCGAATGCGTGACCTGTGGAAACTGGTGGGACGTGAAGACCTCTTGGAAGGCGACACGCGGTACCTGGCGGGGCCGGGGATGGACGGGCAGTTCTACTTGGAGCACATCATCCCTGCCATCGAAAGGTGGTCCTCAGAAATACCCAAATTCGAAGTGGCGGCCCGGTTGACCGAGATCGGCTTCTCCATGGGCGTAACCCAAACAGTGGCCGACCTGGCTAACTGCCCCCAGTTGGAGGCCCGTCAGATGTGGGTGGACACTGGAGATACCCTGGGCGGCGTATTCAGGGGCGTGAGAACCCCGGCCCGGCTAACAGCCTGCATAGACTCCCCAGCAGAAGCAGCCCCAAACCTGGGCCAACACAACGCGGAAATACTCTGCACCCTGGGGGGCATGACTTCGGAAGAAGTGTCAGAATTGACGACGGAAGGGGCGCTTTAGGCAGTCTCTCCCGGCGGCGCGATGGGACGCCGGATCAAGGGCGAGAAAAATACCGCCGGAACGAGAAGGATTAATCCCAGAGACACGCTCATGGCCACGGCTGCTTGGGCGCTGAAGAAGTTGGCGACTACTCCCACGGCAAGCCCGCCCACGGCAGCAACTCCTATGCATTGGCCCAGCATGCCTAGGGCGGTCCCACGCATCTCCGGCTCCGCTGAGATCATGATTATTGTGCTCTGCATGGTGCTGTAACCCGCCGCTCCCAACCCAGCCAACATCAGCATCAGGAAGGACACCGGGTACCAAGGCGACAGGGCGAAGAACAACAGGCTTAGCAGTTGCAGACTCAAGCCCAAAGCGAATATGCGCCCGTGGTAACGCACCGCAGCCAGTGACGCAATCACCGTAGCTGCCGCTAGTGAACCGATGGCCTGGGCCGAGATCAGTATCCCGGTCAGTCCGGCGCCAACTCCCAGGTGGTTCTTGGCCACCACGGGGAACAGCGATTCCACGCTGAAGGCCATGGCGTTCATGATCAACGTGATTATTAGCACGCTCCGGATGACATTGTTGTTCACTGAGTATTTGAAGCCTTGGGACACCGTGCTCCAGAAGGCGTATGGAACCGGTACGCGGATTGGGCCCCGTCCTTTCATCACTAAGATGAGGACGAAAGAGACGGTATAGACGGCCATCAAGACAACGTAGGTGCCGGAGAAGCCGGTTAACTCGATCAAGAGCCCGGCCATGAACGGCCCGATGAACTTCCCCAGAGTCATGTTGATGGTTTCCAGGGACATGGCGCTGACGATGCGTTCGCTGCCCACCAGGTCATAGATCAGCGAACGGCGTGAAGGGAACTCCAGCACGAACAGCCATCCCAGGAAGAAAGAGGCAATGAAGACGTGCCAGGGCTCGACGGTATCAGCAAGAACCAGCGCCAACAAAGCTGCGGTTGCGGCTACGGCCACGATGCGGGCAGCCATTATGATGGCCCAACGGTTAGCCCTATCGGCGATCATGCCCGAGATCAAAGCAAAGGCCAGCATTGGTATCCACCGAAAGACAAAGAGCAGGGCTACCTGGAAAGCGGAGTCGGTGAGGTCCAACACGAGCAGGCCCATGACCACCGAGTCCATCCAGCGCCCAGTATTATCCAAGCCGCCGGCGGCCCACATGAGCCGGAAGTCTCTCAGTTGGAGGAGGCCTTTGACCCGTTCTGCCCAGGGCCGGTTTGTTTGGGGGGTCGATTGAATATCAGCCATCGTCTAGATGGCCTCGGTGTATCGCGTCGTTTGATTCGATCGTGGAACTCAAAAGCATCCGGGACCCGGCGGATCTTTGCGGGCCCCAGAGTTGGTTTCTTCAGAATGGTAAAAGTTACTCGGAGCCTAGACTTACGGCCCCTTGGATTCCAGAGCTTCCAATACCACGTCCGGAGTAAGGGGTAAACTGTTCATCTTTACGCCGATGGCATTGGAGACCGCGATGGACAGCGCCGACAGCGGAGGAATGATCGGCGCCTCACCTACGCCCCTGACTCCAAACGGATGTCTGGGGTTGGGGACCTCGATCAACACCGTGTCAATCATCGGGACGTCGAGGGTCGTCGGCATGCGGTAGTCCAGGAAACTGGAGTTCAACATGGCGCCGTTCTCGTCGTAGACGTATCCCTCATTCAACGCCCAGCCGATACCCTGCACGGTGCCGCCCTGGATCTGGCCCTCAACGTAAGCGGGATGGATGGCGGTGCCCACGTCCAAGAAGGCCGTGTAGCGCAGCACATCCACCTTGCCGGTCTCGGGGTCGACTTCCACATCTACCAGGTTGCCGGCGATGATGGGGCCAATTCCGGGAGAGACCGTAGACATGGAACAGGATACGGGGCCGCCGGTACGCATCAGCTGTCCTGCAAGGTCTTTGAAGCTGATCTTGTCCTCGGTGCTGGCGCACATGAATTGACCGCCTTCAAAAGTGATTTGATCCTCATCCACTTCGAAGACGATAGCTGCCCGTTTAGTCATCAACCGCTTGATCTCCTCTGCGGCCTGGACCGCGGCATAGCCTGTGTCAAATGTCGTGCGGCTGCCTCCGGTATTCGCGGTGTAGCCAACGCCGTCGGTATCGGCCACCGCAGGCGAGACATCGTCGGCACTGATACCCAGTACTTCGGCGGCCTGCATGGCGATGGACGTACGGGTACCACCGATGTCCACCGAGCCAGAGATCAGGTTGATGGTGCCGTTGTTGTTGACCGCGATGGTCACGGACGAAGCCTGACCGCCCTGCCAGCGGTAGCCCACGGACGCACCTCGGCCTTGGTTGGGGCCGACTAGTGGTGTCTGGTAGTGGGGATGGTCCCGCATGGCCTCTTCAAGCTCTTTGACCCCGAATACGGGATGGGGCACGCCGTTGGGCTGCCGGTCGCCCGCTTTGACGGCGTTCATCAGCCGGAATTCCATCGGGTCGATACCTAGTTTCTCGGCCAGTTCGTCGATGACCGGTTCCACAGAAAAAGAGCCCTGGGGCTGGCCAGGGGCCCGGTAGGCCTGGACCTTTTGGCGGTTGGTGACCACGTCATAGCCGTCGACCAACAGGTTCTCGATGTTGTAGGGTCCGGTGGCGCACAGTGTCGCGCCGCCCACGGGAGAACCGGGGAAGGCCCCGGCGTCGAAGGCGATGCATAGCTGAGCGGCCGTGACCTTCCCGGCTTTGGTGGCGCCGATTTTAGTCTTCATATGAGATGCCGAAGCCGGGCCGGTTCCCTCGAAGACGTCCTTCCGGCTCATGATTACCTTCACCGGACGGCCGCTCTTCTTGGACAGCATGGCGGCTACGGGCTCCAGGTAGGTAGTGGCCTTGGCGCCGAACCCGCCGCCGATCTCCGTGGGAATCACCCTGATGCGGGACTCGGGGATGTCCAAGATGGCGGCGCACGATGAACGGATGGCGAATGCGCCCTGAGTGCAGGTCCAGATGGTGAGACGCCCGTCTCCAGCCCAGGTGGCCGTGGATGCATGGGGCTCGATGTATCCTTGGTGAACCGTCTGGGTTGTGAACTCGCGCTCCACAATAACGTCGGCTTCGTTGAAACCTTTTTCGATGTCGCCAAGCTTGTGCTGGATGTGGCTGGCGATGTTGCCTTTCTCGCCGGTGTCTTCACCTCTGGCGAACCGCTCTATCTTGAAGTAGGTGGTCAGGTCGTCATAGAGAACTGGCGCGTCAGGTTTCATCGCCTCTTGGACACTGAGTACGGGCTTCAGGACCTCGTAATTGACCTCGATCAGGCCCAGAGCTTCCTCGGCTATGTGGGGACTGGTTGCTGAAACGGCGGCCACGGCGTGACCTTTGTAGCGAGCCCTATCGGCGGCCATGATGTGTTCCGCCAAAAGACGGGATCCGCCCTCGGCTAGGTCGATGGTCACGTTTCGAATGATGGGAAAGTCTTTCGATGTGATCACCGCGGTGACACCCGGCAGCGCCTCTGCCTTGCTGGTGTCGATTCCTTTGATATTGGCGTGGGCGTAGGGGCTGCGCAGAACCTTGCCGTGCAGCATGCCTGATAGCTGCGTGTCGGCGCCGAACTTGGCCGCGCCGATGACTTTGTCCACACCGTCGTGGCGAATGGGCCGTGTGCCGACGACGTTATATTTCTGGGCTTCCGGGGACTGCTGGTCTTTGGCAGAAGTCAATTTGAATCTCCCGATCTCGTATTACTAGGTTGTCCGCGATGCCGTGGCTGGTTGGCTTTGCGTCCCACTATATCCCTGCGAACCTAGATGTCAATTGTCGGTAGTCGTGGGCGTGGTCATCTTCACCATGAAGGGCCACCCTCACACCTGCGGCATGATCTCAGTTCCGCATAGTTCCAGTTGGCCGGCCTGGTCGGGCCCCCCGAAGCGGACCACGATGGTTTCCACACCGGCGGCCACAAAGCCTTTCAGCCAGGCCACGGTGTCTTGAACGTTTCCGGTGAATACGCTTTGCGTGCGAGACATGGTCTCGAAGGGCATATTATAGTAGCCTTCGATGAATTCCCGCATTTCTTTGTCCGCCTGGGCTTTGTCCTCGTTGATGTTCAGGGTGGTGTATAGGGCCTTGTGCAGTCGGCCAGCGTCGTCGCCCGACTTTTTGGCCAGGGCTTCAATCTGCTGCCAACCTTCTGTGAACTTTTCAGGAGAAGTGGAGTTAGGGAACCAACCGTCGCCCATCTTGAGCATCCGGCACTGAGGTTTCTCGGCGCTGGCCGCCATCCACAGCGGAATGCCTCCCTTCTGCACGGACTTCAAGCCCAGGCTGATGCCATCCAACTTGAAGTGGCGGCCGTCGAACGTCACCTCGGACTCGGTCCAAAGTTTTCGCATCACGGTCACGCACTCTTCAAAAATGCTCACCCGGTGCCGGAAGGAGACACCGCAAGCGTTGAATTCTTTCTCCACCGCCGGCGTCTTGCTGGCGATGCCCACCCCAAGAATTACCCGGCCCTGGGACATGATGTCCAAGTTAGCGACTTCGTTGGCCAGGACCACCGGATTACGCAAAGCAGGCAGGAACACGGCCGTGCCCAGCTTGACCCGCTTGGTGCGCCCGGCGATGGCTGCCAGGGTACCTAGGGCCTCCAACCGAGGCCGGGCCAGTACACTGTCGCCGCACCAGACCGAGTCGAACCCAGACCCCTCGGCTGTTTCCGCCAGGTGGAACATCGACGCAAAGTCGGGGTCTCCGGGGGCCATGACCACCTCCCGGGTGGGGAGTAGGTAGCCGAAAGAAGTCTGTCCATTCGCCATCATTGGGCCTCGCTTATCGGTGTGATGAGTAACGCGATAAGGGTGTTCCAACGAACTCATAGTCGGGACACTCCTGTTAGGCCTTAGATTATAGCTTGCCGGTAAAGATGGCGCGGCAAACACTTCGTTCTTGCGGCGCACTCCCATCCGGTAAGCGTCGATGGACAGCAAAGCTAGAACTACCACCAGACCCACGCTGCCCAGGAGAATGTAGACTGCCAAATCACGGCTCAGGTTCGAAGATTCTTCTTCCCGGCAAAGTACGTCCGAGCAGGCGTTTGGCTCGTCGGAGTCCGTTCCCGGGGAACGGTGTCTCCGGTGCGGCCTTCCCGGGGCTATTTGAATACGAGATCGCCCTGGTCCTCCACACCGGCGACAAGTAGATCGGAGTCCCCGGAGAATACGCGGACGGCCATTGTTGTCCGTTGGCGTCCGGCCTGAACGGATGTGAATACCTGATCAATGTCGCCGTCACACCAACAGTCCAATTACAATCTGTGATGACCAAGTTCAGGCCGCCTGACGTGAGGATAGGCTACTAGATCAGCCTCGAACCGGCACGCTAAAGAACCGATGCTCCAAAGGTAGTAAACTGACAAACCCTTGGTATGTATTTCAGAGTCGCGGAGGGCCAATAATGCCTAAAGAAGAGCGAGAATTTTTCCACCATGATTCAATACCCTGGACGCCCGTGGCCGACGGCTCAGGCGCCGTGGGCGATGGGATGACGGAGAAGATACTGAATTTCGACCCTGAAGCCGGGGTATCAACCAGGATGCTTCGGTGGGCGGCGGGTGCGGAAACCTTCGACGTGATCACCCATGATTTCTGGGAAGAGGTCTATGTGATCGAGGGTGAGTTTAACGACAAGACGATCAACCAGACCTTCAGCAGTGGAATGTCTGCCTGCCGGCCGCCGGGCATGCCTCATGGGCCTTACTCGTCCGCCAACGGCGCCACGACATTCGAGGTGCGGTACTACCGTAAATAGCCGGGCAGCTTACTGAGTAATCGGGGATTCAGCCACATCCCCCGGGCAGCTTCATGGTCAAAATCGAACCTTTACCCGGTTCGCTTGCCACCAGCAATGTGCCGCCCATCATCCCGCAGAAGTGGCGGGTGATGCCAAGTCCGCCGAAACGGCGTTTGGTAGGGGTTTCAGCTTGGGTGAATGCCTCAAAGAGCCGGTCCATCTGTTTATCGGTCATGCCGACGCCCGAGTCGCCACGGCGAAGTTGATCCACTTTTGGCCTTCCGATTCATCCCGAGTGACTTTCCGTTTGATGGTCCTTTGTCCTGATGACGCTTCTGTTCTTGCTCCTAAAATCAGGGACTCTCCCTCAAACACCCGGATCCAGGCTCCGATTGCGCCGACCAGCCGAGCTGCCTCGTCCACGATCAGTTGCGTACTTAATCTGTGTTGTGGGCGGGAGCTACTTTACCGGAGAAGTATTGGAGCGCCAACGAGCGGTCACGTTCCTGTTCCAGCTATTCCAGTAGCTACTTCTTGGTTTTACGCTGGTCATTCATGCTGTATCCGATACGAAGTTGCCGGAATTGAGGCACGAGTCAATAGGGAAAATGCGGCAGTCACAATTCCGCGACGTTGTAACAAAAAAAGCCCGGCCATTTTGATCGGGTCCCAAAATTGTTCGGTTTAAAAAGTTTTGGCCAGTTTAGCCCGTTCTTCGCGCCGGTCGCGCATCATGATTGGCACGATCGACCGGGCAAACCGGCCTACCAAGCCTTCCTGGAAATCCTCAACCGATACTTTGAACAGCTCTCTACTTAATCCCGAACTGCGCACAACTTCTTCAGCCACCTGCGCAGTGGTGCCTGGATTGAGGACCAGCCGGGTATCGATCTCATCGTCTTCCAGTCCATTGGCTATCAGAACCAGCATGTCTGCACTGACGAGCTTTTCGCGCACTTGGTAGAAGACGTCGCCGGCCATGGTTTCCAAGAAGAACCACTCTTCCAGGGTATCGGAGTCGGGTAGCATCGCCCCGGGTTTTGCGGTGACTGCTTCGAAATAAAAGGCTTTGATATCGGCGGTGAGGAAACGCAGCAACCGAGGCATCGGATGGGCGAAAATATCCGGGACCGTTATGTCAGCGCCCGCCGAGAAGTCCACCAATACTTGAAGCATATCGTCGATAGAATCAGGTCCCTTGCCGCTGATACCCACAGTGGTGCGGCCTCTAGAGCGCCGGCCTTCATCGAACCATGGCCGCAGCAATTGAACTTCTGTACGCAATTGGACTTTTAACGAATCGGATTCGGTGATTGGTTCCAGAGAGGGGAAAATCACCGGGCAGGACCAGCCCTCTTCGCCAAGCGCCTCGTCTTCGATGATGTCTGGGTAGTCGAGCAAGGCGGGAGCGGCCCCTTGGTCCACCAGCGCCAAGGTCTGGCGCAACACGTCTATCTGGACGTCCGGGCGATTGGGCGGACCAAGGGGCCGGCCCAATGGGAATGGGACCCACAACGCCCTGGGTGGCTTTACTGCTTCTGAGACCGGTCTGATCAGGCTTATCTGGACCGTCGCGATACCGGCGCCTCTTTCACTGACGGGCCGTTCGATGTATTGAGATAGTACGCCCACGGCGTAGGTGCAGTTGGGTCAAACAGGTATCAGCAGCACCAGGTTGACCTTGTCTCCAAAAAGAAATCTTGAGACCTCTGTTGCGGCCGGCTCCATACGCTGCGGCGCGGTTGATCCCATGAACGAATAATGCCAGTCCGCGACAGACTCTATCTCCTTTGAATCGACCAAAGTCCTCAAGTGGTCGAGGGGAAAACAGACGTTCACGTCTTGCTGGTAGGCGCTACGGTCGAAGTTGGTGCTGGAGTGAGTCATCGCTAGGTCTTTGTAGTCGACGTCGCCGGGTATGACCCGGTAATCGCCTTCGTGACCGGTGAACGGCCGGTCATCGGCCCGGTGGATGGCAGCAGTGGTAATGATGGCAACCCTGGCATCGGTCAACTTGGGGGCTTCGACCCAAGGAGTTTGCTCCAAAGGCGGAACGTATCTTCCGCCTAACCGCTCCAATAGGCTCGCTTGTTCATTTGGATGAATATCTGCCCAACGGACCATGATTAATATCTCTCGCCTGATTTTCGATTAATGATCATGCTGAGCAAGCTCGATCAGGACTCCCCGGGCCGCTGAAGGGCTCAGAAACCCGATATCGCCGCCCATCAACCCTTTCCTCGGCACGCGGTCACGTAGGTCAATGCCGAGAGAATCAAGAGTCTTCAACTTCTCTTCGATCCCCTCTATTTCGAAGCAAACGTGGTGGAGTCCTTCACCTTTTTCCTCGACGTGCATAGATATCGAGCTGCCTGGCCCGGACCCTTGAAGAAGCTCCAAGTTGGTGTTGCCTATCGGAACGAAGCACCCGCGAACTCCGATATCTTCTCGGACGATTATCGGGCCCGGTATCAGCCCAAAGATACTCCGGTAGAAATCCATACTCGAGCCCAGATCGGCCACTGCGATACCGATATGGTGTACGACGTCAGTAGGAGCTGGTGGTTTTCCTGGAATAGTCATTCTGAAACCTCTCGTCTAAGGGGCTATTTTTGTAGCTCAGAGACGGGCCTTGGCCTTCGGTAGTTCGCCCCGGAACTCTTGGAATAAACAGTTAACGTTGATGATGATCCTCTCCGGCTCCACCCAGTCGGCGAATTCGCCCAGGCGTATGGCTCGGCTAGTTTCCTCAACGCTTGAGCCCCGGTTGAAGTGGAGCTGTGACGCTCGCCTGATCAAGCGGAGATATCTCAAGGTTTTGCTAAACACTTCCTTATCGTCACAGGTCCGTGCCCCGGCATCAAAGTGGTCACGTCCAGGTGTTTGAAGATACCGTCCGCGACCTTGATCCAATTACTGACATGACCGTCTCGCGCCAACGGAGTTAAGTAGTGGAAAGCGACGTCGCCTGAGAACAACACCTTATCCTGGGGCAAGTAAACCATGGTGTCTCCATAAGTATGGGCCGGACCCGGATGGAGCAATTCGACCACCCGGCCGCCTAGGTGGACGTTCATTTTGTCCTGGTAGGTGATGGTTGCGGGATTCAGCTGGGTCTTGGCCCAGTCCTCTCGGTATTGGGGAAATTGTTCATTCAGCATATTCACGTCGGCGCCCCGTGCCAGCATGGCTTCACGGCATCCCTGGTGGGAAACCACTTCCGCGGGCAGATAGAACTGGTTGCCGAATGAGTGGTCAACATGATGGTGAGTGTTGACTACGTATCTGATCGGTTTGTCGGTGACCTTGCGAATCTCTTCCAAGTACGGATCGACCATGCTGGCGACCATCATGGCGTCGATCACCATCACACCGTCGTCTCCGACTATGAACCCGGAATTGCATATATCCCATCCGACGCCGCTATGAACGTAGGCGAAGACATTCTCCGCAATTTCCTGCAATCCAGACTTCCAAGATGGTATCGGCATCAAGCACCTCCGATATGACTCACCAATGTTTGCGGAGCAACGGGCAAGGTTTCAACAAGCTATAGCGCTGTCAGCCCGTCGTAGGTTTCCGGACGCCGGTCACGGAAGAACTGCCACGTGGACCGAACTTCGCTGATCTCTTCCAGTTCCAGGTCCGCCACGATCACTTCGTCTTGGTCACGGCTGCCCTGAACGAGTATCTGGCCCTTCGGGTTGCAGAAATAGCTCTTCCCGAAGAACTCCCCAATGTCCCAAGGTTGTTCGTGTCCGACCCGGTTGATAGCGCCTACAAAATACCCATTGGCAACGGCGTGGGCCGGTTGCTCCAATTCCCAGAGATATTCGGATAATCCCGCGACGGTCGCGGACGGATTGAAAACGATCTCAGCACCGTTGAGGCCCAAGGCCCTGGCGCCTTCAGGAAAGTGGCGGTCGTAACAGATGTACACCCCTATGGTTCCGACACTGGTAGCAAATACCGGATATCCGCTGTTGCCGGGCTTGAAGTAAAATTTCTCCCAGAACCCAGGGGCGAGGTGAGGAATGTGGGTCTTGCGGTACTTGCCCAAGTAGGAGCCGTCAGCATTCAGCACGGCTGCAGTGTTATAGAAAACGCCAGTCATCGCTTCTTCGTAGACCGGGACGATCAGCGCCATGTTGTGCAATTTCGCCAGGCCCTGCATCAGGCGGACCGTCGGGCCGTCGGGCACGCGTTCCACCATCGAGTACCAACGAGGGTCTTGTTCAGCACAGAAATATGGACCGTAAAATAGTTCTTGCAAACAGAGAACTTGTACGCCCTCGGCGGCAGCCTGCTCGATCAGCGAGACATGTTTGTCGATCATGAATTGTTTCAGTTGGTCGATCGCATGTGGCGCATCGGCGCCGACACTGGCTTGAATCAACCCTGCTCGGACAATTTTTGGCATGCTACCTCTGTGCGAGTTAGGTTACTAGGCCGTGTTTATGGGCCAGACTGTGCGGATTTCTGGCCCATATAACAATACCGTATGCCAAATACCGAAGTGGCCTAGGTTGAATCCGTTTAGGCCGGAGCTACAAACTCGACGGCGCGCTCCGCCATCATGAGGACCGTAGCATGGCTGCCACCTGACCTGGTGATCTTTGGCTTCACCGACGCATCGACCACCGACAACCCAGTTACTCCCTTGACTTGGCAGTATTGATCGACAACCGCCATCGGGTCGGAGTCGGGCCCCATCTTGCAGGTCCCGGATACGTGCCTGGCCGTTCCAACAGTCTGGGCTATGTAAAGGTCCAAAGCGTCGTCATTGCCCAGAATGTCATCTGTCGGGTGGAGCCGGCGATCGCATACATCTTTGTAGGCGCCGGTCTCGAGGAAATCAGCCGCCTTCCTTATACCTTCCCGCACCCGGCGTTTGTCATTCTGGTCCTGGAGATAGCGATAATTGAAGGTGGGTTGTACAGAGGGATCATCGGACGCAAGGTTGACGTATCCCGAGCCGTCGGGTAACCCAAGGGTAATCGAGATTCTTGCCACCCGGTCTGCAGGGACTTCGTCATTCAGGAATTTGGTCCGCAGACCGGGGACGCGCTCTGGCCGCTCGTCGACCATCGGCGTGGTCCTCATCAACATGTCGTTGACTTCGCTGGACCCGTCGGATGTGTAGTGCAGGCCAAAGTGGACCCCATCGACGTCGCCAAAGAGGGACAACCCGTCTTTGACCTTGAAGGTAACCTGGGCGCTCAGATGGTTCATCAAGTTCTGTCCGACTCCGGGAAGGTCCTGAATGACCGGAATACCGAATTGCTCAAGCTGGTCCGCGGGGCCAATCCCCGACAGCATCAGCAGTTGAGGCGATTTGATAGCCCCGGCACTCAACACAACACGTTCGGCTTCAATGGTGAAGATCTCGCCGCCGCTTTCTACTTCCACGCCAACGGCCCTCTTGTTTTCAATCAACACCTTCCTGGCCAATACCCCTCCCCTCACCGTCAGGTTAAGACGGTGACGCATGGGGTTTAAGTGGGTGATCGCGGCGCTCATCCGCCAGCCGTCCAGGTTGTTCGACGGCCACACGCCTACGCCCGCGGGATTTGGGCCGTTGGTATCCTCAACCGCCCCGTAACCCTCATCCAAACAGGCTGCGTGGAACGCCTTTTGTATGTCTGGCGTTGGTCCGGTCTGGCGACGCCTTACCGGTATCGGACCGTCGGTCCCATGAAAATCGTCCCGGATGTCTAGGTCGTGTTCGGATTTCCTGAAGAACGGCAAGACTTTGTCATAAGACCATTGGTCGTTGCCCATGGCAGCCCATGAATCGAAATCCTCAGGCAAACCTCTCTGCATAGCCGCGCCATTGATGGACGACCCTCCCCCAATCACCTTTCCCTGGGCTACGTGTATCTCCCCTTGCTCCTCGGTGGCCGTTCCCTGCAGGGCCCAGTTGTGTTCCGAATCCGGGGATTCGGCATAACCTGTGGTCGCGTATTTGATCTCGTCGGGAAGGATGTCTGTATTCGGGTAGTCCGTCCCGGCTTCCAGCAATAAGATAGAGGTATTCGCGTTCTCGGCCAATCTACCGGCCAACACTGACCCGGCGGCGCCACCTCCGACAATCACAACATCGTATTTCATGGGTTCTCCCTGATTTATTTGTCATCTGGATTAGGACCTTCCAGATACCACTGATACCCAAAATGGGTTTATGTCTCGGTGATACTACACTGAGACCAATTATCGGGCAACAAACGGACAGATAGCGTCAATGTAAAGGTCAGGCGTTTTACTATTTGGACCCCGGTTCCTTCTCTACGACGTGGAGGTACATGAAAGCGCCGCTCAGAAGAGTGGCGTCTTCGCAGTGGCCGCCGATCATTTCACCTGAAGGCCGGGCGGCGGCAATGTGAATGTGCACCCGAAGGGCGCCTTCCGGCAAGGGTTGGATGTACCCTTCCGCACTAACTACCTCCAGGGTTTCGTTCAACACGTGCCGTTGGAATTCAGGCGAGCCTTCTTCCCAGCTACAAAGGTTTCGCAGCTTCAGTTCACTCAAACTCCCGATGCAGGACGTTACGATAGCTTCTCTGATGCCCTCTGCCTGCGCCAGTGATTCGAGGGTGCTGACCAAGGACTCCCCAGCTAGAAATTTTCTGTACAGGATGCCTGAGGCTTTCGTTTCCCATTCTTGAATTGCCATTAATTCTCCTGGGGCCTAGACGTATGGTGGCTAGTATAGCCCGGCGGGTTTCCGATGGGAGTGCCTGTGTGTACAATCCCCAGGGCGTGGCGGTTCAGGTAATCCTCGAGGGCGCCCCCGGCACGGCAAAAGGAGCAACCAAGATGGTGGCGAACTCTATCCCACTGGCAAAACAGGTTATCCAGGGCCGGCCGGTAGCTGTTCCTCTCGGTAATGAGCAGGAGAGTAGATTTCAGCGTCTGGTCGAAGAGACGACCATGATCGACCTCCATGAGCACCCGATGGTGAAGCCGGAAGATCCCAGCCGACTCTTGGAGTACCTGCGCGGCGACGTCCACGAGTGGGGCTACGAGGCGATACGCCACGGAGGGTTTACAGCGGTTGGGACGGCCAATGTCTTTCGGGGCATGGTGAACACCGACGAGATGTCCTTCATTCGGTTCGAAGACCTTTTGGACGAGATCGGCATGATGCTCTCAGATGTCGGCCGTCATGGCGGGGTTGTCAAAGTCGGCAACGCTGACGAGATCGAAGCGGCAAAGCGGCAAGACCAGGTGGGTATCTTGCCAACGGTGGAGCACTTGGCCATCGGCAGCGAGTTGCAGCGTCTGGACGTGCTCTACAGCGCCGGCGTCAGGCTGGCAGGGCTCACCTACCGACGTAAGAACTATATCGGGGACGGCCACCTGGAGCGCAACGACGGCGGGCTGAGCCTGTTCGGAATCGAGGTCATTAAGAGGATGAACGATCTGGGTATGGTGGTCGACTTGTCCCACGCGTCTTTCAAGACGGCCATGGACGCCATAGAGTGCTCCCAGACGCCCGTGTGCTTCAGCCACGACGGGTCATACACTCTCGGCCAGCAACAGGGTGGCGGAGAGTATGCTTCGGGACGCCTGAGGAGAGACGAGGAGTTGGTCGCCTGCGCGCAAAAAGGCGGAATCATCGGGGTCACCGTCGCGCCGTCGGTGATCAGTAGCTGGGGATCCACTCTGAGCATCGATCGTTTGCTGGATCACTACGATTACATGGTGAACTTGCTGGGCATCGACCACGTAGCCATCGGCACAGATTCCAGCATAGGGGAGAGAAGCTCGGGCTTTGTCACCGGCGTCGAATCCATCGCAGAAGCGAAGAACATCATTCGCGGGCTAATCACCCGGGGTTACTCCGATGCCGACATCATAAAGATCACCGGCGGCAACGCACTGGTATTCTTTCGCAGGGTCATGGGCGGGTAGCCTGGTTCTTTGCCCGTTAAAAGCTCACCGAGCTCTTCTCTTTATGAACCTAGCCCAAATCGCTAGGTGTGAATTTTCCTGATATGTGCGTTTGTGAGGTGTTGCACTTTGATAACACGGGCCAGACCTCTCAACTGAGGAGTCAGTACATCCATGCACGTGGGACGGCTCAACAGATTTCAGTATAACCCTTAATCAAACATACCAAACCTATCAGGCATCACCATCGACCGTATTATTCCTCGCTCATTGAAATACCCAACTTTGAAACGGAGATTCTGATATGGCTGAACAAAATATCGATTGGCAATCGGTTTCACGGTCGCTAAAGCAACCAGCAGCCAGTTGGATAACGCTCGAGAAACCGAGATTAGCCTGATGATTACCCAATCCGGAATCAATCTAGTATTGATGTCTCCAGATGCCGGCGCTACGCGGATACGATGCCCTGGAAGTTTCTGATCCAGGCTATCTTGAATCAAACTCCCCGCTTGTGCGGAGATCTCTACATTCAGTTTCACCAGGGGTTCAAACAGGCTTTGGATGAACTTGGATTTCATCTGATGACAGGCCGGAGCCGTGACGGCAGGCGGATGATTAGTCGGCTTCGGGACTATCCGACGATAACTTCACAATCATTGAGAGTTCCTGGCCAAGCATCAGCGTGCCAACCCTGCTTAAGACGAGGTAATCATGCATTTGCGAACATTGAGATATGGGAACGCCTTTTCCGAGCGGAGGCGGAAACCGATAATGATGCTCTCTTTCGAGAGCATATAAAAAGGCTGGATTTGCCCCACAAACCCGAGTTGCTGATAGATGGCACGATCTTGGTGATGCGAGCTTGTGAAGCCTATTGGACATTGGACCAAAGAGATCTATAGGAATTCGGCCGCTTTCTGGATATGCAGTGGTACGATCCCCCCGACACGACCGAAACCCGCCCCGTGTATACGCTTAATATCTTTGAGTTTGTATTGGTACGGGTCATTTAGGTGGTTGTGGCCGCGGTATTAACTGGGATGCGCAGGCGAAACAGGAAGCACCCAGACAAACTTAAAGGGCCATCGGTCTGACTAGTTGGTGGCCCTTTGTCAAAGCTTCAACCGTTTTGATTGTAACCGCCACTATTAACCTGATATCGGTGGTTTTACGTTAAGCCTATGATGATCTAACACGGTTTTCCTGTTGCTAATTAGAGCACAAATTTATGATCAAGAATGTTCTCCCTTGGGCGATCTCAGGTATAGCCTTGGTTTGTTGCGTTGCGACAATCTATTCTTTAATGGCCTATCGTGATGTTGTGAATAAGATAGTCGCATCAGAAGAATCTTCTGATCTAGAAGATTATGGTCAGGCTATAACAATACTCGAATCGGCAATGACTAGTTCGATCGTTAAATTCTTTGGAGTAAAACGGAAGACTCTTGAAGACCTGTCGACCGCTGCCGCTACTCGAGAGGTAGACAAAAGACATTTTGAGGATGGGCTAAATGCCGGTTCCGATGACTTATTAGACGGCATCAATAAACTCTCTGAAATCGCCAGAGATTCTCGCTATTTTGACCAGTCCCAGATCAAGATAGGCGAGTTTCGATTACAACTTTTGGAATTGGAACTAGATTCGGCTGACGAGAAAACAAAAAAAGCAGAAGAAGAGATTAAGCTACTATTAATTTCGAACAAGGCGCTAGAAACAACTTTAAATCAAGAGACTGAATCGAAACTTGCAGCAGAAAGCGCAGCTAGCATGGCGAACCAACGGGCAGACGATGAAGCCACCGCTAAGAGGTCCGCCCAACAGCAAGCCGCTGATCAAGAGCTGCTCGCTCAAGAAGAGGCAGCAGGCAAGAAGTTAGCCCAACAACAAGCCGCTGATCAGGAACAGATCGCTCAAGAAGAAGGTGCAGCCAAGAGGGTAGCCCAGCAGGAAGCCGCAGAACAGGCTGCCTTTGCCAAACAGATAGAAAAAGACCGAATCCTGCTTCTAGCGGATACCCATCCTATGATCCAAGCGGTCGTTTCTGGTGAACTAAAATTTTATTTCGAACCATTGCCGTGGTATGCAGCTCCAGAAGTATCTTCAGGAGTTGAAGAAATTGCCCAATCATTATCAGAGTGGAATCCATATAACGCGACCATGAGAAGAGTTTATTCCACCTCCAATGCTGATCTAGTAATTACTTGGGTCAAAGATTACGGCACCCATGTGCTCGGCGAAGCTATATATAAATCTCACATTAAGGTCGGTTTGGGAACCGAAAATTGCATAGGCGATTGGATGGCATTTGATTCGAATACCTTGAAAAAAGTGCTATGGCATGAGATAGGGCATACTATGGGCTATTCCCACAGTTCCAATCCAACTAATGTGATGTACCACAATACCGCGACCCATTTTTTTGTAGAACAGGACATCTCCGAAGCTATAGCTTCTGGTTGGTATATGACATTCCCCCTTTGCGGATCAGGTCAATATTTTTATTCGTTCGAATCAGAGAATTCATACGAGGGTTTTGACATATATGTACTTCCGCCTGGAACGGATGGGGCAACGGTCAATTCTGGTGGTCTTGTTTACACGGATTGCGGATCGACAGGAATTGCCTCCTATAGCAACTCGTGCAACGTGAGCTTTGGGGCATCTATATACATTTCACCAACTCATTATTACAACGGAGTAACCATCACTGGAAAAGTAATCACTCCAGATGAATCTGTCTGGCCTGATATGGAATGGGATGCGTCGGTTTTTGAATACGAAGCATCAGACTTGCTCTACTACCGTGATTTCTTTCGATAAGGCCTGTATCGCCTCAGGGAATCGGTATATCAGAGATTCCCACTGGCATGCGAAATCTGATCTGCATCAACATTACTTTAGTGCAGTTGCACCGCAACAATGCCATCGACCATTGAGAGAGCGCGCGCGATTGAAATGGCGAACAATCAGGGGCAATCCTATATTAGTCACGAACTTGGGAGATGTTTAATTTCGAGCATATCGGCCGAGGGAGTAGGCTCCGCAATCGTCGCCGTACAATCCAACGCCATCAGCAGGACGATGGACAGGAAGACATGCACGATAAATGTTAGTGATAGGGTCGATAGGCAGCGCATGGTTAGTTAGAGCCAGGATAACTGTCTGGAGGCCGTTCCGGCATCCCTTCGTAACGATCGCCACTACCCCAATCCGCGTTTAAGAATAATAATACAAATACCGCTACAATTACGATGAGGGAGATGGCGCTTCCTACGCCCCCAATCACTCTCTTTCGGCCCATAAGAGTCAACGTTTGGGGTTAGTTCTGGTGCCGCTCTCCGCTGTATGTTCCACGCGTGGCCACAGCTGAATAGCCCCACGCATTGAGCAACGCATTAGAGCGGTTACTGGTGCCGCAGGTGCCGCAGCAAGTGGCGGAGATGATACTTCGCCTCTCGCTATCTGCGCGTCCCGATATGCCGGCATTTATATTCCAAAGTTCCAGGCTACGTCCGGCGTTGCCGAAGAAGAAGCCGACGGCCCAAGGTTAAGGCAGCTAGGTATTAGACATCATCTCCACCCATGATTAATATAATCTCCGACCGGAACCCTATTTCGAGTTTGGAGGCAGACATGGCCGCATACGTGATTGGCGCTATCCAAAGTGTAAACGACCCAACGGCTTTTTCAGAGTATCAAAATTTGGCCTTACCCACCTTGGCGAAATACTGTGGAACCGTCGTAATCGGGAGCACTAAAATCGAAGTGGCCGATGGGAATTGGTCGCCTACCGGCATGGTCGTGGTCGAGTTTGAAACCATGGCGAAAGCAAAGGAATGGTACAACTCTCCTGACTACAACCCGCTGGTATTGCGTCGAACTGCCTCAGCCGACAGTGGGGTTATATTTGTAGACGGAGATTAAACAATCGTAGTTTAACTATTGGCTGCTCCTAACCATTATGATTCGGGTTCTCATTTATTATCCGAAGCCTGTTGAACGGAATTTCGCATCCGAGGTATGGCGTACTTTAACCCCGCCACCTATGCCTTCCTCAAAGCTGAAGCCAGCTGCTTTGGAATGGTCCTGGTCTGGCTGAGTCCTCCACTACCCCACTAGTACCCCCACCCGGTATGGGACTCGCCGGGGATGTCTCTAATAGATGATTGGAGTGCCTAACATGCATCATTGCAACACCCCCGGCAATCTCTCCCCGAACAGTGACGCCGTCTCGAAAGCGTTGGCTAGTTGAAGTACACCGAAGTCATCGTGGTGACGTCCAACGATCTGCAAGCCCACTGGGAGTCCCTCAGGAGTAAACCCGCACGGCACGGATGCCGCTGGCAGACCAAGCGAACTGATGTAGTAGCATGACTTCATCCAGTCAATGTATGTCTCCATCTGCACGCCGTTGATTTCGGTCGGATACTCGATTGTCACGTCGAACGGCGGAACCTGATTCACCGGCATAACCATAAACTCATAATTCTCCATGAAGGCACAAACCCGGTTAAAATATGTGGATCGCATCTCCTCCGCCCTACCAACAATGCTTGCTGTTAGTTTTAAACCGGCCTCAATTTCGATGATCACTGTGTCCTTGATCAAGTTGCGGTGCTCTTTTAGTAATTCTGCCCTGAGAGACGCTGCTCTCCACGCTCGCAGTGTCTTGAACACCTCGTCTGCGTTGCTGAAATCCGGAGCGGCCTGGTCGACTACACAGCCAAGCGATTCCAACACGCCTGCGGTGGTCTCAATTATCGAGGCGACTCTCGCATCTATCGGAAGACCGTTGAGGTCGGGTACGTATGCGATTCTCACTCCCGTGAAGTCTCTTCCGAGGGGGGCAGCAAAAGTTGCCCCGGGCTGGTCTATGGATATCGGGGAGCGATTGTCTGGCCCCGCTATGACGCTTAGAAAGAGAGCAACGTCCCCCACTGTACGTGCCATTGGACCCTGAACGCTGAGCGTATCCCACTCCAATGGCGAAACAGCCGGCACCCGTCCCGGGGACGGGCGAAATCCGACCACGTTGTTGAAGTTAGCTGGATTTCGCAATGACCCTCCGAGGTCGGTTCCATCAGCGAATGGCAACATTCTACAGGCGAGCGAGACTCCCGCACCACCGCTGCTTCCGCCGCATGTCTTTGATGTGTCGTACGGGTTAAGTGTTGCGCCGAATACGGTGTTAAATGTCTGAGAACCGGCACCGAACTCCGGGGTATTCGTTTTGCCAATGATTATGGCGCCGGCTTTCTTGGTTCGCTCGACAATTATCGCATCCTGATTGGGAACGTTGTCCTTAAATATGGGAGATCCGAACGTAGTACGCATACCCTTGGTTGAAGTGAGGTCCTTCACCGCGGTGGGAAGTCCGTGAAGTGGCCCAATATATTCGCCTTTAGCAATCGCTGCGTCCGCCGCTTTGGCACTGTCCATCGCCCGGGCCGAGTGAAGAGTGATGATCGCGTTGACGGTTGAGTTGACACGCTCGATCTGCATCAAGTGCGCATCCATGACCTCGACTGCTGACAGTTCGCGATTGTGAATCTTGTCTCTCATTTCTCTGGCGGTCAGATAACAGATTTCGTTGCACGGCATTTGATTATCCTTTGACCAAGTTTGGGTGAATTCGGCGGTCGAGCCGGGAAACCCTTCACGACTCCTGTTAACAGATAAACGGTGGCGATGATGAGTGCGTGCACGAAGCAGTATCATCGGTCATTCCGATTTGGCTCGAGCCGGCGAGGTGCATGACCTAGATATCTTCGTTCCAGCTTCGAACGGAGATTAACCTGTCATTCTCGGGCCTCCGATACCCATACCCATACCCATAAAATATGCTGCCACAGTGCCTTCCCGATGGGGTGTCAATGGAATAAGAGAAGCCTCGTAGAAAACAATCAGAGGGGGCTTCTAACGTAGGACTTAACCATTGATTGACGGAGTACGGAGCATAACAATTTTCGAGTGCGTTGCCATGCCTAATGTGAAATGGTGCCACTTGTTGCTAGTTGGTGAAACGTCTGGTCACATTTGGGCCCTATTTTAGACCCAAAATTTACGTCTAATAATTGACTAGGTTTTATCTCCCGCTCGGGCGACTCTCCATTCATAAAACTTGCCGTCTCTCTTTCTTTCAACACACCGTACTCTGCTACAGCTAGCATTGCCTCGCATGTCAACAGTATCTGCACCGTGGTAACAAACCGGTATATCATCGTTCTCGTAGATAAATTCAATAGGTTCCGATATGCTGGTCGGGCTACCACCAGCGGCTACCCAGTCCAAAAAAACCTGCCTGTTAGAAAAACTCCGCAAGGGTGTAGTCCACTTGAAATCTTCAGTCGGGAACTCTCCGAGTCGGCCGGAATCTTTATTGGCAAATACTTCTCGGGTTGCTTTGGTAAATTCCGTACCTAAAGACATTAGTATCCCTCTGATTTAACAAATTAGACCGCAAATTTTACGGCATTCCGTTTAGAATGCCAGGAATCTCCGCTTCCGTGAACGCCCTCATAGCAGTAGCACGGAGATTGCCTATGCCTGCTTGCGCAAGTGCCATCCTCGCCGCTGTTTCATCATCAGGGAATTCATAAACAACCACGGCGTCCTGTGAGCCCAACGTCAGGTGATAATTAAGTAATTTGCCACCATTGCCTTCAAATGCCTGACGGCCAGCCGCTATTCGAGCTGGAAGGTCTTTGATTGTTTTGTTGCCTTGTTCTGTGAAGCTGAGAAAAGAGATGTAAGTTGTCACAGGGTTCCTCCAAACCGAAAATAGATTGGAGGATACTAACGGATAGAAGCCTAATCGTCGAATGTGTAAAATAGAGATGGCAGACGGAGGGCATCAATGGAAGGATGAGGAGGCGATATGACCAGTGAACAGACCCTGGATGGCACCGAACTGGATGTGGTAATCGTCGGCGCAGGGGTAAGCGGCTTATATGCCCTCTATCATCTACGCGGGCTCGGCTATCGGGTTCGAGTCTACGAGCAGGGTGGGGATGTCGGCGGCACCTGGTACTGGAATCGCTATCCTGGTTGTCGATGCGATGTCGAAAGCCTTGAGTACTCATTTTCCTTCGACGAGAAACTAGAGCAAGAATGGCAATGGCCTGAACGGTACGGCACCCAGCCTGAGATCCTACGTTACGTCAACCATGTGGCTGATCGGCATAACTTGCGCAAAGACATCGTCTTCAACTGTCCGATCACGTCTGCAACGTTCAACGAGGACGCAAACCAGTGGGTGCTATCGACGGGGGGCGGACAACGTATAACTAGCCGGTTCTGCATCATGGCCACGGGCAACCTGTCAACACCGCGAGTTCCTGAATACGAGGGCTTAGACGCCTTCCAAGGCAAGTGGTATCACACCGGGCAGTGGCCCCATGACGGTGTCGATTTCACTGGCCTGCGCGTTGGCGTTATCGGAACCGGCTCCTCCGGCGTGCAGTCCATCCCGATTATCGCCCGACAAGCAAGCCATCTCCATGTATTCCAGCGGACCCCACAATTCTCCCTGCCGGCCCGCAACGGCCCAATGGATAGCGAGAAAGAAGCTGCGCACAAGGTCAACTACCGGGCCCTCCGTGAGGCTGCCTTCGATACGCCTTTCGGCATAGCTGGTTATCCGCCACCAACACGGTCGGCACTAGAAGTGCCGCACGACGAGCGACAGGCCTCCTACGAAGAAAAGTGGGCCGAAGGGGGCAGTATCAGCTTTCTGTACACCTATAAGGACCTCCTCCTTAACAAGGAGGCGAATGATACCGCGGCCGATTTCGTGCGCGATAAAATTCGGCAAACCGTCAAGGATCCGAAAGTAGCGGAAAAGCTTATCCCCTACGACCACCCGATTGGAACCAAGCGCCTGATACTCGACAGCGGATACTTCGAGACCTACAACCGAGACAACGTCACTCTGGTCGACATTCGCGAAGCCCCAATCGAGCGATTCACCCCGCAGGGATTACGGACAGCCGATGGGAACGATTACGAAATGGACGCGGTAGTTTTCGCAACCGGCTTCGATGCAATGACCGGGGCGCTGCGCAATATCGAACTGGACAACGGAGCAGGACTTACCATCCAGGACAAATGGTCGAATGGACCGCGTTGCTTCATGGGGCTGGCGATGGCCGGCTTCCCAAATCTATTCATGATCACCGGACCCCAGAGCCCATCGGTAAAGACTCAGATGATCCTGGGTGGCGAGCAGCATACTGAGTGGATCGCCGAATTCCTGGAGTATATGCGACTCAACGGCTTTACCCGGTTCAATGTTGAACAGCAAGCTGAGGATGCCTGGGTGCTGCACAACAATGACATCGCGGACTCGACGCTTTATCCACTCGCAAACTCTTGGTATGTCGGTGCAAACGTTCCGGGCAAACCCCGCGTGTTCATGCCATACGTTGGGGGCTTCGACCACTACAAGAAAGCCTGCGACGAATTAGCTCAGAACGGTTATCCAGGCCTACAATTAAGTAGCCAAGGCCAAACATTAGATGCAGCTGATTGAGGTAGATTACACGCAAGCCTTACAGTGGGCGGCCTAACATCGATCGGGCCTTCGGTTGTAGGGTATTGTCCTAATATGGGAAATTTCCCAAGGTCGTTAGTGTTAGCTGTTCGCCCAATAGAATGATCGTCGATAGTGGTTGCTCACTTTCTGCTAAACCAAGGACTGACAGGGCGCAAGCAGAAGGTACGCCCTGGATAACAAAAGGGGGACCGGCTGAGCCGGTCCCCCTTTTATCTTAATGGAATGAATTATAGGCTTTGGTCACCATTGTACGAACATTGGCATGACCACGTGGATGTAGTCTTCGGAGTCGGTGGGTTTGAAGACGCCAGGGCTGGAGGATGTGGTGGTCTCCAGGGCTACTTTGCCTTTTTCGAGCACGGCCAGCACGTCCAGTAGATATCGGCTGTTGAAGGCTATCTTGCCTTCTTCGCCTTCGATCTCATCCAGGTCGACCACGTCTTGGTTGTCGCCGACTTCTTCGGAGCGGGCGGATATCTCCACCTTGGGAGGTTCGGTATCGGCGGCGGCCGGCATCAGGTGCATCCGGATGATGTTGCTGCCGTCCCTGGCGAAGATTGAAGCGGTCCGCGCGGCCCGAAGCACCGTTGGCAGGTCCATGACGGCCCTGGTGGTGTAGCTCTGGGGTATTAGCTGCTCGTAGTTGGGGAAAGTGCCCTGGAGCAACTGGGAGACAATCTCAACGGTGTCGCCGCCCCCTACCCGGAACATGACCTGTCCCTTCTCGGGAGTCATCAAGATCTCAACCGGCTCTTCCCGGTCGCCGATCAAGCGGTTCAACTCGTTCATTGTGCGTGCCGGGATGATCACGCTGACCTCATCAGGCACCGCCTTGAGCAAGGTTCCGTTCTGTACTGCCAGGCGGAACCCGTCAGCGGCTGCCATGGTGAACGTGCTTTCATCCAGTTTGACCTCAACGCCGGTCAACACCGGACGGGATTCCTCGGTGGCGGCTGCGAAAGCTACCCGGGTGATAGCTGACTTCAAAACCAGAGGGTCAACCTCGGCGGCAACCCCGTCATCCACCGTGGGAATGGGAGGGAACTCAGCGGCGTCGGTGATGTTGATGTGGGCGTCGGAGTTGCCTGAAGATATGTGCAGCAGACCGGAACCTTCGTCCAACTCCAGGTCGATCTTGTCGTTGGGCAGAGAGTTCACGAACTCGGTGAGCAGGCGGGCCGGCACCGTGATCGAGCCTTCCTCTTCGATCATCGCCCCGACCCACGTGGTCATAGCGATCTCCAGGTTGGTGGCCGACAGCTTCAGCATCGATTGATCGACGCTGAGCAGCACGTTCTGGGTCACCGGCAGGGTAGCCCTATTGGCGACCGCCCGGCCAACCACGGCCAGTCCTCTGCTGAGGTTCTCTTGCAAGCATGATATCTTCATCTTCCGCCCACCTGGTAGTTTGCTTGTAGCATTGATTGAAAAGTTGAAAGGCGTCCGCAGTGGACGCCGCTTCCGAGAAGGCCTGCGTATTATGTCATTCCACCTGGGGAAAAACAACTGAATCTGCGATTATATTTGCGGTTGTATTAACGGGGTATTCCCGATTGTTGGATTCGGTTTTTCCCTTCGGACGCCGATTATTCGGAGGGCCCTGTCTGCTATAATAGGCCCGCGCTAAAATCAGATCGGTTTTTCGCTGCTCGCGCACCCAGATTCGAGCCCGCAAACCCGATGCCGGAAGTCCAGATGACCGAACTGCTTTTCCATACTGAAAGTTACCTCAAGGAATTCGAGGCCACCGTGACCGACGTGGGCAACGGCGGCGTTGTTCTGGACCGTACCGCCTTCTATACCGGCGGCGGCGGCCAGCCCACCGATACCGGCACACTGAGCACCAGCGGCCAAGAATACCAGGTAACCGGAATCAAGCGGGTCGATGGCAACCTGGTCCACCAGATAACCGGCGATCTACCTGCCAATGGCGCAACGGTGAAAGGCGAAATCGACTGGGAGCGCCGCTACCTACTGATGCGGACCCATACTGCCCTCCATATCCTCTGCGGCGTCGTCTGGCGTGACTACGGCGCGTCGGTGACCGGTGGCGACATGAAACCCGGCGAGGGCCGCATGGACTTTGAATTCGAAAACTTCTCAGCCGAGTTCGTCGAGGAGTTGGAGGCGAAGGTCAACGCCGAGGTCACTCAAGACCGAGACATCAGCGTCAATAACCTCACCCGGGCAGAGGCCGACAAGATGCCGGACCTGATCCGTACTAAGATCAACTTGCTGCCGCCCAACATCCAAGAGATACGAACCATCGACATCCATGGGCTGGACCTGCAGGCCGACGGCGGGACCCACGTGGCCAACACCCGCGAGGTCGGAGTCATCAAGGTGGTCGGTCACGAGAGCAAGGGCCGCATCAACAAGCGAATCCGGATCGCCCTTGAGGGATAGGCTCCCTTCCATTTCCGTACTCAATCCAAACAATTTCCCCCGGAGGCGTATTTCTCAATGCCCAGCAACTCCGCTAATGACCTGAATGCGCTGCACCGAGTTGTAGGGATTGATGTGGGCGGGACATTCACCGACATTGCCGTCTTGGAAGACGGGAAACTGACGGTCCACAAGCTGCCTTCCACTCCGGCCGACCCTTCCCAGGGGATACTGCAAGGCGTGAAGGAGACCGGCGTCACCACTGCGGAATTCGTCCATGGATCCACCGTCGCAACCAACGCATTGCTGGAGGGCAAGGGCGCCCGAACCGCGTTAGTCACTACCATGGGATTTGAAGACGTGTTGGAGATTGGCCGCCAGAGCCGCGCAGAACTCTACAATTTTGAGATGGACCGGGCCCCGGCCTTGGTGCCCTGGGATCTGCGCTTTGGACTGCCGGAACGGATCGACCACACCGGGACCATCGTCGAAGATTTAACATCGGAGTCCATCCAAACCCTGATTGGGTTGCTGGAAGACAGCCAAGCCGAATCAGTGGCCGTCTCTTTCCTGTTCTCATTCCTGAACACGGCCCACGAAGACTTGGTTTTGAACGCGCTGCGGAAGATGAAAAATCCGCCGTATATCTCGATCTCTTCACAGGTGCTGCCTGAATTCAGGGAGTACGAACGAGCCAGCACCGTAGTGGTCAACGCATATGTAGGCCAGGTGATGAGCCGGTACCTGGGAGAGTTGGAAGGGCCTCTCGGCACGGGACTGCGTATCATGCAGTCGTCCGGGGGCAGCATCACGGCCCGTTTAGCTTCAGAACAGCCGGTGCGCACCATCCTGAGCGGCCCGGCCGGCGGCGTGGTCGGCGCGTTCTACACGGCGATGCAGGCTGGCTATCCCGACATCATCACCGTGGACATGGGCGGCACATCCACCGACGTCTCTCTGTGCCCCGGCGAGATCAAAGAAACCACTTCCTCCCACGTTGGCGGCTACCCCATCGGAGTGCCCATGATCGACATTCACACCGTCGGGGCCGGCGGCGGTTCAATCGCCCGTATGGACACCGGCGGCGCGTTAGTCGTAGGCCCGGAATCGGCCGGAGCGGAACCCGGCCCCGCCTGCTACGGCAGGGGAGACCAACTAACCGTCACCGATGCTAATCTGCTGCTGGGACGCCTGTTGCCCGACCGGTTCTTGGGTGGCCGGATGACCCTCGATCCGGGTCGGGTTGAAGGGTTAATGCAGACCCTCGCAAGACGTATAAATACCGATGCAGTCCAGGCTGCTCTGGGTATCAACAGGGTGGTCAACGCCAACATGGAACGGGCCATTCGCACCATATCCCTGGAGCGCGGCTACGACCCGCGGCTGTTCACCCTGGTGCCATTCGGCGGCGCCGGGCCGATGCACGCCTGCGAGCTGGCCCAGGAACTCGGGATTCCCGGGGTCTTGGTACCGTCTCGCCCTGGCATACTCTCAGCGTTGGGAGTGGCCATAGCCGACATCGTGAAGGATTACTCCCGCACGGTCATGCTGCGGGGCGCCGACTTGGACCGGGCGCGGGTAGACGAGGAGTTCCAGGGCATGGAGGGTCTGGCCAGGACTGAAATGTCCGGCGAGGGTTTATCGGTGGACAAGATGGTTGCCCGCCGGTTCTTAGACGTGCGTTACGTCGGCCAGTCGTTTGAGCTGACCGTGGACTATCCGTCCCCCGCCACCAAGGCCGAATTGACCAAGGTGATTGGAAATGCGTTCTACAAGGCCCATCTTCGGCGGTTCGGTTACGCCGACAAGAACGAGCCTGTAGAAGTGGTGAACCTGCGTCTGAAACTGGATGTGGCCATGGAAAAACCGGCCATCGAACCCCAGAGCACCAGGGCGACAGACCCCAAGCCTGCTCTGATCGGCGAGGCCGAAGTGGTCTTCCAAGAGGGCGCGATGAACTCGCCGCTATACCAGAGGGAAGAACTGGTCTGCGGCAATCGCATATCAGGACCGGCGCTGGTGGTCCAGATGGACTGCACCACGGTTGTACCTCCCGGCTGGAGCGGCGCGGTGGACCCCTTCGGCAATCTGCTGCTGAACCGCATTGGCGTCAAACAAGAGTTTATCGGAGTACACCATGGCCCAAGTGTCTCAGGATAATCCCAAACTTACAGTGCTAAGCATATTCGCCCATCCAGACGACGAAGCCTTCGGATCCGGAGGGACGTTGGCTGAGTTGGCGCGGAAAGGCCACAAAATGACTAACGTTTGCGCCACCAACGGCGACGTGGGAGAGATCAGCGACCCGTCCCTGGCCAACTGCGACAACCTCTGGCAGGTCCGTCAAGAGGAAATGCTGAACGCCATGGCAGTAACCGGGATCTCGGACGTGCGGTTCCTCGGTTACCGGGACTCGGGTATGGACGGCACTCCGGACAACAACAACCCTGCCAGCCTGTATCAGGCCGACCCAGCCAAGGTTGAGGCACAAATATCGGCTTTGATGGAAGAGCTGAAGCCGGACATCGTTTTCACCCACGACCCCACAGGAGGCTACGGTCACCCGGACCACGTAACCGTGTACCATCGCATCACCGCGGTGATCGAGGCTATGACCGGGGAGCGCCCTCACGTGTATCACATATGTTTCCCGAAAAAGAATTTCAAGAAACTATGGCAGGACATGACCGACGCCGGGATCACACCCCCGTTCGCCAAGGAGCAATTAAATGATATTGGATCTCCCGACGACTACGTCACCACGGTTAGAGACGTATCGGATTACGTCGACATCAAGAAAGAATCATTGAGCTGCCATCGGACTCAGGTTGACCCCGACGGCCCGTTCAGCTTGCTGGCCCCAACGGTGTTGACCGCCTGGATGGGCACCGAGTACTTCTATTTGGTCCCGCCCACCAACGGCGAAACCCACGAAGATATCCTGCTGGACCTAGCCTAGGATGATCAGAGTTAGCCCAAGTCAAAGAGGTAACAGATGCCTGTAGACCCGGTGAGCCTACAAGTTTTCAAGAGCAAGTTTGAGTCGGTGGCCGAGGAGATGGGCGTTGCGCTGCAGCGGACCGCTTACTCGCCCAACATCAAAGAACGGCGCGATTTCTCATGCGCGATGTTCAATCCTCAGGGTGACATGGTGGCTCAGGCTGCCGATATTCCGGTGCACCTGGGCGCGATGCCGGCGTCGGTGAAGGCCGCCCTTGAGGTATTCCCCGATTCACTGAACCCCGGTGATATCGTGATGCTCAACGACCCCTATAAAGGAGGCAGCCACCTACCCGACATCACCATGGTCGCGCCCATCTACGCCGAACGGGACGGCAAGAAAGAACTGGCCGGCTTCGTGGCAAACCGGGGCCACCACGCCGATGTTGGCGGCATGACCCCCGGCTCCCTCCCTCTGTCGACTGAGCTGTACCAAGAGGGGACCATCATCCCTCCCATCAAGCTGGCCCGCCGCGGTCGGTTGAACCAAGAAATCATCCAGTTGATCTGCCGAAATTCCAGGACCCCTGACGAGCGCAAGGGCGACCTGGCCGCTCAGACCGCCGCCATCAAGGTCGGCGAACAGCGCATGCGAGAGGTCACCGAGCGCTACGGCTTGGCCGATACCTTGGAACATATGGCGGCGCTTTTAGACTACACAGAACGGGTGACCCGGCGGGCCATCTCCAAGATTCCCGACGGCCGCTATCAAGTGACTGACTACATGGACGACGACGGCCTAACCCAGGAGCTGGTGCCCATCACCGTGGCCATCACGGTCTCTGGCGATGAGATGGAGATTGATTTTACGGGCACGTCGCCCCAACGGTCCGGCTGTATCAACGCGCCTGTTGCAGTCACCAGCTCAGCCTGCCTGTACGTGGTGCGCTGCCTGCTGGACGAACAAGCCCCGGCCAACCAAGGCTGCTTCCGTCCCCTGAACATCATCACGCCCCTGGGCTGCTTGGTTAACCCCGAACCCCAGCGAGGGGTAGCTGCCGGCAACGTAGAGACTTCACAGCGGATCACGGACGTTCTGCTGGGCGCGCTGGCCCAGGCCCTACCAGATGTCATCCCGGCCGCCAGCCAGGGCACCATGAACAACATGATCATCGGCGGGCACGACCCGGTCCGGAACAAGCCCTTTGTCTACTACGAGACCATCGCCGGAGGCATGGGCGGCAGACCAGACAAGGACGGCATCTCGGCCATCCACACCCACATGACCAACACCATGAACACCCCCGTGGAAGCCATGGAGTTCGCTTTTCCCCTCCGTCTCAAGCGGTACGCGGTGCGGCGCGGCTCCGGCGGCGACGGCAAGTTCAAGGGTGGAGACGGCGTCATCCGGGAAGTGGAGTTCCTTGGCCCAGCCAGAGTCACTCTGATGTCGGAACGGCGCAAACTGCCTCCCCCCGGCTATCACGGCGGGCATCACGGAGAACCGGGCGAGAACGTCCTGCTGCGGGGTGGGTATGAGGAGATCACCTTGGCCGGCAAGGAATTAGTGGACGTCGAGGCAGGAGATGTTATCAGCATCCGCACCCCCGGCGCCGGCGGATGGGGCGCGCCCGAAGGAGATCAGGGTTAGCTGTGATCGCTAAACGACTCACCTCTGTAGCGCTGGTGGTGCTGTTTGCCGGGTTGCTGGCGGCATGCTCCGGTGACGGAACCCCGCCACGTGATCTACTCCTGGGCCCACGAGATTTTCCGGAAACGGCGGTCACCAAGACCAATCGTGAGGATGGGTCGACCAACCTGGACGAACCCGCCGTCCAGGTTGTCCTGAGCAGCCCCGAATTCAATCTCGTTGAAAGTCTGGTGCTATTTAAGAATGGGGACATCGCCAGAAGCATTTTGGCCGGCATCAAGCAGGACCAGGTCGCCCAGGGAGTGACGGCCGAGGCGGTGGCGGGCTTTGAAGACAACACGGGGGTTATGAGCGAGCAGTTGAACGGGGAAGATGCGTCAACCGTGTTCTTCGTGGAGGGTCGCGCCCTGATCCGGCTGACTTTGAGCGGGGAAGGCGGAGATGAAATGGTATGGGCATTCGCCCGGCTAGCCCGTGAAAAATCGGGGGGTTGACCAAACCCAACCGGATTACCTGTGGACGTGCTGGGTTCTGTCGAGTAAACTAGGGCCGGTTGCAGTACAGCGGCTAGGCTAGGTCTAAGGTTTCATAAACCCAGATCTCCGCATGATTGCACAGAAAATTTGCCAGGTTGGGGCCCGACTCTCCAGTTAGGCCAACAACGGGAGGAGATTGAACATGGTTAGATTCGCACGTTGTAACTCCCTACTTTCTTTGGCTCTCGACGCTTCCGGTAAGGGTTGCCGTTATGTCGCTAAAGGTGATGACGACGACGCTGTCGTTAAAGACATGAGTGAGCACCTGACATCCGTCCACCAGGTTGACCCTGGTATCATGAAGTTCAACATCCTGGCGTCGACCAGGACCCACAACAGCTAGGTAACCGCGAAACCGGCTCACGCCCGCCAACAACGGAAACAAGAAAAACCCAGTCCTTCTACCGAAAGACTGGGCTTTTCTTGTTTATCTAATCCCTCATCGTCATTCCATCGAAGGCTGGAATCCAGGATGCTCTCGTGGGTGATGATTGACTGACGCAGCCATTCAGGATTCTGGCCTTCGGCAAAATTACATGATGGCTTCGGTGGCCCGTCTAGACGAAAATCCTCTCAGGGTTGGTGGTCGGGTAAATCGCCAACACCTTGGCCGGTTTGTTCGACTGGTTTGTGATGGTGTGCTTCGCCCCGGCGGGAGCTAAGAGCAAGTCTCCCGGCCCCAGTATGCGGGTCTCCCCCTCCAGCACCGCCTCGATGTTACCTTCCACCACCAAAGTGGCTTCTTCGTAATCGGGATGGATGTGCAGGGCTAGACCGGCGCCGGGGTCGATGCTGGCGTTAACCACTGTTAGGTTCTTCCCGCCGGTGTCCTTACCCACCAGAATCGTGGCCTGAGTGCCCGAAGTGGGACTACCGCCCTCGGCCTCCTCCTTTTTGACGAATGGCATGAGTCTCTCCAACGGGGTCGAATCGATCGCCCCAGCATGGTTTATTCTATGGGGTTTATTTGCCGTCGTCGAAGCTGACTATGATGACTGCGTTGGCTACTAGCAACCCATCGTTGCCGTCCGCACTTGGTATCTCCAGGCCTCCGACAACCGCCTTGCAGGTGCCTTTTCCATTGGTGTGGGGGAGCGTGGCGGCGACTGCTTCAGTATCCACTTGGTCCGGTTTGGAAACTCCGATGGTGATATCCACCGTCATATCGTCGGCGGTTTTGCCTAACATTCGCATGAATCCCAAGCTGCTGTGATGAAGAGCGTCGAATACGGCCCGGGTGGCCGCCTTGGTGTAGTCCAGACCATGGACATCCACGCCCATTCCCATCTCGGTGACACATCGTACCATTGCCATGATTAACCTCCAGTTCGCGGTCGGATAACATCCGCCACTATGCCGACCCATTACAACCCAGCCGCACGGCTCCGTCAAGCGAGGGCTGTTAGGCAACTGAAGATTGGATACCCATGTTGGAGGTGTCATAGCCACCGAGACTCTCCACCCGCCGGTGCAACACAGGGCGACAAAGCAGGTCCAATAACACCTGGACCGGCCCTTCGGAAAGGAAATGCTCGGGGATCACCAGGTCATATCGTTCTTCTTCCAGGGGAAGGAAGTCCAAGCCCATCGCCACCGCGGCAGCCTTCACACCGATCCCGACATCTGCGCTGCCCGATGCCACGGCGGCCGCTACCGCCAGATGGCCCTTTTCTTCTCTTTCGTAACCGATAACCTGCCCGGCCGGGATATCGGATGCGGCCAAAGTCCGGTCCAACAGCGCTCTGCTCCCTGAGCCGGCCTGCCGGTTGACCAGTCTGATCCCCGGATTGGACAGGTCGGCCACTCCCCCCACTTGTTTGGGGTTCCCGTAGGCCAGGATCAACCCTTGCTGCCAAGATGCGAAAGTCACCAGCACGCAGGAGAAGGGCACAAGCCGCTCAACCCAAGAAGTGTTGTAGGTTCCGGTGGCGTCGTCCAACAGGTGGCAGCCGGCGACGTGAGCTTCCCCTCTGGCCAAGCCCATCAGCGCTTGGCTGCTGCTCTCTTCGCCCGCCACCAAGGCCACTCCCCGGGAGCGGAGGCCCGATTCCAGCAGTCCCACCGCCGGGTCGCAACCCAGCATGGCCAGGGTCGGAGACTCGACTTCCTCCGGATCGAAGGGCTGCACCGTTACGCGTTTTTGGGACCCGCCATCTGGAACAATGAGTCCCTCGGCGGCGATCACAGCATGACGGCAGTTTCCGGCGCCGGTCAGTGGCCGGGCCAGCATCTTCTGGCCCACGCGGAACAATCGCGCTCTTTGTGAGGAATCGCTGAGCACCGGCTCCGGCGAAGAGTCGGTGACGAGTTCTGCTTCGATGGCAGTTGGGGCCCGCTCAGGAAGATAGAAGAGTAACTCAACCCTCTCTTGGAGGGCCTGCGCCAACCGCAGAGCGACTTCGGTGGAGGGATTGGCGCTGCCGGACTCCAGTGAGGAGTAGGCTTGACGGCTGATGCCCGCCTGGCTGGCCAATACCCCTTGGGTGAGGCCAACCCTGGTGCGCGCTTGTTTCAGGTTGTTCTGAAGGTTGTTACTACTTCGAGGCATGGATTAACGGTACAGTAACCTTGATATAATATCAAGGTTACTTTACAATCATCCAATCTCAGCATATGCCTTATTCCATGAACTTTACCTTGCCGATAAAGCAGGTCAAAATCCTATTCATCCTTTTCTTGATCCTGATTGTTTCCTGTGGCGGAGACAATGGGGCGTCATTGCGGGTATTTGCGGCGTCATCGCTGACCGGGGCGTTCAAGGACGTGGCCCGGGCCTTCGAGGCCAAGAACTCTGGAGTTGAAGTGAAACTGGACTTCGGCGGCAGCCAGCGGTTGCGTTCTCAGTTAGAATTTGGGGCCAAGGCCGATATATTTGCCTCGGCCGACTCCATCCAAATGGACCACCTCGTGGCCGCAAACTTGGTCTCAGGAACGCCAACTGACTTTGCATCCAACGCTCTGGTCGTGATCGCCAATTCGAACGGCCCAGTTACAAATTTATCGGACCTAGGTAAGCCTGAGATCAGGGTAGTACTGGGCCAAGAAAGCGTTCCGGTGGGCGCATATTCTCGGCAGGTACTAGAGAATCTATCCAACGATGTTGGTCTAGGGTTGGGCAGTGGGTTCAAAGATGATGTGTTGGCGAACTTGGCGTCGAGGGAACCAAATGCCAGCTTGGCATTTCAGAAAGTAGTCTTGGGAGAGGTGGCTGCCGGTATCGTCTACGAAACGGATATCGTTTTTGCTTCCGAAACAGGAGTCAGCGAGATGAGTTTCATCGCCATCCCCAAGAAGGCTAACGTGAGTGCCATGTACCCCATTGCTCTTCTAAAGGACGCGCCCGAGCCTGAGTTAGCCAGGGCGTTCGTTGAGTTTGTGCTTTCTGAAGCTGGGCGACACATTCTCGACGCGCATGGTTTCAGTTCACCATGATTCAGAACTTAGGACTGACAGATTGGCAACCATAAACTCGCTGGGCCTCCTCAGGAGCCATCCAGCCGGAATTTTGGGCGGCAGCGGCGCGGTGCTCTATGTGCTGTTCATCGGCCTACCGGTGATTGCATTGCTGGTACAGTCCACCCAACAAAGCGACTTTCTTGACGCCGTTACCGGAGACTCCGCTCTGACTGCTCTTCGCCTGTCGCTGTTGACCAGCATCATCAGCATGGCGGTGGTGGTCGCGCTCGGAACGCCCTTTGCATACCTTTTGGCCCGGAGCGACAATATGTGGGCCAGGGTCGTGGACACCTTGGTGGAGTTGCCTTTGGTCCTGCCGCCGGTGGTCGCCGGGGTTGCCATGCTGATGGCTTTCGGACGGAACGGGCTCATCGGGCCGGGACTGGAGAACATCGGGATAACGATCCCATTCACCACCACTGCCGTGGTGTTCGCTCAGATATTCGTGGCCTCGCCTTTCTTCATACGCGCCGCCAAGCTGGGCTTCCAATCGGGAGCCAAAGACTTCGAAGATATCGCCCAGACCCTGGGTGTTTCTCCGTGGCGCACATTTTTCCGAATCACGTTGCCCCTAGCTGCGCCCGCCATGTTCACCGGTTTGGGATTGGCCTGGGCCCGGGCGCTGTCCGAATTCGGCGCCACCATGATGTTCGCCGGAAACCTGACCGGCGAGACCCAAACCATGCCGCTGGCCATCATGTCGACGATGGAGACCAGCCTCGATGGCGCCCTGGCCCTCTCGGTGATGCTGCTGGCCGGGTCCGTCCTGGTGTTGGCGTTGTTGGGTCTGCTCACCCGACGAAGGTGGCAGGGCCGATGATCAACAACCAGACGGTAGAAACCCATGCCAAAGGTTGGGTGGAATGCCGGGTTAGCAATTTTCATCTGGAGACCGAATGGGAGGTCGAGCCCGGACAGGTCCTGGTGTTGTTCGGGCCCTCTGGAGCGGGAAAGTCGACAACCCTCAGGGCCATCGCGGGGCTCTTGCGTCCCGTGCGCGGACATGTCGAAGTGGGCGGCCAAGTTGTTTACGATAGCGGCGATGGGACTTGGGTGCCCACCCACGAGCGGCGGCTAGGCTACCTGACCCAGCAATACCACCTTTTCCCCCACCTAAAAGTGGCGGCCAACATCGCATTTGGACTTCCAGACCGAAACTCGCCCACTGGCCGGAAACGCTTCTCAGAACTATCTAGCTTATTCCAGTTGGAAGGGCTTGAGGAACGCTACCCCTGGGAACTGTCCGGGGGCCAACAACAGCGGGTTGCCTTGGCAAGGGCGTTGGCGTCCCGGCCGGCTATGCTGCTGCTGGACGAACCCTTTGCATCATTGGACGCCGAGTTGCGCCGGACACTGCGCCGTGAGCTTAGAGACATGCTGGCCCAGTCCCCGGTGCCTGTGATGTTGGTGACCCATGACCGGGAGGAGGCGTTAGCCTTAGGCGATTCGGTGCAGGTTATCAATGAAGGCCGGACGCTGGTCACGGGCGACCCCTTAGATGTTTTGGGGCAGCCGGGACAGGGGCGGGTTGCGCGGTTGGTGGGAGTGGAGAACCTGTTCGACCTAGAGGTCCAAGAAAGGAATCCCCGTGACGGCACCATGAGCTGCGTGGGCCCGGGCTTACAGCTGGAAGTGCCTTTGGACTCCCACACCTCTGCAAACGCCGGTTCGGAAGACGGGACGGACAGAGTTACGGTGGGCATCCGGGCATCGGACATCATCTTGGCCAAGGAAGACCTGGCCGGGTCTTCGGCTCGGAACCGGCTGCCGGGCCAGGTGGTGTCGGTCGAGTCCCGTCCGCCTGGATACGCGGTGACCTTAGACTGTGGGCAACCGTTGCATTGTCACATCACCGGGGCGGCTCTGGAGAAGATGGGGATCAGGACTGGTCAGCGGTTATGGGCAGTGTTTAAGGCCTCATCCTGCTTTTTGGTAGATGAAGAGCGCGGATAACGGGCCACCCAAGTCCAAGAATCAGGTAGTTTTCTTGATATTCGCCAAAGCCTCGCCTTCGCGTTTTGTCACACTGGATCAGGCCGCATCTTGTTGTCGTTTATGTTAACAAGAGAACACGGCCAATCTATCGTTAACGGTGACAATTTATGGACCATTGGGTTTGCGCATTTCGTCTCTTATTAGGAAATACGATACTGGAATACCATTCTCAACCAATTTTCAGATAGGCGAAAATTGCGCTTGCAAAGAGAATGTTAATGGGTATAATGTGCCCCAACCCGAACCAGGGTTAGGCTGAACGGGTTACCGAAACACTAGTAGAGAAGGGAACGTCAGTAACCGGTACCACTTGGCCGGGGGAACCAAATTCGGGGAGAAGACCCAGGAGGTCGACCAGTGGCATTGTCAGATAGGACCCTAACTTGCGTGGAGTGTGGTGGGGAGTTCATCTTTACGGCTGGTGAACAGGAATTTTTCCAAGCAAGGGGGTTCGGCAACGAGCCCAAGCGCTGCCGCAGTTGCCGGGCAGTGCGCCGTTCCGAGCAAAGGTCCGCAGGTATGTACCAAGACGGCCCCAGAGAGATGTACCCCATCAACTGCGCCGAGTGCGGCAATGACGCCATGGTGCCCTTCCGGCCCCGAGGCGACCGTCCGGTTTACTGCAGTGATTGCTTCAGCAAGATGCGCACCGAGTCTTCATCCGGCTTCTAAACCGCACCAAGATAAGGTAGAACCAAAACAGGGTTGGCATTTCGCCAGCCCTGTTTTTATTTCCTCTTCCCTTCCATACCACCTCCGTGATTCCGGCGAAAGCCTGAATCCAAGAAACGTCTACACAAGACAATCCGTCTGCCGTAGGCGCGGGTTATTAACCCGCTGGTTGTTAGGCAGCCGACTCTCGCATCCGACAGCCAAATCACGGTGAACGGCCTTCACAGTTCCTTAGATTCGCGTCATACCCCCCTGAACCGAGCGGGTTGAAAACCCGCGCCTACGGGTCGCCCCTACCCATTCGATTGAAGCCATGACTCGCCAGCGGATACAATGTCCACGCATCAAGATGAAATTCAAAGACCTTAGAGAATTTATTCGTTTCCTGGAAGAGAAGGGCGAGCTGCGTCGCATCTCCGCGCCGGTCAACCGCGAGTTGGAAATCACGGAGATCGCCGACCGGGTGATCAAGTCGGGCGGGCCGGCCCTCCTGTTCGAAAACGTCACTGGCTACGACACCCCGGTGTTGATCAACATGTACGGCACGCACCAACGGATGGCTTGGGCTTTAGGGGTCGATAGCATAGATGACCTGGTCGGCCGAATCGAAGGCCTCCTAGACCTGATACACGGCCCACCCAAGGGCCTGATGAACAAACTACGCACCCTTGGACAGTTGGTGCACCTGGGGGCGTTCCAGCCCAAGACCGTGAACAGCGCTCCCTGCCAAGAACTGGTTATTCAGGCCGACGATGTTGATCTTTATAAGTTCCCTATACTGAAATGCTGGCCCCTGGACGGCGGCCCTTTCGTAACCCTTCCGCTCGTTATCACCAAGGACCCGGAGACGGGCATCCAGAACTACGGCACCTACCGGATGCAGGTCTACGACAAGCAGACCACCGGCATGCACTGGCAGACCCATAAGGTAGGGACACACCATTACCGCATGAGCCACGAACTCGGATTGGAGAAGCTGGACGTTGCTGTCGCGCTTGGCGGCGACCCGTCCACCATCTGGACCGGCTCCGCGCCCCTGCCGCCCGACATGGATGAGATGGCAGTGGCAGGGTTCCTCCGCGAAGAGGGTGTGGAACTGGTCAAGGCCAAGACCAACGATCTGATGGTGCCCGCCCAGGCTGAGATTGTGCTGGAAGGGTATGTAACACCAGGCGAAGAGCGAGACGAAGGCCCCTTTGGCGATCACACCGGCTACTACTCCATGGAAGACCCTTACCCGGTCTTCCACGTAACCTGCATCACCCACCGCAAGGAACCGATCTATCCGGCCGCCATCGTGGGTCGCCCGCCCATGGAGGACTTCTACATGGGCAAGGTGACCGAGCGGGTCTTCCTGCCTCTGATGAGAATGATCCTACCCGAGGTCGTGGACATCAACATGCCCGCTGAGGGCTCGTTCACCAACCTGGTCATCGTGTCGATCAAGAAAGAGTATCCCGGACAGGGACGGAAGGTGATGCACGGACTTTGGGGGCTGGGTCTCATGAGCTTGGTTAAGACCATCATCGTGGTAGACCACAACGTGGATGTCCACAACATGTCCGAGGTTGCTTGGCGGGTCACTAACAACATCGACCCGGCTCAAGATTTCCTCTTCGCCCAAGGCCCGATCGACGACTTGGACATCGGCTCATCAACACCCAAATTCGGCAGCAAGGTCGGCATCGACGCCACTATCAAGACGATAGAAGAGGGCGGCCGTCGCCGGGAGTGGCCGCCGGACATCATCATGGACCAGGCGGTGAAAGACCTGGTCGACGGGAAATGGAGTGACTATGGTCTGTCTTGACATCGCCCAGGTTCCGCTAAGGAAACCCCACCGCGTGGGCGGCGATGTGAGAAGATACGAGACATGTTGGCTTCAAGCGTAATAACCACCCCTGCGGGGATCATCGCCACGAGAGTGCCCCGCTACCTCAGCACCATCCGGGTTTGGGAATCCCTCTACGCCCTTCCTTTTTGTTGTATGGGGATGTTCTTGGCCGCGGACGGATGGCCGGGCTGGAGCGCCTTTATCTGGATCACCGTGGCATTGACCGGAGTGCGGACGCTGGGCATGGCAGCCAACCGGTTCATCCACAGAAAAGAAGACGTCCACAACCCTCGGACCGCGAACCGCCATCTGCCCACCGGCAAACTGAAACCCTTCGAAGTGTTTGGCTTGATGGTGGTCGGCACCGGGGTATTCTTCTACGCGGCTGCTCAGTTGAATGGGCTGGCACTGGCCTTGGCGCCGGTGGCCGCGGCCTACGTCGTCCTGTACTCCTTCGCCAAATACCACACCTGGGCGTGTCACTTCTTCCTGGGCTGGGCCTTGGCCATATCGCCGTCGGCGGCATGGATCGCAATAACCGGCAAGCTCGCCCCTGAGGCTGTCCTGCTATCGGTGGCGGTGGCTTTATGGGCGGGTGGGTTCGACATTGTCTACGGTTGCGCCGACCTCGACTTCGACCGGAAATACGGAACCAATTCATTGCCCAAACGCTTTGGAATCGTGGCCGCTTTGCGGACCACTAAGGTAATGCACACCACCGCCGCAGCCGCCCTGCTGGCCCTGGGCTTCTGGATGGATCTTTCCTTTTATTACTTCATAGGCTGGGCCATTGCCGTCAGCCTGTTGGCCTTTGAAAACGGGTTGCTCAAGCCCGATGACCTGTCCAAACTAAGTTCGCCCCTCTTCCAATACAACAGCGTGATCTCCATGGTGCTGTTCCTGTTCACCGTCCTGGCGGTGGCGCTATGACCAGCACTAAGGCCAACCCGGTAGTGGTAGGGATAACCGGCGCCAGTGGGGCCGTGATGGCCCGGGCCACGGTGGACGAATTACTGCGGCGAGACATCCCCACAGTTGCGCTGTGTTCCAACGCCGGCCGCTTGGTCTGGCAAGAGGAAATGGATGAGAATTTCAACGAAACGCTGATCGAATGGCAAGAACATCCATCATTCGTTCACTACCCCATTAATGAACTGCGAGCGCCGGTGGCCAGCGGCACCTACCCCGCCGCTGGCATGGTGATCGTCCCGGCCAGCATGAATAGTGTCGCGTCCCTGGCCGGAGGGCTGTCCGGTAACCTGCTGCTTCGGAGCGCTGACGTCTGTCTGAAGGAGCGGAGACCATTGGTCTTGGTGCCCAGGGAAACTCCCCTGCATAGTATCCACTTGGAGAATATGTTGACCCTGAGCCGTATGGGAGCAGTCGTCATCCCACCTGAACCTGCCTTTTATCTGAAGCCGCAGGGCATCGGTGACGTCGTGGATTTCGTGGTCGCCCGGATATTCATGGCCTTGGGATTGGACCAGACCATGCCCGATGAGATGCAATATCAGGGCCCAGAGGCCTAGACCGACCCCACCCATGGCTGAACTCAAAGGCGCTGAGAAACAGCGTTACGTCGCCGACCTCTTCTCTCGTATATCGGGCCGCTACGACCTGATGAACGACCTAATGACGCTGGGGATGCACCGCCGTTGGAAACGGCAGGCTGCCGCGCTCGCGGCTCAGGGCCTCAAAGGTTCGGCCATCGACATTTCCACAGGCACCGGGGACCTAGCCTTGGAGCTGGCCCGGCGTCCGGAGGTTGACCACACTGTGGGCCTGGACTTGCTTGAAGGGATGGTCTCACGCGCCAAGTCCAGGTCGGCAGCCCGTGGGATGTCCGGCTCGGTGACCATGATGGTCGGAGACGCACTTTCTTTACCCTTCGCCAATGGCAGTTTTGCTTGTGCCACTGCGGGGTTCAGCCTCCGCAACATGCCCGACGTCGGGAAGGCTTTGTCCGAGATGGTTCGGGTTGTGCGTCCGGGAGGCCGGGTGGTTATACTTGAACTTTCTCCTATGAAGCCTGGCCTGAGGTCTAGCCTATTTCGGCCTGTGTTTCACGGCCTGGTCCCGCTGATCGGCAGATTGGTCGCCGGAGACGGCACCGCCTACTCGTACCTGCCCAAGTCGGTTGATTATTTCTTGGAGGCCAACCGGCTGGCAGAGATGCTTTCGGAACTGGGGTTGGCCAACGTTGAGTTTCGGAGGCTGGGTTTCGGCACGGTTGCGATGCACCGGGGAGTCAAGTTAGGACTGTTAGCTTAGAGTATGGCTGCTCAGTCCCCTTTTGAATCAACGAAATTGTGCTTGTTTAACCTCCATTCCTAAGTTAAACTGAGTGTTAGGTTGCGGTATTCGACACACCAGGCACGGTTATAACTGGCGCCGGCGAATATCAATAGAAGAACTATCATGCCCACTATATTCGACAAGCTAGACCCGGTGATCCGACGCTACCATCAGATTGAAGAATCCATGGGAAATCCTGAGATTGCGGCTAATTTTGAGCGTGTTCAGGAGTTGGCACGGGAGCGAACCTCTCTAGAAAATCTGGTTAAAATTGGCGGCGAATACAAAGGTCTGGTCGCTGAGATAGAGGACTTGGAGACTTTGGTGCACGACAGCTCGGAACCAGAACTAGTCGAGATGGCTAAAGAAGAGCTGGAAGAGAACCGGGAAAAGTTGGAAGACCTGAGCCAGGCGTTGACGTTGGCCCTACTCCCGAAGAACCCCAATGACGAGCGGGACGTGATCATGGAGGTCCGGGCTGGCACCGGCGGAGCCGAGGCTGGAATCTTCGCGGGCGACCTTTACCGGGCCTATTCTCGTTACGCCTTGAACCAAGGCTGGAAGGTCGAGGTCATGGAATCCAACCCCACAGAAGTTGGCGGATTCAACAAGATAGTTTTTGAGATACAGGGTAAAGGCGTGTTCAGCCGCCTGAAGTTCGAGCCCGGCGTTCACCGGGTCCAGCGCGTTCCCAACACGGAGACCCAGGGCCGAATCCACACCTCAACCGCCACAGTCGCAGTGCTGCCGGTGGTGGATGAAGTTGAGGTCAAGATCGACCCCAACGAACTTCGCATAGATGTCTACCACGCTGGCGGCCACGGCGGCCAGAACGTCAACAAAGTGGCCACCGCCATCCGAATAGTTCACGAACCGTCGGGATTGACCGTGGTCTGTCAGGACGAGCGTTCTCAGCACAAGAATAAGCAAAGGGCGATGACGATGCTCCGGTCCCGGTTGTTTGAGGCCGAGCAGATGCGCCATGACGCCGAGATCAGCGACAGCCGCCGTGCCCAAGTGGGCGGCGCCGAACGCTCCGAGAAAATACGGACCTATAACTACCCCCAGGACCGGGTTACTGACCACCGCAGCAATGCGAACTTCCATGACATCCCTCGGCTCATGGACGGCGGCCTGGATGATATGTTCGACAAGCTAAGCGCCTGGGAGCAAGAACACCTTCTAAGCGAAGCCACCGTCTAGCGGCACAGGCCCTACAAGGGCATTTTCATGTTGCCGTTATCTCCCCGGTAGGTCTTAATTTGTAGAGACCTGTTTGCCTCGAAATTTTAGCTGACTTCGAAGGTTAGAAAGCCGTCTTATGTCTGTGCTCCGTACCGTCATTCAGGATACCCACCAGAAGTTGGAAGCCGCCGGCATCCCCGACGCCCGCCTGGAGGCCGAGGTGTTCGTGATGAATGTGATGCGTATGGCCCGGCAGAGCATTTTCGCTGAGCAGGAGACCGATGTCTCCGCCCAGCAACAGATTGCCTTGGACGCCTTCTTGGAGCGCCGGTTACTACGGGAACCCTTGGCCTATATCCTGGGACAGCGTGAGTTCTACGGCATCAACGTCATCCTCACTCCGGCGGTGATGATACCTCGTCCCGAGACAGAAGGCCTGGTTGAACACGCCCTGTTCATCGCTATGATGGGCATGGAATCCAGGGACTTACTTATCGCCGACGTCGGCACGGGCAGCGGGGCCATCGCCATCAACTTGGCCATGCACCTTCCCGCGGCCAAGATCTTCGCTGTAGACGTGGCCGATGCAGTGCTGGACGTTGCAGCCTACAACGTCCGGGTACACGGCGTTGCCGGGCGGGTCTCCCTAGGCATCGGCGACCTTCTGGACCCCGTGCCGGAACCTGTAGACCTAATCGTAGCCAACCTCCCCTACATCCCCACCGGTCGCATCCCCACACTACAACCTGAGGTCCAGCAAGAACCTGCCCTGGCCCTAGATGGCGGCCCCGACGGACTGTGCCTGATCCGCCGACTACTAACCCAAGCTGAAGCTAAGCTGAAGGATAGTGGAATCATTTTGCTGGAGATGGACCCGGAGCAGATACCTGCGGTCCAAAAGCTGGCCCTAAACCACTTCCAGGAAGGCTCCACCAGCGTGGAACAAGACCTGGCCGGCATGGACCGCATCCTCACCATCTTCAGGCAATCTCCGGAGTAACCTCCAACAAACCCCGTCCGTAGACACTCCATCCCAGCCATTCCGCCTTTCGTCGGAATGACTGAGGGGAGGAGAAATGTCCGTTAGATTCGATCATCATGAGTCTGTCTAAAAGCGCTCCGGTGGAGTATTGCTATCAAAATGAGGTGGTTCGACGGAGCTCATCATGAGCGACAATGGGACCATCTTCACCCAAGAATATCCTGGATATCAGCTTCCGCTAGAATGACGGTGGCGGATACCGTGGCTCCAACCAACCCGCTCATCCTAGGTTGAGCAAACACTACCTGCATCCACCTTAGCATCAGGTATTGGCGTACTCTCAATCAGCACTTAGCATGACCAGATGTTAAAAGTAGCCGAGGTGGTTGTTTGCGGTGGAGACGAAGGAGAGT
>DCWQ01000029.1:139319-140335 GCA_002328185.1 Dehalococcoidia bacterium UBA2158
AGAGTCCGCCCACCCAACAACTAAATTCCCAAGGATCTCGGTGGATACAAATCGGATCCATTAGTTGGTTAAAAAAAGTGGTTTAGGCGTGGATCCTCGAAGTCTTATCGAACAAGGCGAATCCCGGCATGTCGGGTGTAGCGCAGGGGTAACGCGCATCGTTCGGGACATCGAGGCCGGATTGGCATATCTAAACCGGCAGCGGTTTTTCCGGACTGTCTTCTGGTAGTTCGACTCCAAATGCGTTGACGTTGAAGGCCAGCATAGAATAACAGCCCATGAGGTTGGTTAGCTCAGTCAACCCGAGAACACCGAATTGCGCCAACGCTGCATCGAATGTGTCCTGCCTGACATTCCTGGTACGGAAGAATTCTTGGCCGTATTTCACGACCGCGGCCTCGTCATCTTCTAATCCAGGGATATCTTTTTTGTCACGAAGGGCGTCGACGGTTTCATGTTTCAAACCAGCTTGGCGACCAACCGGTGCATGGGCGTGCCAGATGAACTGGCAATCGTTCTCTCGGGCGGCAACCAACATACCGAGTTCTCGGATGCGAGGCAGCAACGATGTTTCCGTTCGCAGGTAAAGGGCGAGTCCGAGCGCACGCTCCGCGACTTCCGGGGCGTTAAGCATCACTGAACCTGGTCCGGTAGTAGGAACTTCGCCTCGCTGCTGTATCAGACCATCGAATGCGGCTCTTTGGTCTTCTGGGATATTATCTCTAGATAATGCGGGAACTCGTGCCATGTCTCCCTCCACGTGATTGCGACTTCGGAACTCCCAAATTATACGCCCCCACCGGTTGTTGAAATTGTTTCGATGCCTAGCCAGAAAATACCATTAGTGCTAATCGTGGCTCCACCAAATGGTATGGCCTGGAGTCGGCCGCCGCTGTGCGCCACGCCTTGGCGACTTTAGCGTTGCTAGCAGGCCGGAATCCTAAATTTGTTCGGCCATCCAACAAACGGGTAATATGCGAATCATCGGCCGCGTTATGTAGTGGGGCCCGACAATC